>NZ_JBITLI010000014.1:0-232801 GCF_044465085.1 Streptomyces sp. NPDC049813 | reverse complement strand
GTCCTAATAGCGGAGCTATTCGGGCGCTTCGGCAACGCCGCGAGCGTGCGTGCCGGGCGTCGCGGGGCAGGCGGGACTTTCAAAACACGCCCTAGCTGGCTCCGATCGCGCCTGCGGGCCCGAGTCCCAGGAAGCGGCCTCCCACTCCTCGTCGGAGTGGGGGGCCGCTTCGTGTGGTACGCCCACTCCTCGTCGAAGTGGGGGGCGCTTCGTCGGGTACGCGCTACAGCTGGTCGGCGAAGACCTCCGCAAGGACGCGCCACTGCTCCCGCGGCAGCGCGTCACCGTGCTCGGCGGGCGGCAGCACCTGCAGGGCGACGTGGTCCGCGCCCGCGTCGACGTACTCCTGCACGCGTGCCCTGACCTGCTCGGCGTCGCCCATGGCGAAGAGGGCGTCCAGCAGCCGTACGCTGCCCCCCTCCTGGAGGTCGCTCTCGGTGAAGCCCAGCCGCAGCAGGTTGTCCGTGTAGTTCGGCAGCCGCAGATACCGGGCCAGCGTGGCGCGGGCGGTGGTGCGGGCCCGCTCGGCGTCCTCGTCCAGCACCACGGTCACCTCCGGGGCGAGCACGGCCCCGGACCCCAGCGCCGCACGTGCCTGAGCCGTGTGCCCGGCCGTCACCAGATACGGGTGGGCGCCCAGGGCGCGGTGCGCGGCGAGGTCGAGCATCTTGGGGCCGAGCGCGGCCAGGACGCGGCGTCCGGCAGCCACCGGAGGCGCGGCGGCGTCCAGCGCGTCGAGGTACTCCACCATCTTGCTGTAGGGCTTCGCGTACCCCTGCACGATGGGCCCGTGGCTGACGCCCAGGCCGAGCACGAACCGCTCGCGTTCCTTGTCCGTCAGGGCCCCGATCCGCTCGGCGACCGTCTGGGCGGTGTGGTCCCAGATGCTCAGGATGCCGGTCGCCACCGTGATCCTGCGGGTGGCGGCGAGGGCGGCCGCGGCGTCGGAGGGTGCGGGGCTCGCGCCGAGCCACAGCGTCCCGTACCCCAGTTCGTCCAGTTCGGCGACCGCTTCCGCGAGGGAGTCGCGGTGCGCGGTGTCCCGTGCGCGCCCCGCGTTGAGGGCACCGCTCCAGATGCCGATCCGTCCGAATGTCTCGTGCGCCGTGGAAGTCATGGTGTGATCAACCTCCTGTGACGCGCGCTATTCCCGGCCGGGCCGCTTTCACCCGGTCGGCGCCACCGGGACGGTCCCCGCCGGAGCCGTCGGGCCCGCGCGGCCCGCGCCCCGCGGTGGCGGTACGAACTCCCGGAAGCGGTCGGGGAATCCGGTCCAGCGCAGCTCCTGCGGGAGGTGGCTCATGTCGTTGTGCACGAGGACGCCGGCCGGCCGGGACGCCGGATAGTGGAGGACGGTCAGGGCCGCGTTGCCGGCGGTCAGTCCCGTCCAGCGCCAGGGCGGTGCGTCCAGCGCGGCGCGGACCAGCCAGGCCACGAGGAAGGCGTGGGTGACGACCAGTTCGTGCCGGGGCGCGTCCCCCTCGCGGGCCGGGCCGGTGAAGGACGCGAGTGCGCGGTGCGCCAACGCGGCGCCCTGCGCCCGCTCTTGGGCCGAGACCGCGGCCAGACGAGCCCCCACCCAGTCGGCGGCCTGCGCCGGCAGCTCGTCCCGCTCCGGCACGTAGGGCACATAGTCCCCGGCCGCCTCGCACGCATGCGGCCGCACCCCGTCGAGCTGCTCCGCGACGAGCCGGGCCGTCTGCGCGGCCCGGGGCAGCGGACCGTGGTGGACCGCCGAGAGCGGTACGCCGCGCAGCCGCCTGCCGAGCAGTTCGGCCTGGCGCCGTCCGGCCTCGGTGAGCCCGCCCTCTTCGGACGTGGCCTCGCCGTGCCGGGCCAGATACACGTATCGGTCTTGCATGCCGGGATGGACGCCGTCCCGTCGGCCGCCGGTTCCCGGGCCTGCGGAGGCCGGTGCCGGGCGCGGCGGCCCGGCCGGGGGAGAGCGGCGCCGTAACGTGTCGACATGCGTACAGAACAGAACAAATCCCTCCCCGTCCGCCGGCGTCCGACGGTCCTGCGCGGCATCGGCGCCGTCTGCGCGGTGGCCGCCGCCGGAGCGTTGCTCATGGGGTGCGGCAACGACGGTGACGACGGTGCCAAGAAGGACGAGGCCTCCGGGAGCGCGCAGGCGTCCGCGACGCCCTCAGGGGCGGCCTCGCCCTCCACGTCGGCGGGCGGGCTCACCGAGGACCAGGCCGAGCGGAAGGCGCTCGTGCCCCGGGCCAAGGTCGGCTACGACAAGGCGATGACCGCGGCGGTGCAGGCCGTCAGCGGTTCGAAGCCGGTCTCCATCGAACTCAAGGGCCCCTCCGGCAAGCCCGGTTGGGACGCCAAGGTCGCCACGGACGACGGCACGGAGAGCGCCGTCCGCGTCGACGCGGTCACCGGCGAGGCGGGCCGGCCCCGGACGGAGGCGGACCAGGACAGCGACGACAAGAAGGAACTCGCCGGCTGGCTGACCAAGGCCATGGTGACCCCGCAGCAGGCCGCGGACACCGCGACGGAGAAGACCGACGGAACCGTCACGTCCGTCGAGCTCGACGACACCGACCAGGGCGGGCCGATGTGGTCCGTCGACGTCGTCACCACGAAGGACTGGAACAAGACGACCTACGACATCGACGCGACCGACCGCAAGGTCCTGCGCCGGCACACGGACCGGGACTGACCGGCCCGACCGTACGCGCGGGACCGCCGGCCCGCGGTGCCCGGCACGGATGACGAACACATGTGAGGGGCCCGCCCGGCCGATCCGGGCGGGCCCCTCACGGCATGCGCCCCACGTCTGCGCCGACCGGCGGCCCGCGACCTTGACCTCAAGCGGACTTGAGGCACCAGGGTGCACGGCATGAACACCGAAGCCGCAGACATCAAGGCCATCGAACAGGTCGTGGCAGCCGTCGAACGCACCCAGCGCGCCAAGGACACCGAGGGGTTCCTCGCGCTCTTCCACCCCGACGCGCTCTGGACCACCGCCCACGGCAAGGTCCTCGTCGGGCACGACGCGATCGCCGCGTTCACCCGCGCCGTCCTGCCCCGGGCGAGCTGGGACGGCGAGGTCACGTACACGGCCGTGCACACGCGGTTCCTACGGCCGGACGTGGCAGCCGTCAAGGTGCGGCAGGTCTACCACGCGGCGGACGGCGACACCGAGGGCTCCCCGCTCTACGTCATGACCAAGCAGCCGGACGGGGCCTGGCTGCTGCACGTCGGGCAGAACACCGAAGTCCGGGCCGACGGGGCCGCCTGAGGAGCCGGCGCAGGGAACAGCCGCCGTACCCGATCCGATCGGGCACCAGATGTCGGGTCCGGCCGCCGCCCGCCGCCTAGCGTGGTGACCGTCGAAAGGAAGGGACCGGGCACATGCTGGAGCGCCTCAACCAGGCCCTGGAGTACGTCGAGAGCCGCCTGGATCAGGAGGTCGACGTGGGCGAGATGGCGCGCGTCGCCGCCACCTCCGAGTACCACCTGCGCCGGATGTTCTCCGCGCTCGCGGGCCTGCCGCTGTCCGAGTACGTCCGGCGCCGCCGGCTCACCGTGGCAGGCGCCGACGTACTGGCGGGGCGGGTGCCGCTGCTGGAGATCGCGGTGCGGTACGGGTACGGCTCGGGCGAGGCGTTCGCCCGGGCGTTCCGCGCCATGCACGGCGTGGGACCCGGCGAGGCCCGGCGCACGGGTGCCGCACTCGTCTCCCAGCCCCGGCTGACCTTCCGTCTCACCGTCGAAGGGAGCAGCAGTATGCGGTATCGCGTCGTGGACAGGCCCAAGTTCAGGGTGGTCGGGCTCAAGGCCCGGGTGCCGTTGGTGCACGCGGGACCGAACCAGGCCATCATCGACTTCGTCCGGGGGATCGACCGAGGACTTCGCGAAGAACTGGAGAAGTTGTCGGACCAGGAGCCGCAGGGGACCGTCGCGGTCTGCGACGACCTGGACCCGAGCCGGGCCGAAGGCACCGAACTCGACTACTACCACGGGGTGATCACCTCGGCCCCCGCCCCGCCCGGCACCACGGTCCTGCCGGTCCCGGCCGGCACCTGGGCGGTCTTCACGACCTCCGGACCGGCGCCGCGGGCCATCCAGGAGCTGTGGCGGGACGTGTTCACCGAGTGGTTCCCGTCCAACCCGTACCGCAGCCGCCCCGGCCCCGAGATCCTGCGGACCCGCATGTCCCCCGACGGGGCCGAGGCCGACGCGGAGCTGTGGCTGCCGGTGGAGCGGGACGAAGGCTGACCCGAACGCACTTCCCGCACGGGGGCCTGGCTCGGCCGACCGTCGTCCGAAGGGAAGGGGCGCGGGGCCCCGCCACCGTTCTGGTGAGGAAGTGTGGCGGGGCGGGCGGCCACTGGACCACCGACCGGGGAACCGCCCGCCCGGGCCACTGGCAGACCCATGGACGGGGGGCGTTGCACGGGCCTGCGCTCCGTCCGGGTGCCCCGCGCCGCACCCGCTACACATCCGGACCGCCGGATCATTCCCCGGGTCGCAGCAGACCCCGTCGGAAGGCGGGGACGAGGTGCTGGGGAACGAGGTGCGCGACACCGTCCAGGGTCACCGGCACCAGGGAGGGCGCCGACGCCTTCCACCGGGCCCGCCGGTGACGGGTGTTGCTGCGCGACGTCTTGCGCTTGGGTACGGCCATGGTGACTCCGTTCGGCGGGCCCGGCAGCGGTGCACGCGGCCCATAGAGGGTGGGAGGGCGGGTTCGGCGATCCGGGTCGAGATGGGGGTGGATCAGGAGGGAGGGCGCCGCCCGGTCAGGGGACCGGGTCGAGGAACTGGTCGAAGGGGGCGGGGTACGTCTTCCAGGCCTCGGCCCCCGCGGCCAGCTCCGCATCGGTGAGCAGGCAGGACCGCAGCAGCCCGGCGATCCCGTCGCCGTCCAGGCCGGGCGAGGTGAAGACGAGCCGCTGGCAGCGATCGCCGTGCTCGGGGGCCCAGTCCAGTGACGCGGCGGCCCGGCGCACCGGCGGGACGAGGTCCCAGGCCGCGTCGGGCAGCGCGGCGAGCCACGGGCCCGCCCCCTCCACGGCCAGTCCACCGCCCGCGGCGTCCCAGGACAGCAGGGTGTCCGGCCGGTCCGCCAGCCAGAACCGCCCCCGGCTGCGCGCCGCGGCACAGCACAGGTCCTCCAGCGCCTCGTACAGGCGTCCCGGGTGGAACGGGCGCCGGGCCTCCCAGACGAGGGTGGCGACCCCCGCCTCGTCCGCCGCCTGCGGGAGCCGGGCACACGCCGGATGCGTCGCCGCCGCGGCGGCCTCCACGTCGAAGCCCGCGAAGACCGCCTCGGCCAGGTCCGGTGCGTCCACGTCGATCTGACGGGCCGTCGGGTGCAACTGGCTGAGCAGGGCCAGGTCGGTGCGGTCCGCCGAACCGTCGTCGGCGAGCGCCAGGAGCGTGGGGTACTCCAGCTGCCGGGCGAAGGTGTCCGCCACCGTCCGCCGGTCGGTGGCCGCTGCCGCGAGCCCCGCGTCCGCGAGGTCGTCGCCGTTGCCCAGGCAGTCCAGGACCAGGGCGGGATCGACGGCGGTGACGACGCCGCCCAGCCGCAGGTCCTCCGCCGTGTGCGCGGCCACGATCTCGGCCATGGTGCGGGGTTCCACGGACTCCCACAGCTCGACCACGGCCAGCCTGGTGCCGCCGTCGGCCGCCAGCCGCCGCAGCTCCGGCAGCAGGTCCTCGCGCAGCGCGCAGCAGGCGCAGTCGTCGACCAGCGGGACCCGGTCGGAGGACAGGAGGTGGTCGGCGTCGCGGACGGTCCGCAGCACCGAGCCCGCGGGCGCCTGCGACAGGTCGTGGTGGAGGACCACCGTGTCGGGCACGTCCCGCAGCAGGCGCCGGACGGTCGCGCGGCGGGCGTCCGCGTGCAGCCCGGCGACCAGGACCACGGTCAGTGCTTCGTAGCGGTTCATCGGTGTTCCTTCCGGTCATGGTGGCGGTCGCGGACGCCGGGGACCGCGAAGGGGGGAGCGGATGTCGTCGGTCTGTCCATGAGGGGTAGCATACGACAACGGTTTTCATTATCAACAAGGGGTCGCCCCCTGCGGAAGGAGCCCGAACCACATGTCCGCTCACTGCCAACTGACCGGCGCACAGCCGGGATTCGGCAACAAGATCTCCCATTCGCACCGCCGGACCTCGCGCCGCTTCGACCCGAACATCCAGACCAAGCGGTACTGGCTGCCGAGCGAGGGGCGGCACGTGCGCCTCACCCTCAGTGCCCGGGCGATCAAGACGGTCGACGTCATCGGCGTCGAGGCCGCCGTCGCGCGCGTCCGTGCCCGCGGAGGACGCGTCTGATGGCCAAGCAGAGCAAGATCGTCAAGAATGAGCGGCGCAAGGAGATCGTGCGGCGCTACGCCGCCCGCCGCGCCGAGCTGAAGGAGATCCTCCGGCGTCCGGACGCGACCGAGGCCGAACGAGGTGCCGCGCGCCGCGAGTTGAGCCGCCAGCCGCGGGACGCGAGCCCCACCAGGCTCCGCAACCGGGACAGTGTGGACGGCCGCCCGCGCGGTCACCTGCGCAAGTTCGGGCTCTCCCGGGTGCGGATGCGCGAACAGGCGCACGCGGGGTTCCTGCCCGGGGTGACCAAGTCCTCCTGGTGACGTAGGGCGGGGCCGGGCCCGGACGTCGTGGTCCCCGAGGGGGAGTCGGTGGCGACGGAGCGTGCAGGCGTCCGCCGCCACCGACAGCGGTGGAGACGGCGAGCAGGGTCAGGGCCGGCCATCTCTTCTCACTCTTCCGGCCCGGGTCCCGCCGCGGATGCACCGTCTTCTGTGTTCTTCGAGCGAGGGCCGATCCGCGGACCGTGCGCCCACGCACGCGAAGGGCCCGTACGACCGGTCGGTCGTACGGGCCCTGCTGTCACGGACGCCCGCGCGGGGTGTCAGTGCGCGTGGCGGGTCGGCTTCGCGTTGACCAGGAGGCCCGCGGCGCAGCCGGCGAGCAGCATGGCGACGACCGCGTAGCCGATGGCGTGGGTGTAGCCGTGGACCACGCCGGAGGCGACGACCTGAGCCTTCTTCGACGGGTCGCCGAGGTGGCTCGCGATGTACGTCGAAGTGGCCGAGGTCGCGATGGTGTTCAGCAGGGCCGTGCCCAGTGAACCGCCCACCTGCTGCGAGGTGTTGACCATGGCCGAGGTGACGCCGGCGTCCTGCGGGCGCACGCCCTGGGTGGCCGTGGAGAAGACCGGCATGAAGGTCAGGCCCATGCCGAGGCCCATGATGAGCTCGGCGGGCAGGACGTGCGTGGCGTACGCGGAGTCGACGTCGAGCTGCGTCAGGATCAGCAGGCCGCAGGCGGCGAGCAGCATGCCCGGCACCATCAGGGCGCGGGCCTGGACGCGGGGCAGCAGCCGGGCGGAGATCTGCGTCGAGCCGACGATGATCGCGACCGACATCGGCAGGAAGGCGAGGCCCGTCTTGACGGGGGAGTACCCCAGGATGCCCTGGAGGTAGTACGTCATGAACAGGAACAGGCCGAACATGCCGATCGTGGCGAGGCCCATCGTGAGGAAGCAGCCAGCGCGGTTGCGGTCCCGCAGGATGTGCAGCGGCAGCAGCGGCGACTTCGCGCGGCCCTGCCACAGGACGAACGCCACGAGCGCCACGACGCCGCCGACGAGCAGCGAGATGACCAGCGAGTCGCTCCAGCCGCGCGGCTCCGCCTCGGAGAAGCCGTACACGATGGCGACCAGACCGCCGCAGCCCAGGATGACGCCGGGCACGTCGAGCCGGACGTCCTTGTGGCCCGGACGGTCGTGCAGCAGGATCTTGGCGCCGATGACCGCGACGATGGCGATCGGGATGTTCACGTACAGGCACCAGCGCCAGTTCAGGTACGAGGTGAGCACGCCGCCGAGGAGCAGGCCGACGGCGCCGCCCGCGCCCGCCAGCGCACCGTAGATGCCGAAGGCCTTGCCGCGCTCGCGCGGGTCGGTGAACGTCGTCGTCATCAGCGACAGCGCGGACGGCGCGAGCAGCGCGCCGAACACGCCCTGCGCGGCGCGGGCCGTGAAGAGCATGCCGGAGCCGCTCGCGGCGCCGCCGACCGCCGAGGCGAGGGCGAAGCCGATCAGACCGATCATGAACGTGCGCTTGCGGCCGACGAGGTCGGCGACGCGGCCGCCGAGCAGCAGCAGGCCGCCGAAGGCCAGGGTGTAGGCGGTGATCACCCACTGGCGGTTGCCGTCCGACATGCCCAGGTCGGTCTGGGCCGACGGCAGCGCGATGTTCACGATGGTCGCGTCCAGCACCACCATGAGCTGGGCCAGGGCGATGATGACCAGCCCCCACCAGCGCCGGGGGTCGGGTGCCTCCGCCGCGGGGGAGTGGGAGGCCGGCGCCGTCCGCGTGGCGCCGGTGGATATGGAGTCGCTCATGTCGAGGACGTCGCTTCCTTGCCGAGAGTGTGCCGAGAGTTTCGAGGTGGGCCGCGCCACGCGGGACGGGCCGGAGCCGGATGGTCTGCTCCGGCCCGCGGGTGCGGCGCCTGCTGCGAAGAGGGTGGCCGGGGCGTCGGTGCCCCGGCGGGACGACCGCGTACCCGGGGTCAGCCGGCCGGTCCGTGAGATGCGCTGATCGCTGCGCGCGCCTTCGTTCTTCGAGTGTCTGTCCGGATGTACGGAGGATCGTCAGTAGTACTGATTATCAGGTAGAGGATACGCTATCAGGCATGACGGAAGAAGTCGGGCTGGCCGACCTGCTCACCCATCGGCTCGGTTTCCTGGTGAAGCACGCCTATCTGCGCCTGTCGGGCCTGCTGGGCGAGGCGCTGGCCCCCTACGACGTGCACCCGAAGGAACTGGGCGTGCTCTCCGTGATCGCGGAGGACGGCACCGAGCGGTCGCAGAACGAGCTGGCGTCGGCGATCGGCCTCGACCGCACGACGATGGTCGCCGTCATCGACGCGCTGGAGGGCAAGGGTCTGGTCGCGCGCCGCCGCAGCGCCCGGGACCGCCGGCGGAACGTGGTGACCCTCACCGAGACCGGTGCCGCCTGTCTGCGCGAGGCCGACGAGGCCCGCGTCGAGGCCGAGGCCGCCTTCCTCGCGCCGCTCGACGAGGACACGGCGGCGCAGTTGACCGCGGCGCTGCGCACGCTGTTCCACGCCCATGAGCGCGGACCCGTGCGGGCGGTCCTGCCGGAGCAGGACGCGGCCTGCTCCGTCCCGGACGCGCGCGGCGCGGCGGCGGGCCGGGAGGGTGAGGACGACCTCGCCACGGCCGGGCCGTGACCAAGGGCGGAGTCGAAGGGTTGAGCAGGCGATGACCGGCCGGCGCGGCAGCACGCGTCGACGACCTCACCGAGGTCGGCCGGTCCCCGACCTCGTAAGACCCGGGAGAACCCCCATGCGCATCCGTACCGCCGCCGGCGCCGCCGGCGCCGCCGCCATCGTGCTCGCCGCGTCCGCCGCCTGGTCCGCTCCGGCCCTGGCCGCCGATCCCGCGCCCGCCGCTCCGGGCACGGTCGTGCTGTCGGACGAGGCGTACGACAGCCTGCAGGGCACCGGCGGCGCCGAGCGGGAGCCCATCCTGACGGACCCCTCCTACCGTGAGGCGTGGCTCTTCTGCCTGCGCTCGGCGGAGGCCGACCACGTCGAGCGGAACGCCTGGGGCGCGGGGTACGTCTGCATTCCGGACGGGGCGGTGCAGTAGGGGCGGTGGCCCCCTGGCCCGTCAGGACGGGTCGGTGCCCGCGCGCAGGTAGGCACCGAGCCGTTCGATCGCCGAGGGGTTGCGGGGGCTCTCGACGAGATCCGCGTAGTCCAGGGTGTGGATCCGCCGGTTCTTGATCGCGGAGACGTTGCGCAGCGGCGGGTAGGAGAGCAGGAACTTCTTCTTCTGTTCCGCGCTCGTCGAGCCGTAGTCGTTGATGACGATGACGTCCGGGTCCCGCTCGACGACCGTCTCCCAGCCGACCGTGGTCCACGAGTCCTTGAGGTCGTGCAGGAGGTTGACGCCCCCGGCCTCGCTGATGATCTGCTCGGGCGCGGCGTAGCGGCCCGAGGTGAACGGCTGGTCCTGGCCGCTGTCGTAGAGGAAGACCGAGGGCTTGTCCGCCCCGTGCGGGGCCTTCGCGCGGACGCCGGCGACCGTCGCCTTGTACTGCTTGACGAGGCTGCGGGCGCGGTCCTCGACGCCGAAGATCTTGCCGAGGTTCTCCAGATCGGTGTAAAGCGCGTCGAGCGGCGGCATGATGCCGCGCGAGGTGCCGGTGCGGGCGTTGCGGCAGGATTCGGTGAGCAGATACGTGTCGATGCCCGCCGCGTGCAGCTCGTCCGGGGTCAGCGCGTTCTCGTTGAAGCCGTAGTTCCAGCCGGCGAAGACGAGGTCGGCGTGGGCGGCGAGGGCGATCTCCTTGGTGACGCGGTCCTTGGACAGCCACTTCACCTTGTCGTAGGCGTCCCGGTACGGCAGGCCGTCGAGGGACCCCTTGTCCGCGGGCATGACGTACCCCGCCATCCGGTCCTCGAGGCCGAGCGCGAACATCAGCTCGGTGATGCCCACGTCGTTGGTGACGACCCGCCGGGGGCGGGTGTCGTAGGTGACCTTCTCGCCGCAGTTGGAGACGGTCACCGCCCGCGCCTTCGCGGCCTTGTCGTCGGAGGCGACCTGCGCGCCGCAGCCGGTCAGGGTGAGGACGGCGGCGAGGCCGAGGGAGGCGGAGGGCAGGAGGGTGCGCACGGCGGGCCTTTCGGGAAGGGGCGTCAGGGACGCAGGGGGTCGAAGAGGAACTGGGTGGCGCCGGTCTCGGGATGGCGCACCCGGTGGGCTCGGACGCCGAAGACGTCGGCGAGCAGCCGCGGGGAGAGGACCTCGTCCGGCGCGCCCGACGCGACGACCCGGCCGCGGTCCAGCACGTGCAGCCGGTCGCAGTGGGCGGCGGCGAGGTTCAGGTCGTGGAGGGCCGCGAGCACGGTCGGGCCGCTGGCCCGCACCCGGCGCAACACGTCGAGCTGGTGGGCGATGTCGAGGTGGTTGGTGGGCTCGTCCAGGACGAGGACCCGCGGCTCCTGGGCGAGCGCGCGGGCGATGAGTACCCGCTGCTTCTCACCGCCGGACAGGGAGTGGAAGCCCCGCGCGGCAAGGTGCGCCACGCCCGCCCGCTCCATCGCGCGGTGGCAGACGTGCCGGTCGCGGGCGGCCTCGCGGTCGAGGTGCGGCAGGCGCCCCATCGCGACGACCTCGGCGGCGGTGAAGTCGAACTCGGCCGCGGTCTCCTGCGGCAGCGCGGCGAGCACCCGCGCCGCGGCCCGCGGCGCCATGCCGTGGACGTCCTCGCTTGCGACCCTGACGCGTCCGGCGTCGGGCCGACGCGCCCGGTACACGCACCGCAACAGGGTCGACTTCCCGCTGCCGTTGGGCCCGACGAGCCCCACGAAGGTGCCGGCGGGCGCGTCGAGGGTGACCTCGTCGACCAGCCGCGCCCCCGCCACCTCGACCGACACGCCTTCGACGTCGAGCCGCACGTCTCCTCCTTCTTCTCCGGTACGAATCCTTCGCCGGTACGAGTCCATGGCCGGTACGGGTCCTTCGCCGGTACGAACGCCGACACGTGTGTGTCCGTGAGTGGTGCGCCCGCGCGGGTCAGCGGCCCGTGAGGGCATGCGGGCCGCGCCGCATGAGCAGCAGGAACATCGGCACACCGAGGGCCGCGGTGACCACGCCCACGGGCAGTTCCGTCGGAGCGAGCAGCACCCGCGACAGCAGGTCGGCCCAGACGAGCAGCACCGCTCCGGCGAGCGGTGCGACGGCCAGGACGCGCGCGTGCGAGGCGCCCACGAGCAGGCGTGCGAGGTGGGGGACCATCAGGCCGATGAAGCCGATCGCCCCGCTGACCGCGACGACCGTGCCCGTCACCGCCGCGGTCACCACGAACAGTTCCCGCCGCAGCCGGTCCGGCGGGACGCCCAGCGCCGCCGCCGTCTCGTCCCCCATCGACAGCGCGTCCAGGGCGCCGGCCCGCAGCCGGAGCCAGACCCAGCCCGCCAGCACCGTCGCGGCCGCGAGCGGCACCTTCGGCCAGGTCGCCCCGCCCAGGCTGCCGAGCAGCCACATCATCGCCGCCCGCGCCGCCTCGCCTCGTTCGGCGCCGAAGACCATGACGGTGGTGACCGCCTGGAACCCGTAGGCGAGGGCCGTGCCCGTCAGGACGAGCCGCAGCGGGCTGAGTCCGAGCGGGGAGCGGGCGACCGCGTAGACGACGAGGGTCGCGAGGAGGGCGGAGAGGAAGGCGGAGAAGGAGAGCGCCCAGACGCCGAGCCCGGCGAGGGCGCCGAACAGGATGACCGCGTTGGCGCCGACGGCCGCGCCGGAGGAGATGCCGAGGACGAAGGGGTCGGCGAGCGCGTTGCGTACGAGCGCCTGGACCGCGACGCCGACCGCGGCGAGCCCGGCGCCGACCACGGCCGCGAGGACGACCCGCGGGAAGCGGATCTCCCACACGATGGTGTAGGCCGCCGCGTCGTCGGGGGCGAGGGTGCGTGCGCTCAACCCCGCCCACAGGAACCGCAGGACGCGCCCCCAGCCCAGACCCGTCGCGCCGAGGCCCACCCCGCAGACGAGGGAGACGAGCAGGACGACGGCGAGCCCGGCCGCGAGCGGGCCGGTGGGTATGCGGCCGCGCACGGCAGGCGCGGGGGCGGTGAGAGCGGCGGTCAAGGCGGGCGCACATCCTGCGGGCTGGTGTCGCCGGCGGAACGTGCAGGGCGCCAGGACGGCCCGGAGGCTCTGGGGTCCCTGCTCGCAGTCCACGGCGAGCGGTTGACGGGTGGCAACCTGCCGTGGGTGATCGGACTCACGCGGCTCAAGAGGGCCGCGCACACCGTTGCGGGACAGCGCCGGATTCGCACCGGCTTCCCCCACGGAAGGCATGCGCAGCGTAGCAAGCCGGGGCGCGGCCGCCGGACGGCACCGGCCCGCCCTCTCTTGTCGTCCCCTTGACGACAAGCGGGAGGATATTTAAAGTCTTACTGACTTTAATCCAGACCGTCAGGGGGGCCTCATGGCCGACATCACCAAGCGCTTCGGCTGGCGCCATCTGCGGGCCGCGCCCACGTCCCATGTCCGCCACCACCGCTCGGGGCAGCTCGCCCACGACGGCGCGGGACTGAGCTTCTGGTTCCGGCCGCTGACCGCCGCGCTCTCCGAAGTGCCGGTCGACGACCGGGAGTTGGCGATGACCTTCCACGCCCGCACCGCCGACTTCCAGGACGTGGCCGTGCAGGCCACGGTCACCTACCGGATCGCCGACCCCGCCGTCGCCGCCGAGCGGCTCGACTTCTCCGTCGACCCCGACTCCGGCGTATGGCGCGGCGCCCCGCTGGAACAGCTCGCCACACTCCTGACCGAGAGCGCCCAGCAGCACGCCCTCGACGTGCTCGCCCGCACCCCGCTGGCCGCGGCCCTCGCCGACGGCGTGCCCGCCGTGCGCGAGCGCGTCACCCGGGGCCTCGGCGGGGAACCGCGGCTGCCCGCCACCGGGATCGAGGTCGTCGCCGTCCGCGTGATGGCGCTGCGGCCCGAACCGGAGGTGGAGCGCGCGCTGCGCACCCCCGCCCGCGAACTGATCCAGCAGGAGGCGGACCGCGCCACCTACGAGCGACGCGCGGTCGCCGTGGAGCGGGAGCGCGCCATCGCCGAGAACGAACTGGCCAGCCAGATCGAACTGGCCCGGCGGGAGGAGCAGTTGGTCGAACAACGCGGAGCCAACACCCGGCGCGAGGCGGAGGAGCAGGCGGCCGCCGACGCGGTCCGGGTCGGCGCCGAGGCCGACCGGGCGGTCCGGCTCGCCCGGGCCCAGGCCGAGGCCGCCCGCGAGGCGGGCGAGGCCCGCGCCGCGGCACAGGCGGCCTGGCTGCGGGTGCACGGCGAGGCCGACGTGGCGACCCTGCACGCCCTGACCGGCACCCGCCTCGCCGAGAACCTGCCCCGCATCGACAGCGTGACCCTCACCCCGGACGTGCTGACCGGACTGCTCGCGCGGCTCGGAGCGGGGCAGGAGCCGCCGGCATGAGCCTCGCGCCCCGGGCCGTCCTGGTCCACCGCACCACGGAGTACGAGGAGTTGACCGCCCGGCACGGCACCCACGGGCAGGCCGCCTTCTTCCTCTCCTCCCGCGGCCGGTCCATCGACGACGTCGTCGAGCGCCACCACCGGGCCCGGCGGGCCCTCGCCAGGACCGCCGCCGCCGTGCCGCTGAACTGGCGCCGCGCCCAGGTCGAACGGGCCGACCTCGACCGGTTCCTGTTCGGCCCGCAGGACGCCGTCGTGGTCGTCGGGCAGGACGGCCTCGTGGCCAACGTGGCGCAGTACGTCGGGGCCCAGCCGGTGCTCGGGATCGACACCGACCCCGGCCGCAACCCCGGCGTCCTGGTGCGCCACCGCCCCGACGACGTGGCCCGGCTGCTGGCCGCCGCCTTCTCGCCGACGGTGGGCGGGGACGAACTGACCATGGTCGAGGCCGTCACGGACGACACCCAGCGCCTGGTCGCGCTCAACGAGATCTACGTGGGCGCGCCGGGCCACCGCACCGCCCGCTACCGCCTGGGCCTCGACGGTGACAGGGGTACCGTCGAGGCCCAGGCCTCCTCCGGCGTCCTGATCGGCACCGGGACGGGCGCGAGCGGCTGGCTGCGGTCCGTGTGGCAGGAGCGTGCCGCGCAGGCCCCGCTGCCGGGGCCCACGGACGACCGGCTCGCCTGGTTCGTCCGGGAGGCATGGCCGTCGCCCGCCACCGGGACGCGGCTGAACGCCGGTGAACTCGCGCCCGGCGCACGGTTGTCGGTCACCGTGGAGTCCGAGCGGCTCGTCGCCTTCGGGGACGGCATGGAGGGCGACGCGATCGAGCTGACCTGGGGCCAGACGATCCGCCTGGGACTGTGCGCGACCAAATTGCGGCTCGTCGGCTGAAGACGCGGACGATCGACCGCTGCCGCGCGAGGGCGGTCCGCGCCGGGGGAGACTCGTCCCGGCAGCCTCAGGTCGCCATCTCCCGCGTGTGGGCCCGGCCCGGGGTCCCGGGACACCGCCTCCCTGTGTGAGGGCCCGGCCCGGGGTCCCGGGACACCGCCTCCCTGTGTGTGGGCCCGGCCCGGGGCCCCGCGTCGCCGCCCCTGCCCGAGGGCCCCGGCCCGGAAGCCTCGGGGCCCTCCGGAGCCCGTCCGGCCTGCGCATAGGGTGGAACCGGTAAGTCCGCCCCACGAGAGGTCTGTGATGCCCGAGTCCCCCTCGGACCCCGCCGTCGCCCAGTTCGGCCCGCAGGGGCTGCGCCGCATCAGCGTGCCCGCCGCCTACGCGACCGTGCCCGCCTCGGCCCGCGCCCACCTCGCGCAGATCGGGGTGCCGCTGCACGTCGGCCCGTACTTCATCGCGGCGGACGACACCGACGGACCGACCCTCGGGATGTACACCGGCCACCGCGGCGTCGCCCTCCAGGGGGACCGGGCCGAATGGGTGCGCCTCGGCACCGATCGCCTCGCCCACCTGTGCGTCCGCACCGACGGTGCCGTCCAGGCCCTCTACCTCGGCCGCGACGAGCCCGCCCTCTTCGTGAACTCGGACGTCGCCGCCTTCACCCACTGCGCGGCCGCCCTGGACCGGGCCCTGCCGGAGATCGCCGCCTCCGACGGACTGCACGCCGCCGCCGAGGCGTTCTCCGCCCTCGTCCACGAGCTGCGGCAGATCGACCCCGAGGCCGTCGCCGACCGGGAGCACTGGTGGTCGCGGGTGCTCGACGACGTCCGCCACAGCCTCAACTTCCCCTTCTCCTCGGCCTTCGAGTACGTCGACAAGGACGGTGCCAAGCAGATCGTCACCGCCCAGGCGGGCCCGGGCCGCATGCACCCCGAGGAGCAGCTGTGGCAGCAGCTCGCCGCCACCGGGGTCGAGCCCGAACAGGTCCGGCGCGTCTACTGCGAGCTCCAGCCGTGCATGATGCCCGGCCACTACTGTGCCGCCTGGCTCCAAGCCGTCCTGCCGCACGCCGAGTTCACCCACAGCTTCGACTACGGCGACACCGCCGAGTCCCGCGAAGAAGGCCTCAAGGAACTCATCACCCATGCCGCACAGCAGGACCGGCCGTGACGCGCCACGAGCGGGGCACAGGGCCGGAGGCGAGCGGATGACCACCCGGCCCGCCCCGCCCTGGTCACGGCCCGCCGACGGCCGGGAACCCGCCGCGGCCGCCCTGCTCTCCTGGCTCGGCGACCCCCGCGCCCCGGGCCTCGCCGTGGTCACCGGCGCCGCGGGCAGCGGCAAGTCGCGGCTGCTCGCCTGGCTGATCGCGCACGGCACCCGGCCCGGCACCCCCGGCGCCCGCCGCGTCCACGGTTTCGTCCCGCTGCCCGGCCTGACCGCGACCACGGCCGCCTGGATGCTCGGCGAACAGCTGTCGATCGCCGCCCGCAGCCCGGGCGACCTGCTGGCCGGGCTCACCGCGGACCGGCGCCGCACCGTCATCGCGCTGCCCGACCTGCACGCCGCGCGAGAGCCCGGCCCGCTCGCCGAACTCGTGCTGGCCCTGGCCGCGTTGGATCACGTGCGGGTGCTGGTCGAGGTCCGCTCCGGGACACCGGAGGAGCGCACCCTCACCACGGGCCCCTGCGCCCGCATGGACCTGGCAGAGCCCCGGTGGACCGACGAGGCCGGCCGCGCGGCCTGGGACGCCGCCCACCCGGCCGGGCCCGCGGGCCCCGAGCCGGAACCCGAGGAGCCGGTCGACCTGGACGACCCCGTCTCGGTCTGCGCCGCCGACCCGTGGGACGTGAGCACCGCGTACGAGCGCTCCGCGGAGAGCCACGGCGGTTTGCGTGCCGCCTGGCTGCGGGCCGGCGCCTCCCTCACCCGCGAACAGCCGCCCGCCGAGCGCGCCTTGGTGCTCCTCGCCGCTCTCGGCGACGCCGCCGATCCGCGGCTGCCCGCCGCCCTCGCCACCCTCGCGGGCGACGCGGCCTGGACCGTCGTCCGCACCCGGGTGCGCGGCGACGTCACCCCGCCGTGGCCCGGGCCCGTCCGCGCGCTCGCGGCCGGAACCGGTCCCCTGGCCGGACAGCTCCTCGCCGCCGACCACCAGGGCACCGTCCGGGCCCTCGACGCCGCGAGCGCGGCCGCCGCCGGACGCCTGCCGCACGCGGCGCACGGCGCCCGCGGCCTCGCCGAGCACGGCGACGGCACCGTCACCGTCCTCGACGAACACGGACTGCTGCACACTCAGCGCGCCGCCGGGTCCGCCCGGGCGACGGGGATCGCGGCACTGCTGGACGACGGTCCCTCGCCGCGCGAGCAACTCCTCACCGCCGTGAGCGAGTACACGGGCCGTCAGCAGGAGAAGGTGACCGCGCTCACCGGCACTGGTGACGGCGTCGTCCTCGGTGACGCGGGCGGCACCGTCCACCTGCTGACCGCCGGCGCCCCGCCGCGGACCGCCGTGCTGCACCAGGGGAGCGTCACCGCGGTGGCCGCGACCGCGCTGCCCGTCTCCGCGGAGGGCGACACCGTCGTCCTGCTTCACACCGGTGGCGCCGACGGCACCGTACGGGCCTGGGCGCCCCACACCGCCCCCATGCCGGAGCCGGTGGCCACGCGCCCCTGCGCGGTGAACGCGGTGGCGGTGGCGGTCACCGACGCGGGTCTCGTCCTGGCCGTCGCCTGGGCCGACGGCCTCGTCGAACGCCGGGCCCTCGACGACGGCCGGCTGCACACCTTCCACCCCGGCAGCCAGGCGCATGCCCTCGCCTTCGCGGCGGACGGCGACCTGTTGGTGGGCACCGACGAAGCGCTCGTACGGCTGCGGACGCGGTGACCGGTACCGTGCGGTGACGGCCGGTCAACTACGGCCCCTGTGCGGGACCGTCACACCCTCGGCGCGGAACTGGAACAAGATCGGTTTACCCTGGTGCACCTGACGACCTGCTGCGTACGCGTGGCAGGCAGGGCAGTTGACGACGGGAAGCGGAGCGCGCGGGCATGGGTCTGGTACTGCCGAGCATCATCGATGAGGCGCTCGATCTCATCGGGGTCAGCTGGCCCAATGTCGACGAGGACGACTACTTCGAGATGGCGACGTCCATGCGGGACTTCGCCGAGGAGTTCGAGGGGCGCGGCGGCGACGCCGACAAGGCGGTGACCCGCATCCTCGGCTCCTCCGAGGGGTGGGCCGTGGAAGCAATGCAGAAGCACTGGTCCTACGTGCGCAGCCACCACCTGGAGAAGATCCCCGAGGTGGCCCGGCTCTTCGCGGACGCCTGCGACGGCGTCGGCCAGATCATCCGCGGCCTGAAGGTGAAGGCGGGCGTCGAACTCGGCATCCTGGCCGGCACCATCGTCGCCGAACTCGCCGCGGCCCCCTTCACGCTCGGCCTGTCCGCGGCGGCCGCCGCCGGGGAGATCGCGCTGATGCGCACCATCGTGAAGCGGCTCATCGACGAGGCCGTCGAGCAGATCGTCGACGCGCTCATCTCGAAGGTCACCGAGCCGGTCACCGGCAAACTGCAGGAACTCGTCGCCGACATGACCCTCGACCTCGCCGAGGGAGCGTTCAACCCGGGCGACAAGCCGGGCGGCCTGCACCTCGCCTCCGCGGGCGACAGCGACGGCGAGGGCTCGGGGAGCGGCGGGGCCGGCAAGCGGACGGCCATCGACCACGTCGAGTTCGAGGACGGCGCGGGCAAGGTCTCCCGGCACGGCAGCGACATGGGCAGCCAGTCCGGGATCCACCTCGGCAAGTCGAAGAGCTCCTTCGGCAGGACCAAGGGCAAGGACGCGCTGACCGCGACGTTCGACGGCATCCTGGAGGGCGCGTTCGACGTCATGGAGAAGGCCTCCAAAAAGGCGGCCGACCACGTCACCCACACCCTGCCGGAGCGGGTGAAGGCGGCCTCGCGCCACCAGAAGCGCAAGGACCACGACGTCCGCGACGAGGTCGACCGGGTGGACGTCAAGAAGGCCAAGCGGGACGACAGTACGCCCATGTACCTGTTGAGCGACGACGGGACCATCCGCCACCTGCACCCCAACGGCACCACCACCCCGGTCGCGCACAACGACTCCTCCGGGGTGACCGACGTACTCGGCGACAAGGCCTGGTACCCGTGGAACAACACGGAGAAGCAGCGCAAGAACAAGCGCGGCAAGAGCGGCACGGTCAGCTCCACGAAGGTGGCGCCCGGCTCCACCGAACTGGCCCGCGCCACCCAGCTCGGCCGCCACGCCAACCGCAGCGAACGGCGCGACTCCTACGTCCCGGGCGGCAACTACGCCTCGGCGCTGCACGACGATGGCAAGGGGAACCGTTTCATCCTGGTCGGCGCGAGCGGCGAGGCGCACTCCGAACGCTCCATCGGACACCCGCTGATCAAAAAAGGCCACGAAGGCAATGTGGGCGAGCTCTATACGGAGCGCGAGCCCTGCCAGAAGAATCCCAAGTGCGACAAGTACCTCGCCCGGGAATTCCGCGACGATCTCGAGGTCACGCACAGTCAGAAATACGACCAGCACGAAAAGGACGCGAACGGCGAGGATCTCAGCAAGTACAAGAAAGACCGGGAACACCGCGCCTACGTCAAGTGGTTGCACGACGAATGGGACCGGAAGGGCCACTCAGGCGGGCGCACTGATACAGTGATGGACCTCTCGCCCGCGGACAACAAGTTCGTTCCGTAAAAGGGCGGATGAAATCCTGCGGCGCTCGTGCCGCCGCCGAGTTCGGAGTTTCGGCAAGTGCTTTTCGACGTCACCCGCAGCGAACTCGTCGAGATCTTCGGCGAGGACCGGCTCGCGACCCTGCCCGTCACCGCCTTCCCGCCGTCCGCCGCGCAGTCCGAGGGGGCCCGTCTGCTGAGCGCCGTCGGCGCGCCCACCGGGACGCTCCGGCTGCGGGAACCCGACGAGGACACCGGCAGGCTGCCCCTCGTCCAGGACGTCGTCGACGTCGAGGAGTTCGAGGACGCCCCGCGGGACGCGGGAGGCTGGCCGGTCATCGGCTGGCTGCTCCACGCCCACCTCGCGCTCGACCCCGCCTCCGGCACGGTGTACGCCTTCGACGCCGACGAGGAGACCGCGCGGGAACTGCACACGGACGTCTCCTCCCTCCTCCAGGTCACCGTGCGCTTCCAGCGTCTGCTGGAAGAGTTCGCCTTCAGCGGCGGCGAAGGCGACGAGCGTGACGAGGAATCCGAGGAAGCCGATTTCGAGCGCCTCGAAGCCGAGGTCGAGCGGATCACCCAGGAGACGAGCGACATCGACCCGCTCCCCTTCCAGGACGACGAGACCGCCTGGACGGTGGTGGGCGAGGAGATCGCCGCGGGCCAGCGCTTCAAGGGCGACAGCCCCGGCGCCCGCTCGCTCTACGGCTGAGTCCGGCGGCGGCTCCGGCGGGCCGCCCGTACACCATGTGGACCACAGAAGATGCAGCCGCGCGCCCGCCGTCCTTTTGTGAAAGAGACCGCCGCTTTTCCACAGAAGGAGAGAACAGTGAAGCATCGCATCGCAACCGCCCTCGCCGTGGCCACCGTCGCCGGATTCCTGGCGGCCGGCCCCGCCGCGGCCTTCGACGGCCCCGACGTCAGCGCTGAGGGCAGGTACCACAGCGAGGGCTGGCAGGCCGGTCGGCACAGCTCCAACGTGGGTGGCCCGCTGGGCGTCACGAACAGCGGCGCGGTGGCCGGTGGCTTCAGCACGGACGCTGCCTTCCGCTTCGAGCGTGACCTGGACCTGGACCACGGCTTCGGTCACGACCACCACTGACCGGGCACCCCGAAGCACCCGAGCGGCTGCTCACCCCGACCCGCGGCAGAGCGGGTCGGGGTGGCGGCCGCTCAGGCCGTGACGCGGGGTCGCGCCCGGTCACCGTCGTGGCCGGTCGGCCGGTTCACGCGGCCGGCCGCCCCTTGCGCCGGCGTACGACGACGACGGCACCGGCACCGAGCAGCACGGCGGCGCCACCCGCGGCGGCGATGGCCGGCAGCGCACTCGACGAGCCGGTCGACGCGAGGCGGCCGCTGACCGGGATCTTCGCGAGGCCGCCCTGCGGCGCGGTCCCGTCGCCGCCGGACCCCCGCCCGGCGTGCACCGCTTCGGCGTCCTCAGCCTTGCCGGGCTTGCCCTTGGCGTCGTCCACCGCGCCGGGCTCGCTCCCGGCCTTCAGGACGGTGAAGTCGAACTGGCTGATGTCGTCGAAGCCGCACTGGCCGTCCTCACCGTAGGAGTGCCCGATGGTGAAGAAGTAGCCCGTGCCGGCCTTGGCCGCGGTGCCGACCTTGACGCGCATCTTGGCGTCCGCGTACTCGCCCGGGGCGAGGGTCGTGACCGAGGCGAACTCACTGTTGCCGAGGACGTCGGCCCCGTCGCCCTCGATGGCCTTCCACGTGCCCGCCGTCTCATCGAACCACTGCACGGTGACGGCCAGTTCGGCGATGTCGTCGAGGTGCGGGTCAGCCGTGCCGAGGTACAGGGAGACGACGGTCTCCATCACCTTGACCTCGGACACGTTGGTCACGCGGTAACGGAAGTCGTGCCAGCCCGAGCCGGCGACGATCTTGCTGGGGAGTCCCTGGAGCGAGGTCTTGCCGCGCTCCTCGTCCGGGATGCCGGAGCAGAACGTCGGGCGCGTGTAGGTGGGCGTCGGCTCGGCCTCCGACCGGGCGCCCGCGGCAGCGGAGCGCGTGGCCGTCGCGGAGGCGCTTGCCTCCCCGGTCGCCTTCCCCGTGGCCTCGCCGGTCGCCTCCGCGGACGCGGAGGAGCCGGCGTCGCCGGGGGAGGCGGTCGCGGTGGGGGAGGCCGTGGCGGACGGGGAGCCCGACGGCTCCTCCGCGGCGACGGCGACCGGGGCCGCGAACAGGGCCACAGGACCGATGACGGCCGTGACGGCCGCCGTTGCCAGGACGCGATGAAGCTTCATTGAACCCTTTCCGTGCAGATGCTGATAACGGCCGTGGGCGTGGGCATGGGGGTGTGCGCCGGCCGTACGTCTTCACGGGTGGGATCGGCGAGGGTGGAAGATGGTTGTGCAGTAAACCTTGCTGCGTGATGTGATCATGCTCACTGCTGGTGCTGGTGCTGGTGCTGGTGCTGGTGCCGACTCACTGCCGGTACTGCGGTGCGCGCCAGGCCTTCAGTCGGTGTTCCACCGCGGCGCCCAGGGAGAGCAGCGCCGAGTCCTGGCGGTCGCCGGCCATCAGGAGCAGGCCGACCGGGAGCCCGTCGACGGTCGCGGCCGGGACCGACAGGGACGGGTAGCCGGCGACGGCCGCCGGCGTGGAGGAGGGGATGACGTCGTTGTCGCCGCGCGCGCAGTCCGTCGTCCAGGCCGGCGGGTTCGTGGGCGCCGCGATGGCGTCCAGGTCATGGGCGGCCAGGGTCTCGTCCAGGGACCGCCGGGACAGGTCCCTCAGCTCGGCGCGCATGGCCCGGTACCCGGGGTCGGTGGTGGGCGGCGCGGCGAGCGCCTGCTCGAACAGCTCCTGGCCGGCGAAGCAGCTCTGTTCCGCCGGGTGCGTCCGGTTGAACGCGACCAGCTCGGCGAGGTTCCGGGGCCCCTGCCGGGTGCTCAGGTACGCGTCGATGTCCCGGTGGAACTCGCTGAGCAGCGCCGGGAATTCGAGCTCGGCCAGGCGGGCCTGGTACGGCGGCGTCACCTCGACGACCACGGCTCCGGCCCGGCGCAGCCGCGTCGCCGTACGGGTCATCGCCGCCTCCACGGCGGCGCCGAGCGAGGGCAGCCGCCACAGGCCGATCCGCTTTCCGCGCAGGCCGGACGAGGTGAGGCCCTGCGGGGACGCGTACCGGTCCCCGCTCAGTACGGAGAGGGTGAGCGCCGTGTCGGTCACGTTGCGGGCCATGGGGCCGGCCGTGTCCTGCTCGGCGGAGATCGGCACCACCCCCGCCTGGCTGACCAGGCCGAGGCTCGGCTTGTGGCCGACGACGCCGTTCATCCCGGCCGGGCAGACGATGGAACCGTCCGTCTCGGTGCCGACCGCCACCTGCGCCAGCGAGGCGGCGAGCGCGGCCGCCGACCCGGCGGAGGATCCGCACGGATTGCGGTCGAGGGCATAGGGGTTGCGGGTCTGTCCGCCTACCGCCGACCATCCCGAAGTCGGCTTCGCCGCGCGGAAGTTGGCCCACTCGGACAGGTTGGTCTTGCCGAGGATCACCGCCCCGGCCGCACGCAGCCGCGTCACCAGCTCGGCGTCGGTGGCGGGCGGGGCTCCGGCGAGGGCCAGTGACCCGGCCGTCGTCGGCAGGTCCCGGGTGTCCACGTTGTCCTTGAGCAGGACGGGGATGCCGTCCAGCGGCCCGAGGGTCCGGCCCCTTCGGTGCCGGGCGTCGCTGGCCGCCGCCTGCCGCAGGGCCGTCGGGCTGGTGTACAGCACCGAGTGGATCTTCGGGTCGATGGACTCGATCCGTCGCAGGTAGGCCCGGGTCAGCGCCGACGCGGTCAGCGAACCCCTGGCCATCCGGGCCTGCAACTCCGGGATCGTCACCGTGTCCAGGTCGACCCCGGACACGAGCGCGCCTCCGGCCGGTGGCGCCGCACCGGCGCCGCCGCGGGTGGCGGCGTCCGCCCCGGCCTGCGGTACGCCCGTCAGAAGGGACCCCGCGACAAGGGCGGCGGTCATGGCGGCCTTGCTCCTTTTCCCCATGCGGGTCAGCCGACTACATGGGCAGCCTCCGGCGCAAGGGTGCCGAAGCGGGCACGGTGACCCGTGGGGCGGGACGGCGGGTGGGGTGGGGGGGGGGGGGGGGGCGGCGGCGGGGGGGGCCCCCCCCCCCCCCACCCCGGGTTCGATCAGCCCTTGCCGAGCAACGCGTTCATCCGGGTGATCTCCGCCGTCTGCGAGGTGATGACGGAGTCCGCCAGCTTCTTGGCGGCGGGGAACGCCCCGGCGGCCTTCTCGGACCGGGCCATGGCCACCGCGCCTTCGTGGTGCTGGACCATCATGGTCAGGAAGGCGGTGTCGAACGCCTTGCCGGACACCTTCTTCAGCCGGCCCATGTCCTTGGACGTCATCATGCCGTCCATGCCGTCCATGCCGTCCATGCCGTGCGTCGAGTGCGTGGTGTGGTTCGTCGTCCCGCCGGCGGGGACACGCTCGCCCCAGGAGGCGAGCCAGCCCGTCAGCGTCTTGATCTCCGGGCCCTGCGCCTCCTTGATCTCAGCGGCGACCTTCTTGACCTGGGCGGACTCCGCCCGGGCGGGGGCGAGAGCCGCCATCTCCAGGGCCTGGCGGTGGTGCGGGAGCATGCCCTTGGCGAACGTGAGGTCGGCACTGTTGTGCCGGTCCTGGGATGCCGTGGCCGTCGAGCCGCCGGTGTCGTGGGACGCCGGGGAATGGTCGCTCGATCCGCACGCCACGAGGGTGAGGGACGCGGCGCCCGCCGTCGCGGTGAGGAGCGAGCGGCGGAACAGCCGGATGAGTCGGGTGTTCAGGACGGGTCGGGTGTGCCTGATGTGCTCGGTGTGCCTGGTGTTCATGGGAGTGCAACTCCTTGGGCAGGCCCGGGTAGGGCCTGCGGGAAGGGATGACGGGAAACAGGACGGTGCCGTGCGGGCCGCCCTATATCCGTAGGAGTTGCAGCTCCGCCAGGTCGGGCGGGGCCCGCTCGACCCTTTGTGCCACGGCCGCGGACACGGCCCGCGGGCGTGCCTCGGGCGTGGCGCCGGACGCCACGGCGAGTGGAGGCGGCGCGTAAGAGGCGCCGATACCCGCCGCCGCGCAGGCCGCGTCCGCGTGGTGCGCCGTTCCGGAGCCGCCGCCGTCGTGCGCACAGTGCCCGCCACCCCGGCCGTCGTGGTGCTCGGCGACCGTGACCACCCCGTGCCCGCCGCTGTGTGCACCGCCGTGCACCGCGGCCGGTGCCGGGCTCAGTCCGTGCATGGCCAGGAGGCCGACGAAGACCGCCGCCGTCAGCGCGAGCAGCACGCGTGCGCGCCCGGTCGGGCGGCGGCTCGGTGACGGGACGGTGAAGGACACGGTGCCATCGTAGATCCGGTGGCCGCGGGACCTGCGCGTCAGGTGTGCCGGGCCGCGGCGCGCTACGGTCGGGCCCATGATCGTATGGCTGAACGGCACACACGGCGCGGGCAAGACGACGACCAGCCGGCTGGTGCAGCAACTCCTGCCGGACTCCCGGGTGTTCGATGCCGAGAAGGTCGGCGAGACGCTCATGGACATCAGCCCCGGGCTGCCGGAGACGGACAACTTCCAGCACTGGCCGCCGTGGCGGCCCCTCGTCGTGGAGACCGCGCGCCGCGTCCTGGACTACACGGGCGGCACGCTGGTGATGCCGATGACGGTCCTGGTCGAGGAATACTGGCGCGAGATCAGTGCCGGACTCGCCCGGTACGGCATCCCGGTGCGGCACTTCGTCCTCCACGCCGACCAGGAGACGCTGCGCGGCCGCATCGACGGCGACCTGGTCATGGGCCCCTCCGCCTTCCGGCGCGCGTACCTCGCACCGTACGCCGAGGCGGCCCGCACATGGCTGCACGCCGAGGCGGAGGTCGTCGACACCACCGACCTCACACCGGCCCAAGCGGCCCAGCGGATCGCGGCGGCCGTCGACGGCTGAGCCCTGCCCCGCGACAGATGGCTCCGAGAAGCCGTTCATGTCCCGGCGCCACGGGGGCAGTTGATGGGGCATGGAGCGATTTCGAGGGTACGTCTGGCCCGCGGTGATATGGGCCGTGTGCATGACGGTGGGGCACGGGGTGTTCGAGGGGTGGAGCTGGGACACACTCTGGTACGGGCTGGTCGCCTTGCTGGTGTACTTCCTGCTCTGCCCGCTGGTCGACCGGCGGGGGCGCCTCACCTGGTCGCGGGCGGAGGCCCAGCGGCGTCGTGCGGCGTATGCGGAGCGGCACAAGGCGTAGCCGCGGTACGCAGCCACGCGCTCGCCTCCCCGGGGAGCCGGTCGCCGTCGAGAGGGTGGGAGGCGAGGAGCACCTCCGCGTGGGCGGGCAGGTCGACGGGGGCGGAGGAGAGGTTCAGGACGCAGGCGAAGTCGGTGCCGCGGGTGAAGGCGAGCACCCCGTCGGGGGAGGGCAGCCAGCGCATCGGGCCGTCGCCGAGCGCGGGGTGGGCGGCCCGCAGGGTCAGCGCGCTGCGGTAGAAGCGCAGCATGGAGGAGGGGTCGGCCTCCTGCGCGGCGACGCTGAGCCGGGCCCAGGACGCGGGCTGCGGCAGCCAGGGGCGGGCGGTGGACCCGGCGGGGCTGAAGCCGTAGGGCTCGTGGTGCCCGCTCCACGGCAGGGGGACTCGGCAGCCGTCCCGGCCGGGGTCCGCCCCCGCGGTGCGGTGGTAGATCGGGTCGTCGCGGCGGTCCGCGGGGATGTCCTCGACCTCGGGCAGGCCGAGTTCCTCGCCCTGGTAGACGTAGACGGCTCCGGGCAGCGCCATGGTGAGCAGGGCGGTGGCGCGGGCGCGGCGGCGGCCCGCCTCCTCGTCGACGACCGGGTTGTACTGGCGGATGCCCCCGGCGGTGCTGGTGTCGGGGCGGCCGTAGCGCGTGACGTGGCGGGTGACGTCGTGGTTGGAGAGCACCCAGGTGCTGGGGGCGCCGACACCGGCGTGCGCGGCGAGGGTCCGGTCGATGCAGGAGCGCAGCGACGGCGCGTCCCAACGGCAGCCCAGGAAGTCGAAGTTGAACGCCGTGTGCAGCTCGTCCGGGCGCAGATAGCGGGCGAACCGGGCGGGGTCGGCGAGCCAGACCTCGCCGATCAGGGCGCGCGGCTCGGGGTAGGAGTCGGCGACGGCGCGCCAGCCGCGGTAGATCTCGTGGTTGGCGTCGAGGTCCACGTAGGGGTGCGGGTCGGGGAAGACGCTGTGGTCGTAGTCGGGCAGCGCCGGGTCCTTGCTGCACATGGCGGCGGAGTCGACGCGGATGCCGTCGACGCCCCGGTCGAACCAGAACCGCAGGACGTCCTCGTACTCGGCGCGGACCAGCGGGTTGCGCCAGTTCAGGTCGGGCTGTTCGGGGGCGAACAGGTGCAGGTACCACTGGCCGTCGTCGACGCGGGTCCAGGCCGGTCCGCCGAAGATGGACTGCCAGTCGTTGGGCGGCAGTTCGCCCCGCTCGCCCCGGCCCTCCCGGAACCAGAACAGGTCACGCTCGGGCGAGCCCGGCGGTGACGCCAGGGCGGCGGTGAACCAGGCGTGTTCGTCGGAGACGTGGTTGGGGACGACGTCGACGATGACGCGGATGCCCAGGCTGTGCGCCTCGTCGATGAGTTTCTCGGCCTCGGCGAGAGTGCCGAAACGCGGGTCGATCCGGCGGAAGTCCGTTACGTCGTACCCCGCGTCCGCCATCGGGGTCAGGTACCAGGGGGAGAACCAGAGCGCCTCGACGCCCAGCCGCCGCAGATGGTCGAGGCGGGAGCGCACGCCGGCCAGGTCGCCGATGCCGTCGCCGTTGCCGTCGGCGAAGCTGCGCGGGTAGATCTGGTAGATCGCGGCGTGACGCCACCAGTCGGTGGTGCGCGGGGTCATGGGACCTGCCTTCGTGAGTGCGGTGGGGTCGTGGGCGGGCCCGGCCGGCGGGGGAGGAGGGCCGGCCGGGCCCGCGGTCGTCAGGGTCACCGGTCGAGCGACCGGCGAGGGTCACCAGCCGGAGTTGCCGCTCCCGCGCTGGACGGTGAAGCCGCCACCGACGGAGAGCGCGCCGTCGGCCGCTCCGCCGACGGTGGTGCGGGAGAAGCTGCCGCGGCCGGCGGCGTTGACCTCGATGCCGTGGTGGCCGGTCCTGTCGATGACCAGTCCGTCCACCCGCAGGTCGGACACCTGCTTCTGCCAGGTGACGAGCAGCCCGCTGTACGTCGAGTCCTCGACGGTGTTGTTCGTCAGCACGACGGGCTGGGTGATGTCGGACTGGTCGGCGTAGACCCACAGGGCGCCGAGCTTGGAGTTCCAGTTGACCTCCATGCTGCCGGTGCGGCGCAGGACGTTGCCCGCGACGGTGGTGGTGCCGGTGAACGGCTGGCCGAAGCGGGTGGAGACGGTGATGCCGGCCGCGGCGACGACGGTGTCGGAGACGAGGTTGTTCTCGACGCGGTTGCCGCTGCCGCCGTAGACCGCGGCGCCGTTGGCGAGGACGGGCAACTGCACGGTGTTGTTGCGGAAGGCGCTGTCCGTCACGGCCGCCCCGTCCGACCACATGGCCAGCGCGTCGTCGCCCGTGCCGCGGATGCTGCTGTTGGAGACGACGGTGTTCCGCACCGCGCCGTGCAGGTTGACGCCGTCCGCGTACGTGTTGCGGATGCGCAGGTCGGATGCGGTCAGACCGGTGGTGGGGCCGGATATCCACATCCCGACCTTGGTGTGCTGGATCCACACGTTCTTGATGACGGAGCCGGTGCCGAAGTCCCCCTCGATGCCGGCGTGCCCGCCGGCGTCGTCGCGGACGGTGTTCTGCCCGTCGATCATCAGGTTCTCGACGGTGCTGGTGCCGCCCCGGCCGAACAGGCCGCCCTTGAGGCCGGTGCCACGCAGCACGGTGTGCCACACACCGGCGCCGCGCAGCTTCACGCCGGTCAGGTCGATGTGGTCGGAGACGGTGTAGGTGCCGGCGGGCAGGAAGAGGCCTTTGCCCTGGCCCTTGGCCGTCTCCAGCGCGGCGTTCAGGGCGGAGGTGTCGTCCTTGGAGTCGTCCGGTGTGACACCGAGATCCCGCGCCGAGACGTAGCCGCTCGGCAGGGTGGCGGCGGCGCCGCTCTCCTCCGCCTCGATCAGGTCGACGGTGTAGGAGGCCGCCTGGTTGTCGGCGTCCTTCTGCAACCGCAGCACGGTGCCCGCGGGGAGGGTGCGGCCGAGCTGGACGCGGGTCTCGTCGAAGAAGCGGTGGGCCTGCCCTTCGCCGGGGTGGTTGGTGTACGGGTAGGCGCCGTACACCCAGGCGTAGCGTGAGGTCAGCCGCAGGTCGGGGAGCGGCTGCCCGTCGGCGTAGAGGCCGAGCGTGGCGTCGAGGCCCGTGCCGTCGGCGCTGTCGGGAAGCGAGTACCGCAGGTTGACGGCGTTGGCGGCCTTGGTGAGCTTGATCTCCACGTAGTCGCCGGTCCGGGTCAGCCTGACCGCCTGGCGGCCGGAGGCTTCCGAGGCCACGGTGAGGTACGTGCGGTCGGGGCCGACGGCCGAGCCCTTGAAGGAGCCGGCCTCCGCCTCGTACGTCGTGAACGGCAGGGTGGCGCCCGCGCCGCTCGGACCCGGGTCGCCGGAGCCGGTGGGGGTGGTGGCCGTGAGGCTGTCGATGTTGACGTTGCCGCTGTCGCCGGCGCCGAAGGCCAGGGTGAGGGAGTTGGCACCCTTGGCGTAGGAGACCGGGACGTCGACGGTGGACCAGGAGGCCCAGTCGCCGGTGGCGGGCAGGGTGATCTGTCTGCTGCCGCCGCCCGCGGTCAGGGTCAGCGTCTTGTCCGAGCCGGTGCCGTTGGCGTAGCGGACGGTGACGCTGCCCGGCCCCGCTGCGGAGGACTGCACGCCGACGGTGAGGGAGGCGCGGCCTTTGTTGGGGTCGGTGAGTCCGCCGACGTATCCGGTGCCGGTGTACCCGGGGTGCTCCCGCTCGGCGGCCGCGCCGCCAGAGAGCGTGGCGGACTCCGCTTCCAGTACGGCGGGGGCGGCGACGGCCGGTGGTGCGGCGGCCGCGTCGAGGGAGACGGCGCCGGTGACGGCGAGGAGGAGGGTCGCCGTCGCGGCGGCGGCCCGGGTGCGTGAGGCTCGTGCGTGGATTGACACGGCTGGGTGTCCTTCCAGGTCAGGGGCGGCTCGCCCATGAGGTCCGCCGGCCGGTGGGGATCCGGCGGCGCGTGGGGGGGGTCTGTCCCGGGCGGCTCGGGCCGGGGCGGGGGCGGGAGCGGGAGCGTCAGCCTTTGAGGCTGCCCGCGGTCAGACCGGCGATGATGTGCCGTTGGAAGAGCAGGAAGATGACGAGCAGGGGCAGGGACGCCATGACCATCCCGGCCAGCAGCTGGTTGGCGGGCATGAACTCGGCCAGCCGGTTCAGTGCCACGGTGAGCGGCTGGCGCGCCGGGTCCGGGAGGACGAGCAGCGGCCACAGGAAGTCCTTCCACACCCCGACGACCGCGAAGATGGAGACCACGGCGAGCACCGGCCGGGACAGCGGCAGGACGAGGGACCACAGGACGCGCAGGGAACCGGCGCCGTCCAGCCGCGCGGACTCCAGCAGTTCGGCGGGGATCTGGTCGAAGAACCGTTTCAGGATGAAGATGTTGAAGGCGTTGGCGCAGGCCGGCAGCCAGATCGCCCAGGGCGTGTTGATCAGGTTGAGGTGGAGCAGGGGCACGTCGGTGACGGTCAGGTAGGTCGGCACCAGCAGGGCGGAGACGGGCAGCATGAGCGTGGCGAGCATCATGCCGAGCACGACGTTGCCCAGGGCGGGCCGGAGTTTGGAGAGGGCGTAGGCCGCGCAGACGTCGACGACGAGCTGGAACAGCCAGGCGCCGGCGGCCAGCAGCAGGGTGTTGAGGAAGTAGTGGCCGAGGCCGACGTTGGTCCACGCCGCGGAGTAGGACTCCGGGTGGAAGGTCCGGGGCCAGAACGTGGGGTCGGGGTCGGCCAGTTCGGCGGAGGACTTCAGCGCTCCACTGGCCATCCAGTACAGCGGGAAGACGAACGCGAGCGTGAAGCCGACGACGGTCGAGGCGAGGACGAACCGGTAGAGGAGGCGCCCCGTGCGGCGGTTCCGTTCGGCGGGGGCGATGAGGGTGCGGGTGGCGGACATGTCGTTCCCTTACTGCTTGCCGCGGCTCAGCCGCAGGTACACCGCGGCGAAGGCCCCCAGGACGAGGAAGAGCACCGTGCTCATGGCGCTGGCCATGCCGAAGTCGTTGTAGACGAACGCGTAGCGGTAGAGCAGCAGGAGGACGGTGACGGTGGCGTCGTCGGGGCCGCCCCCGGTCAGCACGAACGGTTCGACGAAGACCTGCATGGTGCCGATGACCTGCAACAGCAGCGTGATCATCAGGATGAACCGCATCTGCGGGAGCGTCACGTGGACCAGCCGCTGCCGGACGGACGCCCCGTCGAGCTCGGCCGCCTCGTACAGCTCGCCGGGGACGGAGCCGAGGGCGGCGAGGTAGATCAGCGTGGTGGTGCCCATGTTGGCCCAGGTGGAGACGAGGACCAGGGAGACCATCGCCAGGTTCTCGGACTCCAGCCACTGCTGGGCCGGCAGCCGGAAGAGCTCCAGAACGTTGTTGAACAGGCCGGGTCCCGGATCGTAGAACCAGCGCCACAGCAGCATGGTGACGATCGGCGGCAGCATCACCGGGAGGTAGACCGTCATGCGCAGATAGGCGCGGGCGTGCCGGAACTCGTTGAGGACCACGGCGGTCGCGAACGGCGCGGCGAATCCGAAGACCAGGGCGAGCAGCGTGAAGTAGCCGGTGTTGCGCCAGGCGGTGGCGAACAGCGGGTCGGCGAAGAGCCGTTGGTAGTTCTCCCAGCCGACCCAGGTGGCCGGCTGGGCGAAGCTCACCCGCTGGAAGCCGAGCAGCAGCCCCCGCACGATCGGGTACCAGGAGAACAGGGCGAAGCAGATCAGACCGGCGGCGAGGAACGCGTAGGCGACGGCGTTCTCACGGATGCGGCGCACCAGCCCGCGCGGGCGGGGGGCCGGTGCCCTGCGGGCCGCGGTGGACCGCTTCGGCGCGCGGACCAGGGTCGGGGCCGCCATGTCACTTGACCGTCGCGAGGATGCCGTCGACCTTCGTGGCCGCGTCCTTCAGGAGCCGGTCGAGATCGGCGTCCTTCTTGGTCAGCACCGCCTGCATCACACCGTCGAGAACCGTGTAGATCTGCTGGGCGTTCGGCGGCTCGACCTTCTGCTCGATCGTGGCGTTGCGCTCGACGAACGGGCGGTAGTTCGCCGTCGGCACGTTGGCGTACTTGGCGTGCGCCTCGTCCTGCCGCGCGGCCGCCTCACCGGTGAAGAGCCGGTCGAGCGGCAGGCCGATGGGTACGTCGCTGCCGGCCGCGCGCCGGTCCTCGAACGCCGTGCGGTCCGGGTTGAGGTACTTCCACCGGACCCACTCGACCCCGGCCCTGATCTTCTCCGGTGAGGCCTGGGGGTTGAACATGAATCCGTTGCCCCCGCCGAGCGTCGCCGAGCCCGGCATGGCGCCGACCCCGTACTCCTCGTACTTGCGCTCGAACTGCTTGACGATGGTGGGGATGTTGTCCGGCCCGGCCACGTACATGCCGAGCTTGCCGGCGCCCATCATCTTCTGGACGTCCTCGATCTGGAGGAGCTGGCGCGCACCCATGGAGGTGTCGGTCCAGCGCATGTCGTGCAGCGTCCGTAGCGCCTTGCGTCCCGCGGCGCTGTCGAAGGCCGCCTTCCACCGGCCGCCCTGCCGGGTCGCGATGTCGCCGCCCAGCGAGTAGACCCAGGCGGTGAAGTGCCAGCCGCCCTGGTTGTTCTTGCTGTAGTCGGCGTACCCGACGGTGCCGTCGCCGAGGGCGCTGATCCGCTTGGCGGCCGACCGGACCTCGCCCCAAGTCCGCGGCGGGGCGGCGGGGTCGAGCCCGGCCTTCTCGAACAGGTCCCGGTTGTAGACGAGGCCGAGGGAGTACTGGCCGTTGGGCAGGCCGTAGACCGCGCCGTCGGGTCCGGTGAACACCTTGCGGAACTCGGGCTTGATGTCCTCGTAGTGCGGCATCTGCTGCACGTACCGGGTGATGTCGGCCCCCTGCCGGCGCTGGATGAGCCCGGCGGGGTCGGTGAAGTAGACGTAGTAGACGTCCTCCAGCTGACCGCCGGCCAGCTTGGCGGTGAACGTCTTCGGGTCCATCTGACCCTCGCGGGCATCGATCCTGATCTTCGGGTGGGCCTTCTCGAAGGCCTTGACGTCCTCCTCGAAGTACGCGCGGTCCACCGGTTGCGTCTTCGGTGGCATGCCGTTCACGGAGATCGTGACGACCCCGTCCCTGCTCCCGGTGGCGGCGGGGCCGCCGCACGCCGCGAGCGCCCCGGTGACGGCGCAGGCCACGCCTGAGGCGATGAACCGACGACGGCTCGGAGTACCAGCCATGACACATCAGCCTTCCTGCGATGCATCCGTGGCTGTGAACACCGTCGCCCACAGCTCCAGCGGACACGCAGAAGGTAGAAGTCATGTTCGCAAAAAGTCAATGACAAGTTGCAAAATGCTTACGCACGACCGCGCTGAGCTGCTCCTCCCGGACGCCCCGTCGAACCGCGGACGATCAACTGGGTCTCGAACAGGGTGACTCCGGGCTCGATCGGGCGGCCTTGTATCTGCTGGGCGAGCGCCTCCACGGCGGCGTCGGCCATCCGCGCGACCGGCTGCCGGCAGGTGGTCAGCGGAGGGTCCACCACCCCCATGAAGAGGGAGTCGTCGAACCCGGTCACGGAGACCTCGTCGGGGACGGCAAGGCCGAGACGGCGGGCTCCGCGCACCGCCCCCAGTGCGAGTTCGTCGCTTCCGCAAACGATGGCGGTGGCTCCGTTCCGCAACAGCGTTTCCGTCGCCGCCGCCCCCGCCTCCATGGAGAACAGGGCGTGCCCGACCAGCGGCATCCACCGCTCGGAGGCCGCCCGGCGGGCCGACCAGAAGGCCGCGAAGGCGGCGAGCTTGCGGGCGGACGGCACATGTCCGACCGGCCCGACCAGCAGGCCGATCCGCTCGTGGCCCATGCCGGTCAGATGGGTGAGCGACTGCCGCACCGCGTCCGCGTCGTCGGCGCTGACCTGCACCGCGTCGGCGTTCTCGTCGGCCGGGTTGACGAGGACCAGCGGCACCTCGCGCCGGCGCAGCGCGGCGCCCTGCTCCGGGCCCGCGTCGGTGTAGCTGGAGCCGATGAAGACGATGCCCCCGATGTTCTGCGCGAGCAGCATCTCGATGTAGTTCGCCTCGGACACGCCGTCGGAGGTGCGCGTGCAGAGCACCGGGATCAGTCCGCGCTTGTTGAGGCGGCTCGCGATCGCTTCCGCGAACGCGGGAAAGACGGGGTTCTGCAGGTCCGGCACCACCACGCCGACGAGCGGACTCCGTTCGGTCTGCACGGCCGCCGGCCGGGGGAGCCCGAGCACGTCCAGGGCGCGCAGGACCCGCTCCCTGGTCGCCGGGGCGACCAGAGCACTGCCGTTGAGGGCCCGCCGCGCGGTCGCCTCGCTGACCCCCGCGAACCGCGCGACATCGACCAGGTTCTTGTTCATGCCGCACACGGTACAGGGAGGCCGCAAAAATTAATCAGGATTACGCAAGTCTCGTACGACTCGCTGAGTTCCCGCGCGGCGCTGGGTGCATCGGCGGCGCACTAGCGCGTGAATTGATGGCGCGTCAACCTGTCGTTCCGCGCATTTTCTGTGATCTACATCATGTTACCGAAGGTATCTGAAACAGCGTGTCGCAGGTAAGTTGCGGGACACACACCGCAGTGGAACCACGTGTCCGAACACCCGCCGATCCGCCCGCAGGGCGGCGGCGACCTCCGCCCCCTCATCTCTCCCGGGGGCCCGCGAGCGAGAGCGAGGACCCTCCGCGATGGAGCAGCAGCACGTCGACGTCCTGGTCATCGGAGCCGGCATATCCGGCATCAGTGCCGCCTGCCATGTCCTGCGTGACAACCCCGACGCCTCGCTCGTCGTGCTGGAGCGGCGCACGCGCGTCGGCGGCACCTGGGACCTCTTCACGTACCCCGGCATCCGCTCCGACTCCGACATGCCGACCTTCGGCTTCGGCTTCCGGCCGTGGCGCGACGCGCGCATCCTCGCGGACGGCGCGCAGATCCGCCAGTACGTCGAGGACGCCGCCGCCGACCTCGGCCTGCTGCGGCGCACCCGCTTCGGCCGCCGCGCGATCAGCGCCGACTTCTCGCACGACAGCGGGCGGTGGACCGTCGAGGTCGAGGACGAGGCCACCGGCACACGCGAGACGTACAGCGCGGGCTACCTCGTCGGAGCGACCGGGTACTACGACTACGACGAGCCCTACCGCCCCCGCTTCCCCGGCGAGGCGCAGTTCCAGGGGACCGTGGTCCACCCCCAGCACTGGCCCGAGGACCTCGACCACACCGGCAAGCGCGTCGTGGTCATCGGATCCGGTGCCACCGCCATCACCCTGCTGCCCGCGATGGCCGACGACGCGGCCCACGTCACCATGGTCCAGCGCTCGCCCACGTACGTCCTCACCCTGCCCAAGGTCGACCCGCTCACCTCGGTCCTGCAGAAGGTGCGGGCCCCGGCCCGGCTGACGCACCGTGTCGTGCGGGCCCGCAACATCGCGTTGCAGCGCGGGAGTTACGCCTTCTGCCGCAAGTACCCACGCCTCGCCCGAAAGGCGCTGCTCGGCCTGGTGCGGGCCCAGGCCGGCAAGGGCGTCGACATGCGTCACTTCAGCCCGCACTACAAGCCCTGGGACCAGCGGCTGTGCGTCGTCCCGGGCGGCGACCTGTTCAAGGTCCTCAAGAGCGGCAAGGCGTCGATCGCCACCGACCACATCGACACCTTCACCCCCGACGGCCTCCGCCTGAAGTCCGGCGCCGAGCTGAAGGCCGACATCGTCGTCACCGCCACCGGCCTGAACGTCCGCCTCCTGGGCGGCATGGCCCTCACCGTCGACGGCCGACCGGTGGACGTCACCGGCCGCGTCCTCTACAAGGCGGTCCTGCTGGAGGGCGTCCCCAACATGTCCCTCGTCATCGGCTACACCAACGCCTCCTGGACCCTCAAGGCCGACCTGGCGGGCAGCTACACCGCCCGCCTGCTCGCCCACATGCAGCGCCACGGCCACGCCATCGCCACCCCGCACGCCTGCGACGACGACCGCTCGCCGTACTCCGTCATGGGCGAGGCGCTCACCTCCGGCTACATCACCCGCGCCGACCAGGTCATGCCGCGCCAGGGCACCCGCGACCCGTGGCGCCTGTGGAACAACTACTACCGCGACCGCGCCCTGCTCCAGGACGCGCCCATCGACGACAGCCGCCTGCACTTCGCCGCGGCGGGTGCGACGAGGACCCGTACCGAGCAGGAACCGACACGCGCCGCCTGAGCGGACAGCGGCCCCGGAGCAGAAGCAGCCGACCGAGGAACCGAGGACGAAGATGACCGCGCACCTGACCAGGAAGACCTACGACGAGCGTCTGCGGACCCTGTCGGAGGGCTCCGTGAACGTCAACTTCAACGCCTTCATCGACATCAAGTGGGACGACCCCGAGTTCGCGGTGTGCGCCGACGACCCACGCTGGGTCCTCACCAGCGCCGACGCCCTGGGTGCCCACCCCTGGTACCAGGAACAGCCGCTGGAGACGCAGATCCGCATCGGCATCTGGCGCTGGGCGGTGATCGCCAAGGTCGGCATGCAGTTCGAGAACATCCTCATGCGCGGCGCCCTGGACTACCTCTACGAACTCGGCAACCGGAACGAGGAGTTCAGGTACCTCACCCACGAGATCACCGAAGAGACCCACCACACCCAGATGTTCCAGGAACTGGTCAACCGCACCGGTGTGGACACCGCCGGCGGCACCCGCTGGTTCCGCAAGGTCAGCCGCTTTCTGCCGCTGGCGGGCTCCCTCTACCCCGAGGCGTTCTTCACCGGCATCCTCGCCGGTGAGGAACCCATCGACCACCTGCAGAAGGGGGCGCTGCGCAGCGGGGAGCCGGTCCACCCCCTCCCGCAGCGGATCATGCAGATCCACATCGCCGAAGAGGCACGGCACATCTCCTTCGCCCACGAGTTCCTGCGCCTGCGCGTCCCGCGCTTCGGCAAGGCCCGCCGCGGCGCCCTGTCCGTCCTCTTCCCGCTGATCATGCGGGCCCTGTGCGACGTCATCATGATCCCCGACCGCAGGGCCGCCGCGGAGGTCGGCATCCCGGCCTGGGTGATCAAGGACGTGTTCTGGAAGTCCGAGGCCGGCCGGAAGATGCTGCACGACCTGTTCGCCGACGTCCGCATGCTCGCCGAGGACATCGGCCTCATGAACAAGGTGTCCCGCCCCGTGTGGAAGGCCCTGCGCATCGACGGCCGCCCGGCCCGCTTCCGCGGCGAACCCGCCCTGCACACCGCCGACTGACCCCCGCCGCACCACCGAACGGAGACAAGGCCGCCGTGCCGTACGTCGTCACCCGATCCTGCTGCGCCGACGCCTCCTGCGTGCTGGCCTGCCCGGTCAACTGCATCCACCCCGCGCCGGGCGAGCCCGGCTTCGCGACGGCCGAGATGCTCTACGTCGATCCGCGCACCTGCGTGGACTGCGGCGCCTGCACGACGGCCTGCCCGGTCGACGCGCTCAAGCCGCACACCGCGCTCGGCGCGGCGGAACTGCCGTTCCTGGAGCTGAACGCCGCCTACTACAAGGACAACCCGCACTCCGACCGCACCCCCATGTACGTGGTGCCACCGCAACGCGGGCTTCCCACGGGCGAGTTGTCCGTCGCGGTGGTGGGCGCGGGCCCCGCCGGCCTCTTCGCCGCCGACGAACTGCTGCGCCACCCGGGGGTTAGCGTCACCGTCCACGACCGGCTCCCGACCCCCTACGGACTGGCCCGCGCGGGCGTCGCCCCGGACCACCAGGACACCAAGCAGGTAACCCGGCTCTTCCGGACCATCGAGTCCCAGCCCGGATTCAGCTACCGCCTCGGCGTCGAGATCGGCACCGACCTCACCCACGCCGACCTGCTGCGCCGGTACCACGCGGTGATCTACGCGGTCGGCGCCGCGACAGACCGGCGCCTCGGCATCGAGGGCGAGGAGCTGCGCGGCAGCGTCTCCGCGACGGACTTCGTCGCCTGGTACAACGGCCACCCCGACCGCGCGCAGGACGACCATCCCCTCGACACCGAACGCGCCGTCGTCGTCGGCAACGGCAACGTCGCCCTCGACGTCGCCCGCATCCTCACGGCCGACCCCGAGACGCTGGCCCGCACCGACATCTCCGACCGCGCGCTCACCGCCCTGCGCGCGAGCAAGGTCCGCGAGGTCGTGCTCCTGGGCCGGCGCGGACCCGCCCAGGCGGCCTTCACCGTGCCCGAACTCATCGCGCTCAGCGCCCTCAAAGACGTCGACGTGCTCGTCGAGGGCCGGCTGGACGGTCTGGACCCCGAGGCGACCGAGAAGACCCGGCTGCTGTCGCGGCTGGCCGCACGCACCCCCGTCGAGGGCCGCCGCCGTATCGTGCTGCGCTTCCTGACCGCCCCCGTGCGACTCATCGGCGACACGTCCGTACGTGCCTTGGAGACCACCGCCACCACCCTGCACACCGACGAGGACGGCACCGTACGGGCCGTGCCCACGGGTGACCCGGCGACCCTGGAGACCGGCCTCGTGCTGCGCTCCGTCGGCTACCGGGCCCGGCCCGTCCCCGGCCTGCCCTTCGACGAGGCCAGTGCCACCGTTCCCCACGAGGGCGGCCGGGTCGCCCCCGGGGTCTACGTGGCGGGCTGGATCAAGCGCGGGCCGACCGGTTTCATCGGCACGAACAAGACCTGCGCCCAGGAGACCGTCGCGTCCCTCCTCGCCGACTTCGCCGCCGGCCGCCTGGCCGAGCCGGCGGGCGGGACGGACACTCCGCGACACGCCTCGGGCCTGGACGCCTGGCGCGCGATCGACGCCGCGGAACAGGCGGCGGGCGAGGCCCAGGGCCGCCCCCGCGTCAAGTTCACCGACACCGACTCCCTGAACCGGGCGGCGCGCACCGTACCGGCGGCCCGCCGCTGACGGCCCCGCCGGAGGTCACGCGGTCAGGCCTGCTCCAGGTCCGCGACGCGCTGCTGCGGCGACAGCTCCACCCCCAGGTCCCGCAGCGTCGCGTCCAGCACCGCCCACACCGAACGGCAGAGCATGGCGCGCAGCTCCTCCTCGGACTGCTCGCGGCGGCCGTCGCGCACCCACTGGTTGACCGAGGTGTCCACGAACCCGACGATCCCGATCGCGACCGACCGGATCGGCGCCGCCTGGACCCCGAGTGCCTGGAGCACGTCCCCGAACCGGTCGCTGAGCATCAGCGCGATGGCCGTCTTGGTGTCGGCCACCAGCGACCCGTCACCCATCGCGTGCTCCCCGACCCCCATGTACGCGTACAGGCGCGGATGCAGGGCCACCCAGTCCAGGTGGGCGCCGACCACGCGCTGCACGGCCTCCTCGATCGTCCCGTCGAAGGTGAGCGTGGGCTCCATCCGCCGCATGAACGACTCCACCACGCGCCGCCGGATCAACTCGTCCAGATTGGCTCGGTCCTTGAAGTGCCGGTACAGCACGGACCGCGGCAGCCCCACCCGCTCCGCGAGCCGCTGCACCCGGAAGCGGGTGCCCTCCTCCTCGATGAGCGCCACGGCCGCGTCCACCAGTTCGACCTGACGCTGCGCCTTGTGCTGGTCCCACCGGGTGGAGCGCCCGTCGATCTGCGGCTCGCCGCCGGTTCTGTCCGCCATCACGCCAGGATATCGGCGCGTCGGACGCGGGTGGCGGGTGCCGGTCATCCGGCCGGAACCAGTTTCCCGGCGCCCGTTCCCGGCGCCGCGCGGGCGTCGGCCGCGTCAGGTCGCGGGCCTGCCGGGACCCGGCTGCCCCGCGGCGCGTTCCCGCGGGCCGACATCGGCCCACAGCATCTCCCCGTCGTCCAGCCGGCCGGTGGGGCGCAGGCCGAGGGCGGCCGCGACGCCCTCGGAGGACCGATGGCCCGGGTACACATGGGCCACGCACCCTGCCACTCCTTGCGTGCGCAGCCACGCGGCCATGGCCACGGCCGCCTCCTTGGCGAGGCCGACGCCCTGGAAGTCGTACCCGACGACCCAGGCGAGCTCGGCCTCCAGGTGCTCCGGCCGGGGCCGGGAGAGGGTGGCTTGCACGGTACCGGCCAGCTTCTTCGTGGCACGGTCGCGCAGCAGCCAGTTGAGCCAGCCGTGCCGGCCGTCGGGGGAGTGGCCCAGGACCTGGCGCCGGTAGCGCTGCTCCAGCTCTGCCGGGGTGGGCGGGGCGCCGCCGATCCAGGTGTGCAGCCGGGCGTCGCCCAGCAGGCCCGCGGCTTCCCGTGCATGCTCGACCCGCAGCGGTTCCAGGCGCAGCCGGGGGGAGTCGAGGGGTACGGCGAGCGGCCAGGAACCGGGGTCGGGCATGGGCGCGATCCTAACTCCCGTCGGCAGGAGCGCCGTTGCCCGCCGGGCCGCCCCGTCCCGAACGGGCCGGGGCCCCGGCTCCGGTGGCACGAGGGGCGCCTGCTCCCTCGGCGCACCGGGACCGAGGCCCCGTCGCCCGGCGTGAACGCCCGTCCGCGATCAGCGGGTGGGCGGGGAGACCCAGCCCTTCTTCACCAGCTGGTCGCAGTGCCACTTGCCGTAGGAGGGGGATTCGCCCTTCGCCTTGGTGGCCTTCAGGCAGTCCGCATAGCGGAACGGCGGACCGTCCCCGGTGACGGGGGCAGCGCTCGCCACCGACGTGGCCAGGCCGACGGCCGCGAAGGCCGCCGCCAGGACAATGCTCGCTCGGCGCATGGAAGTTCACCTTTCGCTCGGTACGGGACGTACAGGGGCACCAACGAGCCGGGCCGCGCTACGGCACGCCCCGGGCCCGGACGCCACCCGGCTGCACGAACCGGCGGATCGGCGCAGGTCACTTCGGGGTCCCGGCGTCGGCTCCAGTGCCCCAGCCGCACCGCTGTACCACCCCTTTGCCACAATTCTCGCGACCCCGGTCTCCACCGACGGGTGCACGCACGAGCCGCCAGCCCGGGAGGGATTGCCATGACCACCGTGTCCACGCAAAACCGACTTGCCGCCGTCCACGACGAACTCGTCCACCGCAACCCCGCGCAGCCCGAGTTCCACCAGGCGGCCCAGGAGGTGCTGCAGTCGCTCGGCCCGGTCCTCGCGGCCCGGCCGGAGCTGGCGGAGGCCGCCCTGATCGAGCGGCTCTGCGAGCCGGAGCGGCAGGTGGTCTTCCGGGTGCCGTGGCAGGACGACGCGGGGCGTACGCACGTCAACCGCGGGTTCCGGGTGGAGTTCAACAGCGCGCTCGGCCCGTACAAGGGCGGCCTGCGCTTCCACCCGTCGGTGAACCTGAGCGTGGTGAAGTTCCTCGGCTTCGAGCAGATCTTCAAGAACGCCCTGACCGGCCTGGGCATAGGCGGCGGCAAGGGCGGCAGCGACTTCGACCCGCAGGGGCGATCGGACGCCGAAGTGATGCGGTTCTGCCAGTCGTTCATGACCGAGCTGTACCGCCACATCGGCGCGGGCACGGACGTGCCGGCCGGTGACATCGGCGTGGGCGGCCGGGAGATCGGCTACCTCTTCGGCCAGTACCGCAGGATCACCAACCGCTGGGAAGCGGGAGTGCTGACCGGCAAGGGGGTCGGCTGGGGCGGCTCGGCGGGGCGCACCGAGGCCACCGGCTACGGCAACGTCCTCTTCCTCGCCGAGATGCTCCACAAGCGCGGTGAGGACCTGGCCGGACGCCAGGCGCTGGTGTCGGGCTCGGGCAACGTGGCGATCTACACGGTGCAGAAGCTGCACGAACTGGGCGCGCTCGCCCTGACCGTGTCGGACTCGGGCGGCTACGTCGTCGACGAGAAGGGCATCGACCTCGGCCTGCTCAAGCAGATCAAGGAGGTGGAGCGCGGGCGGGTGAGCGACTACGCGCAGCGCCGGGGCGCCTCGGCGGTGTACGTGCCCGGCGGGTCGGTCTGGGAGGTGCCCGCCGATGTCGCGCTGCCGTCCGCGACCCAGAACGAGCTGGACGCCGACGCCGCCACCGCGCTCGTCCGCGGTGGGGTGCGCGCCGTGTCGGAAGGGGCGAACATGCCGGTCACCCCGGACGCGGTCCGGATCCTGCGGGACGCGGGTGTGGCGTACGGGCCGGGCAAGGCGGCCAACGCGGGCGGGGTCGCGGTCAGCGCCCTGGAGATGCGCCAGAACAGCGGCCGGGAGACGTGGCCCGCGGAGCGGGTCGAGAGCGAACTCGCCGCGGTGATGCGCACCATCCACGACGTGTGCTGGGAGACGGCGGAGCGGTACGGGGTGCCGGGGGACTACGTGAGCGGGGCCAACATCGCCGGGTTCGAGCGCGTGGCCGAGGCGATGCTCGCGCAGGGGCTCATCTGACCCCTCCCGGCCGGGCCGCAGGGCGCCCGGTGACGTGACGACGACGGGCCGGTGCCCGGCGCCCGCACGGGGTGCCGGGCACCGGCCCGTCGCGGCGTCGGGGCGTACCGGTTCAGCCGGCCGCGACGATCTGCTGCAACTCGGCCAGCGACCGGTCGAGGAGCGCGCCGAGGTCCGCCGGAGGCGCCTCGGGGGTGATCCACCGGGTGAAGGCGGTGCGGAAGACGGCCGCCGCGGACTCCGCGGCCAGTCGCGCGGGCAGCTCGGGGACGCCCCGGTCGTGCAGCTCCCGTGCCAGGGCGTCGGTCAGCGACGCCATCTTGGCGAGTTCGCGCTCCTGGAGGCCGGGTACGGCGGCGACGATGGCGCTGCGGCGCCGGGCCAGCTCTCTGCGGTCCTCCAGGGCATCCGGCAGCGTCCGCAGCGCGGTCATGAGGACGGCGAGGGGTTCCTGCCCGGCCGGGACCTCCCGCACGGCGGCGACGAGCCCCGCTTCCAGTGGCTGGGACGCCGGGAAGAGCACCTCGCGCTTGTCGGCGAAGTGCCGGAAGAACGTCCGCTCGGTGAGGTCCGCCCGGTGGGCGATGTCCTTGACGGTGGTCCGCTCGAACCCGAGTTCGGCGTAGAGCTCCAGCGCTGCCTGCTCCAGGCGGCCCCGCGCGTCCGGTTTCCATCGACCCATACGCGAATCCTACGCGACGACAGTGACTGTCATCGGGGAGTATGGTGATGACAGGAACTGACATCGCAGGACAGTGCAGGGCCCGGAGTGCGCCGCGCGTCATGACCGCCACCCCCGGCTCCTCCAGGAGGTTTTATCCATGAAGGTCTTCGTCACGGGCGCCAGCGGCTGGATCGGCTCCGCGCTCGTCCCCGATCTGCTCACCGCGGGACACACCGTGTCCGGGCTGGCCCGCTCGGACGCGTCCGCCGAGAAGCTCGCCGCCGCCGGTGTCGAACCGGTCCGGGGCTCGCTGGCCGACCTCGGCGTGCTGCGCGAGGCGGCCCGCGCCGCGGACGGCGTGGCGCACCTCGCCTTCGACCACGACAGGGCGTTCGCGGGCGGCGACTTCCTGGGCGCCATCGAGACGGACCGGCGCGCCGTGACCGCGCTCGGCGAAGGGCTGGCCGGGTCGGGCAAGCCCTTCGTGGCCGCCGGAGGCACCCCAGCCATCCCCGGCACGGTGACCACCGAGCGCGACGCACGCCGCTCCGCGGAGCTGGGCCCCGAGGACGACGGACCCGCCGCGCGCGCCGCCACCGACGAGCTGGTGCTCGCCCTGGCCGACCGGCAGGTGCGCTCCAGCGTGGTGCGGCTGCCGCGCACCAACCACGGCGAGGGCGACCAGGGCTTCATCGCGATGCTGGTCGCCGTCGCCCGGGAGAAGGGCGTGTCCGGCTACCTCGGCGACGGCGCCAACCGCTGGCCCGCCGTCCACCGCCTGGACTCCGCGCACGCCTTCCGGCTCGCCCTGGAGAAGGCTCCGGCGGGCTCGGTCCTGCACGCGGTGGCGGACGAGGGGGTGGCGATCCGGGACATCGCCGAGGTGATCGGCCGGCATCTCGGGGTGCCCACCGCGCCCGTGGCGCCGCAGGACGCGTTCGGCCACTTCGGTTGGCTGGCCGCGATCCTCGCGCCGGACCAGCCGTCCTCGGCGGAGCTGACCAAGAGGCTCATCGGCTGGGAGCCGGGGCGGCCGGGGCTGCTCGCGGATCTGGAGCAGGGGCACTACTTCCGGCAAGAAGCCTGATCGCGCCGTGGGCGGTGACGGCCGCGTTCCTGGCGGGGCACGGCTGGCGCCGCCCCGGGCGGGACGGGCCGTACTCCGGCGAGGGCGGCCCGTCCCGCCGCGACCCGCAGGGTCCGCCCCGACGGAGCCGCGGCGGCAGCCGGCCGAGCCGGAGCCACACCTCCCCCTCCCGGCGGCAGCCGGCCGAGCCGGAGCCACACCCGCCCCTCGGAGGTAGCCGGCCGAGCCGGAGGCACACCTCCCCCCGGCGGTCGCCGGCGAGGCGTCAGCGTCTGTGGCCCGCGCTCAACTCCAGCCGGGCCCCCGGGAACCGGGCCCGGAAGCCGCGGTCGTGCGAGACCGCCACGACCGCGCCCGGGTACGCGTCCAGCGCCGCCTGAAGCTCCTCGACCAGGTCGAGGGCGATGTGGTTGGTCGGCTCGTCGAGGACGAGGAGGTCCGCGGGCCGGGTCACCAGGTTCGCGAGCTGCAACCGCCGCTGCTGTCCCGCAGAGAGGGCGGCCACCGGCACTCCCAGGTCCGCCTCCCTGAACAGGCCCAGGGACAGCAGCCGCGCGGCGTGCTCGTCCGGCAGCCCCGGCCGTCCGGCGGCGAACGCGGCGAGGAGCGGCAGCCGGGTGGAACGCGGCGGCAGCTCCTGCGCGAGCAGGCCGACGCGGGCCCGGCGCCTGACCCGGCCCGCATCGGGCTCCAACTCACCCGCCAGGACGCGCAGCAGGGTCGTCTTGCCCGCGCCGTTCTCTCCGGTGACGAGGAGCCGCTGACCGGGCATGACCGTCAACAGCCCGTCCAGACACAGCCGTTCGCCGACCCGTACGTCCTCCAGCTCGACGAGGGGACCCGGGGCGGGTGAGGCGGCCTCGGGCGAGGGCCGGGCCACCGATGTCGGCGCCGTCGCGAACCGCAACGGCACCGGCGGTTCGGCCACCGGGGCGCGCCGCAGCTGACCCAGACGCTCCCTGGCGGCGCGCACCTGACCGCCGAGCTTCGCCTCACTGGACCTGCGGTGCTTGCCGAACCCCTGCTTCGGGTCGCGGCCGGTCGTGGCGAGCCGCCGGTCAGCGGCGGCGAGCAGCTCCTCGGTGCGGGCCACTTCCTCGACCCAGTCGGCGTACCGCTGCTCCGCTCCGCGCCGGGCGGCGGCCTTCGCGGCGCGGTAGCCGGCCCACCCGTCGCCGTAGCGGCGCACGGTGCGGTCCTCGCGGTCGACTTCGAGGATCGTGGTGGCGACGCGTTCCAGGAAGCCGCTGTCGTGGGTGACGGCGACGACGGTGCCGCGGTGTGTGCGCAACCGTTCCTCCAGCCAGCCCACGGCGGTCGCGTCGAGGTGGTTCGTCGGCTCGTCGAGCAGCAGCAGTTCCGGGTCGGCGGCGAGGACGCAGGCGAGGGCGAGGCGGGACTGCTCACCCCCGGAGAGCGAACCGAGCCGCCGCCCGCGCGTGAGATGGGCGAGACCGAGCCCGTGGGTCGCGGCGGCCACGCGGGCGTCGGCCTCGTATCCGCCGCGGTCCTCGTACGCGGACAACAGGTCGCCGTAGGCGGCGAGTTCGCTCTCCGACGCGTCCGCGAGCGACGCCTCTGCCGCGCGCAGCCGCCGCTCCAGGGCGCGCAGCTCGCTCAGGGCGAGGTCGACGGCGTCCTGCACGGAGCAGGACGGATCGAGGGCGAGGGTCTGGGCGAGATGGCCGGCACCTCCGGGGAAGTCGGCGGTGATCTCGCCGGAGTCCGGCGCCTCCGCCCCGGCGAGCAGCCGCAGCAGGGTGGACTTGCCGGAACCGTTCTCGCCGATGACGGCAGCCCTCTCACCCGGCCGGACGGTGAAGGAGACCTGGTCGAGGAGGGTCCGGGTGCCGAACGACTTGGTGACGTCCCGGACGGACAGCTGGGCCACGGCCCGGCGGGCCGAGCCGGGCAGGGCGGTGGTGGGGGCGCGGTCGCGCATGTGACTTCCTCTGAGCGGGCTGCACGAGGGCAGGCGAAAGGGTCGACGGGCGGTAGAGACGGCGGCTGTGGCCGTGCCCGGACTCAGACGAAGAAGAGGAAAGCCATGACCGCACCTTAACAAGACGAACCGTCTCGTCGCAATCCTTTTTCCTGCCCGCCCGCCCGCTCACCTCCTCTCAGGTGGTGCTGGAGCCGGGGCGGGCAGCCCTGCCCCAGCCCCGGCTCCTTGAACGGGCATCGTGAAAGCCCTCACCTCGTGAAGACCAGGCTGACGTTGTGCCCGCCGAAGCCGAACGCATTGGCCAACGCCGCGGACCACTGCCCGGGGCGCGCTTCGCCCCGCACGACGTCGAGGTCGACCCGCGGGTCGAGCGTGTCGAGGTTGCGGGTGGCGGGCGCGCGGCCGTCCCGGAGGGCCAGCAGGGCGGCCATCGCGCCGAGGGTGCCGGAGGCGCCCAGCATGTGCCCGGTCATCGACTTCGTCGCCGTCACCGCCGGATGGGTGCCGACGGCCCGGCCGATCGCCTCGGCCTCCGCCAGGTCGCCGGACTCCGTGGAGGTGGCGTGGGCGTGCACGAGCCCGATGTCCACGGGGGCGAGGCCGGCGTCGCGCAGCGCTCCTTCGATGGCGGCGGTCTGCCCGTCCGCGTCGGAGGCGGTGATGTGGTCCGCGCTGGAGTTGACCGCGCTGCCGGCCAGGGTGCCGTAGGCGCGGGCGCCGCGGGCCCGGGCGAGATCGGCGCGTTCGAGCACCATGATGCCCGCGCCCTCGCCCATGACGAACCCGGACCGCCCGGCGTCGAACGGACGGGAGACGGCCTCCGGCTCCCCGCCCTGCGTCGACACCGCCTTCATCTGGGCGAACGCCGCGAGCGTGAACGGGTGCAGACACGCCTCCACGCCACCGGCGACGACCACGTCCGCCCGCCCGGCGCGGATCAGGTCCTGGCCGAGCGCGAGCGCCTCCGCCCCGGACGCGCAGGCGCTCACCGGGGTCCTGGCGCCGCCCTTCGCGCCCAGATCCATGCTCACCCACGCCGCCGGTCCGTTCGGCATGAGCATGGGCACCGTGAACGGGGAGAGGCGGCGTGCCCCGGCCTGTTCGAAGGCGTCGTCCTGGGCCAGGGTGGTGAGGACGCCCCCGGTCCCCGTACCGATGACGACCGCGAGCCGCTCCGGCTCGACCTCCGGGGCCCCGGCGTCCTGCCACGCCTCGCGTGCGCTGAGCACGGCGATCTGTTCGCCGCGGTCCAGCTTCCTCGCCTCGGCCCTCGGGAGCAGGGCGGCGGGGTCCACCGTGAGACCGGCGGCCACCTGCACGGGCAACGCGGCGGCCCACTCCTCCTCCAGGAAGCGCACCCCCGACTTCCCCGCCAGCATGGCCGACCAGGACGACGGTGCATCGGCTCCCAGCGGCGTCATCGCCCCGACGCCCGTCACCAGCACATGACCATCACCACTGCGGCTCACGCGACCTCCTCGGTTGTTCGGGTGCTACAGCGAGGCCGACTGGCCTCAGAGGGATCATCTCAGTGGTGACAGGGATGCAGTGGGCCGGCATCGACCGATTCGATGCGCAAGGATTGTCACACCTCGACAATGCGCACCGGGGGGCGGGACGTACGGCACCGATTCCGCGCGTGGTGCGGCCGAGGGGCTGTGGGCTCGGCGCGGGGAGGGTCGCGGTTTCCTCTAAGTGGCCTTGTCTGCCCGCGAGTTGAACACGTGCTGGTTCGTTCCGCGCGTGCCCCACTGCATGGCCGTGTCACCGCGTACGTCCCGTAGGACCGGGTATTCGGCACGTTCCCCCGCTCCGTCGGAGGGGAGGGCGGGGGAGGTGTCCGCGGGCCGTGACCGCGGAGTGCTGAGGGGACGGGGCATGGAACGCGTCAACACTTTTCTGACCAAGCACCTGTGGGCGACCTACGCGCTGTCGGTGCTTCTGGGCGCAGGACTGATCCAACTGCTCTACCCGGGACGCTCGTTCATCGCCGTGCTGGGCCGGGTACTGGTGCTCTCGCTGGGCGGGCTGAGCGTGACGCTGGCGATGCGCCGCAAGGAGAAGCGCGCCGCCGGCGGCGCCGACGGGCTCGTCTCGCTCGACCAGCGGCTGCGCCGGGGCGAGCCGCCGACCGACCCGCGGGAACGGCAGGCGATGCACGACCTGGTCGAACAGCGCCTGCACCGGGCACGGCACCGCAAGACCATGCTCGCCCTGCTGGCGTTCATGTTCGTGGCGGTCACGGTCGGGACGGCCTTCACCGCGGGCACGCGCCAGACCATCGGCTTCTCGGTCCTCACCGTGGTGTTCATCGGCTGGATGATCTACATGAGCAACTTGCAGACGCACCGGCTGCGCACCATGCGGGAGGCTCTGCGCACCGAACGTGACACCGCGGCGGCGGGCACTCCGGTACCGCCGCGACCGTGACGCCCTGCCGTGGGGCCCTGCGGGACGAGCCGGTTGCCGGCTCCGCTTAAGGTGCCGGGATGAGCAGACGAGGGTGGGCGTTCGCCGGCGCGGCCGTGACCGTCGCGGCAGGCCTCGGTGTCCGGGCGTGGACCGGCGGCGACGTGGCGAAGTACGGGGGAGACGCGCTCTATACGGTGCTGGTGTGCGCCCTCGTGGTCGTGGCGGCGCCGCGGCTGCGCCCCGCCGTGGCGGCCGGCCTCGCCCTCGCCTTCAGCTGGGCGGTCGAGTTCCTGCAGATCGCCGGGGTCCCGAGGGTGCTCCAGCCGCTCCTGGGCGCGACGTTCAACGCCCCGGACCTCTTCTGGTACGTGGTGGGAGCGGCGCTGGCCTGGTGGTTCGCCCTTCCCGGGCGGGCCCGCGCCGCCGGCCGTGGTGTCGGATGTGCGACGGGTCCCGCGGCGCCCGTCACCGCACAGGAAATCCAAAGGTGTGACCCTCTGCCTTGAGCCGGGGCAGGAGTTGCCGCAACGCCGCGACGGTCTGCGTGCGGTCGCCGCCCGCGTCGTGGAAGAGGAGGGTCGGGCCGTTGGGCAGCTCGCGCCGGACCGTGGCGACGATGGCCGCGGTGCCCGGCCGCTCGAAGTCCTTGGTGTCCACGTTCCAGCCGAGCGGGCGCATGCCCCGGGACGCGGCGAGCTTCCGGCTGTACGGGGTGAACGCCCCGCCCGGCGCCCGGTAATACATCGGCCGGATCCCGCCGGACGCCTTCGTGATCATGCGTTCGGCATCGAGGATCTGCTGGGACTGGTAGGTCCGGGAAGCCTTGTCCATGGCGGTGTCGTGCGCCACGGTGTGGTCGCACAGCCGGTGGCCCGCGGCCACCACCTTCTTCACCAGGTCCGGGTGGGCCGCGGCCTGCGTGCCCACCATGCAGAAGGTGGCCTTCACTCCGTACTGCCGCAACACGTCGAGGACTTGCGGGGTCCACACCGGGTCGGGGCCGTCGTCGATCGTGAGGTTCACCCCGTGCGGCCCCGCCTGCGAGGCGTGGGCGATGGTCGCCGCGACCTTCGCGGCCTGCTCGTCGCCGTCCGCGGCCGGGGTGGCCGCCGCGGCCGACGCGCCGTCCGCGACACCGGCCTGCGCGGTCCATATCGAGGCCCCGGTGGCCAGCAGGGTCACACCGAGCGCCGCTCCCACGACCTTGCCGTACCAGCCCTGCCCACCGCTGTGCCGCGCCATGTCCGCCCCTTTGCGTGCTGTCCCCGCGATCCGCCGGTCGCCCCGCGACCACCTGTGAGGACGGGACACCGGGCCGGGAGGCTGCGTCCGTTACAGATCACGGACAATCCCGGGAAGGACCACGGACAACCGCGCCGCGGGCGCGCCTACAGGTACTGCGCTCGTCCATGGCCCAGCGACCAGTCGGCCTCGCCGTTCTCGTGCAGCACGATGAAGACGTTGTGCGGTGCAACCTGCGTGTGTTCCGAAAGGCGTTGGCACACCTGGGCGTACAGGTGCCGTTTCTGCTCCTCGGTCCTGCCCCGGCGCAGGGCGATGTCGATGTAGACGATGCCGTCGTCGCGCGGGACCTCCAGGTAGGTGCCGTGACGGAGTGTCCCGGAGACGCCGTCGTGATTGGTCAGGATCTGGAAGCGGTCCTCGGGCGGGATGCCGATGGCCTCGGTGAGGGCCTGTTGGACGGCGTCGGCGACGGCGGCGAGCTCGGCTTGCGGCATACGCAGCACGTCGATGCGGACGAATGGCACAGGAAGCAGCCCTTCTGGCGACAGGAGTCCTGCCGTCGGCAACGCCCACGGCCAACCCTCCCCTCGCCGATCGATGGGGAACATACATACTAGTAGGTACAGTGGGACGCCTCTGCCCGCGCCCTGTGTCCGCGCCCTGTGCCTGTGAGCGTCGAGGGGTCACCACCCCGTCAGCAGCAAGTGGTTGAGGGCCAGGGCCAGCACCGCCTGGGCGGCGAGCCAGGCGCGGGGGCGGGGGAGGAAGGCGCCGGCCGCGAGGAGCCACATGGTGAAGGGGAGCCAGATGCGTTCCGTCTCGGCCTTGCTCATGCCCGAGAGGTCGGCGATCAGCAGCGCCGCCAGGGCGGCCGTGACCAGCAACGCCAGCCGCGTACGCGGCTCGTCGGGGCGGGGCAGGCGCAGGCGGGGGCCGTCCGCGCCGGGGCGCGGCAGCAGGAGCGCGACGGCCCGGCGCAGGCCCGCCACGGTCGCCGGGCCGGCGATCAGGACGGTGCAGGCGAGATTGGCCCACACCCAGTAGGAGTAGGGGCGGATCCCGCCCGCCCCCTGGTAGTAGCGCGTGGTCAACAGGCGGTACGCCTCCCACCAGTTGAACCCGGCGAGCGTGAACGCGGTCGGGACCACCGCGAAACCGGCGAGCAGGAGCAGCGCCAGGGCCGCCGGGCGCCGCCGGACGTGGTGCCGGCCGAGGAAGAGGACCGTCACCGCGACGACGGCCATGAGCGTGAGCCCGTAGGACAGATAGCAGGTCAGGCCGAACAACAGCCCCGCCCCCGCCGCCCACCCCACCGCGCGCCCCGTCACCGCGAGGGCGAGCAGTGCCACGGCCCACGCGGCGACCGCCGCGAAGTAGGCGTCTGCCGAGGCGCCCATCCACACCGCGGCGGGCGCGAGGACCAGGAACGGGGCGGCGCGCCGTGCCAGTTCCTCCGACGCGAGCGCGCGGACGGCGACCAGTACGGCGGTGGCCGCGGTCGCGCCGACGAGGATGCACCACATGCCCGCCCACCCGCCGCCGCCCAGACCGACCCGGTCGAGCAGCACGAACGTGAGCGGCGCCGCCGGGGGATGGCCCGCCGTGTGCGCGGGCCAGTGGTCGGGGGAGTCGATGAGGATGTGCCGGGTGTACGTCCGCAGCGTCCCCGGGATGTCCTGGAAGCGGTCGATGACCCGCAAGTACTCGTACTTGGTGGTGAGCCGCACCGCGATGCCGCGGTGCCAGCCGTCGACGAGCGCGAGCGCGAGGATCCAGGCGCTCGCACCCGCCCAGGCCACGGCGAGCAGGGGCCGCCAAGGCAGCGCGGCCGCGAGCCGGGGGCCGTACGCCACGGTCAGGAGCGCGAGGGCGAGCGCGGCGGGGGTGCCGGGCCCGGTGTGCGGCAGCCAGTTGGAGTACAGCGGCGGCCAGCCGACGTGCAGCGTGTGCCGGGTGTGCTCGATGTGCCGCCCGACGACGACGGCCGCCAGGACGAGCAGGGCGGCCCCGGCGACGGCGTACAGGTCCCGGCGGCCGGCCCTGCGGCGGGTGCCGTCGCCGTCGCCGGGGTCGGTGTCTGTGCCGGGGCCGGTGCCGGCTGGAGTGGTGTCGGTGCGGATCACAGGTCGACGCTATGCCGGGAGGTGCCGCCGACCGGGTCTGCCGGGCCGGACGTCAGCGTTTCGTCATGGTTCGTAGACCCGATTGCGGGGCCCTGCCGTCCTACGGTCCTAGCATGCGCGACATCCCCCGCTCTCCCACCTCCCCCGCTTTCTGGCGCAGCCCGCTGCGGGGACCGGCGTTCACCTCGGTCCTCGGCCTGGTCCTGCTCGTCGGCGTGACGGTGCTGTTCGTGACCGGACTGCTCTCCTACGCCGCCTACAACCCGGACCTGGCCGCGGTGAACGACAAGACCCCGGACAAGGGCCTGCTCGGCTTCTACCTCTTCGACTGGCCGACGGACCCGCACTGGCTGTACCGGCTGACCCAGGGCGTGCACGTCACGCTCGGCGTCACGCTGATCCCCGTGCTGCTGGCCAAGCTGTGGTCGGTGGTGCCCCGGCTGTTCGAGCTGCCGCCGGTCCGCTCCGTCACCCACGCGCTGGAACGGCTCTCGCTGCTCCTGCTGGTCGGCGGCGGCCTGTTCGAGTTCACCACCGGGGTGCTCAACGTCCAGCTCGACTACCTCTTCCCCGGCTCCTTCTATCCGCTCCACTTCTACGGAGCCTGGGTCTTCATCGCCGCGTTCGTCTCCCACGCGGCGCTCAAGGTCCCGGCCGCGATGCGCAACGTACGCCGTATGCGCAGGGGCGAACCGGAAGTCGCGGGGGACGGTGCGTACGGGGACGAGACCGGGGCCCACGAAGAGGCCGGCGGCCCGCACGGTGGCGCGGGCGGCCCGGACGGTACGGCGCGCACCCTGGTGGCGCCCTGTCCCGATCCGCCGTCCGTCTCCCGGCGCGGCGCACTGGCCTTCGTCGGCGGCGGATCGCTGCTGCTGTTCGCCACGACGGCCGGGCACAGCTTCGACGCGCTGCGCGGCACGGCGCTGCTCGCCCCGCACGGCGGCGTGGAACCCGGCCCGGGGCCGAACGGCTTCCAGATCAACAAGACCGCCTCGTACGCGGGCATCCGCGCGGCGGAGACCGGCGAGGACGCCTGGCGCCTGGTCGTCACCGGGCCCACCGGGACGGTCCGGCTCAGCCGCGCGGAGCTCGGCCGGCTCCCGGCGCACACCGCCCGGTTGCCGATCGCCTGCGTCGAAGGGTGGTCGACGTCCGACCAGGAGTGGCGCGGGGTGCGGCTGCGCGACCTGGCCGCACTGGTCGGCCATGAGGGACGGGCGCCGGACGTGTTCGTGGAATCGCTCCAGCGGCACGGCGCGTTCCGGCACGCCGCGCTCCGCTCCAATCAGGTCGCCGACCCGCGCTCCCTGCTCGCCCTGCACGTCAACGGCGCGCCGCTGTCGGCCGACCACGGCTACCCGGCCCGCGTCATCGTGCCGGCCGCACCGGGCGTGCTCAACACCAAGTGGGTGGCCCGCATGACGTTCGGAAGGCTCTGACCTGTGCGAAACAAGACCATCACGCCCAAGAAGCCCATGCGGGGCGCGCGCGGCCTGCCGCTCGGCAGCCCCTTCTCCCTCGCCCTGCTGGTCTGCTCGTTCGCGCTCGCCGCCTACGCGGGCGTACGGCTGCTGTCCGACGACTGGTTCGGGGTGGCGCTGTGGGTGGTGGGGGCGGCGCTGCTGCACGACCTCGTCCTGGTCCCGCTGTACTCGGCCGCCGACCGGCTGCTGCTCGCGGGGCTGGGAGCCGCCGGGTGGCGCGGCCGGGCCGGTCACGTCCGGGTGCCCGCCGCGCTCTCCCTCCTGCTGCTGCTCGTCTGGTTCCCGCTGATCAGCGGGGCCATGGACGCGCGTTACCGGTCGGCCACGGGCCTGTCGGCGTCGGGGTTCCTGCCCCACTGGCTGCTGATCACGGCCGGGCTGTTCGGCGGCTCGGCCGTGCTGCTCGCGGCATCGGTGCTGCGCGAACGAAGGGCGGCGAAACGCCGCCCGCCGGCCGTCCACTGAGCGACGGGCGCGAGGCCCGCGCGGTCCGCGTGCCGCAGCAGGGCCTCGGTGCCGAGCCGCGCCCACGGGAAGGGGCGGCCGCCGTGGGCGTCGCGGGTCACGTCGACGACCTGCACCTGGGTGTGTTCGTCGACGTCCTGCGGCGCGGTCTCGGCCAGCAGCAGGCCGCCGGGGGCGAGGAGCCCGGCGATCCGGCCGAGCAGGGCGCCGGGGTCGCCGCCGATACCGATGTTGCCGTCCATGAGCAGGACGCTGCCCCAGCGGCCCTCACCGGGCAGCGGCTCGAAGACGGAGCGGCACAGCGCCGGGCCGCCGAGCCGCTCGGTCCGGTCGACGGCCGCCTCGCTGACGTCGATGCCGAGAACGGCGTGGCCGCGCCCGGCCAGCTCGGCCACCAGCCGGCCCGGACCGCACCCCACGTCCAGGACCGCGCCCTCGCACCGGTCGAGGACCGCGCGGTCCACCGCGTCGGCCCGCGCGCACCAGCGCTCCACGTCCAGGGGCAGCAGCCAGCCGTCGGCGCGGCGCAGGAACAGCGGGCCGCGGCCCGCGCGCAGGGCGAGCGCGTACGGATCGGCGCTCGCCCAGGGTGCGGTGGTGACCGGCGCGCTCATCGGCTCACCACCGCCGGCGTACAGCGGGCCAGGCACGCGGCGAACCGGCTCCGCGGGACGAGTGCGGCGACCTCCCGCGCGTCCTCGGCGGTGTCGACGTCACGCAGCGGCGGCAGATCGCGGACCCGAAGCCCGGCGCCGGTCAGGCGCGCCCGCTGCACGGCGCCGGTCCGCGCCGTCGACATCGGTACGCCGCGCAGCAGCGCCGGGTCGGGCTCGGCCAGGCCGAGTGCCCAGAAGCCGCCGTCCCGCGCGGGGCCGAACCAGGCGTCGTAGCCGTCGCGGTCCTCAGGACTCATGCGCAGCAGCTCGGGCGTGACCTGCGGGGTGTCCATGCCGATGAGCAGCGCGGGTCCCGTGCAGAGCGCGAAGGCGGCGGCGAGCCGCTCGTCGAGCCCGCCCGCGCACTGCGGTACGACGTCGAAGCCCGGCGGCAGCCAGGGGCCCGGGCTGCCGTCGAGGACGAGGACACGCCGGTCGGCCGGGGTGGCGGCGACGGCCAGCAGGGTGTCCGTGAGCGCGGCCTCGGCGAGCGCGGCGGCCTGTTCGGGCGTGAACGGCGGGGTCAGCCGGGTCTTGACCCGGCCCGGCCGCGGCTCCTTGGCGATGACGAGCAGTGTGGTCACCGGACACGTCCCTTCGGCGTGGTGGCCGCCGTGGGGGCCGGTGTGACGGTCTGTGGGGCGGCCGGTGTGGGTACGGGGCCGGGCCGGGGCGGCTCCGCCAGCACCCGGCGCATGTCGCGCACCGCGTGCCAGGTGCCGCGCCACGTCCCCGTCACCTTCGACGCCCCGGACCGGGGCAGATAGGGCACGTCGTGCTCGGCGATCCGCCACCCGGCGTCGGCCGCCCGCACCACCATCTGCAACGGGTAACCGCTGCGCGTGTCGGTCAGGCCGAGGCCGAGCAGCGCCTCGCGGCGGGCGGCGCGCAGCGGGCCGAGATCGTGCAGCGGGACGCCGGTCCTGCGGCGCACCATCCGGGACAGGGCGAGGTTGCCGACGCGGGCGTGGACCGGCCAGACGCCGGGACCCGCCGGGCGGCGCCGGCCGAGCACCAGATCGGACGTGCCGGCGCGCACCTCGTCGACGAAGGGGAGCAGGCGGCGCGGGTCGAGCGAGGCGTCGCAGTCGCAGAAGCAGACGATGTCGGCCGTGGCCGCCGCGAGCCCCGCCCGGCACGCCGCGCCGAAGCCGCGCCGCGGTTCGTGCACGACGTACGCGCCCAGGCTCCGGGCCAGGCCGGCCGAGCCGTCGGTGGAACCGTTGTCGACGACGAGCGCGCGCCAGCCGGGAGGGATCCGTTCGAGGACCCAGGGCAGGGCCTCGGCCTCGTCCAGACAGGGCAGGATCACGTCGACCGCGGGGGGTGGCTTTGTCACAGCTGACACCCTACGAGCGAGAAACCGACATTCCGGGCAGGTGCTCCTTACGAAACAAGGACGTCCGTGTCCGCGCCCGCCCCGGAGTCCGCGGTGACGGGGGCCGGGATGCCACGCTGGGGGGATGCAGCAGCAGTCATACGAGCCCGCGGGCGCCGCTCCCTCCCCGGGGGCGGCCCGGGTCCTGGTCGTCGATGACGACCCCACGGTCGCCGAGGTCGTCACCGGTTACCTGGAGCGGGCCGGTCATGTCGTCGACCGTGCCGCCGACGGCCCCGCCGCCCTGGCCCTCGCCGCCGCCCACCGGCCCGACCTGGTGGTGCTCGACCTGATGCTGCCCGGGATGGACGGCCTGGAGGTCTGCCGGCGGATACGCGCCCACGGCCCCGTGCCGGTCATCATGCTCACCGCGCGCGGCGACGAGGAGGACCGCGTCCTCGGCCTCGAGGTCGGCGCCGACGACTACGTCACCAAGCCGTTCAGCCCCCGCGAACTGGTCCTGCGCGTGGAGTCAGTGCTGCGCCGCGTCCGCCCCGGCACCGACCACCGCCCGGTGTGCGCGGCGGGCCTCACGGTCCACCCCGCGGCCCGCCGCGCCACTCGCGACGGCACCGAACTGGCCCTCACCCTCAGGGAGTTCGACCTCCTCGCCTACTTCCTGCGCCACCCCGGACGCGCGCACAGCCGCGAGGACCTGATGCGTGAGGTGTGGGGCTGGGAGTTCGGTGACCTGTCGACCGTCACGGTCCACATCCGCCGCCTCCGCGGCAAGATCGAGTCCGACCCCGCGCGCCCTCGCCTGATCCAGACGGTCTGGGGCGTCGGCTACCGCTTCGAACCGGACGCGACACCGTCGCCTCCGGAGAGGGGGCCCGAGGCGGTGTCCGGGCCGGGGGGCGCGCGCTCCGGTGCGGGGCAGGAATCCGGGCGGGCTGGTGCGGGGCCGGAGTCCGGGTGGCCGGGGCGGGGGGCCGAGCCCGAGTCGTCCGGTTCGGCGGCCGAGCCTGAGCCACCCGGCCATGAGCCGCGGTCTGGGCAGCGGGGCGCGGATCCTGCGGGCGCGCGGTCGGGTGCGGGGCGGGGGTCTGGGGCGGTCGGCCCGGTGCCGGAGTCCGGGTGGCCGGGGCCGGGGGCCGAGCCCGAGTCGTCCGGTTCGGCGGTCGAGCCTGAGCTACCTGGCTACGAGCTGCGGTCTGGGCTGCGGGGCGCGGGCCCTGCGGGCGCGCGGTCCGGTGCGGGGCGGGAGTCTGGGGCGGTCGGCCCGGTGCCGGGACCCGTGTCTGGGGTGGTCGGGCCGGGGTCGGGCCCCGAGCCGCTGTTCGGTCGGAGGGTCATGTCCGACGTGGCCGCGCTGCCGGGTGCGGGCATCCCGGTCGGCCGGCGATCGGCATCCGGGCCGGGGGCCCCGGGGACGGCCGGCGGGGCCTCCGCGGCGTGGGGGGTCTGAGCGCATGCACGTCTACTTCCTCATCGCCGCGTACGCCTTCGCGGGCGCCGCCGCCTCGGGCCTGGCCGGGGCGGCCGTGCTGCGCCTGCTCCGCCGGCGCTCCCTGACCGCCTCGCTCGCCGTCGTCTCCGCGGTGGGCGTCGTCGCGATGCTCGCGGGCACCCTCGCGGTGGCCTGGGCGATGTTCCTGTCGCCGCACGACCTCAAGGTCGTGACGACGGTCGTCGCGATGGCGGCCGCGGTCTCGCTCGCCACGGCCCTCCTCCTGGGCCGCCGCGTCGTCGCGCGCAGCCGCGAACTCGCCGACGCCGCCCGCTCGTTCGGGGACGGCGGCACCTTCGCCGCCCCGCCCGCCCCGGCCACCGCCGAACTGGAGGCCGTCAGCCGCGAACTGGCGGCCACCAGCGCCCGCCTCACCGCCTCCCGCGAACGCGAACGCGCCCTGGAGACGTCCCGGCGTGAACTCGTCGCCTGGATCTCGCACGATCTGCGCACGCCCCTCGCGGGCCTGCGCGCGATGGCCGAGGCGCTGGAGGACGGGGTGGCCGCCGACCCAGGCCGCTATCTCACCCAGATGCGCACGGAGGTGGACCGCCTCAACGACATGGTCGGCGACCTCTTCGAGCTCTCCCGCATCCACGCGGGGGCGCTCCCGCTGAGCCCGGCCCGCCTGTCCCTCTACGACCTCGTCGGGGACGCCCTCGCCGGGGTGGACCCGCTCGCCCGCGAGCACGGGGTGCGGCTCGTCGGCGACGACGTGGAACCCGTACCGGTCGAGGTGGACGGCAAGGAGATGAGCCGTGTCCTCGGCAACCTCCTCATCAACGCGATCCGCCGCACCCCGGCCGACGGCACCGTCGCCGTCGCCGTGGAGCGCGCCCCCGAGGGCAGCGTCGTCGTCTCCGTCACGGACGGCTGCGGCGGCATCCCCGAGGAGGACCTGCCCCGGGTCTTCGACACCGGCTGGCGGGGCTCGCACGCCCGGACCCCGCCCGCAGGGGCCGGGCTCGGCCTCGCCATCGTCCGCGGCATCGTGGAGGCCCACCGCGGCCGGGCGACGGTCCGCAACATCCCGGGCGGCTGCCGCTTCGAGGTGACGCTGCCCGCGGCGACGTAGCGCGGCGGGCAGCGGTCGCCCCCGCTACCGCTCGTCCGCAGCGGTCGGCCCCTGTCACCGCTCGTCCGCAGCGGCCGGACCCGGCTACCGCTCGCCCGCGAACTCCCGCATCCCCTCCGCGAAGGAGACCTCCGGCCGCCACCCCAGTTCGTCCCGCAGCCGCGACGAGTCCGCCGTGATGTGCCGGACGTCCCCGAGCCGGAACTCCCCGGTGACCACCGGCTCCGGCCCCCCGCACGCGGCAGCGAGCGCCCGCGCCATCTCGCCGACGGTGTGCGGCGTCCCGCTGCCCGCGTTGTACACCGTCAGCGCTCCCGGTGCCGCGTCCGCCTCCAGGGCGCACACGTTGGCCGCCGCCACGTCCCGTACATGGACGAAGTCACGGCGCTGCCGCCCGTCCTCGAAGACCCGCGGGGCCTCCCCGCGGGCGAGCGCGGAGCGGAAGAAGGAGGCGACGCCCGCGTACGGGGTGTCCCGGGGCATCCGGGGCCCGTACACGTTGTGGTAGCGCAGCGACACCCCCACGCCGCCCGTGGTGCGCGCCCAGGCCGCCACCAAATGTTCCTGCGCCAGCTTGGTCGTGGCATACACGTTGCGCGGGTCGGTCGGCGCGTCCTCCCCGACGACGCCGGGCGCCAACTCCGCGCCGCACGAGGGACACGTGGGCTCGAACCGCCCGGCGTCCAGGTCGGCGGCGGCGCGCGGGCCCGGCCGCACGACCCCGTGCCGCGGGCACTCGTAGCGCCCCTCTCCGTAGACGACCATCGACCCGGCCAGCGCGAGGCGGCGCACACCCGCCCGGTCCATCGCGGCCACCAGTACGGCCGTCCCCAGGTCGTTGCGCGAGACGTACTCCGCCGCGTCGGCGACCCCGTCGCCGAGTCCGACCATGGCCGCCTGATGGCACACGGCGTCCACTCCGGCCAGCGCCCGCGCGACCGATGCCGGATCACGGACGTCGGCGCCCGGGTCCTCGCGCACGTCGAAGACGACGGCCTCGTGCCCGCGCTCCGTGAGCGCCTCGACAACATGGGACCCGATGAACCCGGCACCGCCGGTGACCAGTACACGCATGCCACCACGCTAGGCCCCCACCGGCCCTTTCGCGTGGCTACGAGCCCGCGCGTCAGAGTTCCGTAAGCGGGCCGGCCGCCTCGGCGGCCAGGACGGCCGCGGCCCGCTCACGTCAGCTTGACGCCGCGCGCCTGCGCTACGTCGACGCGCCGCCGTTCGCCTTCGTGGGCGAGCCGCAGCCGCCGCGGCATGCGTATACAACGCTGTACTTCTGGCCAACTTCCGCTGCTTGTCTGGCCGAAAAGCAGAGGGCGGGCAACCCCCGCGACGGCCCGCACCGGCCCGCGGCCGTCCGCCATGGGCTGTTCGTCAGAACTTCACCTGCCGCGCAGGCCGGTCCGACAGGCGCCGACGTGTCGTTGAAATCCGGACATCACCGCTCATCGTGCCACCCGCGGACGAGGGCTCCACCCCCGCCTCGCAGCCGCGCGGCCGACACCGTCACAGGGTCGCGTGCGCGGCCCAAGGCGGCCTGTCGGCGCGGAATCTGAGGGGTGATCACGGTGATAGCATCCCGGCATCCGCGATCTTGATCCACTCGTCCCGCGCGCCTCCTTGCGAGGCGCCACCGGGTGTGCCTCGCCCTCCGGGCGAGGGGCCTGGGCCGTGTCGCGGGCCCTGACGAAGTGCATCTGTCGCTCACTGCAGGCCATGCGCCGAGAAAGGTTTCCATGACACGAGACGCACTTGTGTGGTGCCTGGTTGCGATCACGGCGATATCCATCGCCGCCGTCGTGGCCCTCACCGCCCGCAGCAGGGCCCTCGCGGCGAAGAAGCGGCAGGCGGAAGCCGAGCTGCGGCAGCAGTTGAGCACCCTCAACAGCCAGTTGCACGTATCCCGCGTCGAGCTGCAGCGAATCTGGGACGAGCGCGACGGCGCCATCCTCGAAGCGAAGGAAGCAGCGGAGGAGAACACCAAGGCGGTCCTCAAGGGCGCCGCCAGTTTCCTGCAGAGCCTGGCGGCCGAGCAGACCACGCTGCTGGACGGCATCCAGCGGCGCTACGGAGGCCACGCCGTCCTCAGCGACCTCCTGGACGTCAACCACGCCAACGCCCAGATGGCGCGCAAGGCGCAGGGCATCGCCGTGATGTGCGGCGCACCGCTCGGCCGCCGCGCCAGGCCCGCCAGCGTCTACGACGTGGTGCGCAGCGCCCAGGGCCAGATCCGCAACTTCAACCGGGTCGCCATCATGCAGCAGACCGGCCTCGCGCTGAAGGCCTCCGCGGTCGCCCCGGTCGCCCTCGCCGTCGCCGAACTCCTTGACAACGCTGCCAGCTTCTCCCAGCAGGACGCACCGATCGAGGTGACGTTCCAGCGCATCCAGAACAACCTGTGCATCGTCATCGACGACGCGGGCGTCAGCATGAGCGACGAGGACCGCCAGCGCGCCACGGAACTGCTCTCCGGCAACGATGTCCCCCGCCTGTCGCAGCTCGGCAACCAGCCCAAGTTCGGTTTCCCCGTCATCGGACTGATCGCCCGTCAGTACGGCTTCAAGGTGGACGTCACCGGAGTCTCCCGGTACGGCGGCGTCCGGGCCGTCGTGCTGCTGCCCGAGGAGCTGTGGACCATGGAGGAGACGCCGCCGCAGACCGAGGCCGCCCCGCCGCAGGCCAAGGAGGCGGCCGTCAGCCCCATCCGGCAGCCCGAGCCGCGGACCACCGCGGAGGAGACGCGCCCCGCGGCGCCGACCAAGCGCACGGTGCACGGCCTGCCGAAGAGGGGGGCGCGCCAGTCGCCGGTCGCGAGCGTGACCGACACCGCCGCCCCCCGGCCCGCCACCCCGGCCGCCGCACCGGCGCCGCGCACCTCGGGCCGCGGCCTGGGTGCCTTCCAGCGGGGAACGATGTCGGGCCGCAACCTCGACACAGCGCCGGCCGAAGGGTCCGAAGACGAATGACCTCAGACCTGTCCTGGATGCTCCAGGACATCGTGCAGAACGTGCCCCGGGCGCGGCACGCCGTCCTGCTCTCCGCCGACGGCCTGCCCCGCGGCGCGACCGAGGGCCTGGACCAGAAGGACCTCGGCACCATCGCCGCCGCGATGGCCGGCATGCAGTCCCTCAGCCGGGCCACCGCCCACTTCGCCGGCAGCGCGAAGGACGGGCAGTGGAGCCAGACGGTCATCGAGTTCGCGCACGGCTGGATCTTCCTCATCGGAGCCGGCCAGGGCGCCTACCTCGCCGCCGCGGCCGAGCCCGACGTGGACATGCAGCAGATCTCCTTCCGCATGCACCGGCTGGTGGCCCGCCTCGGCAACAACCTCACCTCGGCCCCCCGGGTCCAGGCGGACGCGGCCGTGGCGGGCGGCCCCGGTGAGCCGCCCCGCCAGGGCGCCGCGGACGGATCGGGGTTCGTGCTGCCCGCCCTGGACCGGGCGGTGGCCGACGTGCCGGGCGCCCGGCACGCCGTACTCCTGGGCGGTGACGGGCTGCCCATCGGGGCGACCGCCGGGGTGCCGCGCGACCTGGCGGACACCATCTCCGCCGCGATGACGGGCATCCACGCCTACAGCAGGGTGACCGCCCAGTTCGCGGGCGCGGTCGAGGACCCGGCGTGGCGGCAGACCGTCATCGAGTTCTCGCACGGCTGGATCTTCCTGATCGCCGCCGGTGACCGGGCCTTCCTCGCCGCGGCGGCCGAACACGACTGCGACATCGAGGAGTTCACCACCCGGCTGCACGAGGCCGTACCGGAACTGACCGCGCGGTCCGCGCCCGCCGGGGGAGCCGCTGATGTCTGAGGACCCGGACGAGGGGCCCGAGCTGACCTCCCCCTTAGTGCCCCTCTTCGTGATCACGAACGGGCGCGCCCTGCCCCCGGACCACCAGTACGAACACACCGCCATGGTGACGGCCGCCCGCGACACCGACGCCTCCGTGCGAGCGCTCTCCCCGGAAGCACGCACGGTCATCGACCTGGTCGCCCACGGCTTCCTCTCCGTGGCGGAAGTGGCCGGCCACACCCACCTGCCGCTGGGCGTCGTGCGCATCCTGCTGGCGCAGCTGGAGGAAGGCGGCCTGATCCTCGTCAGAAAACCCATACCGCGCGCCGAACGCGTCGACAGGGAACTGGTCAGCGCCGTCCTCGACGGCCTGAAGAACCGATTCGGAGCGTGACTCTTGTACCTGGATCCAGACGTCTCCCATGCGGTGAAGATCCTCATAGTGGGCCACTTCGGGGTCGGTAAGACCACCTGCATCGGCGCCCTCTCCGAGATCGAGCCGCTGCGCACCGAGGAGGAGATCACCGAGGCCAGTGTCGGCTTCGACGACCTCTCGGGCACGCCGGACAAGACGACCACCACCGTGGCCATGGACTTCGGCCGCCTCAGCCTCAGCGACAGCCTCGTCCTCTACCTGTTCGGCACGCCCGGGCAGGAGCGCTTCAAGGAGATGTGGGAGGAACTGTCGCGCGGCGCGCTGGGCGCGCTGGTCCTCGTCGACCCCGAGCGCCTCGACGAGTCGTTCCCCGTCCTCGACCTCGTGGAGCGGTTCGGCCTGACGTACGCGATCGGCGTCAACCACTTCGACGGCACCGTCGACTACCCGCTCGACGAGATCCACGAGGCCCTGAACCTCTCGCCGGAGACCCCGGTCGTGCGGTGCGACGTCCGCGACGAGCAGTCCGCGGCGCAGGCACTCATCACCCTCGTGCAGCACCTCATGTCCCTGCTCGCCTAGGAGCCCTCGCATGCACCAGCCCTCCGACACCTCGCCCGTCCCACCGGGCTGCCCCGCGCACGAGAACCTGCGCCTGTACGGCCCCTCGTTCGGCGCCGACCCCGACGGGCACTACGCACACCTGCGCGCGGCCGGGCCCAGCGCGCCGGTGGACATCGCCCCGGACGTCGAGGTCGAGCTGGTCACCAGCTACGACGCGGCCCTGCACATCCTGCACAACCCGGCCTCCTTCGTCCGCGACTCCCGGCGCTGGAACGCGCTGAACGAGGGACGCGTCCCGGCCGACAGCCCGGCCCTGCCGATGATGGGCTACCGGCCGAACGCGCTGTTCAGCGACGGCGCGGCGCACGCCCGGCTGCGCCAGGTCGTCACCGACAGCCTCGCCACCGTCGACGAACGCCAGCTCGTCCGGCTGACCCAGCAGTCCGCCGACTACCTGATCAGCCAGTTCAGCTCCGAGCCCGGCGGCCAGGCGGACCTCATGTCGGCCTACGCCCAGCCGCTGCCGCTGCTCGTCTTCAGCCACATGTTCGGCTGCCCGCCGGAGATCGGCGACCGCGTGATCTCCGGCATCAGCGGCATCTTCGAGGGCACCCCCGGCGCCGACGAGGTCCTGGGCGGCGCACTCAGCGAGCTGATAGCCCTCAAGCACCGGCGCCCCGGCGCCGATGTGACGACCCGTCTGATGCAGCACCCGGCCGGACTCAGCGACGAGGAGGTGCTGCACCAGCTCGTCACCCTGCTCTCCGGCGGCACGGCCCCGCTCGCGGCCACCATCGGCACCAGCAGCGCGCTGTACCTGGGCGAGGAGTGGCAGGCGGGCCTGCCCGTCGAGGGCGCCGTCTCCCAGACCCTGTGGAACTACGCGCCGATCGCCAACTACGCGGCGCACTACCCGACGCACGACGTCGAGCTGGGCGGGCGGGTCATCCGGGCCAACGACCCGGTGCTGATCTCCTTCGCCGCGGCCAACACCGATCCCAAGCTGAGCGTCCACCGCGAACAGCTCAGCGCCAAGGCGCACCTGGGCTTCGGTGCCGGACCGCACGGCTGCCCCGCCAAGGACCCGGCGTTCATGATCGCCGTCACGGCCGTCGAGTCCCTCCTGAAGCGGCTGCCGGACGTCGAGCTGAGCCGGCCGTTCGCGGCCCTCGCCTGGGTGCCGTCGCCGTGGAGCCGCTCGCTGGTGTCGCTCCCGGTCCGTTTCACTCCGCGAACGATGCCCTTTGCGGCAGGCGATCCCGGGCCGTCCCCAACCGGTTCCGCTTCCCAGCCGAAGGCCGTTCCGGCGGACGCCCTGCTGGCACGGAACCACCAGGTCGACACCGGTGCCGCCGCTCCGAGGCAGCGCAAAGGGGGTCTCTTCAGCCGATTCCTCTCATGGACGCGGGGCGAGTGATCCAGGTAACTCCGTGAAAGCGGAGAGTTATTGGATGCTGCAACGATCTGCTGGGTATCCATGGCGGCTGATGCGCAGGAAGGAGCCATCGCCATGGGAGTCCTCTCCACCCAGCCCTACGACCGCAGGGCCGCCGTCTCACTCTTCTCGCGACTGCGAACAGCCCGCGGGCAGGCCGACCCGTTCCCCGTCTACGCCGAGCTCGCCGCCAGGGGAGGGGTCAGCCCCGCCCCCTGGGGCGGGTCCCTCGTCACGGACTACGACGTCTGCGACCAGGTCCTGCGAAGTCGGGAGTGGCTCGAACCCGACGCGCGCTGGCGAGAACGGCAGGGGGCGGGCACGCGCTGGAACGCGTCCTCCTCGCGGGAGATGGGCAAGACCCTCCCGGCCCTCAACCCCCCGGACCACACCCTGGTGCGCCGGGCCGCCGGCGGCCTCGATCGCTCCACCGTCCAGCGGCTCGGCCGGGCCGTCGAGACCGTGACCGACCGGCTCCTGGACACCCTGGTCGAGCAGGTGCACGCGGGCGAGGCCGACTTCGCGACCCTCGTCAGCGAAGAGCTGCCCGTCGCGACCGTCGGACACTGGCTCGGGCTGCCCGCCGCGGACTGGCCGCGCCTGCGCACCCTCACCCACGAGCAGGTCTTCACCCAGGAATTACTGCCGTCCGCCACCCAGCTCGCGCGCTCGGACGCCGCCACCGCCGAACTGCGCTCCTACTTCGTCGAGCTGGTCCGCGACCGGCGTGCCCGGCCGGGCGAGGACCCCGTCTCGCGGTGGATACGGGCGTGGGACGCGATCGAGCCGGACCGGGCCGAGGCCGACGAACAGGTCTACCTGCTGGCCCTGTTCGTCGTCCTCGCGGCCCTGGAGACCACCTCGACCCTGCTGACAACGATGGCACTGCGCCTCGTCGAGAGCCCGGAGCGGTGGGACCTCCTCACGACCTGCCCCGACCTCGTCCCCGCCTTCGTCGAGGAGTCGCTGCGCTACGACCCGCCCACCCATGTGATCAGCCGGGTCGCCGCCAGGGACACGGTCCTGGGCGCGGTCGAGGTGGCCCGGGACGAGATGGTCCACCTCATGGTGGCGGCGGCCCACCGCGATCCGGCCAGGCACCCCGACCCCGACCGGTTCGACCCGCTGCGCCGCCCCGCCCACCTCGCCTTCAGCGGGGGCATCCACTACTGCCTCGGCGCCCCGCTGGCCCGGCTCGAGGCCCAGACCCTGCTGCACCGCCTGGTCCAGCGCCTGCCCCGCCTCACCCTCGTACGTCTGCCGTCCTGGGCGCCCCGTGTGGCGTTCCGGCGCCCGTTGAATCTGGACGTTGCCTTCGCATGATCGAGCCGAATCGTTTCTTCTCCGCGCAGCCCCGCAAGGCGGTCCTCGTCGAACAGGACGGGGCGGTCCTGCACGTCCGTCTCAACCCCACCGCAGGCGACGACACCTTGAGCGTCGCCGTCCTCGACGACCTCATCGCCGTCCTGGACGAACTCCACGACCACCCCGGCATCCGCGTCCTGGTGCTCTCCTCGATGGGCGCGGACTTCTGCCTGGGGGCCGACCGCACCGAGTTCCGGGCGGCGATGGCGGCGGACCCGACCGGCGCCGCCCTGCGCCGTATCGCGGACAAGGCCCACCGCGTCTGCCAGGCGCTGGAGAGCACCCACGCGGTCACCATCGCCCAGCTCCACGGCAGGGTCATCGGTGCGGGCCTCGCGCTCGCCGCCTACTGCGACCTGCGCGCGGGCGCGGACACCTGCACCTTCCGCATGCCGGAGGTCGGTGTCGGTCTGCCCCCGGCCTGGGGCGGCGCCATGGGCCGCCTCGTCTCGGAGGCCGGCGCCGCCCGGATCCGCGAACTCATGCTCACCTGCGACACGTTCGACGCCGCCACCGCGCACCGGCTCGCGCTCCTGCACAAGGTCGCCCCGGCCGAGGCGCTGGAGCGGACCGTCGCCACCTGGACCCGGCCCCTGGTCAGACGCTCGCCCGAGGCCCTGCTCACGACCCGGCGCATGCTCGCCGCGTACTCCCGCGCCGACCGCACCGCCGACATCACCCTGCTCGACGCGCACCTGCTCGCCGCGCAGGTGGTGCGCGCCCACTGACTCGCTCCGCGGGTTCGACACGTGTGGCCCGCTCCGGAGCTCTCCGGAGCGGGCCACACGTGCCTGCATCACCTGGTGCGTGCCACCGTCGTGGTCAGCGGACGGTGGTGACCCGGTGCTCCCGCAGCGCGGCGCAGTTGGAGCCGTACACCGAGACGTACACGTTCTTGATGCTGCCGCCCCAGTCGACGCAGTGCGCCTTGCCGTACACGGACGCCGGCCCCGCGTACGAGGTGTACGTGCCGTAGTCCGAGTCGCCCTGGTCCGTGTCCGGCACGTACACCCAGGTCGACATATCGACCCCGGCCCCCGGGCTGCTGCGGATGGTGGCGACACAGTTGCGGCCGTTGGCGGAGTTGTAGGTGAGGTAGACCGTGCCGAGCGAGCCGACCGGCGCGGAGTTGACGGTCTTGTAGGCACTCCCGCAGACCTTCTGCGGCGTGGTGTTGGGTGCGGCGGAAGCCGGTGACGCCAGGACGGCCGTGGAGCCGGCCGTCAGGGCCGCCACCGCGCCCAGCGAGAGAAGAGATCGGCTGAATCGCATTATTTCCCCCTTGTTGGTCTTGGAGTGCTTCCTCCTGCTTGGTGTGACAGCCCGGACGCCACAACGGTTGTTGTGTCGCCGGTGAAGTGGCCGAGATATGCCGCTGTGGCCGGGAATCCCTTTACAGGACGGCCCGGTCAGTCCACCGTCGTCGTCCCGGACACGGACAGATCGGGGCCCGTGCCGTCGCGGGGCGTACCGGTGAGCTGCCAGGTGTACGTGCCCCGGGCGACCCGGCGGCCGTTCTCCCCGAGGCCGTCCCAGGACGCGCGGACCGCCGCCGCCGTGGCGGACCCGGTCAGCGTGCGCACGACCGTGCCACCGCCGTCGGCCAGCGTCAGCTTCCAGGCGGCGGGCTTGTTGAGCTGCCACACCGGCTGCCAGGGCGCGCCGGCCGTCGGCCCGGGGACCGCGTCGGTCTGCGCCTCCATCTGGGCCAGCGCCGACGTGGGCACGCCCGCGGTGACCAGCGCCACCCGCCCGTCCTCGGTGAGGTGGGCGAGGTTGCCGCCGAACCGGTCCACGGTCCAGCGCCCGGTGTTGCCACCGGTGTTCTCGTCCACCGCGGGCAGCCGGGCCACGGTGCGCGTGGTCGCCGTACCGGTGTGGAAGTCCGTGAGCAGCAGCGTGTGGGCGGTGCGGTCCTCACGCACCAGGTAGCCGTCGGCGAGCCGGGCCTGACCGGAGGGGACCGGGATGGCACGGCCGGTGGCGCGGTCGTACACGCCGGCCGGGCCCGCGCTGCCGCAGGACCAGTACAGCCAGGCGTTGACCGCCTGGAGCTCGCTCGCAGTGCACGGGGCGCCCGTCTCGACGGTCGCCACGTTCTTCTTCGCCTTCAGGTCGTAGGCGACGACACTGCCCTGTGTGCTGCCCGGTATCCACAGCCGCTGGCCCCAGATCGCGGCGGCGGTCCGGGTGCGGCTGAGCGCGACGGACCCGCCGGCCCCGCGCGCGAAGTCCCCGACCTTCTGCACGGCCGGGCTGCCGCCGTTGTAGAGGACGTAGCGGCCGCTGCCCGTGCCGATGCGGCCCGCGGTCGACCCGGTGGCCGCGGAGGAGAACGAGGTCCGGCTGTTGGCGGTGTGCACGGCCTCCGTACTGTCCGGGTCCGTCGACAGGTACGCGAACCGGCCGTCGCCCAGCGCCTCCAGCTGCGGGCAGGCCGCGTCCCCGCCCAGACACGGCGAGGCGTTGAGGAGCGAAGCCCGGTAGCTCTGCCGCCCAGTGGGTCTGCCGTCGCGGTCGAGCGGGATCGCGTAGACGGCGTCGTAGCCGCCGTTGTGCGTGGGGTTGCCCTGGAGGAGCAGCTCGCCGCCCGCCAGCATCAGGCCGTCGACGGTCGCCCTGTGCGCGGGCAGGTTCAGCACCCGCTCGGTGGTGACGCCGCCGTCGGCGGTGGCGGTGATCCGGTGCACGTTCCATTCGGTGCTGTCCGGCCCGGCCGGGGCGAGCGCGCCGCCGTCGAGGCTGGGCGCGATGGACCCGGACGAGTTCGCCAGGACGGTGCGGCGGTCCCCGGTGGTCAGCGAGGTGGCCTGGAGCACGGGCTCCTGCCCGGCGGGCAGGACCGTCGCGTTCCCGCTCAGCAGCTGGTCGCCGACGACCGCGAGCGCCGAGCCGAGGGGCGTCACCGTGGTCGGCGCGGTGCCGGGCGCGGTATCGGTGCGCAGGGCCCGGTTGCTGACGACCAGCCAGCGGTCGTTGTAGGTCACGGCGGTCGATCCGGCGAGCGTGACGCCGAGCGTGCCGTCGGCGAGGTCGACGAGCCCGGTCGACACCGCGCCGTCCAGGCGGTACCCCACGGCGAGGTACCGGACGGAACCGCTGGTGGTGACGGAACCGGTGAGTTCGGCGCCCGAGGGCAGACCGGTGACCGGTACGTCCCGCGTCGTGCCGTCGCCCTGCGCCCGCAGGACATGCAGCGCGCCGGCGGCGTCCTTGGTGAGCACGCTCCAGCCGACGGCGTTCAGGTAGGTCTGCCCGGCGGGCAGCGTGACCGTGGCGGTGACGCCGGTGCCCCGGTGCGCTTGCGTGACGACGCCCTCGCCCCGGGAGGAGACCACGTCCGTGCCGGTCGCCAGGGCGTCCGGTCCGGCGTGCGCGGGCGGCGTGACCCCCGCGTAGTCCAGCCAGTGCGGCTGGGTCGAACCGCTCTCGGGCAGCCAGTAGCGCAGCCCGGAGGCGCCCGCCCACAGGTAGCGCACCTCGGTCGGCTGGACCATGCTCAACTGCGTGGCGGCGACGGGCCCGTCGGCGGCCTGCGCGGGCACCGTCGTCGCGGCGTACGACAGGGCCAGCGCTCCGCTGACGGCCAGGACGCCAAGTCTTCGTGCACGACTCACGTGTGTGTTCCCTCCCGGTGACGACGCGGACAAGCACGCCGCGCGTTCGCGCTCATGCAAGCCACCTCGGCGGACGGGCACCGGAAGGCGGGGTGAACGGGTGGTGTCGGTTGGGAGTAGCGGGTGGCGGGATGCGGGATGCGGGATGCGGGAAGAGGGAAGCGCGGGACGGGGGGCGCAGTGGGGCCTGGGTGACCCGTATCCGCGCCCGGCGTCACCAGGCGATCTCCGCCGCCACCGGCAGGTGGTCGCTGGCGGTGGCCGGCAGCAGCCACGCGCGCGTCGGCTCCACACCGCGGACCAGGATGTGGTCGATCCGCGCCACCGGGAAGGACCGCGGCCAGCTGAAGCCGAAGCCCGCACCGGCCGCGTCCTGGGCCGAGGTCAGCCGGGTGGTGATGCCGTCGAGCGCGCCGTCGTCCACCGTGCCGTTCAGATCACCGAGCAGCACCACCCGCTCACTCCGTTCGGCGGCGAGCGCTGCGCCGAGCGCCCGCGCGTTCCGGTCCCGCGACTCCGTCCAGAAGCCCGCCGCGGGGGTGACCCGTACGGAGCCCAGGTGCGCCACGTACACCGTCAGCGGTCCCTGCCGTGTGGCCACCGTGGTCCGCAGCGCCCGGGCCTCGGCCAGCTTGGCCGCGGCCGGCTTGCGCGCGCCCAGCCGTCCGACGTCCTGCTGGAGGTCGACCGGCTCGGTGCGGGACAGCGGCAGCTTGCTCCACACGCCGACCGTGCCCAGGACCGCGTGGTAGGGGTACGCCGCCGCGAGGCCCTTCTCGTACACTCCCGCGGCCTGCTCGGACAGCTCCTCCAGCGCCAGGATGTCGGCGCCCGATGCGGCCATCGTGCGGGCGGTGGCGGCCGGATCGGGGTTCGCGGCTGCCACGTTGTGGCTCACCAGGGTGAGGTCGCCGCCTGCCTGCGAACGGTCGCCCAGCAGCCCGCCGAAGAGGTGCAGCCACGCCGCGAGCGGCAGCAGCAGCGCGAGCGCCGCCGAGGCGGAGCGGCGCCACGCCGCGGCGGCGAGCAGCACCGGGACGAACCCGCCGCACCACGGCAGGAACGTCTCCACCAGGCTGCCGAGGCCGCCCGCGTCCGGGATCCACGCGTGCGCGAGCAGGAGCAGCGCGAGCGTCAGGGCCGCCGCCACGAGCAGCGGGCCGCGTCGCCACGGGCCGCGCCCCGGCCCCGGGCCTGCTCCCGGCTGAGACTCGGGCTCGGGTCCGGCAGGGGTGCGAGGGCGACGGAACCGGCCGTCCTCGGGCCGCCGCGGCCCGAGCAGCAGTCGGCGGTGCGGGCGGGGCGTCGTCCGTGCGGGCGTCCGGGTAGCAGTCATGTCGGTCAGTGAAGGCGCCGTCGCGTTGCCGGAGCGTATGCGGATTCCGATACGCCGACGACAGGTCCGCCCTCGCGGCCCGGGGCCAGGAATGTGCCGTGTGCCCTGGTCGTTGGTGACGCGCCGTCACCTGGACCGCGCGGGCTGCCGGTGGCCCGCGCATCGCTAAGGGAGCCCGGGAGTTCCCGGGCGGCCAAGGCGGTGGATGCACGTGGGGCGCGACGCGCCCGCCGTCGCGCCGGGCGTGCTCCCGGCGGCCGCCGCGCGGTGGCGTTCCGGCCGACGCGGAGGGGTATGTCCGGGGCACAACAGTCCGTACCTGTCTCGAGGGAGCCCGACCATGACCGACGTGACTGACGTGACGGCCTCGACCGGTCAGGCCGGTCCGGCAAGCCTGACCGGCCTGACCGGCCTGCAAGAGGTGGCCACGTTCTGCGGGAAGTGCGACTGCGGCTGCCCGCAGTTGTTCGTCGACCCGGGGGCGGCGGACGAGCGCCGCATCGTGATCACCGACGACTTCGGTCAGCGCGTGCAGATGAGCGCCGACCAGTTCGCGTCGCTGGTCGAGGAGGCGAAGGCGGGGAAACTGGACGGGCTGGCCGTGGCGTGACGTCCCGCCCGGGCCGGGGCCGGGTCTTCGTGGGCCATGCCGCCCGTGCGCGTCGCGGACCGGCGGGGCCCGTCACGCCAGGAGCCGCAGGACCGCCTCCTCGATGGGGCCCTGGGTCGCCGGGTGGCCGAACGCGGCGCCGTCGCCCAGCTCCTCCAGCGAGTCCGCGATCGTACGGCCCTCCTCGAAGAGTTCGACGACCCGGGGGTTGATGTACGAGGCCCGGCAGACGGCGGGCGTGTTGCCGAGGTACGCGCTGACCTCGCGGACCGCCCGCGTGACGGCACCCTTGCGCGCGGTACGGGACTCCTTCGCGACCCGCGCGGAGACCGCGAGGGCGACCGCGGCGAGCACGGTGGCGTGCCAGGTGCGGAAGTCCTTCGCGCTGATGTCGCGGCCCGCGCTGTCGCGCAGGTATTCGTTGAGTTCGGTGGCGCTCAGCTCGTGCCAGGAGCCGCCCTGCCAGTAGGCGAAGAGGCGCGGGCTCTCGCCGCCGCGGCGCATCAGCGTGCGCAGCACCTTGCACGCGGGCGGGTCGATGAGCGCGCGGGTCTGCGTCTTGGAGTACTTCGCCGGATACGTGAGGCAGACCTCGCCCGACCGGCAGGAGGCGTGTTCCTTCAGCAGGGTGGTCAGTCCGTACGTGCCGTTGTCCCGCCGGTAGGACTCGTTGCCGATGCGGAAGAAGCCCAGGTCGAGCAGGCGGACGGCGCAGGCGAGGACACGTTCCCTGCAGAGCCCGCGGCGCGCGAGGTCCTCGGTCACCTGTGCGCGTACGTCGGGCAGCGCGCGGGCGACCTCCAGCACGTGATCGTGCTTCGCCTGTTCCTGATGCTCCCGGAACCGCGGGTGGTACAGGTACTGGCGCCTGCCCGCGGCGTCGGTGCCGACGGCCTGCAGGTGCCCGTTCGGCCAGGGGCAGATCCAGACGTCCTGCCAGGCGGGAGGGATGACGAGGGCGCGCAGCCGCTCCTTCTCCGCGGGGTCGGTGATCGGGCGGCCCGAGGCGTCCTTGTAGCGGAAGCCGCTTCCCGAACGGACCCGGGTGATCCCCGGTCTGTCGAGGTGACTCGTCCGCAGCCGCCGATTCTCGTGCATGTTCCAGGGGTTCCCGTAGAGCCCCGGGTCAGACCTGGGAGTGCCGCGTTCGGCGCAGTCCGCGGGTGTGGACGGGGTCGCGGCGCGGGCCGAGCGGTACGGCAGCTCGGCCGGTGGGCGGGCCTGCGCCGAGGCGACCCCTGCGCGGCGGCGTCAGGAGTCGGGGTGCGCGGCGTCCTTGAGCCGCCACCCGTGGCCCGTGCACCCCTCGGGCGGGGGCGGGAAACGGTGGCCGCGCACGTCGGTGCTGTAGCCGTGGTGCTCCTGGCAGTCGCACTCGTAGATCCCCGAGGCGGGGACGATCTCGCCGGGGCGGTGGACCTCTTCTTGGCTGTCGGTCATAGCTCTGGTTTAACGGCGGGCCCGGCCGTCGCGCGACCCGGGTGCGCCGGACGGGCCCCGCGCTGCCCGCGCCACCCACACCGTCCGTGCCGCCCGCGGCGCGTGGCGGAACGGCCGGGTGCCGGGGGAGTCGCGGGCCGGTCCGGCGTGACGGCGGTCTACCGCGAACCACCCCGGTGCGAAAGTCTCACCTCTTATGACCAAGCGAGCGATCATCGTGCGGGGCGGCTGGGACGGACACCAGCCCGAGGCCGCCACTGACTTGTTCCTTCCCCATCTCACCCGCAACGGCTTCACCTACGAGGTCTTCGACTCCCCGGCCGTCTACGCGGACGCGGACCGGATGGCCGCCACCGACCTGGTGGTGCAGTGCATGACCATGTCGACGATCGAGCGGGCGGAGGTCCGCGGCCTGCGGGCGGCGATCGAGGCGGGCACCGGCCTCGCCGGGTGGCACGGCGGCATCGTCGACGCCTACCGTGCCGACGCGGAGTATCTGCACCTGGTGGGCGCGCAGTTCGCCCACCACCCGGGCAAGGAACCGGACCTGCGGACGGGCGAGCAGTGCGACAACTACCTGCCGCACCGCATCGACATCCTCCCCTCGGCCGCCGAACACCCCGTCACCGCGGGCATCGAGAGCTTCGACCTCGTCACCGAGCAGTACTGGGTCCTCACCGACGGGCTCCTCGACGTCCTGGCCACGACGACGCTGCCGGCCCGCCCCTGGGCCCCCTGGCACCGGCCGCACACCTGCCCGGCGGTGTGGACCCGCCGATGGGGCGAGGGACGCGTCTTCGCCTGCACGCCGGGCCACCGCGTGGAGACGCTCCAGGACCCGAACGTACGGACGATCATCGAGCGGGGGATGCTGTGGGCAGCCCGCTGACCATCGGACTCATCGGCGCCGGGACCATCAGCGGGCAGTACCTGGAGACCATCGGCCGGCTCGACGACCTCGCGCTCGTCGCGGTCGCCGACCTCGACGCCGCGCGCGCCGCCGCCACGGCGGACGCCTGCGGTGCCACCGCGACGACGGTGGCGCAGCTGCTGCGCCGCGACGACATCGACGCCGTCCTGAACCTCACCGTCCCCGCCGCGCACGCCGACACCTCGCTGGCGACGATCGGCGCGGGCAAGGCGGTGTACGTGGAGAAGCCGCTGGCGGCCACGGTGGAGGGGGCCCGCGGCATGCTCGACGCCGCGGCCGCCGCCGGGGTGGTCCTCGGCTGTGCGCCCGACACCGTGCTCGGCACCGGAGTCCAGACGGCCCGTGCCGCGATCGACGGGGGCGCCATCGGCAGGCCCGTCAGCGCCACGGCCACGATGGTGACGCCCGGCCACGAACGCTGGCACCCGGCGCCGGACTTCTACTACCAGCCGGGCGGCGGCCCGCTCTTCGACATGGGGCCCTACTACCTGACGACGCTGGTGACCCTGCTGGGCCCGGTCGTCAGCGTCACGGGCGCGGCCAGCGCCCTGCGCGGCGAACGCGTCATCGCGACCGGGCCCCGCGCGGGCCACCGCATCCCGGTGGCGACCCCGACCCACGTCACCGGCGCGCTGGTGCACGCCTCGGGTGCCATCTCGACCCTGCTGATGAGCTTCGACGCCGTGTCGACCCACGCCGCGCCCATCGAGGTCCACGGCACCGACGGATCGCTGGCCGTGCCGGACCCGAACCTGTTCAGCGGTGACGTCCGCCTCGACACGGGCGGGGGCTGGGAGGTGCTCCCGGTCTCTGCGGGCTACCGACAGGCGGCCCGCGGCTACGGCCTCGCCGACCTCCTCTGGTCCGGCGCCTTCGCCGGCGACCCGACGGCGGGCCGGGCCCAGGGCACGCTCGCCTTCCACGTCCTGGAGGTGATGCAAGCGGTACTGACGGCCGCGACCGAAGCCCGAGCGATCCCCCTCACCACCACGACCCCCCGCCCGGCCCCGGTCCCCCTGGACCCCCGCTGACCTCGGCCCACGATCCGGCTGCCCCCGTACTCCCCGCCGCCGACCTCCCCGCGACGCCCTCGTCGGGGCCAGGTCGACGGCCGGGGGACGGAGGGCGAGGAATCATGGGCGCGGCGGCCGTGGACGCAGGGCGCAGTACCGGTCGAACGCCTCGCGGGCGTCCGGTACGAACGCCTCGTGCCGGACCAGAGCACGCAGCTCGCTCTCGGTCAGCCAGGCGTGCCAGGCGATCTCCGCCGGATCAGGCGCGATGCGGCCCGTCACCACGGTTTCGTGCAGACCCAGCCAGTACGGGCCCAGCACCCCCGCGCACAGGAATTTGAACAGCGGGGCGGGCGTGCTCAGCACCCCCAGTTCCTTGGTCAACTCTCGTGCGGCAGCGGCCTCGTAGGACTCGCCGACGCCGACCGCGCCGCCGAGCATCCAGTTGAGGTGACCGGGGAAACGGGACGCGCTGGGCGGGCGGCGGTGCACGAGCGTCCGGCCCTGCGTGTCCCGGCACACGACCGTCGCGACGCGGTGCGGCCAACGGTGCCGCACGGCGTCACTCCGGCTGACGACCGCCAGCACCCGGTCGTGCTCGTCCACCCGCTCAACACGTTCGTTCATTCGCCAGACGGTGCCACATGGCACTGACACCCGCCGGAGCCCCCTCCGGTCGGGCCGGCCGCCCGGTTCGACGACCTTCCGCTGCAGTGGCAGCCGCACCGGACCAGGTCAGAGCCCCGCCACCGTCGGGGCCGGTGGGGTCCAGCGGTGGGTGCGGGGGACCGTGGCCTCGACGCCGAAGTCCTTTTTGAGGTGCTCCGGCACGGCGTAGTGCATGACGCGGCCGCGGGTCAGGGTGGAGAGTTCGAAGACGCTGGTCAGGTGGCCGATCCGGTCCAGGGCCCAGGCGCCGAACGGGGAGCGGTCCTCGATCGTCTCCAGGACCCCGAGCAGCGCGGGCACCGCCTGGGCGACCTTGTCCCAGGCGGTGCGCGGCACCTGGAGCCAGTCGGCGCAGGTGTCGCCGATCAGGTACCGGATGAGGGCGGAGACGATGGGGTCGAAGAGAGTGCCGGGCACGACCTCCTCGTAGAGGTCGATCAGCTGGCGGGTCAGGTGGGCACCCTCCTCGGAGGGCCCCATGTGCCGGAGCATGTAGAGGTCGAGGAACGCGCGGGCCTCCTCCAGCGTCTTCGGCACGGCCTCCTGGTCCACGCCGAGCATCGCCCCGACCACGCGCCAGGCGTAGTAGTACGCCTCGGCGCCCTCCGTCGACATGTGGATGTTCAGGCGGTGCAGGCTGTCCAGGACGAGCATGGAGAAGAACATCTGGCCGCCGATCATGTCCTCCTGGTTGATCGGCGTGCCGAGCGTCGCCGCGTCCCAGCGGTCCTCGCGCTTGAGGTGGTGGCGGATCGACGCGTGCAGCAGGCGCACCTTCTGCGCGGCCGGGATGAAGCGACTTCCCGCCTCGAACGCGTCCGGCTGCATCAGGTAGACGGTGAACTGGCCGGTCTCCGCCATCCGCCGCGCGGGATAGTCCAGGCCGTGGGTCGTGGACAGCAGCCGCGCCACGTTCGGGACGACATAACAGGCGGGCATGGAGGCGAAGGACAGGGCGGTGGAGATGTGCACGTTGTTGTCGATGAAGAACAGGCGCGCCTTCTCCATCTCACCCCAGTCCACCCAGGACGGCGGGACGCTCGTCGCCTGCAGGTACTCGCGCGCGACCTCCGGCAGCCCGTCCGGCAGTGGCGCGCCCGCCGTGGAGACGTAGCGCATCAACGTGTTGAACTTGCCCACCTCTTCCCGTTCGAAGAGGGTCGCCACGACGGCGTCGGCGAGTTCGTCACCGGCCAGGCGCAGCGCGTTCATCGAAGCTTCGGTGCAGGTCATGTGGGTTCCTTCCGGGCCGGCGCGCCCGCGGTCAGGGGCGGCCCGTCCCCGTGGTGGGTTCAGTACGGGCGATCGGTGGCGGTGCGCGCGAGGTCGGTGAGGGCCCGGTGCGCCGCTGCGGGCATGCCGAGCCCGCCCAGGCTGCCGACGGCCTCCTTCACCCGGGCGGCGATCAACTCCTCCACCTGGCCCGGGGCCTTGAGTTCGCGCAGCAGCTGCCGGACCGTGTGCAGGTCCGACTCGTCCAGGTCGCGGCGGCCCAGGAGCGCGGCGAGCTCCGCGCGCTGGGCCGGGCAGGCGGCCTCCCAGGCCCGGGCCAGCAAGGTGGTGGGCCGGTGGCCCCGGATGTCGTCCAGGCCGGCCTTCCCGGTGGTGCCGGACTCGCCGAACAGACCGAGCAGGTCGTCACGGAGCTGGAAGGCCTCGCCCAGCGGCAGCCCGTACGCGCGCAGTCCCGCCCGCAGACCAGGCGCGGCACCCGCCAGCAAGCCCCCGATGAGCAGGGGCTGTTCGACGGTGTACTTGGCCGTCTTGTAGCGGACGACCTTCAGCGACCTGTCGGTGTCCGGCGGGGCGCCCGTGCTCAGGATCTCCAGGCACTCGCCCGCGATCAGTTCGCGTGCCAGCTCCGACCAGACGGGCCGGGCCCTGGCCAGGTAGGCGGCCGGAAGCCCGCTGGTCGCGAGGAGCTGACCGGCCAGTGCCATCAGATGGTCACCGACCAGCATGGCGAGCGAGCGGGCCGCGGCGCGCGCTCCCGGGCGGCCGGCGACGGCGGCGCGCAGGGCGACGTGGGCGGTGGGGGCGTGGTGCCGCAGGGGACTGTCGTCGATGAGGTCGTCGTGGACGACCGCCGCCGCGTGGACCAGCTCCATCGAGGCGGCCGCGCGCAGCAGCGCGTCGTTGTCGGGCTGCCCGGCCGCGCGCCACCCCCAGTAGCAGAAGGCGGCCCGGAGTCGCTTGCCGTGTGCGGCCGCCGCCCGCAGTTGGCCGGCCACCGGCCGCAACGCCTCGTCGACGGCGACCAGGTGACCGGCCTCCTCGGCCAGGAAACCGGCCAGGAACGTGTCGACGCGGACCCGGAAGCCGGCCTGGTCCCAGCGCTCAGGCATCGCCACCGGACGCCGCTCGCCGGGCGACGACCTGCTGGGCCAGGAGCTCCAGATGGGCCGGTGGCACGGTCGCGAGCCGGTCCAGGGCGATGCGTCCGCGGGCCATCAGGTCCTGCTGCGCGTCCCGGGCCAGGTCCGGCCCGTCCGACCTGCGCAGCCACTGCCGTACGGTTCCCGCGGCCTCGCCGACCGCGCTCACCGCCAGGTCCGCGAGCCCCGCCACGAGTAACACCGCCTGCCCGTCCAGGCCTTGGCCCCGCCGTGCGCCGGTCGTCATGCGTCCCCCTCCACCGTCCTGCCGGACCGGTCGGCCCGGCCCCCGCGGCATTCAGGACACTCGACGGGACGCGGACCCGCCCGGCCGACCGCCGTAAACCACCCCTTCGACGGATCACTTTCGAGCGGTGTACGGCGGCACGGACGGCTGGAGCGGTCTGGCTCCATCAGCCCACCGCGCGGACCAGCGCACGGTGACGGGCCGTCAGGGTGCGCGGAAGCCCCGGAACGTCACCTGCCTACGTGTCTTGAATCCGAGCCGCTCGTACAGCGCGAGCGCGCCGGTGTTCGTCTCCGCGGCATGCAGGAAGGGACGTTCGCCGCGGGCCAGGATGCGGGTGGCGAGCGCGCCGACCAGGCGGCCGGCGTGACCGCGCCCCCGCGCCTCGGGCGCGGTGCAGACCGCGCTGATCTCGGTCCACCCCGGGGGCCGCAGACGTTCTCCGGCCATCGCCACCAGGACGCCGTCGACCCGGACGCCGAGGTAGGTGCCGAGTTCGTGGGTGCGGGGCCAGAAGGGGCCGGGCTCGGTCCGCGCGACGAGGTCGAGCATCTCGGGCACGCTGTCCGCACCCAGTTCCACCACGGCGGGGCCCGACTCCGCGGCCGTTTCGCCGGGACCCGCCCCGCCGGGCCAGATCAGCTGACGGCCGTCGAGGCGGAAGACCGGCTCCCAGGTCGGCGGGGGCGCGGCCGGGCAGCTGAACATGTCGGCGAAGGCGCCCGGTCCGAGCAGCCGGGCGAGATCGGCCCAGTCCTCGGCGCTCGCCTCCGCGGGCACGGCGGAGAACGTCGCCGCCTGCGCCCTATAGGTCGCGGCCCGGCCGAGCCGCCGGGCGAGGTGCGCATGCCGGCCGCCGAGCGACCGGCCCACCGGATCGTCGAGTACGGGGTCGTCGTCGTTCATCGTGGTCCGCTTCCTTTCGGGACGCCGGACGAGTTGGGCCCGGCGCGCGGGCCACCGTACGACACGGCGGTGAGGCTCCCGGCGGGGCGGCCGGGCCGTGCCGGACCGGACGGGCCGTGGGTGGCCCCGACGGCGTCGGGCCGAGCGGCGTCTCCGCACGGTTTTGCAGAGCCTGCATTTTTGCGTAGCATGCAAGCCATGGCGGAGACGGTGGCAGACGCGGGCGGTTGGCGCGAGCGTAAGAAGCGCGCGACGCGCGCCGCGCTGGTCGAAGCGGCCGTACGGATGGCCGCGGAGCGCGGCGTGGAGCACATCACCGTCGACGCGATCAGCGAGGCGGCGGGCGTGTCGCCCCGCACCTTCTTCAACTACTTCGACTCGCGCGAAGAGGTCTTCGTCCTGATCGGCGCGGAGTCGAGCGCCCGCGTGCGCGCCGCCGTGCTGGCGGCGCCGGACGGCCTCTCGCCGCTCGAAGCGCTGCGCGACGCCCTCGCGGTGGAACTGCAGGAGATCGAGCAGCAACAGGAGTTGTGGGCGCTGCACGCCGAGGTGCTCCGCCGCTCACCCGACCTCCTCGCACGCAGCATCGGAGCCCACCTGGCGGACGAACTCGGCCTGGCCGAGGCCGTCGCCGAACGGATCGGCGCCGGCTCGCCCCTCTTCTCCGCCGCCCGCGGCGAGGACACGGCGACCGAGGCCGAGCAGCGGCGGCGCCGGGCGCTCGGGCTGTACCCGCGGCTGGTCGCCGCCGTCGGCTCCGCGGCCGTCCGGACCGCCGTCGAGCACTGGTGCGTGCGCCAGGACGAGGCCGACTTCGACGACGTGTTCCGCGAGGTCTTCGACCACCTGGCCGCCGGCCTGCCCGAACCGCCCCCGCCCGCCGCGCCCCGGCGCCGCTGACCCACCCCCTGTTCCTGGAGCCCCCCCACCTGTGACGGGGGCTCAGTGCTGAACCCTGAAAGAGACGAAGTGACCGCTACAGCGGCGCCGCCCGAGGCGCCTCCCACCGCCATGTCCAACCGACAGATACTCCAGGCCATGTCCGGCCTGATGGCCGGCATGTTCGTCGCCATCCTCGCCGGGACCGTGGTCTCCAACGCGCTGCCCCGCATCATCGCCGACCTCGGGGCCAGCCAGTCCTCGTACACCTGGGTCGTCACCGCCGAACTGCTCGCGATGACCGCGACGGTGCCGCTGTGGGGCAAGCTCTCCGACCTGTACAACCAGAAGCTGCTGCTCCAGCTCTCCCTGAGCATGTTCATCGTCGGCTCGCTGCTGGCCGGCTTCTCCCACGACGTCGGCCTGCTGATCTTCAGCCGGGTCGCGCAGGGCATCGGCGCCGGTGGCCTCACCGCCCTGGCCCAGGTCGTGATGGCGGCCGTCATCCCGCCGCGCCGGCTCGGCAAGTACGCGGGCATCTTCGGCGCCGTGTTCGCCATCGGCACCGTCGCAGGTCCGCTGATCGGCGGCGTCCTCGTCGACACGTCGTGGCTCGGCTGGCGGTGGTGCTTCTTCATCGGCGTCCCGTTCGCGCTGCTCGCCATCGTGCTGCTGCAGCGCACGCTGAAGCTGCCCACCGTCCGCCGCGAGGCGAAGATCGACTTCCTGGGCGCGTTCCTGATCGTGGCAGGCGTCTGCGCGCTGCTGATCTGGGTCTCGCTCGCGGGCAACCAGTTCGACTGGGCGTCCTGGCAGACCGCCGCCCTTGTCACCGGGGGAGTGGTGCTGCTCGTGGCCGCCGTCCTCGTCGAGTCGCGGGTCGCCGAACCGATCATCCCGCTGGGCATCTTCCGCAACCGCACCGTGGCGCTGACCACCGTGGCGAGCCTGCTGGTCGGCCTGGCGATGTTCGGCGGCACGGTCTTCCTGTCGCAGTACTTCCAGGTGTCCCTGGGCAAGTCGCCCACGGTCGCGGGCCTGATGAGCCTGCCGATGATCCTCGGTCTGCTCGTCTCGTCCACGGTCGCGGGCCAGATCATCAGCGCCACCGGCCGCTGGAAGATCTACCTGGTCATCGGCGCCGTCGCCATGACCGTCGGCTTGGGCCTGCTCTCCACGATCGACGCGGACACCCACTTCGGGCTGCTCAGCGTGTTCATGGCCGTGATGGGCATCGGCGTCGGCATGCTGATGCAGAACCTGGTCCTGGCCGCGCAGAACGACGTGCCCGCCGGCGAACTGGGCGCCGCCACCTCGGTGTTGTCCTTCTTCCGCAGCCTGGGCGGCACCATCGGCACCAGCGTGCTCGGCGCGATCCTCGCCAACCGCGTGGCCTCCGAGATGAGCAAGGGCCTCGCCCAGGCCGGTGTGCCGGCCGACGCGGGCGGGTCGGCCGGGCACGGGGTGCCCGACATGACCACCCTGCCGGCCCCGATGCGGGAGATCGTGGAGCACGCGTACGGGGTCGCGACCGGTGACCTGTTCCTGGTCGCCACGCCGTTCGCGCTGCTCGCGCTGGTCGCGGTCCTGTTCGTCAAGGAGAAGCCGCTGAAGAACACGAGCGGCATGGAACGCCTGGCCCAGGAGTCCGAGGACGCCACGTCCGGGGCCCCGGCGGCGCCGGTCGGCTGAGCGAGCGCGGAGCGTGTGCCCACGGTACGGCGGTTCACCGTCGCGCCGTGGGCACACGTCGTCGGCGGGCAGCGGGCTTCCCGTCAGCCGCCGGTCGTGTACTCCGCCGCCGGGCCTAGGTCCTGCGTCCGATGCGCAGGGCGCGGGCGCTGACTAGCGTCGATTCCCATGCACGAGACCGAGACCGTCCGCCGCAGCGCGGCGGAGCGCAGACAAGACACCCTCGACCGCCTCCGGACGGAGCGGGACATGTGGGTGTCCACGGCCCACGTCGACCACGGCCCGCACCAGGTGCCGTTGTGGTTCGCGTGGGACGGGCGGGCGGTCTGGATGTGCACCGGCGCGGCCTCCGCGACCGCGCGCAACATACGCGAGGACCCGCGCGTGCGCCTGGCGCTGTCGCACACCTTCGACGTGGTGACCCTGCAAGGAGAAGCGGAAACCTTCGACGCGGCGGCGGTGCCACCGGACGCGGCCGCCGCGTTCGCCGAGAAGTTCGGCTGGGACCCGCGCAGGGAGGACGCGCCCTACCACTACCTGCGCGTGACCCCACGGACGGTGCGCGCGTGGCGCGGGGAACGGGAACTGCGGGGCCGGGTCGTCATGCGGGAGGGGCGCTGGCTCGACTGAGTGGGGGCCCTTGGCGGGGGCCGACGGCGGCGGCCGTGGGGGCGCGGCGTGATCCCGGGTCCGTGGCCCGACCCAAGGAGCTTGATCCGGGGCACGTGGGCCGACCCAGGATGCTTGATCCGGGGCACGTGGGCCGACCCGGTGAGCCTGATCCGGGGCTGGCGGCGCTGAGCCGAGGCCGGCGGTGTGATTCCGACTCGGCGGCGTGAAGCTCGGAGCCCGCGGCCTGACCCGGGCGCCCGTGGTCAGCCCCCCGGACCTGCGGCCTTCCGGGGCTGGCGGTGTGGAGCCCGCAGCTTGCAACCGCACCCGGGCGTCCGTGGCCAGCCCTCCCGAACCCGCGGCCTTCCGGGGTCGGCGGCGTGGAGCCCGGAGCCCGCGCCCCGACCCGGTTCGCCCACGGGCAGCCCCCCCGGGACCCGCGGTCTCCCGGGCCGGCGGCGTCGAGCCCGGAGCCCGCGGCCTGACCTGGTTCGCCCACGGGCAGCCCCCCCGGGGACCCGCGGCCTTCCGGGGCTAGCGGCGTGGAGCCCGGAGCCCGCAGCTGACCCGGGAGCTCGCGGTCAGCCCCCCGGACCCGCGGCCTCCCGGGGCCAGCGGCCCGGAGCCCGCGCCCCGACCCGGTTCGCCCACGGGCAGCCCCCCGTACCCGCGGCGCCGACCCTCGGCCCCGGGGTCCTGCCTCCCCCCAAACCCAAGGCCCCCACCCCCGGCGCCCCCCCAATCACGGCAACGCAAACCGACGCGTCAACTCCGCTCCGACGACCGGTGACAAAGCCCGCGCATACGCCTCCGCCAGATGACCGTCGTCGCGGTACACGAGCGTGTCGGCGACGACCACCGGACAGACGCGGGGCGCGCACACCCAGGGGCCGGGGTCGAGGACGGTCGCGCCGGTCGCCGCGGCGGCTGAGCGCAGGGCCCGGGCCCGGCGCGGATCCTTCGCCGCCCGGTCGGGGCTCGTCGCGCACCGCGCCAGGTCCAGCGGGTGCGTCCCGGCGCAGTCCACCGCGTCCGACGTCGGCCAGGGCGTGTCGAGGAGCGCCGCCACGCGGGCCCCGCTCGCCCGGAGCGCCCGGTAGGTCCGCTCAAAGCTGGCCGTCCACTGCCGTACCGGGCCGCCGGTGTCCGGGCGTACCGGGTCGCCCGCGTCGGACGACGAGGCGATCACCAGCTCGGGCCGCAGCTCGGCGATCCGGCGCAGGACTTTTGCGCGCCAGGTGTCACAGGCGGTGTACGGCCCGCCGTCGCTGACGATGGTGACGTCGGCGACCTTGCAGGAGGCCTTGGTGAGGGAGACGAGGCGCCAGTGCCGCGCGCGGGCGAGGCGGTCGAGGGCGGGGAACCACTGGGCGGCGTGTGAATCCCCGAAGAGCACGACGGTGGTGGCCGCGGCGGGGTCGCCGTACGTGCACGCCGGTACGGCGACAGACGTGAGGTTCAGGTGGCAGCCGTCCCGGTAGACGGCGGACCTGCCCGCCTTGATCGCGGTCAGCCCCGGGGTGAGGTTGCCCGGCACGACGTCGTTCGGTGCGGCGAGGAGCCCGGCCAGGCGTGCCTGCGGGTCCGGCGCCCGGTCCAGGGCCGCGGCCAGCGAGGGCGCGGCCCGGCCGGAGTCGATGGCGGGCGGGAAGAGCGCGGCGACGAACGCGAGGGCCAGCGCACCGGCCGTCAGCCCGGCGCCGAGCCCGAGCGACGCGCGGGGCCGGTCGTGGAAGGCGGCGCCGAACCGCAGCGGGTTCTCCACGAACCGCAGCGTCGCCCAGGCCGCGACCAGAGCGACCCCGCACATCGCGAGGGCGGCCCGCGCGTCCGGCTCCGGCTCGTCGAGGACGGCGGGCAGGAGGACGAGCAGCGGCCAGTGCCACAGGTACCAGCCGTAGGAGAGGTCGCCGACGGCAGTCAACGGCCGCTGACGCAGCAGGAGTTCGGCGCCGAACCGGGTGGGGACGCAGCCGCCCGCGAGGACCAGTACGGTCCCCGCGACCGGGACGAGCGCGGCGGTCCCGGGGAACGGCGTGCTGTCGTCGAGGACCAGCGCCGCCCCGAGCACCGCGGCGAGGCCCGTCCAGGAGGCGCCCGCGGCGAGCGCCGGCGGCATCCGGCGCAGGCGGTGGGCGCCGAGGGCGAGCAGGGCCCCGGCGCCGAGTTCCCAAGCCCGGGTGTGCGAGCCGAAGTAGGCCCACGAGGGTGAGGAGCCCGTCGTGCGCAGGCCCGCGGCGAAGGAGAGCGCGACGAGGAGGCCCGCGATCACGAACGGAACGCCGACCGCGGGCCCGCCGGGTCGCGACCCGCCGGGACGTGACCATCCGGGACGCGACCAACCGGGACGCGACCATCCAGGACGCGATCCGCCGGGACCTGACCCGGCGGTGGGCTCCTCGCGCCGCAGCCGTCCGGCGAGCAGATACGCGCCCGTCAGCACCAGCGGCCACACGACGTAGAACTGCTCCTCGACCGCGAGGGACCAGAAGTGCTGGAACGGCGAGGGCGGCGCGGTCGCTTGCAGGTAGTCGGTGCCGGACAGGGCGAGGCGGACGTTGACCGCGTACAGGCCGCTGGCGACCGCGTCGCCCACGTACTCCTCGAAGCGGGCCTTGGAGAGGAAGAAGTAGGCGCCGGCGAGGGTGACCACGCCGACGAGGGTCGAGGCGGGCAGCAGGCGCAACGCGCGCCGGGCGTAGAAGCGGCTCATGCGGATGCGGCCGGTCCGCTCCAGCTCGCGGCGGAGGAGGGAGGTGATGAGGAAACCGGAGAGGACGAAGAAGACGTCCACGCCGACATAACCGCCCCGGAAATGGCGTGTCCCGGCATGCGCGAGGACGACCAGGCCGACCGCGACCGCCCGCAGTCCCTGGATGTCCGCCCGCCGGTCCGGGACCGGCGGCCGAGGGGCGGTGTCCGGCTTGCGCGGGCGGACGCGGGGCCGGGGCAGGCGCAGGGGCAGTGCTTGGGTCACGGTGGTTCGGTGTCCTCACGAGTCACGTGGTGGTACGGGGGCGCACTCGTGGGACAGGCCCAGAAGTCGAACAGTTGCGCAGATCCGGGGAGTTCCGCGGCTCCCCGATCCCGCGTGACCTGCGGCTCACCCGCAGTTGGGCGCCGGTTCACGCCCAGCGCGCTCCGGCACGGCGGGTGGTCACCAGCGCACGCGCAGTTCCTGAAGGCCCCGCATGAGACTGGCGCGCCAGCGGGGCGTGCCGTCGCCGTCGAAGGAGAGGCCGGGGAACCGGTGCAGCAGGAGACGCAGGGCCACCGTGGCCTCCAGCCGGGCCAGCGGCGCGCCGAGGCAATGGTGCAGGCCGTGACCGAAGGCGAGGTGGGCCCGCGTCGCCGCCGGGTCGCGGCGGATGTCGAAGAGGTCGGGGTGCGGGAAGCGCGCGGGGTCGCGGTTGGCGGCGGCGATGGAGAGCACGACCCGCGCGCCCGCCGGAATCCGCACGGGACCCAGGTCCAGGGCTTCGGCGGCGTAGCGGTAGGTGCCGGCCGGAGCGGGCGATTCGCAGCGCAGGGTCTCCTCCACCGCGCCCGGCAGCAGGCCGGGGTCCGCGCGCAGGGCGGCGAGCTGCTCCGGGTGGCCGAGCAGCAGCTGGACGGCGTTGGCCACGAGGTTGACGGCGGTCTCGTGCCCGGCGACCAGGAGCAGGAAGGCCATGCCGAGCAGCTCCTCGGCGGTGAGCCGGTCGGCGTCGCCGTCGTCCCCGCGGACGAGCGCGTGCAGCAGGTCGCTCTCCGGCGCCTCGCGCGACCGGCGCTTCTCCTGCGCGAGTCCGGCGAGGTAACCGGCCATCTCCTGCGAGGCGCGGGCGGACCCCTCCGGGTCGTCGAGCGCGACGACGCGCGTGGACCAGGCCCGGAAGACGTCCCGGTCAGCGCCCGGCACCCCCAGCAGCTCGCAGATGATGGTGAGGGGCAGCGGATGGGCGTAGGCGGCCACCAGGTCGGCCCGGCCGTCGGCGGCCACGCCGTCCAGCAGCGCGTCCGCCGCCTCCGTCACGCGGGACCGCAGCGCCTGGACCCGGCGCGCGGTGAACTCGCGGGCCACCAGCGTCCGCAGGCGGGTGTGGTCGGGCGGATCGACCTGGAGCATGTTGCGGCCGACGGCGTACAGGCCGTCGTCCGTGAAGTCGGCCGAGTGCCGTACGTCGTTGCGGAGCCGGGGGTCGGCGAACGCGGCCCGTACCTCTTCGTGCCCGATCACCAGCCACGACTCGTCCCCGGTGGGAAAGCGCACGTGATGGACGGGTCCACGGGGGCGCAAGGCACGGAACGCGGAATAGGGATCGGCGACGAAGTCGTCTGTGAGGGCGGCGAGTTGGACGGTGGGGTGCTGTGTGCGCATCGACGGCTCCCGGCAGACAGGAAGAAATGGGGGGTGCTCCCCGTTTTCATGTGCGGGGTGACCGTAACACGTAGTGGGGTGTGGTCCCCGTTTCGCGGGCGCTCCGCCATGTCGCTCGGGTGCTCTGCTCGTTCGCTCGGCTGGTGCGGGCGTAGGTGATGAGGGCCGCGCGGTACGGGTAGGAGTCTCGGCAGAACGGCGTCAACTGCACTGGCGTCACACGCAGTTACGCGTCGTCGCGCGGGTTCTCCCAGTTCCAGTCGGTGATGGCGGTGCGCATCAGGCGGGCCGCCGTCGACAGGTGGCTGTCCGCGGACCAGAAGAGGGTGAGCCTGCGCCGGCAGTCGGGGGCGTCCACGGGCACCCAGGTGAGCGGGGTGTGAGTGGCGGTGTGCCGCGCCATGTCCGGCACGAGACCGATACCGAGACCGGCGCTGATCAGGTCCGCGATGGCCACCAGCTCGTCCACCTCGCATGCCACCTTCGCGGTGAGGCCGCGGGCGCCGAAGAGCCGGTCGAGGAGGCGCCGCTGCCAGTGCCCTCTGCGAGCCACGACGAAGGGTTCCCCGGCGAGTTCGCCGACGGTCACCGAGGCGCGCCCGGCCAGCGGATGGTCGAGCGGGGTGGCCAGGACGACGGCCTCATCGAGCAGTTGCATCGATTCCAGGCCCGCGGCGTCGACGGGCTGCGACGCGACGCACAGGTCGACGTCCTGGGACCGCAGGCGACGGGCCATCTCCTCGGCGGGCGTCCACCGGAGCTCCACCTCGACATCGGGATGCGCCCGCTTGTACGCCGTCAACGGCCCGGTGAGGGTCAGGAACGTCTCCGAGGCCAGGCGCACCGTGCCCACGCCGGCGTCGGCCGCCTCGGCGACGGCGCGGCGCCCCGCGTCGAGCGCGCCCAGGGAGCGTTCGACGTGACCGCGGAAGAGCCGGCCCGCGTCGTTCAGCCGGAGCCGGCCGGCGCGGTCGAACAGGGGAGCGCCGAGTTCGTGCTCCAGCCGGGCGATGGTGCGGCTCAACGACGGCTGGGCTACGCGCAGTTCGTCGGCCGCGCGGCTCAGGTGCTCGAGGCGCGCCACCACGAGGAACTGCCTCAGGCCGTTCAGATCCATGACGCCGCCTTCCCCTGCCGTTCATGCCGTGCCGCCTCGCGCGGTCTGCTCTCATGCCTGCGGCGAGATAACCGCATAGCAATACTGATCTTAGACATGATGCCGACCGAGTCATAGCGTCGAACCCGTCCCCGTCGAACGGACGAGAGGAGGACGCGCATGGCCACCGCCATCACAAAAAGCGGTCAGGTAGGGGTGGTTGACCCCGATCACAGTACCGATCCCGGTGTCGATCCCGGCCCCGGCCCCGACCCCGGCCCCGTGTTCGGGAGAAAGCTCGCGTGGCGGCTGCTCCGGATCGCCGTCAGCGTGCACACCGTGGCCATCTTCGGCCAACCCGCCTTCGCCGGGGTGTACTTGAGCGGCGACTATGACGCCCTGCGCTGGCACGAACTCGGCGCCGACATCACCACGACGGTCGGTTGCGTACAGCTGATCGTGGCGGTCGTGGTGTGGGTCCGGCTGCGCCGGCCCTGGCCGTTCGCCGCCACATCGACCCTGGTCGCGGCCGAGACGGTGCAGTACGTCGCCGGGATGCGCGGGGCGCTCTGGCTGCACCTGCCGCTCGGCGTGATCACCATCGCCGCGCTGACCGTGGTCTTCATCGCCGTCTGGCGGCGTTCGCCGTCGCCACGGGCCCGGGCCGCGCGCGACGGCAACCGGACCGTGACGCGGCCGGCGGAGCAGGGGGACGGGAATGGCTGAGCGACAGGCCGACGAGGCAGTCGCCGCAACCAAGGTGACGCGGCGTCAGGCGTTCGGCATCGGCGGGGCGCTCGTCCTGACAGCGGGCGGCTGGCTGTCGACCACGGCCGCGATGGCGCGGCGCCCGGCGCACACCGGGGGCGAACTGCGCAGCGCACTGCCCCTGCCGCCGCCGTTCCAGGTACCCCTGCCCCTGCCTGCCGTCCTGGCCCCGTCCGGCACCACAGGTGGCACGGACCGCTACGAGATCACCCAGCGCGAGGCGGACGTCGAGATCCTGCCCGGTGTCCGGACGCGGATGTGGACCTACGACGGCACGTTCCCCGGACCGACGATCGAGTCCAGGCGCGGCCGCCCCGTCACCGTGACCCACCGCAACGAGTTGCCCGTCCCGACGGTCGTGCACCTGCACGGCGGCCGGACGCCGGCGAGCGACGACGGATACCCGACGGACCTCGTCCTGCCCGCCGCACGAGGCCATGGCCCCACGGCACACACCTCGCACGGCACACACGCGCCGGGCGTGAAGAACCACAGCGGGCACGCCGGCCCCGCGATGCCGATGCCGATGCCGATGACGATGCACGATCCGCGAGCCGTCGTGACCCGTCTGACGCGCGACTACACCTTCCCCCTGGACCAGCGCGCGACCCTCCTCTGGTACCACGACCACCGCATGGACTTCACCGCCCCGGCCATCTGGCGCGGCCTCGCGGGCCTGCACCTCGTCCGCGACGCCACCGAGGACGCGCTGGACCTCCCGGCCGGGCCGCGCGAACTGCCCCTCATGATCGCCGACCGGGCCTTCGCCGCCGACGGCAGCCTCGACTACCCTGCCCTCGACCCCTCCCTGAGCGAGCGCCCCGGCGTCCGCGACCCCTACATGGCCGGAGTCCTCGGCGACGTGATCCTGGTCAACGGCGCGCCCTGGCCCGTGCACGAGGTGGACACGGCCCGCTACCGGCTGCGCCTCCTGAACGCCTCGAACGCCCGGCACTACACACTGGAAGCCGTCACGGACCACGGACGGCGGCTCGACCTCGTCCAGATCGGTGCCGACCAGGGCCTGCTCGCCGCCCCCGTCACCCACCGGCTCCTGCCCCTGGCCCCGGCCGAACGCTACGACGTCGTCATCGACTTCGCCGGGGTCCCGGTGGGCGAGCGCGTCCGGATCGTCAACCGCGCGGGCTCCGGCCGCGCCCGCGACGTCATGGCGTTCCGGGTCGCGCGCAAGGTCACCGACCGGGGCCGGCTGCCGCGCGTCCTCGCCGACGACCTGCCGTCGTGGCGCCGGTCGCAGGCCGGCGCGGTGCGGGACATCTCCTTCCGGGCCGGTCGCACGGACGGGCGGCACGGGTGGCTGATCGACGGCAGACCGTTCGACCCCGCCCGGACGGACGTGACGGTCCGCCACGGCGACGTCGAGGTGTGGCGCCTGGTCGCCGACGTGCACCACCCCGTCCACCTGCACCTGGTCGGGTTCCGCGTCCTGACCCGGGGCGGCGGACAGCCGCTCCCGCACGACGCGGGCCTCAAGGACACCCTCTCCCTGCGACCCGGTGAAGCGGCGGAGATCATCACCCGGTTCGACGCCTACCGCGGCCGTTACCTCTTCCACTGCCACAACGCCGAACACGAGGACATGGGGATGATGGCCAACCTCGAGATCGTCTGAGGCATGCGGCGTCCCACGGCCGGCGCCCCGCCACTCACTGGCGAGCCCCCGCATACGGGCGAGCCCCCGCATACTGACGCCTCCGCATACCGGCGGCTCTCCACGTACGGCGGGGGATCCGGCAGGGCGCGATGCCACCCGCTACCGCGACCCCGCGGCCTCCAACGTCGCCGTGAGCGGTTGCAGCACAGCGACGAGTTCGTCGAGTTCGGCGGCGGACAGGGCGTCGTACGGCGGGGCGGCCAGCTCGTCGGTGAGGGCCTCGACACGCTCCTTCGTCGCACGGCCCGCGTCCGTGAAGCGGCCGTCCGCGTCGACGAGACCGCGCTCGCGCAGGCCCTCCATCACGGCGGCCAGCCGCTCCTTCGGCAGGTGGTGGATGCGCCCGAACGACTCCGGGGGGTGGATGCCCCGGGCCAGCGCGTCCAGCACGTGCGCCTCCGTGCCGCCGATCCGCTCCCCGACGAGGGCGGCGATGTGCCCGTCGGCGCGGTGTTCGCGCAGCATGGTCGCGGAGTGCCACAGCCGGGCGACCGGATCGTCCGGCACGGCGAGCGAGCGCATCCCGGCGTACATCACCCGGCCTGCCGTGGGTGCGCTCGTCGCGGCCTTCGTGGTCAGGTCGGCGGCGCGCCGCAGCCCTGGGGAGCCGGCCGTCCCGGCGCCGAGGATGCGCCGCAGTGCGGCCGCGCTGCCGCGTTCCCGCGCGGCGACGGACGCCTCGGGCGGGATCGTCTCCCACGCGCTCGGGATGTGCCGTGCCACCTCGCCGTCGGCGAAGCTGTAGAAGGCCGCGTGGACGACGTCGGCCGGAACGCGCCCCAGGGGAGCGGCGCGACTGGCGAAGTAGCCGTCCCAGTAGGTGCGGTGCCCGAGCGCCGCCAGCTCCTCATTGCACTCCTCAGCCATGAAAGTGACCAGACAGATCGGTTCCAGGAGCTCGAACATGCGACGGGCGCGGTGCTTCGTGGTCATGACCGCCATCTTGCCCGCGGCGCGGCCCTCCGTGGCGGAACCGGCCGAGGTGCCCCGCCCGGGTCCACGGCAGCGCATGGTGTTGAATGCGGCCCCATGAAGAACCCCATGAAGAAGGGGACACGCACGGCGAGCCGGACCGCGGTGACGGTCTGCCAGGGGCGGGCGGCCGCGGACGGCAGGACGGCCCCGGACCGGTTCGGCGATCCGGTGGCGGTCCGGCTCCTGCGCGCCGAGGAACGCGTCCCCGTGGACGAGGTACGGGCGGGCACCGCTCCGGCGAGCTGGCACGCCCGCCTGGTGTACGAGACCGTACGGGCGAGCGCCGAAGTGGTGGCGCCGCGCACGGTCGCGATCGACGAGGCCCTGCGCGCCCACATGACGGGCCAGCTCGTGATCCTCGGCGCGGGCCTCGACACCCGGGCGTGGCGGCTGCCCGGGCTCGCCGGGACGGACGTGTGGGAGGTCGACCATCCGGCGTCCCAGCAGGACAAGCGGGCCCGCCTCGCCGAGGCCTCGGAGGGCGACCCGGGGCCGGGCGGCGGCGCTGACGCCCCCGGACCACCGCCCACGGCCCGTTCGGTACGGTTCACGCCGGTCGATCTCGCCGTCGACGACCTCGGTACGGCGCTGAGCGCCGCCGGCCACGACCCGGCGGCCCCCACCACCTGGCTGTGGGAGGGCGTCGTCCCCTACCTGACGCGCGACGAGGTCCGCGCCACTCTGTCCGCGCTCGCCGCGCGCACCGCCCCGGGCAGCACGCTCGTCGTCAACTACCAGACGCCCTCGGCGAAGGCAGCCGCGGGCAGGCTCCTGACGCGCGTGCTCGGCAACTCCGTCACTTCGGGCGAGCCCTGGCGTTCCCTGTGGAAGCCGCCCCGCATGGCCGCAATGCTCGCCGAGTACGGCCTGACGGTGACGTCCGACGACGACCTCCTCGGCGTCGCGCACGCCCTCGGCGGCCCGGACCGCGTCCGGACCTCCTTGCGGTCCAGCCGCGTCGCCGTCGCCGAACGCCGCTGACGCCGGGCCCCCGTCCCGGGCGTCAGACGCGCGGAACCGGCCTCAGCCGGACGCCGCGTTGAGCAGGTCGAGGGCGCTCTGCTGGCAGCCGTAGTCGCTGGCGCCGGTGCCGCCGCTCCAGTGCGGGCCGTACTGGTCGAGCGCGTTGCGGTCGTGGTCGTGGGCGCTGTTCGCCCACCGGGTGAGGGCGGCCGCGTACGGCCGGTCCGACAGCGTGCGGTTGAGGGCACCGAGGCCGCGCACATAGGCGCCCTTGAAGCTCGGGCCGTCCCCGGTGCAGCTGTCGCCCTCACCGGGTTCGCGCAGCACACCGTCGGCCTGGAGCCGGACGCTGGAGGCGTCGGCAAGGCCCCGCGCGGTCGTCAGCAGACCGGTGTCGCCCGTGGCCCTGGAGAGTTCGGCCAACGCGCCCAGAATGACACCCTGGTTGTAGGTCCATGTCGGCTGGCCGTTGTTGGCGCAGCTGTCGTTCAGGCCATCGTTGATCATGCGGTCGCCGTTGATCATGCCGCTGTTGCGGAACCAGTCCCACTCGCCGCGGGCCCGCTCCAGATAGACGGTGTCGCCCGGGAGGCGGTTGTGCAGCGCCGAAGTGAGCTGGAGGAACAGCTCGTTGGTGATGGCGTTCTTGTAGTTGCCGCCGGTGTTCCACCGGACGCCGCCACCACAGGTGCCGTTCCAGTTGGCATACATGTGGTCCGCGTCGGCCCGCGCGGTGTCGAGGTAGCGGCGGTCCCCGGTGAGGTCGTAGGCGGCTACCCAGGCCAGCCCCCACCACCCGGTGTCATCGAGATACTCGTTGCGGAACTGTCCGCCCTGGGCGTTGATGTTCTTGTTGTAGATGTCGGCGATCGCGTACCTGTAGCTGCCCATGCCGCTGATCCGGATGTTGTCGATGACGGCGGTCAGCGCGTTGGCCGCGGTCCACCAGCCGTTGCCGCCGAACAGCTTGGTGTTCCGGTCGTACGACATCATCAGGGCGGTCGCCGCGGCGGTGCTCCGGCTGCCCGCGTTCCAGGTGGTGCGCGCCCAGGGGGTGCAGGCGATGGCGCCGCCGGACGGCTGCCCGCAGGCCCGCAGGGCCCCGACGCCCTGGCTGCCCCAGTCGTCCACGTTGTACATCTGCGTCCGCCAGCCGCGTCCCCCCGAGGGCACCGCCGTGTCCCCGAGCCTGCTGCCCGAGGACCAGGTCCGGCCGCCGTCCATGGACCGGTCGAGCCAGACCCGGTCACCGGCGCCGCCGTTGTCGAGGGAGGCCCAGCCCATCGCGTCGGTGTCGTCGACGTGCAGGGCGATGGAGCGCGCGGAGACGGTGGCGGTCACGGGAACCCGGTCCTGCGGGCTCAGCGACGGGTCGCGCGCGTCGCAGTACTTATTGCAGACGGCCGTCGCGGCCGCCGTGGCGGGGGAGGCCGTCAACCCGCCGAAGACGAGGGCAGACAACGTTGTCAGGGTGGCGCAAAGGGCGGCCGACATGGATCTCGCGGGCTTCATCAAGGGGCTCCCTGGAGTTTCGTCGCGCGGCGAGGGCGCTTCGCCTGTGGGGGAGAGCGCTCTCCGAAGGTAGCGATGGGGCATGGGCACGTCAACGGGTCGGGGTGCGTCTATGGGGGCGCCCGGACGCTGGAATGTCTGGCTGATCGGGCGGCCGGGTGACGAGGCGGCGAAGTCGACCCCTGGGGGTAGGTAGAACGTTCTGTCTTGACAGGGTCCGACGGGCGGGCCAATCTATGCGTACAGAACGTTCGTTCTTGCGATGCGGGCCCGGACCTCTCCTGAGCCCCGGGCCGTGCTGCCCTCCCCGTATCCACTGAAAGGGCCCCCTCGTGAGCACCCTCACCGTCTCGCCCGGCACCGCCCCCGCGACCACGGGCACCGCCTCCGCCCTGCGGCGCCTGTACTTCGTCCGGTTCGCCTTCGCCCTCGTCTGGGCGCTGGTCATGTTCACCCTGTCCGCGAAGCTCACGCCGGTCGCGACCGTGCTGCTCGTGGTGTACCCGCTGTTCGACGTGGCCGCGGCCGTCGTCGACGCGCGGGCGTCGCGCACCACGCAGTCGACCGTGGTCCTCTACGTGAACATGGCGGTCAGCCTCGCGGCGGCCGTCGCCGTGGGCATCGCCGGGGCGTCCGGTGTCCCCGCGGTGCTGCGGGTATGGGGCGCATGGGCGATCGTGTCCGGCCTGGTCCAGCTCGTCGTGGCGGTGCCGCGCCGCGCGATGGGAGGCCAGTGGCCGATGATCCTCAGCGGCGGGATCTCGGTCCTCGCGGGGGCGTCGTTCGTCGCGTCGGCCGGCGCGGCCGAGCCGACCCTGACCAGCGCGATCGGCTACGCGATCCCGGGCGGCGTCTTCTTCCTCGTCTCGGCCCTGCGGCTGGGCCGCGCCGCCAAGCAGGGCTGAGGCGGGCGACGACCGCCCGGCCGGACGGACCGGCGCCCTCATCCACTGCACGTACCGGCCCTTGCTCCACCCGCTGCGCCCCGGGCCGCGGGCGGCGTACGCTGCTCATACCTCTAGGGAGACAGACACGTGAAGTCGCTGCACAGGACGGGCCGTTGCGCCGCGCTCACCGGAGTGCTCGTGGCCACCGCCGTGCTGACCGCCCCTCAGGTCGTGGCCGCTGACGTACCGGCGCGTGCCGGAGCCGCCGGCGCCACGGTCGAGGCGGCCGGTCCGCTCGGCGGCCTCGGCCCGCTGACGGACCTGGTCATCGAACGCCTGCGCGTCGGCGACGACGTGGCAGCGTCCAAGTACGGCACGGATGCGCCCATCGAGGACCCGGCGCGCGAGGAACAAGTACTGGAGCAGGTCCGGCAGCAGGCGGTACTGGCCGGAGTCGCCCCGGAGGCGGCCGTGGCGTTCTTCCGCGATCAGATCACCGCGAGCAAGGCCGTGCAGCGGGGCCTCTTCGCCCGCTGGACCGCCCACCCCGGGCAGGCCCCCACCACCCGCCCCGACCTCGACCGGATCCGCGAACGGCTCGACGGGCTGACCACGGCCCTGCTGCACGAGCTGAAGGAGACGGAAGGCGTACGCGCCAGACCCCTCGCCTGCGCGGCGCACCTGGCCCTGGCGAGCGGGGTGGGCGCGGCGGGCGAACAACTGGACGGCCTCCACCGCCGGGCGCTGGAGACCGCGACGCGATCGGTCTGCCGGGCCGACGCACCGCGCGGGCAGCGGGCCTGATACCCGACCGCGCGCCGCCCGCGGCGCCGCGTGGCGACCACCACCGAGGCGGTCCGGCGGGCGCGCCCCGACAGCGACCGCCCCGACACCCCGCCACCGCCCCCCCGGCACCAGCCGGCCCGCCCCCTCGGGAGACGACACATGGACTCACCACCCCCGGAGGAGCGAGGCACCCCCGTCGGACGCCGGGTCTTCCTCGGGACGGTCGGCCTCGGTGCGCTCGGCGTGCTCGCCGCCCCCGCCCTCCAGCGGGCCACGGAGGCGTTCCTGGGCGGCGCCGCCGAACGCGATCCCACCGGCCTGACGGGGCTGCTGCCCAACGGCGGCGGGTTCCGCTACTACTCCGTCACCTCGTCCGTGCCGCACAAGACCGCGGCGACGTACCGGCTCACCGTCGACGGACTCGTCGACCGCCCGACGACGTACACCCTGGCCGGGCTCCGGGCGCTGCCGCAGACCCGCATGGTGCGCGACGTCCAGTGCGTCACCGGCTGGCGGGTCCCCGGCACGCCGTTCGCGGGCGTACGCCTGTCCCGGCTGCTGGACGCGGCGGGCGTGCGGGCCTCCGCCGGCGCGGTGCGCTTCACCTGTTTCGACGGGTCCTACACGGAGAGCCTCACCCTGGAACAGGCCCGCCGCCCGGACGTCCTGGTCGCCCTGCGCATGCGGGACAAGGACCTCGACCACTCCCACGGCGGCCCCGCCCGCCTCTACGTGGCGCCGATGTACTTCTACAAGTCCGCCAAGTGGCTCTCCGGCATCACCGTCACCCAGCACGTGGAACAGGGCTACTGGGAAGAGCGCGGTTACGACGTCGACGCCTGGGTCGGCCGGTCGAACGGGCGGGACGATGCGCCGACCACCTGAGACAGCGGCCGCCGCCGCGGCGGCGGGTACCGCCGGACGCCTGCCGCGCTTCAGCCGGGCCGAGCGGTGGGCGCATCGCGCGACGGCGTGGCTCACCGGGGTCTGCGTCCTCACCGCGGCGTTCCTGTACGTCCCCGTGCTCGCCGAACTCGTCGGCCGCCGCGCCCTCGTCGTCACCGTCCACGAGTGGTCGGGGCTCGCGGTGCCCGTCCCCGTCCTGGTGGCCCTCGGGTCCCGGGCGCTCCGCGCCGACCTGCGGCTGCTGAACCGCTTCGGCCCGCACGACCGCGTGTGGCTGCGGGCCGCGGTGCGCAGGGACAGGCGGGCCGGGGCCAGGCCCGCGCACAAGTTCAACGCCGGACAGAAGCTGTACGCCGCGTGGACCGCGGGGGCGGTGCTCGTCATGCTCGGCACCGGGCTCATGATGTGGCTCACCCACCTCACCCCGCCGCTGTGGCGCACGGCGGCCACCTTCGTGCACGACTGGCTGGCCCTCACCCTGGGCGTCGTCCTCGCCGGCCACATCGGCATGGCGCTTGGCGACCCCGAGGCCCGCAGGGGGATGCGCACCGGTTCGGTGGCGGGGGAGTGGGCGCAGCGGGAGCATCCGCTGTGGCGGCCGCGGTGATCTACGGCTGAGGCCGTGCCCCCGCGGCTCAGGCGCCCCGCTCCCGCAGGATCCCCTCCACTCCCGCCAGGAACGTCTCGGAGACCAGGACGGGATCGGCCAGGCAGCCGGAGGCCATGGCGCCGTCCCGGAGCATGACCAGGTGCCGGCCCGCCGGCTCGGCCGGGGTGTCGCCGGTCCCGGCCAGCAGACCCGTGACGGTCTCCAGGAACCACTGCCGGTGCGCCAGCACGGCGCGGTGCACCGGATGGTCGCGGTCGGGGTACTCCGCCGCCGCGTTCAGGAACGCGCACCCCCGGAACCCCGGCGACCGGATGCCCGCCGTGATGGTCCGGCACACGGCCCGGACCTTGTCGGCCGCCGACCGCTCACCCGCCTGGGCCGCCTCGGCCTGCGCCCGCAACTCCCGGTCGGCCAGCGCGAGGTAGGCGAGGACCAAATCCTCCTTGCCCTTGAAGTGGCGGTAGAGCGTCGCACGAGTGACCTTCGCCTCGGCGATGATCCGGTCGACGCCGACCGAGTGGATCCCCTCGGCGTAGAAGATCCTCGTCGCCGTGGCGAGGAGCCGTGACCGCGCCTCCGATGTGCCGCTTCCTCTGCTGCTCTGGTGGCTGGTGCTCTGGCTCATGCGCCCAGGGTAGCGAACAGGGAGGAGAACGGTCTGTATCAGGGCGCGTGGCCCGCCCGGCCAGGGGCGCGCCCTGGTGGACCCGCGCGACGGGTTCCTCCGCCCCGGACAGGGCGCACGTGGGAGGCTGGGTCCCGCGCTGCGTCCGCGGCGTGACCCGATGTGGGAGGAAGTGTGCCTGTGGACTGGCGCGAGTACGCCGTGCAACTGGCTGCGAAGGCGCGCGAGCTGCTGGCGGAGGACACCGTCGACGGCACGCTGCGCAAGATCGCCCAAGCCTCCGTCGAGCTGATCGAGGGCTGCGACGCCGCGGGGATCCTCACGATCCGCAAGGGGCAGGTCGAGACCCTCGCCGCGACCGAGCAGCTCGTCGTGGACAGCGACCGGATGCAAGGGGAGTGCGGGGAGGGCCCCTGCTTCGACGCCGCGCGCACGGGGCACCCGGTCTTCCGCATCATGGACATGGCCGAAGAGCGCGTCCGCTGGCCCGCGTACGCGCCCCGCGCCCACGACCTCGGCATCGGCAGCATGATGGGCTTCCTGCTCTACACCGAGAACGAGGACCTCGGCGCCCTCAACATCTACTCGCGCAAGAGGGGCGTGTTCACCGACAACAGCGAGACCGCCGGCTGGTCACTCGCCTCCCACGCCGCCGTCGCCCTCGCCAGCGCCCGCGAACAGGCCCAGATGCAGGAGGCGGTGCACACCCGGCACGCCATCGGGGAGGCCATGGGCATCATCATGGCCGAGCACAACCTCTCCGAGAGCGACGCGTTCGACGTCCTGCGCCGCTACTCGCAGGAGAAGAACGTCAAACTCCGCGAGGTGGCCCAGCGCGTCTGCGAACGCGGCGGCCTGGAGTGAGTTCGTGACATCCTGCCGCAGGCCGGCCGGACGCGCAGGACGCATCGCGCCTCCGGCGGCAGGCCTGCGGCACGAACACAGCAGCGGCGGAAGGGGGCCGGGACGTGAGGACATGGGGACGCTGCCTTGCGGCGGCCGGCGTGCGCGACGGCGCGGCCCGCGGTGACTACGGCGCGGCCGCGCGGTACCTGCGCCGCCGCGAACCCGCGCTGTACACGGCGATCCGAGTGCTCGGCCGGGAGGAGTACCAGCCGCACGCGGTCGCCGGGTACGCCTTCGGCCGCGTCACCGACGACCTGTGCGACCGCGGCCCGTCCGCCGGCCGCGCCGGGCGGCTGCGCACGTGGGACGCGCACGGGCGCTCCGCGCTCGCCGGAGGACCCGCGCACCACCCGATCCTCCGCGCCTACCTGCGCTCCGTCGACGCCCGCCGGACACCGCACCACTGGACCCGCACCTATCTCGACGGTGCGCGCGCCGACCTGGGCGATCCCGGTTTCGCCGACGAGGACGACGTACAGCGCCATGTCGACCGCCTGTCCTGGCCGTTCGCGATGCTCACCGCCGCACTGGCCCACCCGGGCGGTGGCAGCGACCGCTTCGCCCGCGCCTGCCGCGGCCTCGCCGAGGCCTGGCAGCGCGCCGACTTCCTCACCGATCTCCACGAGGACCTGGACGACGGCCGGCTCTACCTCGCCGCCGACTCCCTCGACGCGCACGGCGTCACCCGCGCCGACCTCGAAGCGGGCCGGTCCGGCGCTCCCGTGCGGGCCCTGGTCCGCGCCTCGGCGGACGCCGCGCTCGACGCCGCACGCCGGGCGGAGGCACTCGTCGAGGAGATGCCCGGGCCGCTGCGCCCCCTCACCCGGTTCGCGCTGCTGATGACCGAGCGGCGCCTGGACAAGGTGAAGACCGCGGGGGACGCCGTCGCCCGCGGACCCGTGCGCGACGACGTGCCCGGCGCCCTCGCGCTCCTGGCCCGCGTCCGCGCCGACGACCGCGGTTCCCGGGCCGCGGCCCGCCCCGGCCGGGACCCGCACCTGCTGCGCCACTGACCCCGGCGCCCCGTGCCCGTCGTCCACCGGCAGCACGCACCAGCCGTCTGCCGCGGGCCGCGTCGCGCAGCCGGTCCGCACCCGTCCGACGCGGCACGGACAGCGGATGACCCGAGGGAACGGCTGCACAGTGAGATCGACGGTGACACGAGAGCTCCGGCCGGGGGACGGCACCGGGAGCACCGGACGGCGACGGCTGCGCGCCGTGGCCTGGGGTGTCGCGGGGGTGGTGGTCCTGGGCTTCTTCGTCGCGCTGGAGATCCTCGCGCGCCGCTACGGCGAACGGGGCCCCCTCACCAACCAGGCACGAGAGGTGGTCTTCGCGCCCAAGTCGGGGACCGTGCTGTACGCGGGCCTGGCGATGACGATGGTGGTTCTCACCTGGCGCCAGCGCCTGCTCGCGCTCGGCGCCGCGGTCGGCGTCGACCTCGTCTTCTGGTGCATACGCTCGCTGGCCGGCGCCCAGATGATGGTCGGCAACGGCGCACTTCTGGCGACCCTGGCCTGCGCCGTCGTCGCCGTGACGCGGCGCACCGGCGCGGAGCGCGCCCTGCTCCTCAAGGGCGTCGGCCTGGCGCTGCTCCTGGTGACGGGCCGCAAGACCGGCGACACCTGGCTGCTGATCACGTGGAAGACGCGCCCGCGGGTCCTCGACCAGTACGTGGCGGTCGCCGATCACGCGCTGGGCTCCCCGTCCTGGCTGGTGGGCCGGATGGTCGAGGCCTCGGGCACGGTCGGCGCGCACGTCCTCGACTGGGTCTACGTGCAACTCGCGGTGGCCGCGGTCGTCGTGGCGCTGTACCAGATGCGGCACGTGTCGGCCGAGCGTCGCTTCCCACGCCACCACATCGTGCGGACGTTCCTGGTCATCGGCCTGCTCGGCCCGGCCGTCTACATGCTCTACCCGGTGGTCGGACCGGTCTACGCCTACGGCGCGGAGGGCGGCGCGTGGGCCGTGGCCGACCTGTGGCCGCACACCGGGGTCCCGGTCGGCGTCCCGCACACGATGCCGTTCGACGAGATCACCCCGCGCAACTGCATGCCCAGCCTGCACACGGCCTGGGCCACCGCGATCTTCCTGCACAGCCGCAGGGGCCCCCTCGTCCTGCGCTGCGTCGGGGCGCTGTGGCTCGTCGCCACGCTCGGCGCGACGCTCGGCTTCGGCTACCACTACGGCGCGGACATCGTCGCCGGGGTGGTCTTCACCCTCACCATCGAGACGGGGCTGCGCACGTACGACCGCGGCTGGGACCGCGCGGGAGTGCGCCTGGTCCTCCACGGCACCGCCGTCTTCACCGCGCTCCTGCTGGCCTACCGCTACCTGTCGCTGCCCATGGCCCGTCATCCGTGGGTGTACGGCCCCGCGGTGCTCCTGGCGACGGCCTCGGTCATGTACGGCTACGTGCGCACGACCCGGCGGTGGCGGCGGGAGGACGAGGGCGGGCCGGGAACCACCCCGGTGCGCGTGCCGCGGCCCCGCCGCGAGGTGCCCCTCCCCGCCGGGGCGCGCCGGGCTGACCCGGGTGAACTGGTCCCGTGACCCCGCCCGGACGACGGCCGGCGGACCGGGGCGGCGGGGGGTGCCGGACCGGGCCGCACCGGTCCGCGTACGCCGCCATCCGGGGAAACTTTACCGGACTTCGGCGCGTCGGCGCAGCTCATCCGGGTGTACCTGGGTCTAGACCACTAACGGGCCGGGAAAGGGTTTACCGCATGTACGTCCCTGTGGCTCACTGTGTCGTGTTCGTGTCAACCGGACGCGCGTAGAACCTCCGTGAGGCACGCGTTCGACGCCGTCCGGCCGGACGCGCGCCGACCCCCCACCCGGCAGGAGGAAGCCTTGTTCCCGCAGAGCCTTTCCCTCAGCACTCCGTCCATACAGCGAAGACTCGCGACCGCCGGAACCATCGGCACCAGCGCCGCACTGCTCCTGAGCCTGATGTCGGGCACCGCCACCTCGGCGCCACGGGCGTCGGACAGCGCCGTCCCGCTGGGCAAGGGCTACATGGGCGTGGGATACGTACAGGACAGCAAGGACTTCAAGGCGGACACCCGGCAGCTGCGGCTCGACCCGGAGCCCGGGGCGGGCGCCCTGGCCAACCCCGTCGGCATCGACGTCTCCAACTGGCAGGGCGGCATCAACTGGAGCTCGGTGCGCGGCGCGGGCGTCGAGTTCGCCTGGATGAAGGCGACCGAGGGCACCACCTACAAGGACCCCAGTTTCAGCGCCAACTACCTGAACGCGTACAAGGCGGGCGTCGTCCGCGGCGCGTACCACTTCGCCCGGCCGGACGTGTCCGGCGGCGCCGCGCAGGCCAACTTCTTCGCCTCCAACGGCGGCGCCTGGTCCCGCGACAACCTGACGCTCCCCGGCGTCCTCGACATCGAGGGCAGCTGCTACGGCAAGACGCCCGCGGCGATGCAGTCCTGGATCCTCGACTTCTACACCACGTACAAGGCCCGCACCGGCCGCGACATGGTGATCTACACGAGCGCGAGCTGGTGGAACTCCTGCACCGGCGGCTGGACCGGCATGTCCGCCAGGAGCCCGCTGTGGGTGGCTCACTGGACCTCGGCGGCCGGCCCCACCATCCCCCGGGGCTTCCCGTACTGGACGGTCTGGCAGTACACGTCCACCGGCTCGGTGAGCGGCATCTCCGGGAACGTGGACCGCGACCGCTTCAGCGGCGACCGCTCCCGCCTGCTCGCGCTGGCGAACAACACCCCGTGACGGCGGATGCCGGGTCCGGGAGCACCGCCCCGGCATGATCGGTGCACGGGCCGGAGCGGACGCGACAGGCTGCTCCGGCCCCGGCGTCCCGGCGGGTGCGCCGGAACGGGAACCCCCGACAGTTCGCGAAGGAGCACGTCATGAGCCCGACACCGACACCGTTCAGCAGGCGTGGCGCTCTGCGAGGCGCGACCGCGGTCCTGGCCGGCGGCCTCGGGCTCGCGGGCGGCACGGCCGGCGCCGCGCCGCGGCCCGGCGGGGTCCGCTCCCCGCGGTCCGCCGCGGACCAGGCGCGGCGCGCGGGGCAGTGCGTCATCCACTCCTATCCCGGACCGACGCCTCCGGCCGCCCTGATGGACGCGATCCGGGACGGCCGGACGGCCGGGGTGATCTTCTTCGGGGAGAACATCGAGAGCCTCGGCCAGATCGCGGACGTCATCGAGGCGATGACCGCGGCGCACGCCTCCTCTCCCGTACGGGCGCCGCTGCTGCTGATGACCGATCAGGAGGGCGGCATGGTGCGCCGGCTGCCCGGGGAGCCCGTGCTGTCCGCGAAGGACGTCGGCGCCTCGGCGCAGCGGGAGGCGCGGGCCGCGTCCACCGGCAGCGGCGCGGGCCGCAACCTCGCGGGGGTCGGGATGAACGTCAACCTGGCCCCGGTGCTCGACGTGTACCGCGTCCCTGGCGACTTCACCGACCGCTACGAGCGCTCCTACGGCACCGATCCCGGGACCGTCGGCGCGTGCGGCGCCGCCTTCGTCACCGCCCAGCAGAACCTGGGAGTGGCGGCCACCGCCAAGCACTTCCCCGGCCTCGGCCCCGCCTCCGCGCAGCAGAACACCGACCTGGGGCCCGTCACCGTCACCACGCCCGCGGCCACGCTGCGCGGCGTCGACGAGGCGCCGTACCGCGCGGCGATCGCGGCCGGGACCCGACTGGTCATGCTCTCCTGGGCCGTCTACCGGTCGCTGGACGCCGCCCGGCCCGCCGGGCTCTCCCCGACCGTCGTCGGCGAACTGCGCGACCGGCTCGGATTCCGCGGCGTGACGATCACCGACGCCCTGGAGGCGAAGGCGCTCCAGGCCTACGGCGGCACGGGCGACCGCGCCGTCCTGGCCGCCCGGGCCGGCATGGACCTCCTGCTGTGCTCGGCCCGCGACGTCGCCCAGGGAGAGCAGGCGGTGACGGCGCTGGCCGAGGCGCTGACGGCCGGCACCCTCGACGCGGGCGCCTTCGACGCGGGCGCCGCGCGCGTCAACGCGCTGCGGGCGGGTCTGGCGTGACGGAGCGACGGCCGAGAGCGTCCTGATAAGCGGCCGCGTAAGTGGGGGAGTCCTGGATCAGGCCGTCGCAGAACGCGGCGACGTCCGGGCCGATCAGCTCCAGGACGCCCTTGCCCGCGGCCGCGCCCTCCTCGAAGAAGTCGACGATGCCGGGGAGCAGCGGCCCGCCGGACGGCTCCACGGGGCCGACCTTGAACAGGTACTTCTGCATCTCCTTGTAGACGATCTGGTAGTCCGGCGGCAGCGCCTTGACCCGCGCCACGTGCGCCCGCCACTGCTTCTTGCCCTCGATGACGTCCTGGATGCCCACGTCAGCCTCCCAGCCGGCTCAGTTTCCGCGCGACGTTCCTGTTCAACTGCGCACGCCGGCGATCTCGGTAGGTCCGGGTCCCGTCGCCGCCGACCAGCGCCGTGCAGAAGCCCGGGACGTCCTCGCCGAGGACCGTACGGGCGCTCTGCCCCTCCGCCGCCGTCTCCTCCAGCAGCCCGAGCACGCCGTCGAGGATCGGCAGCAGACCGCGGCCGGTGAAGTCGCCGTGGGGGAGGAGGCACACCTTGATCTGCTCCCAGGCCGCCCGGTGGTCATCCGGCAGGGCCGCGGCCCGCACCTCGAACGCCTGCCACTCCCTGGTGATGTCGCTGCCGGTGAGGGTCTCCCAGAGGTTCATCTCCCGCCTTCCTTCAGCTTGTCGACGCGTGAGGAGAGGTACTGCCACTTCGTCCAGAACGCCGCGAGTTCCGCGCGGCCGGCGTCGTTGAGCGCGAAGAACTTGCGTGGCGGGCCGACCCCGGACGGCCTCTTCGTCACCTGGACGAGCCTGTTCCGCTCCAGTCGCAGCAAGATGGTGTACACCGTGCCCTCGACGACCTCGGTGAAGCCGAGGTCGTTCAGCCGCCGGGTGATGGCGTATCCGTACGTCTCCTCGCCGCCGATGATCTCGAGCACGCACCCTTCGAGCGTGCCCTTCAGCATCTCCGTCAGGTCGTCCACGACGAGCACTCCCCGGCTCAGTGGTACTTCGTAGTACCGAGTACCGGTACAACGTATCACCGAGTAGTGGAGCTGTCAGGTGCCCACGGCGTCCGGCACGCCACGGCGCGATTCCTCGCGTTCGCCAGGCCTTCGCTGGGTAGGGCTGGACTTTGCGAGGGCCGGTGCCTTCGGGTCAGGCCCTCAGGGGCGGGCGCGGGCCGCGCGTGAGGAGGCGGAGACGTTGGTGAGCGGGCGGCTGCCGGATCTGTCGCTGTGGGCCCAGACGGTGACCGACGCGGTGGGCGGCGACAGCACGGGTCTGTACGCCGTGGCCCACACCGTCGTGCGGGGCGCGGGAACGGCCTGGCACGTCCTCGTGCTGCGCGGTGAAGCGGCCGACGTCGTGGCGGAGTTCACCGTGGCCGGGCAGTGGTCGGCGCTGGCCGTGGACCGCGAGTTGCAGCGGCGGGGTTACGGTGCCTGGGCGTTCGCCCTGCGCCGGCCGTGGAGCGTGCTCCAGGACGGCGTCCGGGCGTCGGGGATCTTCTGTGAACCGCGGGCCGGGGACGAGGCCTGAGGGGACGGGAGAAACCAGCGGCGCCGTCCCCCTCGTCCGCGGTACGGTGCGCCGATGCCAGCGATCAAGAAGTTCCAAGTCGCCTTCGACTGCCGGGAACCGGAGCGCGTCGCCCGGTTCTGGTGCGAGGTCCTGGGGTACGTCGCGCCGCCGCCACCGGACGGGTTCGCCACCTGGGAGGAGTTCAACGGCACGCTGCCGCCGGAGAAGCGGGACGCGTGGTTCGCCTGCAGCGATCCCTCGGGAGTCGGCCCGCGCCTGTACTTCCAGCGTGTCCCCGAGGACAGGACCGTCAAGAACCGGGTGCATCTCGACGTCCGGGTCGGCACGGGGCTCGTCGGTGCGGAGCGCCTCGCCGCACTCGAGGCCGAGTGCGCGCGGCTGGTCGCGCTCGGCGCCACGCATGTGCAGACGCTGTACGCCGACGGGGAGAACGAGTCGTGCATCCCCATGCGCGACATCGAGGGCAACGAATTCTGCATCGACTGAACGTGCCCTGCCGGGCCGGCACGGCACGCGTCCCCCGCCGGCGCGTCACGCGTGCTGCCGGGCCTCGCGCAGCAAAAGACTCATCTGCTCGGCGGCCCGCACGGCGGCGTCGCCGCAGCAGTTGTTGAACAGGACGTGGACCCGCTCGACCCGCTCGGCGAGGGTCCGTATCCGCGGCAGCCAGCCGGACAGTTCGGACGGCGTGTACGCGTACCGGAAGCGGTCCTCCTTGCTCCCGCGCCCCCAGGACGTGTTGCGCCCGTGGAAGCGTACGACGGCGAGCCGGGGATCGGCGACGGGGGCGACCGGGGGCAAGGAGGACGGCAGTCCCTGCGCCATGTCGACGGCGACGGCGCTCATGCCGTGCTCCGCGAGCAGGGCACAGGTCGACGCGGCCTGCTCCGCACGCCACCAGTCCGGATGCCGGAACTCCACGGCGACCGGCCAGCCCGCCGTGCGCCGCGCCGTCTGCGCCAGCACGTGCGCGGCCCGCGCCCCGGGCCGCAGCCACGGCGGAAACTGGAACAGCACGCTGCCGAGCCGCCCGGCGTGCCGCAGCGGCGCCACGCCCTCGGCGAACCTCGCCCACACCTCGTCGAGCACGGCCGGGTCCCGGGTGTCGGCCGGCAGCCCGTCCGGCATCACCGCCTGGCGGGTCGGATGCCCGGTCAGCAGGGAGAACGCCTTCACGTCGAAGGTGAAGCCGTCAGGGGTGCGCTCCACCCACATCCGGCCGACCCGTTCCTGCGGCAGGGCGTAGTACGACGCGTCGGCCTCCACGACCGGGAACCGCCCGGCGTAGTACCGCAAGCGCCCCTCGGCGTCCCGGTGCCCCCGCGGGTACCAGCCGCTGCGCACCAGCGCCGGGTCGGTCCACGAACACGTGCCTACGTAGATGTCACCCATGGCCCACCGGTACCCCGCCGACGCGCGCCTGTGCGTGCCGGATCTCGGGCGGACGGCGCATCCGGCCCGCGCGTGCCGAGTTCGGGCGGGCGCCGGGTCACGCCTGTGCGTCGAGCCACTCCGCGAACGGGGGACCGGCGAGCGTGGCATGTGGGCCCGGCAGGAACGCGCCCGCGGCGGCGATGTCGGCGTCGGGCATGCCGGAGCCGTCGACCGCCACCACCTTGACGCCGCGTCGGGCGCCGAGCAGCGCGCCCGCCTCGTACAGGGACTCCTTGCGGGGGCCTGCGATCTCCGGGACCGGTTCGCCGGGCGCCGGGCGCGCGGCACCGGGATCGGAGGCCAGGTCGACCAGTGCCTCCGCCACCGTGCGGCACGCCACGAGTTGCGCGGGCAGGTCGGGGAGGTAGGCGACGTCGCCCTGCTGCCACTCCAGGAGTTGGGGGACGAACTCGTGGAACTGCGCGGCTCGCAGGATGCGCGCGGGCAGCGGGCCGGTGAGGACGGCCTCCTCGTGCACCTGCTGAGCGGCGATGAATCCGGCGGTGGCCCGGTCCGCGCCGATGATCGACACGGCGACGATCCGGTCGACGCCCGCCCGCTGCCCCGCCGCGTGCAGGTTCGCGGCGGCGGTGCGGAAGAACTCCGCGGCGGCCTCCTCGTCGGACGTCGGCCAGGACGCGACATCGATGACGACGTCGGCGCCGACGAGCGCCTCGGCCAGTCCGCTCCGAGTGATCACGTCCACGCCGGTGGCGCGGGACATCGGCACCACCTGGTGCCCCCGCTCGGTGAGGATGTCCACCACGTGCCGTCCCAGCCGTCCGGTCGCTCCCGCGACGGCGAACTTCGTGCTCTTTCCGGTGTCCATGGTTCGTGCCTCTCAGGTGCCAGGGGGGAAGAGTCCGGGGGCGACGCCGGCGCAGCCGACCGGCAGCCGTGCGGGTGCGTGGCGTCCCGACACACACGGGACGCCGTGACCCCGCCGCCCGTCACACCCGCAACTCTGTGACGCAGGCCACGCGTTGGAGGTGTGACGCGCGTGCGCCGCGCGGCGTCTCGTGCACGGACCATGGACACGCGCTCGGCACGGCGGCCCGGCCGGGCGCGGCGGGGAGACGGACAGACGGGAGCCGGGGATGACGGAACGCAGGGGTGGGGACGCGAACCCGGTGGGGTGCGGAGGCCGGTACGCGGATCCGGCGGAGCGCGGAGGTCGGTACGGGGATCCGGCGGAGCGCGGCATTCGGTACGCGGACCCGGCGGAGGCGACGGAGCGCGCGGCCCGGTCGGCCGCGTCCCCCGACAGCGCGGTGTCCCACGAGGCCACCGAGGTGTTCCTCGCCCACCGCAGCCTGCTGTTCACCGTCGCCTACGAGATCCTCGGCTCGGCCGCCGACGCCGAGGACGTGGTGCAGGAGACCTGGCTGAAGTGGACGGCCGTCGACCGGACAGCGGTGCGCAAGGAACGCGCCTACCTGGTACAGATCGCCACCCGGCAGGCGCTCGACCGGCTGCGCGCGCTCGGCCGCCGCAAGGAGACGTACGTCGGCCCGTGGCTGCCCGAGCCGCTGCTGACCGCGCCGGACGTGGCCGAGGACGTCGAACTGGCCGACAGCGTCTCGCTCGCCATGCTGCTGGTCCTGGAGACCCTCGCGCCGGTCGAGCGCGCCGTGTTCGTCCTCCGCGAGGTGTTCGACCTCGGCTACGACGAGATCGCCGGCGCCGTCGGCAGGACTCCCGCCGCGACGCGCCAACTCGCCTATCGCGCCCGGTCCCACGTCGCCGCCCGTCGGCCCCGCGGGGCCGTGACGGCGGCCCGGACCAGGGCGGCGCTGCACGCCTTCCAGCGAGCGGTCGAGACCGGCGAACTGCAAGACCTGCTCGACATCCTGGCGCCCGACGTCGTCGCCCTCAGCGACGGCGGGGGAGTCCGGCACGCCCTGCCGCGGCCCGTCGTGGGCGCGGCCGACGTGGCCCGCCTCCTCGCCCAAGGCTGGTGGCAGCGGGAAGAGAGGACGCTCGAACCGGTCCAGATCAACGGCGGCCCGGCCCTCCTCGTCCGCATTGATGGCCAGATCGACGGTGTGCTGGCGGTCCGCGTCGAGGACGGCCTCGTCACCGGCGCCTACCACATCCGCAACCCCGACAAGCTGTCCCACGTCACGTACGAGACCGCCCTCAGCCGCTGACGGGGAGGCCCGGGCCACGGTCACCATGGCGACGGGCGGCCCCGGGCGGCATGAGCCGCGCCTGCGGGGGCACTCACGAGCCAGGCCAGGCCGGTGGCACCCCGCGGGGACCGGCCGGGCTCAGGCACCCTGGGTTCGGCAGTGTGCCCGGGGTGCCGCACCTGCCTGCCCCGCACCGCGAGTACGGAGCCGGGGACGAGAGCCCGTGGACCTCACGTCCGGGTGGTGGGTGTGGCCGTCTCCAGGCGGGATTCGAGGGTGGCGGCGAACTCCTCGGCGCGGGCCAGCTGGACGCGCAGCTTGTCGATCTGGTCGGCTGCGGTGCGCCGGTAGTCGCGGACGCGCTCCAGCAGGGCGTCGCGCCGGTCGGCGTCGAGGGCCTCGCCGGCGTCCAGGCGGTCGGTGGCGTCCAGCAGGTCGCGCATCTGGTCCAGGGTGAAGCCCAGCGGCTTCATCCTGCGGATGACCATGAGCCGGGCGACGTCGGTCTCCGTGTAGAGGCGGAAGCCGCCCTGCGAGCGGGCCGAGGGGATGACCAGGCCGGTCTCCTCGTAATGCCGGATGGTGCGCAGGGACAGCTCCGTGCGCGCGGCGACCTCGCCGATCTGCATGTGCCTGTCGTCCACGCCCGTCCCGGCCCTTCTGGTCAGGGTGCGCCGCGTCCCGTACGGCCACCGGTCCCTACCCTAACGTTAGGGTAGAGTTGCTGGCGGTGTGGCGGCGGTCGCCGTCCCGCCGTTGTCGTTCCCGGGGCCGATGGCGCCCCCGGCGAAGCCCCGATCCTTGCAGGAGAGACGCGTGCGCGAGCCCTGGACGCCGAGCGCCGCCGCCTGCCCGCCGTGACCCTTCGCCCCGTGATGTGAGCCGTCGGCGCGGCCCCGGCCGACGCCCGCTCCGCACACCCCCCGACGTTCCTGGCCCGCGCCGCGCGGGCCGCCCGCGGGAGACCGGCCCGGTCCCCCGCACCCTTCCCGCGCGCCCCGGCCCCGGCCGACGTGGGGTGTGCCCGAGCACGACAGGTACGCGATCACCTTGTCCTCCACCGCAGTGTCCCCGGCCGCGCGGCTGCGCGGCCTCCGGCCCGACTGGCTGAACGACCCCAAGGTCTGGCGCACCGAGGTGCTGGCCGGACTCGTCGTCGCCCTGGCCCTGATCCCCGAGGCCATCTCGTTCTCGATCATCGCCGGCGTCGACCCGGCCATCGGCCTGTTCGCCTCCTTCACGATGGCCGTCACGATCTCGGTCGTCGGCGGCCGGCGGGCCATGATCTCCGCCGCCACCGGCGCCGTCGCGCTCGTCACGGCGCCGATGAACCGGGAACACGGCCTCGGCTACCTCGTCGCCACCGTCATCCTGGCCGGGGTCTTCCAGGTGATCCTCGGCGCGGCCGGCGTGGCCAGGCTCATGCGCTTCGTGCCCCGCTCGGTCATGACGGGCTTCGTCAACGCGCTCGCCATCATGATCTTCATGGCCCAGGTGCCGGAGATGCACGACGTGCCGTGGGCGGTCTACCCGCTGATCGTGGCCGGCCTCGCCCTGATGGTCTTCTTCCCGAAGGTCACCCGGGTGGTCCCGGCGCCGCTGGTCTCCATCGTGATCCTCACCGTGATCACGGTCGCCGCCGGCATCGCGGTGCCCACGGTCGGCGACAAGGGCGCCCTGCCGTCATCCCTGCCCGTGCCGGGCCTGCCCGACGTGCCGTTCACGCTCGACACCCTGACCACCATCGCCCCCTACGCCCTGGCGATGGCGCTGGTCGGCCTGATGGAGTCGCTGATGACCGCGAAACTGGTCGACGACATCACCGACACGCACTCCTCCAAGACGCGCGAGTCCATCGGCCAGGGCATCGCCAACATCGTCACCGGGTTCTTCGGCGGCATGGGCGGCTGCGCCATGATCGGCCAGACCATGATCAACGTGAAGGTGTCCGGGGCCCGTACCCGACTCTCCACGTTCCTCGCCGGATCGTTCCTGATGGTGCTCTGCATCGTCTTCGGCCCGGTCGTCTCCGACATCCCCATGGCCGCCCTGGTCGCCGTGATGGTCATGGTCGCCTTCGGCACCTTCGACTGGCACTCGATCGCCCCCCGGACGCTGCGCCGGATGCCCGTCGGGGAGATCGCCGTCATGGTCATCACCGTGATCGTGGTGGTCGCCACCTCCAACCTCGCCATCGGCGTCGTCGTCGGCACCGTCACCGCCACGGTCGTCTTCGCCCGGCGCGTCGCCCACCTCGCGCGCGTCACCGCCGTCACCGACCCGGACGGGACCACGGTCGTGTACACGGTGACCGGCGAACTCTTCTTCGCCTCCTCGAACGACCTCGTCGGCCAGTTCGACTACGCCGGCGATCCGCCGCACGTCGTCATCGACCTGTCGGCCGCCCACGTGTGGGACGCCTCGTCCGTCGCCGCCCTGGACGCCATCGAGACCAAGTACGCCCAGCGCGGCAAGACGGTGGAGATCACCGGCCTGAACGACCCGAGCGCCGACCTCCACGGCAGGCTCACCGGCGCGGGGTCCGCAGGCCACTGACCGCGGCGCCCGGAGGGGGGGAAGAGGCGTCCGGCGGGCGGCGCCGGGGCCGGCTGCCCGCCGCTCAGCCGAGCTGCTCGGACAGCCCGACGATGATGCCCTCCGGGCCGCGCACGTAGCAGAGCAGGAAGCTGTCCTCGTACCGGGCCACCTCGCCGAGGACCTCGGCACCATGGGGCCGCAGGCGCTCCAGGGTGTCCTCGAGGTCATCGACGAGGAACATGACGCGGTGGGTGCCCAGGATGTTGTGCGGCCGGTCGCGCGGCTCGTCGCGCGTGGCCGCGGGGGTGCGGTACCGCGCCAGTTCGAGCCGGCTGTGCCCGTCCGGCGTCCGGACCATCGCGATGTCGCAACTCACCCCGGAGAGCCCGGTGCACCGGTCGGCGACGGGCCCCTCGACGCGCGCTTTGCCCTCCACCTCCAGACCGAGCTCCTCGAAGAACGCGAGGGCGGCGTCCATGTCCTCGACGACGATGCCGACGTTGTCCATCCGCTGAACCGCCATGGTGGCTTCTCCTTCTCTCTTACGTGGCTGGGGTGGCCGGTGTGGCTGCGAGCCGCTGCCCGTTTGTCGCCGGCCGCCCGCCGCTTGTCGCTGATGACGCTGGGACGGAGCCGGTGCGAGGTTCTCGACATGCGTCCGCCGACGGACCTCGAAAATATCCGGCGGGGGCCGCGCGGCGGCTGCGGCGGGGCCGGGGCCGGAACGCGGATCGGCCCGTTCGGGGCGGGGCCCGGTTTTCGGGGGCCGGCTAGGAGACCGCCGGCCCGCGACTCTCCGGCCGATACTCCAGCAGCGTGCTCTCCGCGTCGCCGGACACGTGCCGGAAACCGGCCTTCTCCCAGGCGCGCACGGCCCGGACGTTCTCCGTCGCGGGATCGACGGTCACGCGCGTCCATCCCAGCGTCGTGCACACGTGCCGCAGCAGGACCCCGGCCGCGTCGGGCCCGAGCCCCCGCCCCCGCGCTCCTGGCAGCAGGACCATGTCGAGACCACCCTCGGCCCCGGCCGCATGCCAGTACTGCGCGTAGCCGACCGGCACCTCCTGGGCGAGGACCAGAAACGACCCGACCTGCGGCCGACGCCGCCCGACATACTTGGCGGCCACCTCCGCCGGCGCCAACGGAACCCCGCCCCAGTGCTCGACGACATCAGGATCGGCGAACCAACGCGCCAGCAATGCGAGATCGTCCTCGCGGGTCGGCCTGAGCTTGGTCAACTCGCCGGTCAGGGTGACAGGTCCGGGGGCGGCTCCACCTGGCAGCGCAGAAGGGGAGCCCACCGTTTGTGACGGTTGTCGTCGTTCCACTGGAAACCTCACCTCTTCTGAAGGCGACGGACACTACCCTGATCCGGCGAACGGTCAGGCAGAACGGGGGAGGGTTTCGTGCGGGTACCGAAGCGTGACGACGAGGTGGCGGCCATCGACCTGGCACAGGCCGTCCAGGCTGTGCGCGAGGGTCTGACGACCGCGGCAGCACAGGGCGCGGGCAAGGAGGTCACCTTCGAACTCGGCGACATCCAGATGGAGTTCACCGTCGAGATTCGCCGTGACCTGAAGGCGGGCGGCAAGGTGAAGGCCTGGGTCGTCGACGCGGGAGCCGACGTCTCACACGGTTCCGGCCGCACGCACAAGGTCGCCTTCACCCTCAAGCCGCAGGACGCCCGCACCGGTGCCGCCTGGCGGGTCGCGCACGACGACGAGGGAAACACCGAAGGCTTCGGCCGCCGCTCCGCCACGGAGCGGTGATGCTCCGCTCGGCCTCCGAGCGCACCGTGGCGGTCCTGTCGGGCGCCCAGGGCAGCGGCGTCATGCTCTCGCCCCGGCTCGTGCTGACCAGCGCCCACGTCCTGTGCAAGAAGGAGTGGATCCGCGCCGCGCACCCCAGCGGCGAACAGCCCATCCCGAGCCGCGTCGTCTGGACGGACGCCGCCCTCGACGCCGCCCTGCTGCTCACGGGCGAAGACCTGGTCGCTCCCGACACATGGGCACTGCCCAGGTTGCGCTGGGGCACCGTCGCCACCACGGCGGCGCTCCCGAGCTGTCAGATCGTCGGTTTCCCCGCCGTGCAGCGGTACCAGGACGGGCGGCTGGAATCGGATCAGTTCACGGGCGTCGTGCTGCCGCTGGCCGGCGAGCAGCGAGGCGCGTTGGTGTGCGAGCTCGACCGGCCCCCGGTGGAGCCGGTCTCCCCGGCGTCGGCATCCTCGCCGCTCGCCGGGCTTTCCGGTTCTCCCGTGTTCGCCGGCGCGGTGCTCATCGGCATCGTCACGGAAGTGCCGCGGGGGAGAGGCCACCGGCGGATCGAGGCCGTCCCCGTGGCGAGCATCCTCGCCGCCGCGGACTTCCCCCGGTTCGTCGCGGGTGCGGATCCCGGCTACCTTCCTCCGATCCTGGAACCGGTGACCGAGACCCACCCCGACGACGAGCGCTTCGAACGGCACTACGCGCGTGCGTTGCAGGCGCGGTACCGCAAGACGGAGATCTTCGGGATCGACGAACTGGGCACGACGGAGAACAAGTGGGATCTCGACACGGCCTACCTCAGCCTCGAAGCGCTGACGTCGGACCGTGGTGCCGGCGCGGTGGCACCCGTCCGGCACCGGATCGACGATCTTCTCGTCGACCGGCCCCGCACCCTGCTGCGCGGCGAGGCGGGCGCGGGCAAGACCACCTTGGTGTGGTGGCTCGCCTCCCACGCGGCCTGCGGTGCGCTCAGGCCCGAACTCGCCGCTCTCAACGACCTGGTGCCCTTCGTCGTACCGATGCGCAGTCTTTCGACGCTCGGCACCGCGTTCCCGGGCCCCGGGGAGCTGCCGAACGTCGCGGAGCTCCCGGTGGACGGCATCCCGCCGGGCTGGGCCCGCCGCGTCCTCGAAGCGGGACGCGGGCTGCTGCTGGTGGACGGCATCGACGAAGTGCCGCCGCGGGACCGCGACGACGCCCGGCGCAAGCTGTCCGAACTGCTCGCGATGTATCCGCACAACCGGTGCCTGGTGACCGTGCGGCCCCTCGCCGTCGAGGAGAGCTGGCTGAGCCGCGAGGGGTTCGACGAGTTGCGGCTGCTGCCCATGCAGGACGAGGACATCCTGGCCTTCTCACGCGCCTGGCACGCCGCGGCCCGGATCGAGTGCGACGGCTTCCGTGACGCGCACCGGGCCACGTCGGAGCTGCATGCCCTCACCGCGCTGGAGCAGGCGCTGGAGCAGGAGCTGCTGCGCAACAGGACCCTGCTCAACCTCACCCGGACGCCCCTGCTGTGCGCGGTGGTCTGCGCCCTGCACCGACGACGCAGAGGCCTCCTCCCCACGTCCCGCTGGTCCCTGTACACGGCGGCACTGTCCATGCTCCTCGGCGGCCGGGACGCGCAGCGACGGGTCAACGCGCCGGAGGGCATCAACCTCGGCGTGGAGGAGAACAAACAACTTCTGCAGCGCATCGCGGCCTGGCTGGCCCGTGGCGGTGCCGTCGAGTTCACCCATGACCAGGCCCGCCACCAGATCGAACTCGCCATGGCAGGCATGCCGCAGGTCCAGCAACAGGGCACCCCGGACGCCGTACTGACGCATCTGCTCAACAGGAGCGGCCTGCTGCAAGAGCGCAATGAGAAGATCATCCAGTTCATCCACCGCACCTTCCAGGACTACTTGGCGGCGAAGGAGCTCCAGGAGTGCGACAGCCTGGCGGAGTTGCTGCGGCACGCCGGGGACGAACAGTGGCAGGACATCGTGCTCCTGGCGGTCGGCCACTGCAATCGGGGCGAGGTCCGCCGTCTCGTCAACGACCTGATCGCCAAGGGTGATGAGCAGAGCACGCGGGGGGCCCGTGCCGACATCCACGTGCTGGCGGCCCACTGCGCGATGAGCGCGATCTATCTGGACGAAAGAGAGCGTGCCACCGTAGCCGCGCGGATCCGCGCCCTGCTGCCACCCGCCGACGCCACCGAATCCGCCAGACTCGCCTCGCTGGGCGCCTACATCCTCCCCCTCATGCCCGAGGCCGCCACCGTGGCGGACGCGTCGGTCGCAGCCCTCGTCACCCTGATCCGGAACGTCGGCGGGCTCGCGGCCCTGCCGTTGCTCAGAGACTTCGCCGGCCACGAGGACCCGGTTGTCAGGCGCCTGCTCCGCTCCAGCTGGGCCGCGTTCCCCGCCGAGGCGTACGCGCGGGAAGTGCTCTCCGCCATGCGCCTCGATGACGACGAGCTGACCGTCACCGCCACACCCATGATCACGGCACTCCGCCACTGCGGACCCGTCGGGCATGTCACGGTGGACATGCCCATCAGCAGTGCGGACCTGGCTGCGGCCCTGCCGCCGGACCGGTTCACCTCGCTCACCGTGTCCGCCAACCCGCTCCTCGGCGACCTCGCGTTCGTACGCGACCAATCGGCCTTGCGCTCGCTGGCGCTGCGCGACTGCCCCCGTGTCAGCCAGTTGTCGGCCCTGGCCCGGCTTCCCCTGCGCACGCTCCGACTTGAGATCGGCCACTTGCGCAAAAGCGAGCTGAGCGTCGTCGAGGAGCTCACCGAGCTCCGGGACCTGACGGTGGTGGGCGCACCGCTGGACAGCCGCATCCCACTGCCGCGGGGCCACGCCCGCGTCGAGAAACTGCGGGTGAGCAGCGACGACGAGACGATGATCAACGATCTCACCCAGTGGCCGGCCCTCGACGAACTTGTCGTGGAGGGTGATTGCGACGTTCTCTCCCTCTTGCTGGCCGCGGCCAAGGCACCCGCGCTGACCAGCCTCGATTTCGTGCTCCCGCGTCTCGTCCTGCCGCTCGTCCTGCCGCGTCCCCTGCTCGAACGCCGCGGCAGGCAGTCGTCCGCGCTGGCGAAGGCACGGCAGACCGTGACGCCGAAGCCCCGTCGCCTCGCGCCCCTGCCCAGGATCCGGTCCCTCACCCTGCGCGGCGTGAGCCGTGGCGGGACAGCGGCGGAGTTCGCCCGGGTCTTCCCGTCCCTGACACACCTCACCCTCCACACCATCGGCGGGGTAAGGCTGGACCTCAGCGCACTGGACGGACACCAAGGTCTTGTCACCACGATCAACGAGACGCCCGTGTGAGGGCACTGCGCGGCGCGGACGGCCGTCACGAAGCCGAGTCGTGGTGCGACTGGGTGCCTCAGTCGACGCTCCGACGCCGCGCCGGCGCTGGTCCTGCCTCCGGAGAATCGGTCCGGTGGACGCAGAGCCCGGTCCGGCCCGGCGCATGGGCGGGGTCCAGGACGAGGTCCCGGTCGTAGTCGCCGGAGCTTTCGTGGCGGTAGGGCAGGGGACGGGCGTGCGGCAGGGCGTGGAGGCGTTCCTTGAGGGCCTCGGCCGTGCGGGCGTAGTCCTCCGGCGTCGCGCGGTCCGCCCCGTACGTGACGAAGGGGGCCAGCGGTGCCATGCCGGTGTACCAGAACGCGCCGTGCAGCAGCGGGAACAGGACGTCGTCGATGTGGCCGTGCAGCCCGCGAGGGCCGAAGCCGGACGCGCGGGCGCCGACGGACGTGACGATCCAGGCGCGCTTTCCGGCCAGGCCGCCGTCGCCGTACCTGCGGGTGTGCCCGGCGTCGTCCTTCACGCCGAACCCCAGCCCCTGGGTCAGGACCCGGTCGATCCAGCCCTTGAGGATGGCGGGCGGGCCGAACCACCACAGCGGGAAGTGGAGGACGACGACATCCGCCCAGGCCAGCTTGGCCTGCTCGGCACGGATGTCCTCGCTCAGCGTGCCGTCCCGGAAGGCGCGTTCCTGTTCCGCACCCACCAGTAGGCGGCCGGTGCCGTCCGTGCCGCCCGAGGCGTCTGTGCTCTCGGGGAAGTCGTCGGCGTCGACGACCGCCTTCCACTTCATCGCGTACAGGTCGGAGACGACGTGCTCGTGTCCCTCCGCGTCGAGGAAGCTCAGCGCCTCGCGCATCAAGGAACCGTTCAAGGAGCGCTGGTCGGGGTGGGCGAAGATCCAGAGAATGTTCATGCCTTCGACCCTGCCCTGCGACGGGACGCGCCGACACTGGCCAGATGGTCGTAAGGCGAAAGAATCTGGCCAGCCTCCTCCGGTCGCCGGTTCCTGGCGTCGTCCTCGGCAAACGTGTCGGCGGAGTGAGCGTTCGCGCGCATGTGCTCGTGGGGCCGGGGGCGCGTTCCGTCCTAGAGTGACGCATCGCTCGTCGTCGCTCACGGCGGTGGCGGGCGGTCCGTGGTTGGCGGCTGTGTCGAGGGAGGCTGCTCGTGGCCAATGCTTTTCAGGAGCGCAAGCTCAGGGGGATGTTCACCGCGTTCGACGCGGACGGCGACGGCTATCTGCGTGAGGACGACTTCCGGGCGCTCGTCGCCCGGTGGAGACAACTGTCGGCAGCCGGGCCCGGAACCGAGCTCGGGGCGCGGATGGAGTCGCTGCTGATGGCCTGGTGGGCCGCCCTGCTGGAGGTGGGGGACGCCAACGGCGACGGCGGCGTCGACATGAGCGAACTGCTGGCGCTCGTCGACAAGTTGCCCGCCATGGTCGCCAGCGTCACGGCGACCGCCGACACCGTCTTCGAGGCGGTGGACGCCGATGGCGACGGCCGCATCTCCGCCGACGAGCACCGACGGCTCGTGGAGACCTGGAACGGACGGTCCGCCGACGTGGCGGGCGTCTTCGAGCTGCTCGACCTGAACGGTGACGGGCAGCTCAGCCGCGAGGAGTTCGGCACGCTGTGGCGGCAGTTCTGGATCAGCGACGATCCGGCCGCGCCCGGCAATGTCCTCTGCGGCAGGCTGCCCGCCTGACAGACCCGCTGAGGCCGCGACGCCGACCCGCGCGGCCTCAGCTCCTCCCCGCGGCGCCGACAGGGAACGCCCCACAGCAACACCCCGCCGGCAACACGACGTGAGCCTGTGACAGCAAGAAGTGAGAACGCAGGCATCACCGCGTGAGGCCGGGGCACATGTCCCCCTAGGTGGACGATGAGGCGCCTTGTGCGTCGACGGCTTCGAGCCGGGCGAAGGGAGCCCGGGGCCGCGACCCGAGGGGCCCGACTGGGGGTGTGACGTGGCGGGTTACTGGGGGCGCCGACGGGCGCAGCGGGCGGCTCTCGCGCATGCTGCCCATCGCGAGGCGCAGGTACGGACAGCGGCGGACATCGCCATCTCCCGCGCCTGGCGGCGGACGGCCAAGGAACCGGCGTGCGAGCCGTCCTCCAGCGAAACAGTCCTCGTCGCCGACGTGCTCTTCATCGCCTGGGAACACTTCCGCATCGAGGCGAGCAGGGAAGAGGCGGCGGCCGTGCTGCGTCAGCGCTTCCCCCTGCGCGCAGGCCCCCTTGGGCTGGCGACGGACGCCTTCGACGAGAGCCCGTGCGAGCGATGACGGACCCCTGGGAGCACAGGCCCGTGTCCGACACCGACCAGTAGGGCCAGGGTCACCCCGCCCCCGGCCGGGCTCGCACTGGTCGACGAGGCGTACGGGGAGGGCGGTCTCGCCCCGGCGGCGATCGGCACGCTCGGTGGCGCCGGCGCCTACACGCTGGGCAACATATGGCTGGCGCGCCGCGGCGCCCGCCACCGCAAGCGCTCGGGATCCCGGCCGGGACGCGCGCAGCCGACCGAGGGAGAGCAGGGCGGATCGGGACTCGCGCTGGCCCTCGGGGCGCTGCTGGACGGCATCCCGGAGTCGGCGGTGATCGGTGTGAGCCTGCTGGACGGCGGCGCGGTGAGCCTGATGACGGTGGCGGCGGTGTTCATCAGCAACGTGCCCGAAGGGCTGTCCAGTTCGGCGGGGATGAAGCGGGCGGGCCGCGGCCGGGGCTACGTCTTCGGTGTCTGGACGGCCATCGCCGCGGCGAGCACCGTCTCGGCCGTCCTCGGTTACACGGTCGTCGGCGCGTTCTCCCCCGCGGTCATCGCCGCCGTCACGGCGGTGGCGGCGGGCGCCATCCTGGCCATGGTGGCCGACACGATGATCCCGGAGGCCTTCGAGGAGGCGCACCTCGCGATCGGCCTGGTGACGGTGTGCGGGTTCCTGGTCTCCTTCGCGCTCTCACATGCCTGACCCGCACACCTGACGCACGCATGAGCTGCGCGCATGCCCAGGCTGAGGTCGACGTTGCGGGCGACGCTGATGTCGACCGTTTCGAGCGCTCGGTCGCCGCCGACGTCCAGCCGGACGGCGGAGATCGCCTCGGTCCCAGGCGCGCGCGGTGACCGTGGTGGCGCGCAGGTCCCACGTGCCGCGGATCTCGGCGCGGGTGAGGACGAGCGGCCCGCGCAGGCGCGACCGGGGCAGATCGAGCCTGCCGTCTATCTGCGTCGAACCGGCGTCGAGACCGGGCAGGGCGCAGCCGGTGAGGGCGACATCGCGCATCCTCGCGCCCTGCATCCGGGGCGCCTCGTCGAAGCGGCAGGAGTCCAGCAGGATCGGGACCGGGAGGTCGCCGAGACGCAGGTCGAGGCGGCCCGTGATGTGCGCGCCCGTCAGACGCAACGCCGGACGGGCGCCCTCCTCGGCGTCGGGGCCGTCCCCGAGGAGCAGCGCCGCGAGCACCTCCGCTCGTACGGCACTCTCCGCCTCCGGAGCGCCGCCACCGGCGTCGACGGCTGCGCCGCGGGCGAAAACCCGCCACAACCGGCGCTCGACGGCGTTCAGTTCATCCATGCGCATGAGCGTCGGTGATCGCGGTGCGGGGCCGCCCGGGACAAGACCTGACGCGGCCCGCGGACCGACGGTGTCACCGCTTGATGCCGACGCCCGCCAGCAGGCTGATCTCGGCGTCCGCCGGTTCCGTGCCGTCCGCCGGCGTGGCCGGGCGCCAGCGGTGGCAGCAGGTGATGCCGGGCTCGATCAGCTCCAGGCCGTCGAAGAACCGGCGTACGTCATCGTGCGAGCGGAACTGCACCGGTGTCCCGGACTCGGTATAGGCCTTCGCCACGTTGTTCCAGGTGACGGGGTCGAAGTCCGGTGTGCAGTGGTTCATGGCGAGGGCGCTGCCCACGGGGAGCGGTTCGAGGAGCCGGCGCACGATGGCGTACGGGTCGTGCGGGTCGGTGACGAAGTGCATCAGCGCGTTCAGGGACAGCGCGATGGGCTGGCCGAAGTCGAGTATCTCGGAGTCCTGCACCGCGGTCATCAGCGCGTCGGGGTCGGTGACGTCGGCCTCGATGTAGGCCGTGCGGCCCTGCGTCGTGCTGCGCATCAGCCGCTCGGCGCACTTCAGCACGAGGGGGTCGTTGTCGGCGTACACGACGCGGGCGTCGACGGCGACGGACTGGGCGACCTGGTGCAGGTTGGGCTCGGTCGGGATGCCCGTGCCGACGTCGAGCCACTGCCGGATGCCGTGCTCCTGCGCCAGCACACGGGTGGCGCGGTGCATGAACGCCCGGTTCTCACGGGCGGTCACGGGGAGCCCCGGGTGCGCCTTGGCGGCGACGAGCGCCGCCTCCCGGTCGACCTCGAAGTGGTCCTTGCCGCCGAGGAAGTAGTCGTACATCCGGGCCGAGTGCGCCTTGCTCGTGTCGAGGTCCCGGCCGGCCTGCCTGGTGGTCATGAATGCCCTTTCGTGCGTATGTCTGTCGGCCCGCAGGCCAGGAACGGAGCCGGGCGTGCGGTTCCGTACGCCCTCGGCCGGTTCATCCGGCGGTGAGGTGGTCGGCCAGGCCCTCTTTGACGCCGCGCAGGAACGCGGCGATCTCCTCGCGCGCGTAGATCAGCGCGGGCCCGGCGGGATCGGTGGACTGTCTGAGGGCCACGCGGCCGTCGGCGAGCTTCTTCGTCTCGACGCACTGCCCGCCGTTCGGCCCGCTCCAGGGGCGCTCCCACCCCTGCTCACCCAGGTCGCGGGCGGGCATCCCGTTGTAGACGCCCTCGTCGGTGACCGTCACGAGTACTCCTTGCGCATACGTTTCAGAAGAGCCCTGCTGTCCTCGGACGACGTCAGCAGCGCCATACGGGAGTGGGCCTCCAGGTGGGCCACGACGTCCGCGCGCTGGTCCAGATAGACGGACGCGGACAGCAGCTCGCTGTAGACGATGTCGGGCAACTCGGGCTCCGCGAACCGGAAGTACGTGAACGGCGCGCACGCCCCGACGTGCGCGCCCGCGGCGAAGGGCACGATGTCGACACTGACGTGCGGAAGTTCGGTCACCGCCAGCAGGTGGTCGATCTGGTCCCGCATCACATCGGCGCTGCCCACCTGCCGGTGCAGGACCGCCTCCTCCATGACCACCCACAGGGTGGGGGCGTCCTCCCGCTCCAGCAGGCTCTGCCGGTGCAGCCGCAGCTCCACGCGGCGGGCGACCTCCTCCTCACTGCCGTTCGGCAGCCCGCCGCGGAGCACCGCGTGGGCGTACCCCGGTGTCTGGAGGAGACCGGTTATGTACTGGGGCTCGTACGTGCGCAGGGTCTTGGCGCCGGTCTCCAGGCTGACGTAGGCGGTGAACCAGCTCGGGACGGCGTCGCGGTAGGAGTGCCACCAGCCCGGCTCGTTGGCCTGCTCGGCCAGGTCGACGAACTCGTCGATCTCCCGGCGCTCCGCCCCGTAGGTCTCGAGGAGCTTCTCCACGTAGAGCGGTTTGAGGGCGACTTCGGCCTTTTCCAGCCGCCTGATCGTCAGGGTCTTCACGCGCAGGGCTCGCGCCGCGTCCTCCAGCGAGGCGCCGGCGGCGAGCCGCATGTCCTGCAGCCGACGGCCGAGGATCATGCGCAGCACCGTCGGCGCGCTGGTGCCGGGGCGGGCGTCGCTCACGCGCTACCTCCTGAAGGGTCATCAACATGTCCATTCTGACAGTGACTTGATGACGACGCCAGAGCGATATCCGCGTGCTGAAATTATCAGCGAGTCGGTTGCAGCGGCCGGTGATCACGCGCATAGTTCGGCATATGCGCGGTCCCGTCTCGATCTTGACGCGGCATCCGGTCTCCGCCGGATGCGGCGCGTCGGTGCCGGCCGGGTCGGCGTGGCCCGGAGCACCGCGCTCGGCGGCCTGCACTGCCCGCATCGCCTGTACCGCCGGCACCACCCGCAGTACCCGCACCACCCGCACCACCCGCAGTACCCGCGCCGTCGGTACCACCCGCCCTGCCTGCACGTCCCGCACCGCCTGTACCCCTCGCACCGTCTCCACCGCACGCACTGCCTGCATCTCCCGCACCACCCGCCCCGACCCCCACTCCGTGCCGGCCCCGTGCCAGGCCTTGGAAGGCGACCTCTGTGACTGTGTCCCCGCCCCCGACACCGGCCCCTGCCTTAGCGACGACCGTGCCGCGTCGGGAGTGTTGGTTCGGCCTGCCCGCCGTGCGTGCCAGCGCGAGATCCGCCCGCGACACCGTCCGCGACCGGCTCCGCTCCTGGCAGGTGCCGGGGGACACCTGTTGCGACGCGGTCCTGCTGGTCTCCGAACTGACCACGAACGCGGTGCTGCACACGGGCAGCGAACAGGTCCTGTGCGGCCTCACGCTCACGGGCGACGAACAGCGCCTGCGGATCGAACTCCACGACGACGGCCGCGTCCCGGTCGCCCCGCCCGAGCAGCAGCAGGCCGGGCCCTGGGCGGAGAGCGGCCGCGGTCTGGTCCTCATCCAGCAGCTCGCCGACCGCTGGGGCTCGGCACGTTCTACGCGGGTCGAGGGCAAGGTCGTCTGGGCGGAGCTGACGGCGGCTTGTCCCTGACGGCGGCGGTCGCCTGGGTGCCGACGACGGGCACGGCGGCCCTCCCTGCGGAGGCCGCCACCCCGGCACCCCACCCGCGCCCGGGGGCCACCCCGGCACCCCACCCGCCCCCGGGAGCCACCCCGGCACCCCACCCGCACCCCGGCGCCGCCTCCGCGCACACCCGCACCCCTCTCCTCCCACGTCACAGGCCACGACCGCCACGGCCGGGCCCCGCGCACCCCCTTCACGCGGCGAGGACCTCTCCTCGATCCCCTCAGAGAAGGCACCCATGAGCCCCCACGGCGACACCCCGTCCCCTGTCGTGCTGTACGTGTGCGCGGACCGCGCCCCGGACGCCCACGGGGCCGCCACGCAGTGCGCGCGGGCCGAGGGACGCGCCTTCGCCCGGGAGCGCGGCATGACCATCGCCGAGGTCGTCACGGACACCTACGGCGAGCCGGACCCGGTCCGGCGCAGCGGATGGCGCCGCGTGCGGCAGCTCGTCCAGACCGGACACGTCGCGGCGGTGCTGGTCCGGTGGCCCAGCGCCATAGCGCCGGAGTCCGCGCACGATCTCCGGCACCGCGAGACGGCCTGGCTCCGCCGCCGCGGCGTCCGCGTCCGCTACACCTGGGCGCCCCTGTCGACCCGCGGTGACGACCCCCGGTAACGACGCGCGGTGATCCGCCCGCCGCACGCAAAACATGCCGAACCTCAAGGAGCCCAGGTGTTCGAGGGATTCGAGACCGCGCAGATCGAGGTCGGCGAGGCGTCGGTCTTCGTCCGGTACGGCGGCGAGGGGCCGCCCGTGGTACTGCTGCACGGCCACCCCCGCACCTCGGCGACATGGCACCGCGTCGCCCCGCTGCTCGTGGCGGCCGGCCACACCGTGGTCTGCCCGGACCTGCGCGGCTACGGTCGCTCCCGAGGGCCGGCCTTCACCGCGGACCACGCGGGCTACTCCAAGCGTGCCGTCGCCGCGGACGTGGTGGCCGTGCTGCGCCGTCTCGGACACGAGCGGTTCGCGCTCGTCGGACACGACCGGGGCGGCGCCGTCGCACTGCGCCTGACGCTCGACCACCCGCGGGCGGTCACGCGGGTGGCCTTCGCCGACGCGCTGCCCGTGTCGGAGCATCTGTCGCGGATCACCGCCGAGTTCGCCACGCGCTGGTGGCACTGGTTCTTCTTCGCCCAGCCGGACGTCCCCGAGCGGGTCATCACCGCCGACCCCGACAGCTGGTACCGCGGCGACCCCGAGGTGATGGGCGCGGAGAACCACGCGGAGTGGCGGCGGGCGACCCGCGACCCCGACGTGGTCCGCGCGATGCTGGAGGACTACCGCGCCGGCCTCACCGTCGACCGCCGCCACGAGGAGGCCGACCGCGCGGCCGGTACGCGGATCACCTGCCCGACGCTGGTCCTGTGGTCGCTCCAGGACGACCTGGAGGAGCTGTACGGCGACCCCCGGGTGATCTGGCGGCGCTGGGCGGACGACGTCCGGGGCCACGGCATCGACGCCGGTCACCACGTGGCGGAGCTGGCGCCCGGCGAACTGGCCGCGGCGATCGGCGGCTTCCTCCAGGGCCCGGCCGGCGCCCCGGTGACGTGACCTGCCGGTCCGCCGCCCGTCACCCCCGTACCTGGACGCGCTCCGGCGCGCGGTCACCCCTCCGCGGCGCGGTCGATGGACAGGCCGAAGTGCGGGAACAGGTCACCGCGGTGGAACGCCAGGACCGCCGAGACGCCGTCCCGCGTCAGCGTCGGCACATGTAACTGATGTGCGTGGAAGGCGCCGTCGCGTCCGCGCATGTACATGGCGAAGGCGGGCTGTCCGTTGGCGGACGTCTCCACCATGATCCGGTGGCCGTGGCCCGGGCGGAGTTTCGCCGCGAGCAGGCGCAGCACGTCCTCGCGCCCGCTGAACCAGGTCGGCACCGGCGGCATCTCCCACCGGGCGTCCTGCGTCAGCAGCCCCTTCAGAGCGGTCAGGTCCGCCGTCTCCAGCGCCCTGGCGTACTGGTCGAGCAGCGCGCGGCGCCGCGGTTCGTCCGGTTCACGGAACTCCTCCTCGGCCGGGGCGAGTTCGGCGATCTGCGTGCGCGCCCGCTGGAGCGAACTGTTCACCGCGGCGGTCGTCGTCTCGAACAGGTCCGCGACCTCCGCGGCGGGCAACGCGACGACGTCCCGCAGGATGAGCACGGCGCGCTGGCGCGCCGGCAGGTGCTGCAACGCCGCGACCATCGCCAGCCGCATGCTCTGCCGGGTACCGACGAGCGAGGCCGGGTCGGCGCTGAGCATCACGTCGGGGAACGGTTCGAGCCAGGTCGCCTCCGGGGCACGGGCCTCTAAGGCGTGCGGATCGGTGCCGGGAGCGCCGATGGCCGACGGCACCATGCGGCGGCTGCTGTGCTTCAGGGCGTTGAGGCAGACCCGGGTGGCGATCCGGTAGAGCCAGGTCTTGACCGACGAACGCTGCTCGAACTCGGCGATCCCGCGCCATGCGCGCAGGTACGTCTCCTGCACGGCGTCCTCCGCGTCGTGCAGGGAACCGAGCATCCGGTAGCAGTACGCCACCAGGTCACCGCGGTACTGGGCGAACTCGTCCTCCAGGTTCATCGCGCCTCCTCGGAACGGGTCCGCGCCTGCGCCCGCATGTCCTCTGACGCCCGCGCCGGGCGGAGAGTCGTACCGATCTGCCCCTCCGGCTCGGGCACCTTCTCCGGGATCTCCGGCGCAGGGGTCGGCCGGGCGGCGACGCAGAGGCCGCACAGTGCCCCGAGCAACGACATGAGCCCGCACGCGGCCAGCGCCCGGCCGAACCCCGACGTCGCCGCGCCGTAACCGCCCGCGGCCGCGAACACCGTGGCCAGGACGGCCACCCCGGCGACTCCGCCCAACTGCCGCATCATGCTGTACACCCCGGAGGCGAGCCCCAGCGCCTCGCGGGGCAACGCCCCCACACTCGCGCTCTGGGTCGCGGGCAGCGCCATGGAGACCCCGCAGCCGGCCACGATCAGCGGCGGGACCAGCACGGCGTACCGCACCGAGGACACCGGACCGGCCGCGAGCATGCCGAGCCAGCACAGGCCCGCTGCCTGAAGCGCCAGACCGCCGACGACGAGCGGACGTTCGCCGACCCGGTCGGCCATCCGGCCCGCCAGCGGCGCCGTCAGGAAGAGCGTGGCCGTCCACGGCAGAAGCTGCAGACCCGCCTTCAGGGGGCCGGAGCCGAACGCGGCCTGCATGTACTGGGCGAGGAAGAACACCGCGCCGAAGAGAGCGGCGGTGAGGAAGAATCCGGCGGCGTTCCCCGCCGAGAACGACCGCGAACGGAAGGACGACAGCGGAATCATCGGCTGCGCGACACGCCGCTCCCACGCCAGGAACGCCACGAGCAACAGGAGCCCGCCGACGAGCGTCCCCGTCACCTCATGACTCGCCCAGCCCGCCGCCTGGCTGCGGACCACACCCCACACCAGACCGAGCACAGCCAGGGTGACCAGGGCGGTGCCGAGCAGGTCGAGCCGGCGGGCCGGGCCCCGGCTCTCGCGGACACGGCGCAGCACGAGGGGCAGGGCGACGGCTCCGACCGGCACGTTGATCCAGAAGATCCACTGCCAGGCGAGTCCCTCGGTCACGGCGCCACCGATCATGGGGCCGCTCAGCACGGCCAGCCCGGTCAGGCCGCTGAAGACACCGATGGCCCACCCGCGGCGTTCGGGCGGGAACGCGGCACCGAGCAGGCTCAGCGCCTGCGGCATCACCGCGGCCGCGCCGACGCCTTGGAGGGTCCGGGCGGCGATCAGCCACGACACCGACGGGGAGAGCGCGCAGGCGACCGACGCCACGGAGAAGAGGGCGAGCCCGGCCGCGAACGCGCGCCGCCGCCCCCACCGGTCACCGACCGCCGCCGCCGTCAGCAACAGCACCGCGAAACTCAGGTTGTAGGCGTTCACCGTCCATTCCAGCTGCTCGATCGAGGCGCCGAGGTCATGGCGCATGGTGGTCAGCGCCGCCGCGACCACCAAGGCGTCGAGCGCGACCATCACCGAGCCGACCGCCGTCAGACCCAGCACCCAGCGTTGCTCGCCGGTCGTCCGTCCTGTGCTGCTCACGAATCCCCTCCATGAAGTGCCGTCACTGGTACGGACAACCGGGGAGGGGCGAAGTCATCGCGGCGCCTCAGATGCGCGGCGGCGGAGCACGCCCACAGCGTTCTGCTACGGCGACGTTCCGGCCCCTCCCGACGCACCCCGCGCCGGACGCACGCGCTCCAACTTGGTCCACCCGGACCAGCCGCGGTTCCGCAGCAGCTCGATCAGCCGGCGGGCGGCCGGCAGGGTGGTGAACACATGGGTGTCCAGCAGCTCGGCGAACGGTGGCTCGATGCCGGTGTCGTCGATGTAGCGATCACCCTGCTCGTTCGCCATCCGCGTGAGGTAGGCGGCCAGGGTGTCGGCAAGTTCGGCCAGCCGCGGGTCGTCGTCCGCGCGGTCGAGAGCTTCGCTCAGGGTGAGATAGAACCCGCTGACCTGCGGATCGGCTAGCTGCTCCCGCTTGCGTGCCATCCACTCCGGGACCCGTCGCGGCGACCGCGCGACCAGCGGGATCCAGCCGTCCCGCTCGACCTCGACGATCCGTTCGTCGACCCCGAGCGCCCGCAGCCGGTCGAGGTACTCGACGACCTCCGGGGGCAGCGCCAGGCTGTCCCCGGCGGCGAGCCGCGCGATCCGCTCGCGGTGCCGCTGCCGCGCGCGGATCTCCGCCCGTAGCCGCGCGTCGATCTCCGCGACCGCCGCGGCGAACTCCTCCTCGTCGGCCCGCAGCAACTCCCGCACCCGCGCCAGCGGGACCCCGGCCCTGGCCAGGGTCCGGATCCTGACCAACTCGATCACGGTGTCGGCCCCGTACCTGCGATAGCCGGAGTGGTCCCGCTCCGGCTCGGGCAACAGCCCCTTGTCGTGGTAGTGCCGCACAGCGCGCACGGTCACTCCGGCGTATGACGCCAGCTCGCCGATGGTCAGCATCCGGGCAGTCTCCTAGGTCGCGGCGCGGGTGCGGTAGAGGTGCCGTGACCAGAGGTAGCCGACGGACCCGATCGCCGCGCACCAGCCGACCGCCCCGAGCACGTCCGCACCGTCGAGCGGCCCGGTCAGCAGACCGCGGCAGGCGTTCATGACCGGGGTGAACGGCTGGTACTCGGCGAACCACCGCAGCCCGGCCGGCATCGACTGGACCGGCACGAACCCGCTGCCCACGAACGGCAGCAGGACGAAGATCATCGGCCAGTTGCTCGCGGTCTCCGGGTTCGGGCTCACCAGCCCCAGCGCCACCGTGAACCAGGTCATCGCGAACGACAGCAGGGTGAGCAGAGCCGCCAGGCCCCACCACCGCGCCACCGACGCGGCCGGCTCCAGACCGAGCAGGAACGCCACCCCGAAGACGGTGGCGAGGGCCAGCGCGGTCTGGATCATCGCGCCGAGCACATGGCCGGTGAGTACCGAGACCTTGGCGATGGCCATCGTCCGGAACCGGTCGATGATCCCGCCCGCCATGTCGGCGGCGACCGAGACCGCCGTACTCACGGAGACGCTCGCCACCGCCATCACCAGGACCCCGGGGGTGATGAACGTCAGGTAGTCGCCGCGGTCCCCCGCCCGCGCTCCGGGCAGACCGGCGCCCATGGTGGCGCCGAAGACGTAGACGAACAGCAGCAGGAACAGCAGGGGCAGACCGATCAGCATCAGTGTCTGTGACGGGTAGCGGACCATGTGTCTGAGGTTGCGCCGCAGCATGGTCGCCGAATCGCGGAGGGCGTACGTCAGGTGGTTCATGCCGTCACCCCGCCGGGAACCGCGTCGGCGCAGGGGCGGTCGGTCACGGCCAGGAACACGTCGTCCAGGTCCGCCGTGCGCACGGCGATCCCCGTGATGGCGTCCTCGTCGACTCCGGCCAGCAGCCGGCGCAGTGTGCGGAGGCTGCCGTCGTGCGCCAGGGTCACGGTGAGCGCCGAGGCGTTCGGCTCGGCCCCGGGAAACCGGCGCACCAACTCCTCCAGCCGCTCGCCGTCCGCGGCCCGCAGTTCGACATGACCGCCGGGGACCAGCCGCTTCAGCTCGGCAGCGGTGCCCTCGGCGACCAGGCGGCCCCCGTCGAGCACGCCGATCCGGTCCGCGAGCCGGTCGGCCTCCTCCAGGTACTGCGTGGTGAGGAAGACGGTGACCCCGTCGGCCACCAACTCTCGTACGAGAGCCCACAGTTCGCGGCGGCTGCGGGGGTCGAGACCGGTGGTCGGCTCGTCGAGGAAGATCAGCCGCGGCCCGGCCACCAGGGTCATCGCCAGGTCCAGCCGCCGCTTCATGCCGCCGGAGTACGTCGCCGCGCGCCGGTCGGCGGCCCCGGCGAGGCGGAACCGCTCCAGCAGCTGCTCCACCACGTCCGTCGCGCGGCGCCGGCCGAGGTGGCCGAGGTCGGCCATCAACCGCAGGTTCTCCCGCCCGGTCAGCAGGTCGTCCACGGCGGAGAACTGCCCGGTCACGCCGATCGACGCACGCACGCGATCCGCCTCGCGGCGGACGTCGTACCCCGCGACCCGCGCCTCGCCGGCGTCCGGGGGCAGCAGTGTGGACAGGATCCGGACCGTGGTGGTCTTGCCCGCCCCGTTCGGCCCGAGCAAGGCATAGACGGTGCCTGCGGGGACGGTCAGGTCGACCCCGGCGACCACCTCGTGGCCGTCGTACGCCTTGCGCACCCCGGTGACCTCGATCGCACTGGTTCTCGTCGTCATGCCGGCCATGCTGCGAGGTTGCCCCTGCGTCAAGGGCAACCGCCGCGGTGACAAGACCTCCGGCCGGCGAGCGGTTCCCCACGCCGCAGACGTGGTACGTCCTTCGCGGCCCCGGGTCAGTCCTGCGCGTCGGCGGCGCCGAAGTCCGGGGGAGCCTGGAGGTCGTGGGCGCGGAAGAGGACCGCGTGCTCCACCCCCATGGCCTTGCCGCTCATCGCCGCGAACTGCGGGATGAGGGCGCTGGGGGCCGGGTGGTCCGGGAGCGCGGCCAGATACGCGGCGTGCGCTTCGAGGGAGGCGATGCCGCGGCGCAGCGGTTCGCCCGTGACGTCGACGCCGTGGGTCGCGCCCGAGCCGGCGAGACCGGGGACGACGAGCCAGCGCGCGGAGTGCGGGGCGAGGCCCTCGTCGTCGATCTGCTCGGGGAAGACCCAGCGGTTGCCCGCGTCGCGCACGGCGTCCAGCGTCGCGAGGCCGGCCGCCCGGTGGTCGGCCTGGTCGAAGCCGTACGGCGTCTCGATCTCGTGACCGGCGCCGAGGACGACGTCGGGCCGGAACCGGCGGATCTCCCGGCAGATGTCCCGGCGCAGATCGAGGCCGTAGACGAGGACGCCGTCCGGATGTTCGAGAATGGTCAGCTGCGTGACGCCGACGGCGGCGCAGGCGGCCTGTTGCTCGGCGACGCGCAGGCGGGCCGTCTCCGCGGGCGCGGTGGGCATGCCCGCCTCGCCGCGCGTGAGCAGGAGATAGCCGACCTCGATGCCGCGGGCGGTCCAGCGCGCGACGGCCGCGGACGTGCCGTACTCCATGTCGTCGGGGTGCGCGACGACGCAGAGCACGCGCCGGAAGGACTCCTCGGGAAGCGCAGGCAAGGTCATGCCCGCCATCCTTCCGCGTCCACGGCCCGCCGTCCGGAGTTCCGGGGCCCCGGTGCGTCCCCCGCACGACGACACACGCCCCTGCTGTCCCCTCACGACTTCCCTGCCCCACCAGCAGGTTGGCGACATCATCGTGGCGCCCCACGGTGACGTCGCCAAGCTGCCGGCGCCCGGCCCTCTCGCCCTGTTGGACTAACCGCACCACAGCCGACACCACCAGGACGGAACTCATGGTCTCGACCACCACGGCCCCGCACTCCGACGGCGCCGGCCCGCCCGCACCCGCGCCCCGGGGCGGCTGGCCGGCCGTGATCGCGGTGACGCTGGGGATCTTCTGCGTCGTCACCACCGAGATCCTGCCGATCGGGCTGCTGACCTCGATCGGCGCCGCCTTCGCCGTCTCCGACGGGACGGCCGGGCTCACGATGACCCTGCCGGGCCTGCTCGCGGCGGTCGCGGCCCCGGTGGTGACCGTGGCCACGGCGCGCGCCGACCGACGGCGCACGCTGGGTGCGCTGCTGCTCCTGCTGGCCCTCGCGGACCTTCTCGCGGCGGCGGCGCCGCAGTACTGGCTGGTCCTGGTCTCCCGGGTCGCCGTCGGCATCGTGATCGGCGGTTTCTGGTCGATCGGCGCCGCCCTGGCCGAGCGTCTCGTGCCACCCGCCTCGGTGGGGCGGGCCACCGCCGTCGTCTTCTCCGCCGTCCCCCTGGGCTCCGTACTGGGCGTCCCGGCCGGTACGTTCCTCGGTGAACTCGCGGGCTGGAGAACGACGTTCGCCGTCATGGGCGTCCTGACGGCAGCCACGCTCGTCATGCTGTGGCTGACTCTTCCCCCGCTTCCGCCCCTCCAGGTCACACGGCTCCGGGTGCTGCGGAGCGTCCTGCGCCGCACGGGCACCCGCTTCGCCCTCCTGCTGACCTTCCTCGTCGTCCTGGCGCACTTCGGGGCGTACACCTACGTGACCCCGTTCCTGGAGCAGGTCACCCGCGCGGGCTCCGGGTCGGTCACCGCCTTCCTGCTCCTCTTCGGCGCCGCGGGCATCGCCGGGAACTTCGCCGGCGGCGCGGCCCTCACCCGGTGGCCCCGGGCCACCTTCGGCCTCGCGGCGGCACTGATCGCCATGGCGACGGTCCTGCTCCCGCCGCTGGGGCACCGGCAGGGCGGCGCCGTGGCGCTGCTCCTCGTGTGGGGCGCGGCGTACGGGGCGGTGCCCGTCGCCTCCCAGACCTTCTTCCGCAAGGCGGCGCCGCACGCACCGGAGGCGGCCACCGTGCTGTTCACGACGGCGTTCCAGGCGACGATCGCGCTCGGCGCGCTGCTCGGCGGCGTCACCGTCGACCGCACGTCCCCCTCGACGGTCATGGTGTTCGGCGGCGCCACCGCGGCGCTCGCGGTCGTGGCCGCAGCGGTGCACCGCGCACGCCGTCCCACCCGGGGCGACCGCGGGCAGTCCGAGACAACTCCCCTTCCTGTCAGGCGATGTGACCGAAGACTGTGACGCCGCACAGGACAGCTTCGTAGCCGCTGTGCGGGCGCCTCCGGTCCGCCGAGACGCCTGTACGCGCCGACGGGCGGCTGGTGCCATGCCCCGCATGTCTCTCGTCACGCCTTCACCTGTGTCCCCGGGCGGCCTCACCGGCCGCGCCCGCCTCGACGGGCCGGAGCGCCGACCGTGACCGGTGGCGACGGGCAGTCGCTCGCCGTCGTGGTCTTCCTCGGCTTCGTCGCCGTGTCACTGCTGCTGTGCGGGCTCGCGGCGGCCGACGTGGACGACGCCGAGCACTTCTACGCGGGCGGCAGTGCCGCGTTCGGCCCGGTCGGCGGGGGCCTGGCCATCGCCGGCGACTACATCTCCGCGGCCACCCTGCTGAGCACCACGGGCGCCGTCGCCCTGGACGGCGCCGACGGCATGCTCTTCGCCGCCGCCACCGTTCTCTCGCTCTACCTGGTCATGCGCATCGCCGGCGAACCCCTGCGCGGCGCGGGCGTGTTCACCCTGGGGGACCTCCTCGCCGAGCGCCTCCGCGACCCGTCCGTGCGCAGGGCGCTGGGCGTCGCGAGCCTGGTCGTCCTCACCCCGCTGCTCCTGGTGCAGCTCACCACGACCGGCCGCATCATGGTCGCCATGTTCGGCCTCACCGACGGTGCGCTCATCGGGTGCACGGTCACCGGCGGAGCCCTCATGATCTGCTACGCCGCCTTCGGCGGGATGCGCGGCGTCGGCCACGTCCAGATCCTCAAGGTCGGGGTCGCCCTCGTCGCCCTGCTGATCCTGGCCGGGATCATCCTCGGCCGGTACGGCTGGTCACCGGTGGCCCTCTTCGAAGCCGCTCGCGACCGCTCGAAGGCCGGCGACGCCTATGCGTGGCCCGGCCTGCACTTCGGCCCTTCGCCGGCCGGCCGGCTCGACCTGATCGGCTTCCAGGCCACGCTGGTGATCGGAGCCGCCTGTCTGCCGCACATCACCATGCGTCTGCACCCGCTCCGGGACGCCCGCACCGCCCGGCGGGCCATCGGATGGGCGGTCGGCCCCGTCGCGCTGGTGTGCGCCGGAGTGGTGGTGGCCGGGCTCGGGGCCTGCGCCCTGATCGGCCGGGACGCGATCCGGGCCGCGGACCCCGGGGGAGCGACGGCCCTGCTCATGGTGACGGGCGCGCTCGACCCCGTCGCCGGCGGCGCGCGGCACAGCATGCTCTTCGCGATCGTCGCGTGCGCCGTCTTCGCGACCACGCTCGCGGCGGTGGCGGGCATCACGCTGGCGGCTGCCTCCAGCATCGTGCGTGACCTCCGGGCCGGACCCGCGACCGGCGGCGCAAACCGGTCGGCGGCCGGCGAGATCCGCCGGGCACGGGTGGGCATCGTCCTCGTCGGCGTCGCCACCGTCGCGCTGGCGGCAGTCCTCGGGGACCGCGGGCGCCTGACGATGATCTCGCTGTCGTTCACCGTCGCGGCCTCGGTGCTCGCGCCCATCCTTCTCTACACGCTGTTCCTGCCCGGGTTCTCCGCCACCGGGGTGCGGTGGACGGTCCACGGGACGCTGCCGCTGATCGTGGTGCTGCTGGGCGGCTCCCCGGCGGTCACCGGCTCGCCCATCGCCGTCTTCCCCGGCCACGACCTCCACTGGTTCCCGCTCCAGACCCCCGGGTTGATCACGATCCCCGTCGGGTTCCTGCTCGGGCTCGTCGGCCGGACCCGGGCGGGGGCGACGCGGCGCCACGCGAGCCGGGACGCGGCGCCCTGGCCCGCACCCGGCGCACCGCCCCGGCCACGGTCAACCGACCCGGTCGGCCGCGCCCAGGGGGGAAGGCCCGAACGGGGAAGCGAACGGTTCTGACCGCCGCGGCCTCGGCAGAGGAGGCCGCGGCGGGTGAGGGGCCACCCGGGTTGCCGGTTCCGGCTCGCCGCGCCGTTGCACTGTGCAAGTATGGGTCGCGTCCGGGGTGTTCTGCCGCCCGACCCAGTCGACCTGAGTGCGTTGCGATGAGACAGATCCCCGCCCTGCTGTTCGTGCTGCATGTGGTCTGCGCTGTATGTAAAGCGCAGGTCACGCGCCTGGAGTTGGCCAGGCCCGGTGCGCATCCGGCGAGTTGGTACGGCTGGGGGGCCGAGGAGCGCCAGGCGTACGGGCAGGTCCGCGACACGGCGGCCTGGTGGCTGATCGTGGACGCGGACGGCGCCGCGAACGGCCTGGGGGAGAACCTCGGCGACACCGAGGCGCGGAGCGTCCAGGCCGCCTTCGAGTATCCGCGCAGCTACGCCCGCATCCACGCCGCGGGCCTCAAGGGCGACGCCGGGTTCTGCCCCGAATGCGATGTGGCGTACTGCGTGCGGCACTGGCGCGGAACCGGGGCCGGGGCGCCGGACAAGTGCCCGCGCGGTCACGGGCGTTGAGGAATCGTTCCACGCGGCGGCCGTCCCGGTCGCCTCGGCCCTGAGGTGCACGGTCCACCGCCTGACGTATCGTCAGAACACCCCGGTCCGGCACTACTAGGGACCTGGTCGGGGCGCGGGCGCCGCCGGGGCGGTGCGAGGTAGAAATATGTCATGCCCAGGAACGCGGCTCCGGTGGAGCACTTGGACGACGTGGACGCGGTGACCCGCGCGGTGCTGACGGCATCCCGGCTGCTGATGGCAGTCTCCGCGCGCTCGCTCGCCGAGGTGGAGGACCGGGTCACGCTGCCGCAGTTCCGGATGCTGGTGGTGCTGTCCTCGCGCGGGGCGACCAAACTCGTCGAGCTGGCCGAGGTGTTGGGGGTGGCGCCCTCCACGGCGATGCGGATGATCGACCGGCTCATCGCGGCGGGCCTCGCGGACCGGCAGGTCAACCCCGCCGACCGGCGCGAGACCCTGCTGCGGCTCACCGACGAGGGCCGAGGAACGGTCGAACACGTCACCGCGCGCCGCCGCCTGGAGATCGCCGCGATCGTCGCACGGCTCGCCCCCGACCGGCGGACGGCGCTCATCGACGCCCTCAACGACTTCAACGAGGCGGGCGGGGAGCCGCCGGCGCCGGCGGGGGGCGAGGGAGAAGGCCCCGGGGGCCGGGGTGAGGGGCCCCTCCGGGAAGCTACGGGACGGCAGGCCTGCGGGCAGTGATGCCGGTCGCCGTCTGCGACCCGTACCGGGTGGTGCGGCTCGCGTTCAGGGAGCTGCTGCGTCCACCTCCGGGCACACCGCGCCGACGCCGGCGCGACAGCGGGGATACTCACGTCATGTTCACCGACGCCGATGCCGCGGCCCTGTACGACCTGCTGAACCCCTGGGACCCCGAACAGTGGCCCGGCGACGGCTTCTACGACCGGCTGGTCGCGGCGGCGCCCTCGGTCCTGGACGTCGGCTGCGGCACCGGCTCCATGCTGTGCCGCGCGCGTGAAGCCGGCCACCGCGGACGGCTGGCCGGCATCGACCCGAACCGCGCCGCGCTCGCCCGGGCCCGGCGGCGCCCCGACATCGAGTGGGCCGAGGGCACCGCGGCTGACGTGGGACGGTACGCCGAGTTCGACCTGGTGACGATGGCCAGCCACGCGTTCCAGTGCCTGGTCACCGACGACGAGGTGCGTGCCTCGCTCGCTGCGATCCGTACCGCGCTGCGTCCAGGCGGTCGCTTCGCCTTCGAGACCCGGCACCCGCAGGCACGCGCCTGGGAGGAGTGGCACCCGTCGCAGGCGAGCGACGTCACCGACGCGTCCGGCCGCACGCTGCGCGTCCAGCACGCGACCGAGTCCGTCGTCGGCGACGTGGTCACGGTCGCCGAGACGACCACCGAACCCGACGGCACCGTGCTGCGCGTCGAACGCACGCGCCTGCGCTTCCTCGACGTGCCCGCACTCGACGCGTTCCTGACCGAGACCGGCTTCGAGATCGAGGCGCGCTACGGGGACTGGGAGGGCGGGCCCGTCACGGGCACGAGCCGAGAGATCATCACGGTCGCGCGCCGGACGTGACGTCGAGTGGGTCTCCGGCGCGCTGCGATGACTCAGCTGTTCAGGTCGCTGTCGTGGCGGAATCGGTGGATTGACTCGCCTCGGCGGTCAATCTGCGCCGGCGGTTCCGGACCCACCTCGGCACCACGCCGGGGGCTTACCGGCGGACCTTCTCCGCGCCGTGATTCCGCCGCTGTTCGTACCGTGACTCCGCGCCGAGGGCGAGCGTCATCGACCGTGCCTCCGGCCCGCGCCGCGGTCAGCGGCTTCGATCGGCAGCCTCGGTCAGCGACTTCGGTGGATAGGCGTGCAGGACCAGCGAGGTGGTGACGGGGCCGTACCGGGCGAGCGCGTCGACGACCTCTTCGAGCCGTCCCGTCCGCGCGCAACGGACCTCGCAGATGAGGCAGTCCTCCCCGGTGACGCGCAGAGTGGAGACGACCTCCGGGGTCCGGGAAGCGCACTCCAGGGCGCGGGGGAGGAGGGTGTGCGTGGTGCGCAGCCGTATGACGGCGTGGAGGGGGAGACCGAGGGCCGCCGGATCGACGACGGCCCGGTACCCGGTGATCACTCCGGCCTTCTCGAGGCGCTGGATCCGAGCCGCCGCCGCGGGCTGCGAAAGTCCGACCCGGCGCCCCACCTCCGCACCGGTGAGCCGACCGTCGCGCTGCAACAGGGCGAGAATCTCCCGGTCGATCCGGTCAAGTGAATCCATCGTCGTCCCCGCCCCTCCTTCTGGATCGCTTGTGCCGCCACCGTGCCCAGGGCGCGTCCCGCACAATCTGCCGCAGACGCCCCTCGAACAGCCGGGGCAACGAACGAGAGCGGTGGCAGACCGTGGTCGCGTACGTCATCATCCCCGGGATCGACGGCTCGGACGGGCAACACTGGCAGACCGCGTGGGAGCGGCAGTGGGGCGGCGCGGCGGTGCGGACCGCTCCCGCGTCATGGTCCGCGCCCGAACTGGGCGACTGGACAGCCGCCGTCGGCACGGCCTACGACGCCGCGGCCCGGCAGGACGACCGGGTGGCGCTGGTGGCGCACAGCCTGGGCTGCTGGGCCGCGACCGCGTGGCTGGCGCTGGAGCCCGCGCGTCCGGTGGCCGGTGCGCTGCTGGTGGCGCCGCCCGATCCGCGCGGGCCGGCGTTCCCCCGCGAGGCGGCCGCGACGTTCACCGGGCTCGACGCCAGGCCCGTACCTTGCCCGGCTCTCGTGGTGGCCGGCGCCGACGACCCGTACTGCACACCCGAGGCGGCGGCGGGGTTCGCCGCCGGGTGGCAGGCCCGGTGGCACCTGGAGGAACACGGCGGACACCTCAACTCCGCCAGTAACCTCGGTTCCTGGCCCGTGGGGCAACGTCTCCTGGAGTCGCTGCTCCAGACGTAGGGCGGCGCGCCGAAAATGGGACGGGCCCGGCCAGGCACGGAGGTCCGGTACTCCTAGTAATCACGCCCTGAGGCTAGGGGCCGGGCCCCCGGCGCCGGGCCGCGCCGGCCACGAGAAGAGGGCATGTTCATCGTGAAGTTGATGACCCGTCATGCAGCCCTGCGCGGTCGTGGCGGTCGCCTCCGGAGCCGCTGCGTTTTGCGGACGGGACTGTGCGTTCTGCGGGCGGACGCCCTCCCGGGACGTCGGCAGACTGGTACACCCAGCGTGTTCGCGCACGTTCGGGCAGGCGCTCCCGGACCCCGAGGGCCTGATCCGCGGCGGCTGTCGACGGCGCGCCGTGGAGACCGCGCGGGCCGAGAGCAGACCACACGCGGTCCGGTCCGGTGCGGTCGGAGGACGCGGCAGTCGGTGGCCGACGTCCCCGGCCGCCCGGTACCTGGACGCCGTCCCCAGCGCGCCGCCCGGTACCCCCGGCGCGCCGCCCGGTCCAGTAGTGCACCGGCACCGGCACCGGCACCGGCACCGACCATCCGACCTGACGTCACCTGAGGGTCGACAGCCGCACTCGTCAGCTCTCCGGAGCAGCTCCGCGCAGAGTCTCGGCGGGGCTCTCGCTGAACTCCTCGCGGTAGTAGCCGGCGAACCGGCTGGGATGGGCGAACCCCCAGCGGGCCGCGATCTGGGTGACGCTCGCCGTTCCCGCGCTCGCGGTCTGCAACTCCCGGTGGGCGTGCGCGAGACGGACCCGGCGCAGATACCCCAGGGGCGTGGTCGCACGGTGCCGACGGAAAGCCTGCTGCACCGCGCGCGGAGACGCGCACGCGGCGAGCGCGATGTCGGTGAGGGTGACGTCCTGGTCGGCGTGCGACTCGATGTACACGATGGCGCGCCGCAGGGTCGCGGGGGTGGCGTCCGTGCTGTCGTACCCGCGGCGCTCCGGCCGCTGGTGGGGGAAGAGGGACAGCGCGGTCGTGGCGAGCAGGTGGGCCAACTGGCCCGACAACAGCGCGGGTACCGCTTCCTGTCCGCTGAGCCGGCCGGAGACGAACGCGGTCGCGGACCGCCACAGCTGGACCGCGGCGGCATCCGCCGCCTGGAGCTCGACAAACCGCAGCCGCGCGCGGTCGGCGACGGGCGTCCCGAGGGTGTCGTGGAGCAGGCCCGGGTCGAGGGCGGTCACCCGCATCGTCGCCGTCTCGGACAGCACTTCGTACGGCTCACCGTCCGGGGTCAGCAGGGGAGTGGACCGGGTCGGACGGTCGCTGCGCCCCTGGCAGTCGATGCCCAAGTGCCCTTGTTCCGTCACGGTGATCAGGGCCCGGCTCAGCGGGTCGCAGGAGAAGCGCAGCGTGCCCGGCAGCACGAGGTGGTCGATCGTGAACCGGCCGGTGCCCACCCGGTCGAGCCGCATCTCCTGCCCGTCGAGCCTGCCGCTGAGCCGCAGGCTCGCCCCGTAGGCGGCGTCCATGTACTGCCGGGCCAGCGCGGGTTCCCGCGTCGCCAGGTGGCTGCGCACCAACGGCACACCCTCGCACTCGGCGCTCACGACCCCACCCCCTCGTCCTCCGGGGTTCCGCGTGCCGATCCCCGCATCGACGCTACGCCGCCGTGGCCGGGCCGCGGGCAAGCCGCGGTGGCGCACGGCGAGAACCGGACATTTTCGGCAGGGGGGCGGCGGAGGTGTGTCAGGCGCGTTCGTCGAGCTGGGCCGCGGCGGCCTCCAGTTCCGCGAGCGAGCCCGACATGATCGTGCGGACGTGGTCGGTGATGTGCTGCACCGGCCAGTCCCACCAGGCCACGGCGAGGAGCCGAGTGACCTCGTCGGGCGTGTACCGGGTGCGGATGAGCCGGGCGGGGTTCCCGCCGACGATGCCGTAGTCCGGTACGTCCGCGGTGACCACCGCGCCGGTGGCGACGATCGCGCCGTGGCCGATGCGGACGCCGGGCATGACGGTGACGCCGTGCCCGAACCAGACGTCGTTGCCGACGACGGTGTCGCCGCGTCCCGGCAGACCGGTGATCAGGTCGAAGTGGTCGGCCCAGGAGCCCCCCATGGTGGGGAAGGGGAAGGTGGACGGGCCGTCCATGCGGTGGTTGGCGCCGTTCATGATGAACCGCGTCCCGGTGCCCAGTGCGCAGAACTTGCCGATGACCAGCCGCTCGGGCCCGTAGTGGTACAGGACGTTGCGGGTCTCGAAGGCGGTCGGGTCGTCCGGATCGTCGTAGTACGAGTACGCGCCGACGTCGATCAGCGGCGACGTCACCAGCGGCTTGAGCAGCACGACGCGCGGGTGGTCGGGCATCGGGTGGAGCACGGTGGGATCGGCAGGCACGGCAGGCACGGGCGGCATCAGGAAGGCGGGTCCTCTCCTCGGTGCGACGTTCGTTAGTGCGACGGTTGTTGCATTAAGATGCTGGCACAGTCCGCGCACGTAGATCAACCGGATTCGAGAAGGTCGATGACAGAGCCGACGGCCACCGGGCCGGACCGCCGCCCGGGCGGGCGCACCGCCCGTGTCCGCGCCCAGGTCCTGGACGCGGTCCGCGCCGAACTCGCCGAGGGCGGCTACGAGGCACTCACCCTGGAGCGGGTCGCTGCCCGCGCCGGCGTCCACCGCGCCACGGTCTACCGGCGCTGGCGCGACGTGGGCGGGCTGCTCGTCGACGTGATCGCCGCGGCGGGCGAGATGGACTGGCGGCCACCGGACACCGGTTCCCTGCGCGGCGACCTGACCGCCCTCAACCAGGAGATCCAGGAGTCCCTGGTCGTACGGCCCTCGTTCGCCACGGCGCTGTTGGCCGCGTCGTTCCACTCCGAGCAGGCCGCGCGCGCCCAGACGGCCCTGTGGGCCGACCGGTACGTCCAGTGCGAGGTCCTGGTCGAACGGGCGAGGGAGCGCGGCGAACTCCCCGGGCTCCGCACGGACGCGCGGAGCCTGCTCGTCGCCGCCACGGCGCCCGTCTACCACCAGCTGGTCCTCCTGCGCGCCGACCCCGACCCCGACCTGCCGGAGCGAGCCGCGGCCGCCGCGGTGCTGGCCGCCGCCGCGGGAGCCTTCACCGCCGGCCGCGGTGACGGCGGCTGAACGACGGCGGTCCGCGCGGACGGGGCCGGCCCTGCGGACGGGTGTGCGATGTACTTAAGTCCCGTGGCCGGGGGACTCGCTGTGCGGAACGGTGGCGAGGGAGATCTGATGGCGGCTGAGGCGATGGCGCGGCTGGTGTGGGACGCGGTGGAGGGTGCGGAGGAGCCGGGGCAGGTCCCGAGACGCATGTGCACGGCCGTGCGGGAGGGGCTGGGGGCGCACGCGGTGACGATCGCGCTCCTCACCCACCTGCCGGAGCGGCAACTGCTGTGCGCGTCCGGCGATGTGGGCGTGGAACTGGAGGAGTTGCAGTTCGCCACGGGGGAGGGGCCGTGCATCACGGCGGCCGCCGCGTCGGTGGCGGTGCTGTGGAACGACGTGCGCCGACCTCAGGCGATGTGGCCGGTGTTCGGGCCGCTCCTCGACGAGCGGCTGCCGTCCGTCCGCGCGGTGCAGGCGTATCCGCTGCTGGCCGACGGGGCGTGCGTCGGCTCGATGGACGTCGTGTACCAGCGGCCGCAGACGATGGACCGCGGGCCGTTGGAGCGCGCGGAGGCCGCGGCCGGGGCGGTGGCGGACGTGCTCCTCGACCGCGGCCGCGCCCTGCTCGGCGGCCCGGCACCGGGGGAGTGGGAGCCCACGGAGGTCATCGACGCGCACTGGGGCAGCACGCGCCGGGCCAGCGGACTCCTGGCCGCCCGCCACCACCTCACGGTCGACCAGGCGTTGAGCGTGCTGCGGGCCCGGGCGATGGCCTCGGGCCAGCCGCTGCCACAGCTGTCTGCGGCGGTGCTGGCCGGGGCCGACCCGTTGAGCGACGGTGACCCGCCGGGACCTTGAACCGGCGCGATGGTCGGCCCCGCGAAGGGGCCGCCCGAGGGACGCGTTGTGGAGATGACCTGTCAGGGCGATCCGCCGCGGAGGTGGTCCGTCCGGGTGGCCGCTGTGGTGGTGGCCTGTCGGGGTGGCCTGCTGTGAAGGCGACTTGCCACGGCGGTCTGCCGCGGAGGTGGTCCGTCCGGGTGGCCGCTGTGGTGGTGACCTGTCGGGGTGGCCCGCTGTGAAGGCGACTTGCCACGGCGGTCTGCCGCGGAGGTGGTCCGTCCGGGTGGCCGCTGTGGTGGTGGCCTGTCGGGGTGGCCTGCTGTGAAGGCGACTCGCGACGGCGGCCAGCCGGGAAGTGTCCCGCCCGGCGGCCCGCCGCCGCGATGGGGCCCGCCCGGGCGATCCGCCGCGAAGGGACCCGCCCGGGTGACGCGTCGCAGACGTGGCTGCCCCGCGCGCCCCCAGCACGTGCTCAGCCCGCGGCTCCCCGAAGAAGCCCTGAAGAAGACCCGAGGAAGCCCTGAAGACGCCCCCGAGACACCCCTGTTCCCGACCCGTGACAGCATCCCCTTGGCCGCTGACCAGCCCTGTGTTCGACTGGCCCGCATGCCTGTGCAGCCCGCGGACCAGCGACCTCTCAGCGGCCGAAGCCGCGCCCTCCTCCTGTGCGCCGCCGTGGCGGGAATCGCGGTGCTCGTCGCGCTGCTGCCCGGCGGCCTGACGGACGCGGGGTCCGCGGGGCACGCCTCCGACGCCGGGCTCGTGGCGCCGAGGACGTACCACGTGAAGCCGCCCGGCGGCCGGAAGCGGCCCGAGCGCGACAAGCGCCTGCACATCCGGTACGCGCGTGGCGACGACACGGCGGCGGGCGAGAAGACCGGGCGGCTGACGATGGACGTCAGCGGCGCGGAGGAGACGCTGCGACTGAAGCGGTTCGGCAACGGCTGCACCAGCTCCGGCGGCGTCCGCGTGGTCTGCAAAGTGGGTGCGACGTACGACAGTTGGGCCGACTGGGCAGGTGCGCTGCCGTACGCCGCGCCCGGCAGCAAGGCGGGCGACACGGGCCGGCTGCGGCTGCGGTACCGGGCCCCGGACGGCCACGTCTCCACCGCGACGACCACGGTGGTCGTCGGCGGGCCCGTCCTGGAACTCCAGGCCCCCGACACCCTCGACGGCGTACGGCCCGGCGCCGCGACGGACCTGGACCTCGCCGTCCGCAACGCCGGCGAGACGACCGTCCACGGGATGGGCCTGCTGGTCGCGGCGGACGGCGCACTGACCTTGGCTCGAACCTTCGCCAACTGCCGCTACACCGGCGGGGACACCGCACCGACGACCGCCACCTGCTCCTTCCCGGACCTGCGCCTGCGCCCGGGGCAGACCGTGGTGTTCCGGCCCGGCCTGCGCGTGCGGGCTCCCGAGGTGCTGGACCACGGCTCCCTGCACCAGTCCGCCTGGCCCCTGGACCTCGGCCCGTACGAGGACGTGGTCGTGCCCGACGACGGCGAGCCCGGCGACGGCCCACGGCTGCGCGCGCAGTCGCGGACCGGCAACGGCAGCGGCCGGTGGAGCGACGAGCGGGAGACCTGGACCGAGGTCACCACCGACAACCCCGCCGACTACGCGGCGATCGGCGCGCACGTCCGCGCGGCGCCGGGCGAGGAGCGGGAGGTGCGGGTGGGGGCCCGTACGGCGGGGCCCGGCGACCCGGGGCAGGGCGGCGCGTACGACCTGGTGTTCACGGTGCCGCGCGGGGCCGAGGTGGTGAAGGAGCCGATGGAGGAGATCGATGACGACTACTTCGAGCCCCTGTGCCGGCACCGGGGCGCCGTCTACACCTGCCCACTGCGGCGCGTGCACGAGCCCGGCTCCGAGGAGACGCTCCCGTTCACCTTGCGGTTCGGCGACAGCGCGGGCGACGGCGGGGTCCGGCTCGCGGCGCGCAAAGGCAGCGAGCCGCCCGCGGACCCCGACACGGTCGACCACGCGGCCGCGGTGACCGTGACCCTCGACGCGCGCCACGCCGCGTCCGCGGCTTCCGGGCACGGCCGCGCGTGGGGAATCGGGGGCGGTCTCACAGCCTGCGCGGGCGTCGCGGCGGCACTGCTGTGGCGCCGGCGGCGCACGGGCTGACCTCCGCGGACCCAGCGCCAAGTCGGCGACCTGCGGGCACCCACTCCAGAGGGTCCGTCCCCAGATCGGTGTACGGTGGAGCGAGAGCTATACAGATCGGTATACCTGCGAGGAGGTTCCCCATGACCAAGTCCGATGTCATGCGAGCGGTGCGCATCACCAGGCACGGCGGACCCGAGGTCCTCGAATCGGTGCGAGTGCCCGTCCCCGTCCCGGGCGCCGGGGAGGTGCTCGTCCGGGTCGGTGCCGTCGCGCTGAACAACACCGACCTGTGGACCCGCGAAGGTGCCTACGGTCGGCCGGACGACCCGCAGGCGCGGTCGGGCTGGCGCGGCCCGGTCGACTTCCCGCGCATCCAGGGCGCCGACGTCGCCGGTCACGTCGTGGCCGTGGGGGCCGGCGTGGACGAGGTCCTCGTCGGGCGCCGCGTCGTCATCGACCCCGCGCTCTACGACGGCGACGGGCCGGACGCCCACCCGGTGGGCCTGATGGGCAGCGAACGCGACGGCGGATACGCCGAGTACGTGACGGCGCCGGCGAAGCAGGCGCACGACGTGACCGGCTCCGCGCTCACGGACGACCAGCTCGCGACCCTGCCGACCGCGTACGGCACGGCGCTGGGCATGATCGAAAGGGGCCGGTTGCGCAAGGGCGAGACCGCCCTGGTCTCCGGGGCGTCCGGCGGCGTCGGTATCGCGCTGGTGCAGATCGCCCGCGCCCGCGGCGCCCGGGTCGTCGCCATCAGCAGCGGCACGAAGATCGCGGCGGTGCGTGAGGCGGGCGCCCACGAAGTCGTCGACCGCGCCGGGGACGTCGTCGGACAGCTCCGCGCCGCCGCCCCGGAGGGGATCGACGTCGCGCTCGACGTCGTGGCGGGCGAACTGGTCGGCGACGGGCTGCCGTTGTTGCGCGAAGGGGGCCGATGGGTCATCGCCGGCGCCCTCGGCGGCTACGGCGTCGCCTTCGACGTCCGGCGCCTGTACCTCCACAACGCGCAGGTGATCGGTTCGGCGATGCACACACCGGCCCACTTCGACCTGCTCATGGACCTGGCCCGGCAGGCGGCGGTCCAGCCCGTCATCGCGGCCGCCTTCCCGCTGGAGCAGGCCGCTCGGGCCCAGGAGGAGCTGGCCCGCCGCGGACACGTCGGAAAGATCGTCATGCACCCGTGAAGTCCCCGTGCGGGCCCTGAAAGCTTTTGCGTATCCCCGCTGGCCCGTAAGCCGGGAACGACGCGGAGGCCGCCCGGGCGGTTGCGGTCCCGGACCGCGTGGGCAGCCTTGAGCGGACGGCCCGCGCCCGTATCCGTAGCCGTACCGGTGGAGGATGATCTTGCGCAGTCTGACGTTCGTCATCGGCACGGGCCGCAGCGGCTCCACCGCGCTGTCCCGCATCCTCAACACGCATCCCGACGTGCTCAGCCTCAACGAGTTCATGGCGTCGGTCGGCGACGCGGCCTTCCCCGCCGGCCGGCTGTCGGGCGCGCGGTTCTGGGACGCCCTGTTCCGGCCCACTCCGTACTTCGCCGCCATGCTCCGCAGCGGACTGCCGATGCCGGAGTTCCTCTACACCCGCCGTCCGGGACGGTACTCGGCCGAGACCACGGGTATCCCGGCGCTTTCCCTCATGGTGCTGCCGCACCTCAGCGACGATCCCGACGGCCTGCTCGACGAGGTGCGCGCCGCGGTGACGCAATGGCCCGAACGCACCGCCGCCGCCCATCACGAAGCCCTCTTCGACTGGCTGTGCGCTCGCTTCGGCCGGACAACCGCGGTGGAGCGCTCCGGCTACTCCACCGGCTGGGCATCCAAGCTGCGCGCCACCTTCCCGTACGCGCGATTCGTCCACCTCCACCGGCACGGACCGGACTGCGCCCTGTCCATGAGCCGCCACCCGGGATACCGCACGATCACCTTGATGCGCGAGATCAGGGAACGTACCGGCGTCGAGGACTTCGGCGACCTGACCGAGGCCCACGTGCGGCTGTTGCCGCCGGACCTGGCGCCCCTGCTGGGAGAGCGCTTCGACCCCGCACTGGTGCGGGACCGGCAGTTCCCGCTGCGCCGTTTCGGGGCGCTGTGGTCCGAACTCGTCACTCAAGGCGTGCAGTTCACGGACGGCCTGCCCGCCGGTCAGGCCACGTCGCTCGCCTACGAGGACCTCCTCGACCACCCCCGTACGGAACTCGCCCGGCTCGCCGCGTTCGCCGGGGTCGAGCCGCACGCGGAGTGGCTGGACGGCGCGTGCGCCTGGCTCGACGGCGGCCGCCGCGGCACGGCCGCACGCCGGCTGACCGCCTCGGAACTCGACGACCTGACGGCGAGCTGTGCGCCGGGCACGCGCGCCCTGGCCGCTCGCTGAGACCACTCACCGGGCGGCAGGCGGCCCCCGCCACGGTGACGCCGGGACGTGAGGCCGCGGACCGCCGGCAGTCGTACGGGAGCCTCGCCGTCCGTCACCGGTGAGGACGTCCGGCGACCGGCGGACCGGCAGGACGGACCGGCCGCAGCAGGACAGGGCGGAGCCGGCTGTAACCGCGCACCGACACCGGGCGCAGCACCTTGAGGTCGTACGCCGAGGTCCCCGCCAGTTCACCGGCGAAGACCGTGTCGACCAGCACGGTGTCGGGGCGGGCCACCGCGGTGAGCCGGGCCGCGATGTTCACGGCGGCCCCGTACACGTCACCGAACCGGTTGAGGACCGGCCCGTGGGCGAGACCGGTGCGCAGGTGCGGCAGGCCGGGTTCGCCCTGGGCGCGGGCGGTCAGTTCGAGCGCGATGTCGGCGGCCGCGGCCGCCGACTCGCAGACGAAGAGGACCTCGTCGCCGATGGTCTTCACGACGCGGCCGAGCCCTTCGGCGACCACGTCGCCGCTCAGCGTCTCGAACCGGTCGAGGACCCGCACCAGTTCGGGACCGTCCAGACCGCGGGTCATCCGGGTGTACCCGACCATGTCGGTGAAGCCCACGGCGAGATGCCGGATGTCGGCGGCCTCGTGCGCCGCGCCCGGCCCGCCGCCGGCGTCGGTCCCGGCCTGCTTCCCGGGCGCCCCCGCCGCGTCCGTCGCCGCCTTCGCCCGCGCCTCGGGCTCGCCCGCGGCCCCGCCCGGCGGACGGTGCTCGGCCCCGGTGAGCATCCGCCCGGCCTGGGCCGCGAGATGACGGCGCCACACGTGCCGCTGGAGCAGCTCCATCTCCGGCAGCAGGGCCGCGGCGTGCGTCAAGAAGGCCGCGGTGTCACCAGGGGCATCCAGGTCGCGCTCCAGCCAGGTCCAGAGCGTGTGCATCTGCCACTCGGCGAGCCGCGACAGATGGTGGCCCAGGGCGCGCGCCATCATCGTCTCGCTCTGCTCGGTGATGAGCCCGGCCCGGATGAGCCGTTCCCCCGCCCGCAGGGCGTCGACGTCGGCGTCGGTGAAGACCCGCGCGTCGTCGTCGACCACCGGGAAGCCGAGCGCGCGCCAGATCTGCGCCGACCGCTCGGGCCGCACCCCGGACCGCTCGGCGATGTCGCGTCTCGTCCAGACACGGCCACCGCCCAACAGCATCTCCTCGACCGCCCGGCGCAGTTGCCCGGCGCCGGTCGGATCCGCCGGGGCGTCCCTGGACGGCTCCGCCGCGCTCATGTGGTGTGCACGATCAGTACGTCGAGCCCCGCCTTCCGGGCGATCTCCGCGGGCACCGAACCGAGGATGCGTCCGGTGAGCGAGCGCAGCCCGCGGTTTCCGACGACGACCAGGTCGGCCGAGCATTCGTGGGCGATCCCCACCAGGGATGCCACCGGTTCGCCCTGCACCGCGATCGACCGGATGTCCGCCACGCCCTCCGCCCGCGCACGGTCGGCGGCGGTCCGCAGCGTGTCCTCGGCGGGCGCCGAACCCACCACCTGATAGGCCTCCCGCCCCAACTGGTCCTGTGCCACCGCTACTTCGGACTCGCGCATCGGCGAGTAGGCGCAGGCGACGACGAGTTCGGCCTTGCAGGCGGCGGCGAGCCGGGCGGCACTCGCGACCGCGGCGAACGACGACTCCGAGCCGTCCGTGCCGACCAAGACGGTCTGGTAGGCGGTCAAGGCAATCCCCTTACCGAGTAGTAAACTTACTTCGAAGTAAGGTAGAGCGCCGCCGCACCGCTGGGCAAGACGCGGTACGGAATCAAGGGGAGTGGTTCGCGAACCCAGTTGACCTAGCGTGCTGGTGACGGATCGTCAGGTTCGATCGATGGCGCCCGGTCAGAATCGCCGGTCGTGGTGTCTCCGTCCCCGACGGCCTCCGACCGCGCCGCGCGGCGCCGCAGCACGAAGGCGGCCAGGACGAGCAGGAGCGCGAGGGTGCCGGCGATGGCCGGCCAGTACACGTAACGGTAGTTGGACTCGGGCGCGGTGGGCAGGTACGCGAGGATGTACAGCGCTCCGCTCGCCCCGAGCAGCCGGATCTCCCGCGCGTAGGGGCCGGGCCAGCGGCGGCGCAGCGCGAGGACCAGGGACAGGGCCAGCCAGAACCAGCCCTGGAAGAGGAACGGGACGTCGCGGACGAACCCGGTGACGTAGTTCCTCAGCATGGCGGTGAGCTGGTCGTTGACCGGTGCGCTCGCCACCGCGGGGATGGTCCGGGCGCCGGTCGTGGTGCCGTTCTGGAAGGCCTGGTTGCCCTGGAAGAGCAGCTTGGCGAAGACCCGCAGCCGGTACTCCGCGTAACCCGTCCAGTGCCGGGGCATCTGCCGGGTCCACATCCGCACGAGCACGTCGGCCTGGTCGCCGAGTTCCGTGGAGCCGAGCGACGGGTCGCGCGGGTAGCAGCGGAAGTAGGCGTCGCTGGTGACGCCCCGGCTCCGGCACCGCTCGGCGGCGGTGACCAGCCGGTCCCGGAACTCCGGGCCGGCACCGGCCCGCTCGGCCGCGGCGCGCACCTGCCCGGGCGTGAGGACGTGGACGAGGTCGTCCAGCGGGATCTGGGCGTACTGGCGGGTCGCCACCGGGGTGGTGGCCGCGGACACCGCGACGCTGCCGCCGATGGTGACCGCGACGAACAGGCCCGTGGCGACGAGCCACCGGCGCCGCCCGCTGCGCGTCGCCGGCCGGGCCGCGAGCACCAGCAGCACGAAGACCGGGGCGACGGCGAGAATCCCGTTCTTGCGGACCAGCATGGCGTAGGCGAGGAACAGTACCCCGAGGACGAGCAGTGCCCAGCGCGGTCCGTTGTGCCGCCCCTGCGGCAACTCGCGCGCCACGAGCGCCAGGGCGCAGGCCGCGAGCAGCGCGTACGCCATGTGGACGTCCTTCCAGACGACGCCCGTGAGGTTCACGACGTGCGGCGCGAGACCGGCGCCGAGCACGGCGAGCGAGAGGCCGCGGCTGCCGGTCCTGTGCCACAGCGTCACCGCGAGCGCCCACAGTGATCCCCACACCACGGCGACCTGGAGCGCGGCCATCGCGGACATGGCGCCGGTGAGGTGGATCAGCACGCGCCACAGCACGACCATCACCGGTGGGTGCCAGTCGGTCACCGGCCTCTCGTTGAGTGCCTGCCGCAACTGGTCGGCGCTGTCCGGGCTGAGGAACCCCGGGTGGAAGACCGTGGCCACGGCGTACCCGCACAGGGCCGCGAGGGCGGCCAGCCACCACGGCCAGGCCCGTCGCCCGGCGCGCGACGCGGTCGGTCCCCGCCCGGGCCCATCCTCCGCCGCGGCGGGTCCCCGCCCGGGCCCAGCCTCCGCCGCGGCGGGTCCCCGTCCGGGCCCGGCCTCCGCCGGGGCCGTGGATCCGGCACACGCCGGCCCCGACCCGGCGAACACACGTGTGCGGTACACGGCGAACCGCACCCCGGTTGCCGCCGCCCAGCCGACCAGCCGTGCCACGTTGTCGCTCCACGCCGAGTCGAGGCCGAGCAGCTCGTGCGAGACGTAGACGGGGGCTGCCGTGATGGCGAGCCCGGCCAGGTTGATGCCGACGAACCAGCCCACCTCGCGCCGGGTCACGCGCTGCTTGTGGCTCCGGTAGGTCCAGTGCCGGTTCCCCCACCAGCTGACGGCCATCGCGAGCCCGGTGGCCAGGGCCGACGCGACGACGGGTGCCGAGCGCAGCACTCCGTCGCGGGAGAACGGCGTGCCCGAGATCAGCACGTTGAACGCGGCGAACTCCACCACGAAGGCGACCGCGCCGACCACGCCGAAGGCCGCGGCCTCCCGCCAGATGTTGCGCACCCACTCCATGACCCGGGGGTCCCACGTCGCCCGCTGCAGCACGCTATGAACCTAAGCGAAGTCGAAGAAAAGGAACAAATCGGACATAATCACCAATGGTCAATCGTAAGCGAAGGGAAGCCCGCCCATGAGCCCGACGGTCGCCTGTGTCGTGCCCTGCTACAACGAGGAGACGGCGGTCGGCACGGTCGTCCGCGACCTGCGCGCGGCCCTGCCCGAGGCCGTGATCTACGTCTACGACAACGCCTCCACGGACAACACCGTCAACGAGGCGCTCAAGGCCGGTGCGATCGTGCGCCGCGAGACGCGCAAGGGCAAGGGGAACGTCATCCGGCGGGCCTTCGCGGACGTCGAGGCCGACGCGCTCCTGATCATCGACGGTGACGACACCTACGACGCCTCCCGCGCGCGGGAGATGGTCGACCTGCTCTTCTCGGGCCCCTACGACCAAGTGGTCGGCGCCCGCCGCCAGACCGTCGACACCGCGTACCGGGCGGGCCACGAGGTCGGCAACAAACTGCTGACCGGCGCCGTGCGCTCGCTGTTCGGCAACGACGTCAGCGACATGCTCAGCGGCTACCGCGTCTTCTCCCGCCGCTACGTCAAGTCCTTCCCCGCCCTGTCCCGGGAGTTCGAGACCGAGACCGAGATGACGGTCCACGCGCTCAGCCTGCGCCTGCCCACCGCCGAGATCGGCGTCGGGTTCAAGGACCGGCCGACCGGCAGCGCCAGCAAACTGCGCACCTACCGTGACGGCTGGCGCATCCTCACCCTCATCCTCGGGCTCGCCCGCCGCCAGCGCCCCGCGCTCTTCCACTCCGTCATCGCCGGTCTGCTGGGCCTGGTCTCCCTCGCCCTGGGCCTCCCGGTCGTGGTGGAGTTCGCCCGCACCGGGGTGGTGCCCCGCATCCCGACCGCCGTCCTGGCCGCCGCCATCATGATCATCGCGGTGCTCGTGCTGCTGGTCGGGTACATCCTGGAATCGTTCATGTACATGCGCCAGGAACAGACGCGGCTCGCCCATCTGCAGTACCCGGCACCGTCCCGGAGCGCGGACTTCGTTCCGGCGGGGCTGCTGCGGAGCTCCGCGGGGAGCGGGCGGCCCGGGGCGAGCGCCTGAGGCGGCGGGCGGAAAGTGGGCCGGCTGAACGGGGGAGCGGTGTCCGGGCCTACCCGAGGGCCGCGGGGCAGCGGAGCGGCCGGATCTCAGGGACGTACGAGGCGACGCAGGGCGTGTCGGGCCAACGGCGCGTAGGCCAGGACGACGGGCAGCGGCCCCTCTATCCGCAACCACGTCATGGCACCCGGTGCTGCTCCCGCCCGGACCCCGTGCCACAACCGCATGCGGACCGGCCCTGCCCCGCACCCGCCAGCTCCACGTGCGGGCCGCGGGATCGACGGCGGTGACGACGAACGCCACGGTCGGCCCGAACGCGGGACGCACGCGCCCTCGCATGCCAGGCCGCAGCTCGGGCCCGGCCTCCACAGACCGGATCTGCGACGCCCAGGTGGGCCAGAGGGCCGGGTGCAGATAGCGCCGCCACACGGTGTCCGCGTCCGCGGCACCCGTCGCGCGTAACGTCAGCTTCACTCTGCCAGGGTGACCGCGAGCCGCGGACCGCGCCACCGGCACCGGCCACCGGGTTCGTGTGCGTATCCGGTGTCGCCACCGGGGTCCGAAGGCGCCGCGCCCCGGCCGGTCGGGGGCCTTCCGGCATCCCCCGGAGTACGCCGCGCCCCGGCCGGCCGTTCCGACGTCGGCCCCCGTCCAGAAGCGCCGCGACCCGGAACCGCCACCCCCCGACTCCGCGTTCTTGATCATATGAACGTCGACGGTGAGGCACGGGCAACGATGCGCGACCGCGTCGGAAGGCGCGGGTGGTTGATCGCGGGAGGTGCGGTGCTGGTCGCCGTCGCCCTCGTGATCGCGGTGCTCGTCGCCCGGTCCGGGGACGAGGCGCTCGCCGCGCCCCGCCCCTGCCACACCGCCCTGCACGGCACCGCACCCTCAGGACCCCCGGCACCGGGCACGAAACCGCAAGCCGAGAAGGCGCGGGACGCGCACGCATCGGCCGGAACCGCCCCCGTCCCCGCCGCCGACTTCGACGGCGACGGCCACCCGGACCTGGCCATGGGCGCTCTGGGTGACGTCGCGAACGCCGATGCGGGCGGCAGCATCGCGGTGGCCTACGGATCCGGCGACGGGACCGGGGTCGCCCGCTGTCAGTACCTCACGCAGAACGACGCCGGGATGCCGGGGAAGGCCGACTACGAGGCGTACTTCGGCAGCGACGTCGTGGCCCGCGACCTCGACGGGGACGGCTACACCGACCTCGCCACCGCCGTCTTCGACTGGAGGCCGAGCGTGATCATCATGTGGGGCTCACCGGACGGCCTGACGAGCGCCGCCCGGGTGCCGGGGACGGACCGCAACCACGTCCCCTGGGCGGCGGACCAGGCACTGGAGGAGCACCTGGTCGCCGGGGACTTCGACGGGGACCGGCACGCCGACCTCGTCTTCGGACTCGGTTCCCGCACGGGCCTGCTCAAGGGCCCCTTCGCCCGCGACGGAGCCCCGGCGGGCACCGGCCGGGTCGCCACCCCGCGCCGGCCCGCGCGCTCTGTCCGGACCGCGAACTACGAGGACCTCGTCGCCGGGGACCTGGACGGCGACGGCACCGACGAACTGCTGGCCTTCCACCACGAGGAGCCGCTCGGCACCGCGCGGTTCGAGGAACGCCGGCCGGTCAGCTACTTCCATGCCCGGCGCGGCGGGCTCGTCCAACCGGACGACGTGGACCTGCCCGACGCGGCGACCGGAGCGGTCGGCGACGTGGACGGCGACGGCGTCGGGGACCTCGTGCTCAGCTCGCTGAGAGGCAAGGCCCGCCCCGGCGCGGTGACCGTCGTGCACGGCTCCACCGCGGGACCGGGCAAGGGCGAACCGTCCACGACCATCGACCGCGACACACCGGGCGTCCCCGGCAGGAACCCCCAGAACGAAAACGCCGAGGACGCCGACGACATCGACGACACTGCCTTCCTCTCCCTCGACACCGGCGACGTGAACGGCGACGGCTACACGGACGTGGTCGTCGGCTCACCCCGCAGCAAGCCGTACACGAAGACCGGACCGGAACAGGTCCTGCTCCTGCTGGGCAGCGCCAACGGGCTGACCGGCGACGGGGCCCAGGTCGTCGACGCGGGCGACATCGGCGGCAGCAGGAGCGCGCGGACCACGTTCGGCCTGGCGGTCCGCCTGGTCGACCTGGACGGGGACCGCCGCGCAGACCTGACGGTGGCCGCGCCGGGCGACAACAGGGTACGTAGCACCGCGTGGCTGCTGCCCGGCACGGACACGGGGCTGTCGACGAGCGGCGTCACCCGGCTCTACGGGGACAGTTTCGAGCGCACCGGAAAGCTGGACCTGTTCCTGGGCGGCGGCGGCATCGCCCACTGAGCACGCGACCGCGCGCCGCCCGCCCACTTCCCCGGTCAGTCGTCAGTCGTCGACCCGGTGCAGCTTCAGCTGCCGGTTGGCGAAGAGCTGCACATATCCGCACCGCTGGCAGATCAGTCCGGTCGCCGTCTCGTCGGCCCAGGCCATCTTGAAGAGTTCCGCGCCCGTGCTGTTGAGCTTGACCCCGCGCTCGCGGAAGGAGTCGTTCTTGCAGACCTGGCAGGTGATCCACATCTCGCCCAGCGAGACACGCACTGCTTTCGCCATCTGTCCCCCTCGTCGCCCCGACCGCCGTCACCGCCCCACCGGCGTCTCGGGCCCCTGATCGGCTGCTGTTCGATCATCGCCGCACGGCCCGCTGCGCGGAAAGCAACTTGAGCGAATACTGAGCAATCAGCGCCGTGCCTCTCAGGTGGCGCGGCGGTTGCCGTCGGCGTCACACGGCAGCTCGGAGGCGGGGTAGTCCGCCGTGTAGTCGCGTTCGGCCTCCTGGCCGGCGGCGGTGATCGCGGTGGGGGCGACGTCGATGATGCCGCCGAAGGGCCGGTCGACGTCGCGGATGATGACCAGTGCCGTGGTCAGCAGGGCGGTGATGACGACGAGGGTGATGAGCTGGCCCCGGTTGTTCTTGCGCGGCAGGCAGACCCTCAGGGCCGCCACCGTGATGACGAGGGTGGCGAGCAGGACCCAGAAGATGGTGCCGGGAATGCTGGAGGTCGCCTGGGTGAGGCGCTCCTCCCGCTCGTCGGACCGCTTGTTGTCGGCGGACACCAGCATGCCGAAGACGGGCTGGCCGACCAGGCTCTTGAAGGACCCGCGCACGCTCGTCGACCATACGCTCGGCGCCGCGGAGCCGTTCCCGTCCGCCATCGCGGGCCACTCCTGGGCGCGGACGGCACGGGCGTAGCAGACGGCGTCGGCCTGGATGCGGGCCTGCTCGGCCTTGGGGGCGTACTCGGCGGTCTCCACGAGCTGGTCCAGGGCGCGTGCCTCGCCGCGAGAGGCGACCTCGGCCTTCCCGTAGGAGCCGTTGGCGGTGACCAGGACGAAGGAGAGCAGCAGGACGGTCATCGTCAGCAGCGGCCCCACGAGGTCCTTGACCGCCATCCCGTCGTGATCGTCGCCGTTGACCAGCCGCGGCCGCAGCCAACGGTTGGCGGCGAGGCCGGCGAGCAGGGCGAGCACAGCGACGACGATGACGAGGACCACAGGGGCCACCTCCGGATCGGGGGCCCGGTGTTCCGGGCCGGGGCAGTCTCAAGACCCTTTCGGCGGTGGTCCGTCCCACGAGGGGCGGAAACCTTTTCTCGTCCCCGCACGAGGGACACCCCGTCCGCCAGACGGGCCCACGGCGCCCCGGCGGAGCCCGAACGATGGGGGACGAGTAACTAAGGATCATCATCCTGACGAGCTAATCGCGCGGCTCCAGGTTCACCCGCATGCCGCACACCTTTCCGAGAGCAGAAACGGTTGTGTGCAACATGAACAGAGCAGAGCCTCGCTATTCCCCGGAAATCCCCGTATTGGATGCAGTCGGCGGCAAGGCGGTACGTACGAGCCGGACGGGCGCTTGGCAGTTCACACCACCGCACGGGCTCGCGCGGCCCGAGGATTCCTGCGCTGCCGGGGCCGACGGCCCGCACACCTACGGCACTTCCTGGCGCGACGGCCGACAGCAGCACGGCCGTGCATGAGACGTCCGGCCGCCACCGCCGGTCCCAGCCCTTCATCCCCGGCCCCGCCACCGGAAGCCCGGCGGCACCCGGCTCCGGACCCCAGCCGCAGGAGACCTTCACCCATGTGGGCTCGCTGCCCTCGCACTGGGACCCCACCCAAGAACTCGCCTATCTGCTCGGCGAGGCCATCGATCACGAGACCCACCAGGCAGCTGACTTTGTGACGGACGGCGCACCCACCCTCGTACACGCGACGGACGTGGGCCCCGATGAAGTACTCCACCCGGAAGATTCCTTGAGCGGCCCCGGACCGGAGTTCGGGCAGGACGGTCCCGACGGTCCCCTCCCCGGCGAACCCGATCCCACGGCAGCCGAGATCGCCACCGCGGACCTGAACCGCCTCCAGCCGCCACCGCCCGCGCGCCGGCGCCGCTCGCGTGCCCGCCCGCGCAGACGGGCCACCGGCGCCGGTCTGCTGCGGCTGACCAGCGTGGTGATCGCCGCCGTCGCCGCCGTCACGGTCTCCGCCGTGTGTGTCTTCGGCGGCATGGTCAGCTACCACCCGCTGCGCCAACTCGCCGTGCACCGCACGACGTCCTACACCGTGAACGCCTGGCCGCTGCTGATCTACGGCCCCTGGATCGTCGCCTCCTTGTCGGTCCTGCGCGCCGGGCTGCACCGGCGCCGCGCCGCCCACTCATGGGCGGTCGTGCTGCTGTTCTCGGTCGTCGCCATGGTGCTGTGCGTCGCGCAGGCCCGGCACCGGCCGCTGGACGCGGCAGCGGCCGCGTTGCCCGCGCTGGCCGCGCTCGCCTGCTTCCAGCAGCTGATGCGGCAGATCACCCTCAGCCGCCCGCCGCGCCAGAGCCACCCCCGGCACCGCGGCCGACGCACCGCCACGAAGCCGCCGCCGGCCTGACCGGGACGGCGACCGCACGGCGAGCACCTTCCCGGTGACCCACCCCGCCGTGTGATACGACGCGTCGGGCCGGGGCGGCAGGCACCCCGGCCCGACGCGTTCCCGTGCCGCCGTCAGGCCCTGGCCGCGCCCAGCTCGGCGCGGACGGCACGCGCAGCCGCCACGAGGTTCTCCAGGGAGATACGGGTCTCGGGCCAGCCGCGGGTCTTCAGGCCGCAGTCGGGGTTGACCCACAACCGCTCGGCCGGGATGGCCTCAAGTCCCGTGCGCAGCAGGGCGGATGCCTCCGCCACGCCGGGGACGCGGGGGGAGTGGATGTCGTAGACACCCGGCCCTGCCGCACGCGGATAGCCGTGCTCCGCCAGCTCATGGGCGACCTGCATGTGGGAGCGGGCCGCTTCCAGGCTGATGACGTCGGCGTCGAGATCGTCGATGGCCTGGACGATGTCCCCGAACTCCGCGTAACACATGTGCGTGTGGATCTGCGTCCGGGCCCGCACGCCCGCGGTGGTGAGGCGGAACGCCTCCGTGGCCCAGGCGAGATACGCGGCGCGGTCGGCGGCGCGCAGCGGAAGCGTCTCACGCAGCGCTGGCTCGTCGACCTGGATGACCGACGTGCCGCTCGTCTCCAGGTCGGTGACCTCGTCGCGCAGGGCGAGGGCGACCTGCCGTGCGGTGTCGCCGAGCGGCTGGTCGTCGCGGACGAAGGACCAGGCGAGCATGGTCACCGGCCCGGTGAGCATGCCCTTGACCGGCCGGTCCGTGAGCGACTGGGCGTACGTCGTCCAGCGCACCGTCATCGGCTCCGGCCGGGAGACGTCCCCGGCCAGGACCGGCGGGCGGACGTAGCGCGTGCCGTACGACTGGACCCAGCCGTGCCGCGTCGCGAGGTATCCGGTGAGCTGCTCCGCGAAGTACTGGACCATGTCGTCGCGTTCGGGCTCGCCGTGCACGAGGACGTCGAGGCCCGTCTTCTCCTGGAAGGAGACGACGTCGCGGATCTCGTCCCTGATGCGTGCCTCGTAGTCCGCGGTGTCCAGGCGTCCGGCCCGCAGGCCGGCCCGGGCGGACCGCACTTCGGCGGTCTGCGGGAACGAGCCGATGGTGGTGGTCGGCAGCAGCGGCAGCGCGAGGTGGGCGCGCTGGGCGGCGGCCCGCTCGGCGTACGGCTGCGCGCGGCGGCCGTCCGCGTCCGTCACCGCCGCCGCGCGGGCCCGGACGGCCGGATCGCGGGTGAGGGGAGAGGCGGCCCGCGAGGCCAGATCCGCCTTGTTGGCGGCCAGTTCCGCCCTGATGCTGTCCGTGCCCTGGGCGAGCCCCCGGGCGAGGGTGGCCACTTCGGCGGTCTTCTGCCGGGCGAAGGCGAGCCACCGCAGGATCTGCGGGTCGATGTCGCGTTCCGGCGCCGTGTCCAGCGGGACGTGCAGCAGCGAGCAGGACGCCGCGACGTCGACGCGGTCCGCGAGGCCGAGCAGGGTGCCGAGCGTGGCCAGGGACCCGGCGAGGTCGTCGACCCACACGTTGCGGCCGTCGACGACCCCGGCGACCAGTCGCTTTCCGGGCAGCCCGCCGATGGCCGCCAGGGCGTCCAGGTTCGCGGCGGCGGCGCCCGTGAAGTCGAGGGCGAGGCCGTCGACCGGCGCCTTGGCCAGCACCGGCAGGGCCGCGCCGAGCCGGTCGAAGTAGGAGGCCACCAGCAGTTTGGGCCGGTCGGTGCGGGCGCCGAGGTCGCGGTAGGCGCGGGCGGCGGCGTTCAGCTCCGCCGGGGTGCGGTCCTGGACCAGGGCGGGCTCGTCGAGCTGCACCCATTCGGCGCCCGCCGCGCGGAGGTCGGCCAGCACCTCGGCGTACACCGGCAGCAGCCGGTCCAGCAGGGTCAGCGGATCGAAGCCGGCGGCGACACCGGGCGCGGGCTTGGCGAGCAGGAGGTAGGTCACCGGACCGACGAGGACGGGGCGGGCGGCCAGCCCCAAGGTGAGGGCCTCCGCCAGCTCCGTGACCTGCTTGGCGGAGTCGGCGGTGAACACCGTGTCCGGCCCCAACTCCGGCACCAGATAGTGGTAGTTGGTGTCGAACCACTTGGTCATCTCCAGCGGCGCGACGTCCTGGGTGCCGCGGGCCATGGCGAAGTACCCGTCGAGGGCGTCCGCGTCGACGGCCTCGCGGTGCCGCGCCGGGACGGCCCCGACCATGACGCTCGTGTCCAGGACGTGGTCGTAGTACGAGAAGTCGCCGGTGGGCACCTCACCGAGGCCCGCGGCGGCGAGTTCCCGCCAGTTCGTGCGGCGCAGGTCCGCGGCGGTGGAGCGGAGGGCGGCGGCGCTCACGCGGCCCTTCCAGTACCCCTCGATCGCCTTCTTCAGCTCGCGGTCGTGGCCCTGGCGGGGGTAGCCGTACACGGTGGCCCGCGCCGTCGCGGCGGCAGCGGCGGTCTTCGTGGTCACGGAGATCTCCTTCGAGAGACGTATCCCTGGGATCCCGGGGACCCGCACGCACGAAGGAGTCACACACCGCGGGCTGCCCGCGCCGAGGCACGGTCGTCCGCCGCATGTGTACGCCGACCCGCCCACGAGGTCACCGGGATGTCCGCGTACGCGTCGTACGCACACGGGCAGTCGGCAGGTCTTCGGACTCGCGAGCACGTCCGTCCGGACCGGACGGGACACCTACTGGCCGTCGCTTCCCAGCCCCCTGTCTCGGGGGCCAGTGCGTATGACGGCGGTCGTTCTCGCTCACCGCTGCGGGGCAGTCCCGGATTCCCACCGGGTTCCCTCTTGCGACGCCCTGCCTGGCGGACAGGACGAACCGACTGCGGACGCCACCCTACGAGGCGGCGCCGGCCGACACCCGCACCGTCCAGGATCCGGATTGTGAGATGAGCCACGCAAGGGACGCCGCTGCTTCCGGACGGACCGCAGCCGGCACCCCGTCACTCCGCCCCGGACACGGGCAGCGCGGGCACGCCCGGCACCGCCGCGCCGGGATGAAACCCGGAGGGGGACGCAGTCTGGTCGAGGGCACGTTGGCGGCACTCGGGAGCTGGGGGCTCGAACAAGGAGAGGAACTGCTCGACGCGCAGGAGAAGGCGGACCGGCCGGGTCGGGCTCAGCGCTGATCCCGAGGCGGGGTGGCGGAACGGGGAGGCCGGGCCCGGCCCGTCGCGGGGCCGGAACCGTGCGGGACGACCGTGAGCGGCTCAGCCGGACCGCTGCGGTGAGCGGAGCACGAGCAGAGTGATCTCGCTGGGTGCGAAGACGCGGAACGGCGGACCCCAGAAACCGGTGCCGCGGCTGGTGTAGAGGAGGGTGCGGGCGCCGTGCCGGCTGAGGCCCGCGAGAGCCGGCTGGTCGAGGCGGACCAGGTAGTGGAAGGGCCAGATCTGGCCGCCGTGCGTGTGGCCGGACAGCTGGAGATCGACGCCACCGGCTGCGGCCCGGTCGACGAACGTGGGCTGGTGCGCCAGGAGCAGCACGGGCAGCTCGGGATCGGCGCCTTGCAGGGCCCCGGCCAGATGCGCGCCGTGTCCGGCCAGCCCGGACGACTCGGCGGTGACGTCGTCCACACCGGCGACCACGAGGGTGTCACCACCGCGTTCCAGCAGCAGATGGCGGTTGCGCAGCGGCTCCCAGCCCAGCTCGTCCATGAGGTCGACCCAGCCCTGGGCCTCGCTGTAGTACTCGTGGTTGCCGGTGACGTAGACCCGGGCCCGGGAGGCCCGGACGGTCCCGAGCGGGGCGGCCTGGGGGCGGCGGCGGCCGGCCGTACCGTCGGCGATGTCGCCGGTGTGGCAGACCAGGTCGGCCTCCAGGGAGTTCACCCGCTCGCAGACCCGCGCGGACCAGCGGGCGCGGTCGAGCGGGCCGTAGTGCGTGTCCGTGATCAGGGCGACGCGCGTGCCGTCCAACCCGGCTCCCAGGCGCGGCAGCCGCACCTCCAGGTGGCGCACCCGCGGCACCCGGCGGGCCTCGGCGTACCCCCAGACGAGCAGCACGGCCGCCACACCGAGGATCGCCCATGTCACGGCGCGGGCCCGGTCCTGGCCCGTCCCGACGCCGCCCACGGCCAGGGCGAGCCGCAACAGGACGCCGAGGACGACGGACCAGGTGAACACCACCCAGCCCACGCCGAGCAGCGTGTCCCCGACGATCGCCGCCCGGTCCTGCTGGCGCCGGCCGTGGCCGCGCATCATGGCGAACGGCATGGTGATCAGGGCGAGTCCGCACAGCACGGTGCCGGTCAGCGTGACGGGCGTGGACCAGTGCTGACCGGCGTGGAACAGGACCCAGCACGGCACGCTCCACAACAGGACGGGCGCGACGAGCGGGATGAAGCGCATCACCCGTCGCAGCAGGCCCGGCAGGGTCTCCTGGACCGGGCTGTCGGGGGGCTGGGTCTCGCTGGTGTCGGTCACGCGTCCCCTCCTGGTACCACTGCTGCCGTCGCGCGCACCTTATCCGGTCGTCCGCCGGCGATCCGAGGGCGCCTACGGGCAGGCCCGGCCCGCACGGGCCCCGTAACGGGCCGCGTCACCCCGTCCGCGCGGCCATCTCCCACGGCAGGGCCGGGGAGATGTCGAAGGCCCAGTCCAGGCCGGTCATCCGCAGGACCCGCAAGACGCTCTCGTCGTCGGTGACGAGCCGCAGCCGCCCGCAGGCGGCGACGGCCCGGGTCCGGGCCCGGCACAGCGCGCCGAGCCCCGCGCAATCGACGAAGGTCACCGCGCGCAGGTCGAGCACGAGGTCGGGCAGCGGGTCGGCGGTCAGCACGTCGAGGCGAGCCGTGAGCCCGGGCACCACCGCCATGTCGATCTCCCCTTGCGGCGCGACCACGAGGGTGCCGCCGACGGAGTGTTCGGTGAGGCCGGAGGTGGTGTCCTCGTAGGTGAGCGTCATGGGACCCAGCCAACCCTGTGAGGGCTCTATTTTTATAGGGACACCAGGCCCCGATCATCGCTCTGGGGAGGGCCGTTCGGCCCCGGATCGAACGGGCGGGACACGGCCTTTTGAGACGCCTGCGCGGTACGGCAGCCGTCAGGGGTGCCCACCGCAGCCGCAGCCCGACATGGTCGCCCCCTCCTCGGGCGGCGGGGCCGCCGCCGCGGCACGTTCCACCGCCGCGAGCAGCCGGCGGCGTTCCTGCGGCGGGATCCACCGGCCGTCGACGACCACGCCATGGATACGGCGGGTGTGGCGGATGTCGGTCAGCGGATCGGCGTCGAGGACGAGCAGATCCGCGGCCTGCCCACGGGCCACCGTGCCGACGCCGGACAGGCCGAGGGTGCGGGCCCCCTCCTGCGTCGCCGCGCGCAGGACCTCGGCCGGGGACAGACCGGCCGAGACGAGCAACTCCAGCTCGTCATGGAGGGCGAAGCCCGGGACGAGGTACCCCGTGCCGGTGTCCGTACCGGCCGCCAGCCGCACCCCCTCGCCGTGCAGTTCGCGCACGAGGCGGAGCCGGTGCGCGAAGATCCCGCGCAACCGCTCGCGCTGCTCGGCGGTCCGCCCGCCGGTCAGCGCCGCCAGCTGGTCCGGCCAGCTCTCCACCTGCCAGGCGGGCAGATACTTCCACTCCTCCTCCCAGGACGGCACGTCGTCGGCCAGCTCCAGCGTGCGGTGCACAGTGAGCGTCGGGACGACGGCGGTCCCGTGGGCCGCGAGGCTCCGGAACAGGGCGTCCGCCCGGTCCCGGTCGTACCCCTGCACCGCCCGCCATTCGAGGGGATGCACCTGCTGGAACCAACTGTGGTAGCGGGAAAGGCTGCTGGGGTCGCCCGGATCGATCCGTACGGCGGCCAGAGCGCGCCGGATCTCCTTCTCGTGCCGCGACGTCGACAGGAGCAGCGCGTGCAGGTGCTCGATGCTCCGGTGACCGGCGGCGCTCGCCTCACTGATCGGTACGGTGTCGGGGCAGTGGCCGAGATGGGGGAGGCCTTGGCGGCGGGCCTCGTCCACGATCGCGAAGTAGGCCTCGCGGGACAGGCGGGAGTAGACCTTGACGAAGTCCGCCCCCTCGCGCTTGACCCGCCGCACGGCGCGCCGGGCCTCGGCCGCGTCCCGCACCTCGATGGTCGGGCCCACGTCGGCCGCCCACAGCGAGGGCGCCCCGTCGACGATGGGGCTGCCGATCACCCAGCGGGGGCCCAGCAGGGCGCCGCTGCGGATCTTCTCGCGCCACTCGGCGTGGACCGGCTGGCCCCGCATCTCCCGCACCGAGGTGACGCCGGCGAGGACGTAGAGCGCCGGGACCACCGCCTCCGGGCCGTCGCTGTGCGTGTGCGCCTCGACCAGTCCCGGCATCAGGTACTTGCCCGTCAGGTCGACCGTACGGGTGCCCGGGCGGAGCCGGGTGCGGGCGCTCGGGGCGAGTCCCGTGATGCGGCCGCCCTCGACGACGACCGTCATGTCGGGCGCCGGCGGGGCGCCCGACCCGTCGATCACGGTGACGTGGGTCAGCGCCAACGGGCCGGAACCGGGCCCGTGTTCGTCCCTTGCTCCGACCGCCTGCTCTCCGGCCGTCTCTGCTCCGGCCTCCGGTGGCCCGGCCGCGTGCGCCGCGCCCGTGGACGTCGTGCTCGCCAGCGCCGTCCCGGTCACGGCGGCGGCCCCGGCCAGGAATCCTCGTCGGTCCATGCGGCCGGGCGTCCCAACTGCTGTGCCAGTCATGCGGTTTCCCCTCTTGCGCGTCCTGTGTCCTGTGTCTTGTGTCCTGCGTGCGACGTCGCCGATCGTGTCGGCCGACCTCTACGACCATGACGGACGGCGAGCGACAGGACAGTGCGGCCAGACGGTGGGAGGGGGGTGGTGCTGGGCCCACCCGGGCCTCCCCGCCTGGCGGTTCGGCGCACCCCCGGCCTCCCCGCCGGGGGCGTGCGGCGTACCCCGGGCGCATGAGACGCGCCGGACCCCGGCTCGACACGTGCCGGAGGCCATCCGCGCGCGGAAAACGCAACGTCGACAAGGCCCACCGGAGCCGCTACCTTCACGTGGTCCTCGGCGACGGCCCGCACCCCGCAAGCAGAGAGAGACGCATGCCCCACCTTGCTCTGTACACGTTCGGCGTCCTGAAATCACCCCTCGTGGATCCCGGATCGCTCACGCGCGAGTTCTACGACATCGGCGCGGCCGTCTACGGGAAGATCAGTCAGCACCCCGGGTACCTGTCCCACGCCGAAGTGCGCAGCGGCGACCGGGGATTGCTCTTCGAGGCGGACTGGGGTGCCTGGGGAGGGTTCACCGTGCCGTCCTGGTACGGCAAGGGGCGGACCCGGGAGACCACCGCGCTGGCCGCGACCCTCTCGCTCTGGACCGACCCGCACTCCGCCTTCGACGCCATCTACACCGGTCTGCACCGACAGGCGCTGAACCGGCGCTACGACTGGTTCGAGCGGACCGGACACCCGAACTACGTGTTCTGGTGGGTCCCCGACGGCACGACGCCCACCTGGCAGGACGGCGTCTCCCGGGTGGAGCACCTCGGCGACCACGGTCCCGCGCCGCACGCCTTCACCTTCCACCACTCCTTCACCCCGGACGGCACGCCGTCCACGGTGAAGCCGGTCTCCCGCTGACCCGGCCGCTCAACCGCGGGCGTCCGCACCGGCGGTGGCGCACAGCCCGTCGATCACGATGCTGAGCATGCGTGCGGTGCTTTCGCGCCCGACCGGTTCGCCATCGGCCTGCCACAGGAACGACACCAGCAGCAGCACCTCGTCGGCGTGGGTCCCGGGCCGGAGCCGCCCGGCCGCCGCGCAGGCGGCGAGCACCTGCTCCAGCGCCCCGGCGACCGGCGGGCAGAAGCGGCTCCCGCGGGCCGCCGCCGCCACGGCCTGGGAGGCCGCGTGCCGGCCGTGGCCGTAGACGGCGAGCCGGTCGAGCCACAGGCGGAGCGCGTCCACGGGCGCGTGCTCCGCCAGCAGGCGCGGGGCCGCGTCGACGAGGGCGTCGACGTCCGCGCGGAACACGGCGAGGAGCAACGCCTCCCGGTTCGGAAAGTGCCGGTACATGGTTCCCTGGCCGACCCCGGCCGCCTTCGCGATCGACTGGAGGGTGGCGCCGGGGGAGCCGGTCAGGGTCGCGCTCGCCGTCTCGATGATGCGGGCGCGGTTGTCCTCGGCGTCCGCACGCCGGGGCCGCGGGCAGGCAAGGAGAGGGGTCGATCCGGGCCGGCCGGACGGTGTCCGCAGGCCGTCGCCGGAACCCGAACCCGGTGCGGCGCCGCCCCCGTCCGCGCGCGGGGCCCCGGCCGTCACGGGGCGGCGCGCACGAGGACGAGCGAACCGTGGTGGACCGGACGGCCGCGCAGTTGGCCGAACGCCTCGTCCCAGGCGCCCGATCCCAGCGCGCGGCGCAGCGAGATGTCGAACTCCTGGCGGGCGCCGTCGTCGAGGAAGCTCCAGGCCGAGCAGGCCCGCCGGGCCGCCGGGTCGAGGAGCAGCTCGGGGCGGCCGTAGTACGCCTCGTTGAAGTCGTCCGTGCAGTCCAGCGGCACGGGGACGGACTCGACGGTGGTGCGGCCGCCGAGCGCCGCCGTGATCCGGGCCAGGGGCGGGTAGCGGCGCGCCTCGGCCTCCAGCACCTCCGGCGCGTACTCGTAGAGCCAGAAGTCGCGGATCAGCGCGGGGTCGAACGTCAGCACGGCCACGGGCCCGCGTGTGACGCGGCGCATCTCGCGCAGCCCCGCGTCGATGTCGGACCAGTCCTGCACGCTCAGCAGCGCCATCGCCGCGTCGAACTGCCCGTCGGCGAAGGGCAGGTCCTCGGCGACGGCGTCGATGGCGGTGGCGAGTCGCGCGGGGCGCCGGGCCCGCATGGCCAGGGACGGCTCGACCGCGGTGATGGCGTGCGCGGTGCTCTCGTACGCGCCGGTGCCCGCACCGACGTTGAGGACGGTGCGCGCCTCGCGGAGGGACTGGGCGACGAGGTGGCCGATGCGCTCGTCGGGGCGGCGCGGCGGGACGTACGGACGGTCGAGTCCCCGGTGGCTGACGTCGCCACCGTCGAGGGTGCGCATGACCATGAGGGACCTCGCCTTCCGTGCCCGGCCGGAGTCGACGGCAGGCGCACCCCGGATATCACCTCCTATCTTGCATCTGCTGCGCTCAAGTGCAAAGAGGCCTGGCTAATGCTTGGCGGTTAGGCCAAATGGCGTGGCATATGCGGTAAAAGCATTGGAGGATGCGCCGATGCCGCGCGGGTGGGCCATGCGCAGGGGCCCGGCGCGCGGGGGTGCGGCTCTCCGCCGACGCCGCCCGGGGGCGTGCTCAGACGTCCTGCGCGCCAGGTCCACGCTCACCGCCGGAATCGCCGCCCCCGGCGTCGCGGCAGAGCAGCGCGGCCCGCAGGTCGAGGCGGTCGGTGAGCCGGGACAGGGTCCGGCCGGTGAGGTGTTCGATGCGCTGGACGCGGTAGTGGACGGTGTTGACGTGCAGGTGCAGTGCCTCGGCGGCGCGTGCCCAGGACCCGTCGCAGGCGAGGAAGGTGCGCAGGGTCTCCAGCAGCGCGGCGGCGGAGGCGTTGCGCGGCTCGGCCAACGGGCCCAGGACCGTGCGGCTGTAGGTGGCGCGGACCCGTGCCGGCACGCCGCCCAGGAGCGCGTCGAGGCTGCCGAGCGCCGCCGCGTCGGTGAGCAGGGCGGCCCCCGGCGCGGCCGACCGGGCGCAGGCGAGGGCGTACCGGGCTTCGGCCAGCGCCGCGGCGAGCCCGCCGGGGTCCGCGGCCGGGACGCCCGTCCCGCCGTGCAGCGGTTCGCCCGGCACGCCCCCGGCGACCAGTGGCCACACCCTGACGAACTCCTCCGGCGGAGCGCTGCGCGGCACGACCGCGAACGCGGTCCCCCCGGGCAGTCGCCCCAACGCGGCGGGGCCCCCACCGGTCCAGGCCAGCACCTCGGCCAGCGCCCCCACCGCCCACCCGGCCCGCCGGGATCCCGTGCGAACGGCGAAGACGCGGTACGGCCCTTCGGCCGGCAGTCCGCAGGCGCGCAGCTCCCGCTCGACACCCGTGGCGGCGCCGGAGCGGCGCTCGCCGCCCGCGTCCACGAGCAGCGCCCCCAGCCCGTCCGCGGCCTCTCGTGCCGCGGTCTCACGCCGGATGTACGCCTCCTGGCAGCGGCCCAGCACGGCCGCCACCTCCTGGAGCAGACGCGGCGGCGCCGCGTCGGGCTCGGGCAGGTGGAGACTCCAGCGCTCGTAGGGTGACGCGACGCCCGCTTCGACCGGGATCGAGGTGCCGCCGGCCGCGCCCGCCCCGCCGGCCCCCGCCCTCGGCGGGGCGGGGGCGTCCGCACCCGGCGTCGCCGCGACCGTCCGCCCGGCAGCCGTCCGGACGGCGGCCGCGGTCCCCGCCCGCGGCTGCGCGAAGGCGGCGGCGAGAATCTCCTGCGGCCCCGCGCCCTGGGCCAGGAGGCCGCCGAGCCGTGCCCGGAGGTGGTCGGGCAGCGCGTGGTGGCGGCTCAGCTCGCCCCACTGCTGGAGGTACACGGTCTCGGTGACGGCGCGGAACATCACGTGCCGGGGGACGCCCGCCAGGGGCAGGCGGTGCCGGACGCACGCCGCGACCAGCTCCTCCGGGACCGACCCGTGCGTCTCCTCGCCGGCCAGCAGGACGGCCGCGTCCACGCGCCGCAGCGCCCGCACGAACCGGTCCGCCTTCTCCTCGCCGCCGTCCGGGGTCCACCAGACGAGCCCGCTGAGCACGGCCTCACCCGCCCGAACGAAGCGGCCCGGGTCCTCCAGGTCGGTGACGGTCACTCCGCTGATCTCCCGGCCCAGCAGACCGGGCTCGGCCCACACCGGGCGCAGGCCCAGGCTCTGGTCGTCCAGGAGGTGTTCGACGTGCATGTGTTCCGGCCCCTCGTACGGTCGCCGGGCGATGAAGGAACCCCGGCATCCCGCATTCACCAGGTGAAAGCGAGATATCGCATCGTAAGTGCAAGGTGAGCGGAGGTGAACGCCCCCTGGTTGAATCACCAAAGACCCCGGCCCGAACGCCGGTGATTCCGTGTGGCGCACCAGTCGTCCCGGCCGGGCACGCGTTGCTTCACTGGCGGCCATGGACCTGAACACCGTGACGGAGATCCGGGACGCCAGGGTGCCCGCGCCCTGGCGGCCGGGCGACGCCTGGCTGGGCGGCGGCACCTATCTCTTCTCCGAACCGCAGCCGCACCTGCGCCGCCTCGTGGACCTCAGCCGCACCGGCTGGACCCCGGTCGCACAGCACGCCGACGGCTCCCTGGAGACCGCCGCCACCTGCACGATCGCGCAACTGTCACGCTTCGCACGCACGTTGACGGCACCCGCGGCCCCGCTCTTCGAGCAGTGCTGCCGCGCCTTCCTCGCCTCGTTCAAGATCTGGAACATGGCCACGGTCGGCGGCAACCTCTGCAACGCACTCCCGGCGGGCCCGATGATCTCGCTGACGGCCGCGCTCGACGGCGTGTGCCTGCTGCGCTCCCAGAACGGCGCGCTCCGCCGGGTGCGCGTCAGCGACTTCGTCACCGGCGCCGGCCGCAAGGACCTCGCGGAGGGCGAACTGCTGCGCTCGGTGACCCTGCCCGCCCGGTCCCTTGCCTGTCGTACGGCGTTCCGGCAGGCGTCGCTGTACGGGCTCGGCCGGTCCGGCGCGCTGGTGATCGGCGTCCTGGACCCGGCCGACGGCTCGTTCGCGATCACCGTCACGGCGGCGACCGTCCGGCCGGTGCGGCTCTGGTTCCCGCTGCCGCCCGACGCCGCCACGCTGCGGGCCGCACTCGACGCGGCAGTCGCGGACGACGAGTGGTTCGACGACATCCACGGGCTGCCCGCGTGGCGGCGCCACATGACACTCCTGCACGCCGAGGAGATCCGCCGCGAACTGCGGCCAGAGAAAGGGGCGGCGCGATGAAGATCGAGGTCAACGGCCGTACGCACGAGGAGGACCCGCGGTCCGGGCAATGCCTGCGCACCTACCTGCGCGAGCGCGGCTGGTTCGGCGTGAAGAAGGGCTGCGACGCGGGGGACTGCGGCGCCTGCACCGTCCACGTGGACGGCGCACCCGTGCACAGCTGCCTCTACCCCGCCTTCCGCGCCGACGGGCGGACGGTGACCACCGTCGAGGGACTGGCGTCCACCGACGGCGAACTCCACCCCGTACAGCAGAAGTTCCTCGACGCACAAGGATTCCAGTGCGGGTTCTGCACGGCCGGATTCCTGATGACGACGGCGGCCCTGGACGAGGAGCAACAGGCCGACCTGCCCCGCGCGTTCAAGGGAAACCTGTGCCGCTGCACCGGCTATCGCGCCATCGAGGACGCCGTCCGCGGGGTCAAGCACGTCGAAGCCCCCTGCGCGGGCGAGGCCGTCGGCCGCAACCTTCCCGCCCCGGCCGGGCCCCAGGTCGTCACCGGCACCGCCCGCTACACCTTCGACATCGACGTCCCGGGCCTGCTCCACATGAAGCTGCTGCGCTCCCCGCACGCCCACGCCCGCATCGTCGCCGTCGACACCGCCGCCGCGCTGCGGGTACCCGGCGTCCACGCCGTGCTGACCCACCACGACGCCCCCGAGCGGCACTTCTCCACCGCACGCCACGAACACCCCACCGAGGACCCGGACGACACCCGCGTCCTCGACGACACCGTCCGCTACATCGGTCAGCGAGTCGCCGCCGTCGTCGCCGACAGCGAGGCCGCCGCGGAGGAGGGCTGCCGCCGCGTCGAGATCACGTACGACGTGCTCCCCGCGGTCCTCGACCCGGAGGAGGCGATGCGCCCCGGCGCCCCCGTCGTCCACGACAAGGACCCGGCGACGGCCCGCATCGCCCGCCCGCGCGACAACGTCGTCGGCGAGGCGCACGGCGAGACCGGCGACATCGAGGCCGGCTTCGCCGCGGCCGACGCCGTCCACGAGGCCACCTACCGCACCCAGCGCGTGCAGCACGCGAGCCTGGAGACCCACGGCGCCGTCGCCTGGTTCGACGAGGACGACCGCCTCACCGTGCGCACCAGCTCACAGACGCCGTTCCTGACCCGCCGGGCCCTGTGCGCCCTGTACGACCTGCCGCAGGACAAGGTGCGGGTCGTCGCGGGCCGGGTCGGCGGCGGCTTCGGCGGCAAGCAGGAGATGCTCGTCGAGGACGTCGTGGCCCTCGCCGTGCTGCGGCTGCGCCGCCCGGTGAGACTGGAGTACACCCGCGCCGAGCAGTTCTACGGCGCCACCACCCGCCACCCCTTCACCATCCACGTCAAGGCGGGCGCGCGCCGCGACGGCACGCTCACCGCCCTCCAGCTGCGGGTGGTGTCCAACACCGGCGCGTACGGCAACCACGGCCCCGCCGTCATGTTCCACAGCGTCGGCGAGTCCATGGCCGTGTACCGCGCCGCGCACAAGAAGGTCGACGCGTACTCCGTCTACACGCACACCGTCCCGGCCGGGGCCTTCCGCGGCTACGGCCTCGGCCAGGTGACGTTCGCCGTCGAGTCCGCCTTCGACGAACTCGCCCGCCGACTCGGCCTCGACCCGCTGGAGTTCAAGGCCCGCAACGTCATCGCGGCGGGGGAGGCGATGGTCACCCCCGGCGGGCACGAGGAGGACCTGCACATCGCCAGCTACGGCCTGGACCAGTGCCTCTCCGTCGTGCGCCGCGCCCGGTCCGCGTACCGGGACGACCCCGCCCCCGACGGCTGGCTGGTCGGCGAGGGCGCCGCCCTCGCGATGATCGCCACCGGGCCGCCCGGTGGCCACATCGCCGACGCCAGGGCGACGCTGCTGCCCGACGGCTCCTTCGACCTCGCCGTCGGCACGGCCGAGTTCGGCAACGGCACCACTACCGTCCACCGGCAGATCGCCGCCGGCGAACTCGCCACCACCGTCGACCGGATCACCGTCCGCCAGTCCGACACCGACGTCGTCCGGCACGACACCGGAGCCTTCGCCTCCACCGGGACGGTCGTCGCCGGCAAGGCCACGCTGCGCGCCTCCCGCGCCCTGGCCGACCTGCTCCTCGACTTCGCCGCCGCCCAGTTGCGCGTCGCGCGCGCCGACTGCCGCCTCGTCGAGGAAGCGGTCGTGCACCCGGGCGGCCGCCTCCTCCTCAAGGAGCTGTACGCGGCCGCGCGCGCCGTCGGCGTCGACTGCACGGCCGACGGCCGCTTCGGCGGGACGCCCCGCTCGGTCGCCTTCAACGCGCAGTGGTTCAAAGTCGCCGTGGACCCCGGCAGCGGCGAGATCCGCATCCTGCGCAGCGTGCACGCGGCCGACGCGGGCCAGGTCATGAATCCGATGCAGTGCCGCGGCCAGGTCGAGGGCGGCGTCGCGCAGGCACTCGGCGCCACCCTCTTCGAGAACGTACGCCTGGACGAGCGCGGCAAGGTCTCCACCGCCGCCTTCCGCCGCTACCGCCTTCCCCAGTACGCCGATGTCCCGCGCACCGAGGTCCACTTCACCGAGACGACGGACACCATCGGCCCGCTCGGCGCCAAGTCGATGAGCGAGAGCCCCTTCAACCCGGTGGCGCCCGCGCTCGCCAACGCCCTGCGCGACGCGACGGGCATCCGCTTCACGGAGGTCCCCCTGACCCGGGACCGGGTCTGGCTGGCGCTGGCGGAGCGCGCCGCGGAGGGTCCCTGATCTCGCCGCGGGTGCGGAGACGGCCTGGTCGCATCCTCCCTGCGGTCAGGCCGGGGGCGTGCGCAGCCACTCCGCTTCGGGCGTCCAGAACAGCTGCCGCGCCCCGAGGTAGTCGTGGGCGAAGTCCGTGAACCGTTCACGGGTGTACGGCTCGCCGGTCCGCGGGTCCGTGGCGTGGACGTCGGGTTCCTGGACGGCCATCGCCACGAGCGGGAGGACGTTCTTGTACGCGTGCAGGAACTTGTAGGAGTTCTCCATCTGGTACGGCCGGTCCGGCAGGGTGTCCGGCCCGCCGATGCCGATCTTCTTGTCCCGGGCCAGATCGAACATCTCCTTCATGCGCCGGTGATCGTCGTCATCCGGCAGGAAGTTGACGTACTGGACGAACGGCGTCCTGCTGAACACCTTCTTGCCGTACCGCATGGTGGCGATCTCGGCGTCTATGTAGGAGCTCGACGTGTATCCGGTCCGGTCCGTGGCGGTGTCCACGTCGACCGCGGTCTCCGGCAGGTTCACCCCGGCGAGCCTGCCGTCGAACTTCCGGGCCATCGCCTTGAGCAGGGCCTGGAAGTCCGCGCGCACCTCCGTGTTCCACTGCGCGGCCATGGCGCCGTGCGTGGTGGGGTTGTCGGGGTTCTCATCGACCGTCGGTGCGACGCCGCCCGCGTCCTTCACGTACTGCGGGACCCCGGCGTCCGCCATCGCCACGTCGAAGAACCGGTCCTGGACCTGGACGAACAGTTTCTTGTGCCGCTGGTGGAGATAGCGCAGCGCTTGCTCCAGGCGCGACCACGTGTACTCCCCCTTCTTCTTGCCCTCCAGCGCCTTCCAGGGCGCCACCACCTGGACCCCGCCGATGTCCGCCCGGTCGATCATGGCCTTGACCTCCGGCGCCGCGCCCGACGTGGCATCCTCGAAGTCACCGAGGGACATGTACAAGTTGTCCGTCGGCCTGCCCGGGGCCGCGGACACGGCGTCCGCTGCGGGAGCGGGGGCGGCGGCCGCCACCCCGGCGGGAGCCGCCAAGGTCACGGCCGTGAACACGACGAATCCGACTGCACCGCGTTGCTTCTTCATGGCGCAGACGCTAAGGACGTGTTCTAAGCGGAATCTAAGAGCGCTTGCTGTCCTCGTGCCTGCTTCCAGCTGGTCGACAACGTGACCGCGGGGTGCACCCGCCGCCCGCCCCGCGTCCGCTAGAGGAGCGTGAAGGTGTGCACCGCTCCCAGGCCGGAGACGGAGCCCCCGAGCAAGGTGCAGGTGGTGATCTGCAGCGACGGTGCGGTCATGGTCTCGACGAAGCCGTGCCCGGCCAGGTAGCCACTGGTGACGGTGCCGGTGAACTCGTTGGTGAAGACGGCACCGGCGAGGTTGGAGACGCGTTGGGCGGTGACCGTACTGCTCTGCCCGTTGCTCCAGTTGATGGTCCAGCTCACCGTCGCCGTCGACAGCAGTTGCAGGCAGGAGCGCTGCGTGGTGTTGGAGGAGGTGTGCGTGCCCCCGGTGACGGCCGCGGCGGCACCCGTGCCCAGACAGGGGCCGTAGGTCTGGTCGATCGTGCGGGTGCTGGTCGCCGCGGTCGTGGTGATCGGCGGATCGTAGGTGGTGGTCGACGTGCTGGTGCACGTCAGCGTGGTCACGGTGCGGGGAGCCGCGCCGGCCGGAGAGGCGGGCAGTGCGAACGCCAGGGCGGTCACCCCGGTGGTGAGGAGAGCGGCGGCCAGTCGTCTGAACGATCTGCGCATGGACGTGATCCTTTCGTCTTCCTGCTCAGGCCCGCACGGCGGGTCGGCGCCGCCGGCACGGCGGTCGCGGGGGCGCTGAAGGCACCGGGGGGCGGGGGCTCTCATGGTGCCCGGGGGCGCACCCGGGAGCCATGGCCCGCGTGGGGCAGAGCGCGGCGGGCGCGGGCCAGGGTGCGGCGGAGCACACCCGTGTGCACGACGGCGCCCCGGCCCGCGCACGCCGGCGCCCGCCTGCGCCGCGGACGGAGACCCCTCGGGCCCCGCTCCGGCCCGGTCAGCTCGTCCGCACGGCGTGACTGGCGGTGAAGGCCAGCAGGGAAGAGGCGGTGACGGCGCCTGCGGGCCGCAGCGGGGGAGCATCGCGGCGGGGCCCGGACTCGGGTCAGGCGGCACGGTCCTGGCGCGCGGCGAGGACGTGGAGTGCGTACAGGTACGTCTCTCCCTGGTGATCGGGGAGTGCGTACAGGTACGTCTCTCCCCGGTGATCGCACGCGCGGTCCTGGGCGCGTCCCCCGCCGACCTCGACGGACCTGTGGGGCCGGGAGGCGGCACGGCCGCGCGAACGGCTCGCCGAACTTCCCTCGTGGCAGGACCGCTTCGCGGTGACGGACGCGTTCCTCGCCCGGCGGTTCGCGGCGCAACCCGCGGTGGATCCGGAGGTGGCCCGGGCCTGGCGCCGGATCGTCGTCAGCCGCGGCGGGGCCCGCGTCGACGGCCTCGCGGCCGAGGTCGGATGGAGCCGCGAGCGGCTGTGGTCCCGGTTCCGCTCGCAGCTGGGTCTGCCGCCCAAGCGGGCCGCACAACTGGTCCGCTTCGACCATGCCGCCCACCTTCTGGTCGCGGGCGGACCCGCGGCCCAGGTCGCGGCCGACGCGGGCTGCGCCGACCAGTCCTATCTGCACCGCGACGTCCGGGCGTTCACCGGGGTCACGCCCGGGGCCGTGGCCGGCGAGCCGTTCCTCGCCGTCGACGACATCGCCTGGCCCGGCCGCTGACGGGCCGGGTCAGGCCGGCCGCCCCTCTTCCGTCCGGAGCCCCGCCCGGTCGAGTATCTCCCGCGACAGGTCCCACAGACGGCGGGCGTTCGCCGGGTCGACTGCGTAGCGGGCGACGCCGTGCAGGGTGCCGGTGCGACGGTCGACGGTCGCGGTCTCGTTGCAGTCGACGAAGTACCGGCCGCCGACCCCTTCGAGCAGCGGTGACGTCGCGAGGAGCACGGAGGTCGCGGCGCCCTGCCCGACCGTCTTGATCAGATCGGCGGGTACCCTTCCGCTGCCCCCGCCGTTGAGGTGGCGCTGGAGGTTCGTGTGGATCGCGCCGGGCATCAGGGCGTTGGCGGTGATGTGGTCGCCGGCCCAGCGGCGGGTCGCCTCCACGGCGAAGAGGACGTTCGCCGTCTTCGACTGCCCGTAGGCGAGCCACGGGTCGTAGCGGCGGAAGGCGAAGTCGACGTCGTCCCAGACGATGGGGGACTGCTGGTGCCCCGAGGAACTCACCATGACGACCCGGGCGTTGCCCGCGGACGCCAGCGCCGCGTGCAGGCTGGTGGTGAGCGCGAAGTGCCCCAGGTGGTTGGTGGCGAACTGCCACTCCCAGCCGTGCTCGGTGTGCTGTTCGGGGCCGGCCATCACGCCCGCGTTGTTCACCAGGATGTGCAGCGGCCCCCGCCACGCCGCGGTGAAGGCGGCGACGGAACCCAGATCGGTCAGGTCGAGCCGCTCGACCCGGACCCGCCGGTTGCCGGTCGATCCGGCGATGTCCTTGGCGACGCGTGCGCCTGTCGCCACGTCACGCACGGCGAGCGTGACACTCGCCCCGGTGCCGGCCAGGACACGGGCCGTCTCGGCACCGAGCCCCGACGAGGCCCCGGTGACCACCGCCTGGCGGCCGGTGAGATCGATGCCCTGCGCCACCTCGGTGGCCGTGCTGGAGAACCCGAACGGGGTGGTGATCGTGGCGGGAGTGGTGGTGCTCATGGATGCACTTCCCTGCGATGTAGGTGTATGCGCGGTGAGCGCGTCGGCGCCGCGGGTCACGGCGTCACCAGACGGTCCTGCTCCACCGGGGGCGTACCGCCGTGCCAGTCCAGGGCCTTGCCGAACCGGACCAGTTCGCCGTAGAGCGCGGGGTCCACGTCGTCGGCGAGGACCAGGTCGAGGACGGCCTCGGCTGCCTGGCCCGGCGACTGCGCCCGGCTGTAGTCGCTGAACCAGGGCCGCGAGGTCGCGGTGTCCACCATCCCCGGGCACACGGACGCGATCAGGGTGCCGGCGGCGAGGTCGGCGGCGCGGCGCTCGGCGGCGACCGCGCGGACGGCGGCGACCTGGGCCACCTTCGAGGGCACGTTCAGCCACACCGGCCAGCCTGCCTCGCGCGCGGTGCCGAGGTGGACGGCGCCGCGCCAGGACTCGACGGCGTCCTCGACCTGGTCGAGGCCCGCGCCGTCGAAGAGGTGGTGCAGGCGCGCGTCGAGGTGGCCGAGGGTGCCCAGGCTGCTGGCGACGACGAGCAGCCGCCCGCCCGGCCGCAGGACGGGTCCGAAGGCACGCAGGATCGTGTGCGTGGCGGTGTTCGAGACGTCGATGAACTCGTCGGCCCGCTCGGCCTGCGACTCCTCGGGCAGCAGCCGGGCGACCGCGTTGGAGACCACGACGTCGACCCCGCCGTACCGGGCGCGCAGCTCGTCGGCGAGACGGACGACGGCCTCGCTGTCGGTGACGTCCAGGACGCGCCCCTCGACGCGCGCACGGGTGGCCGGCAGCTCGCCGACCTCCCGCGCGGCGTCCGTCACCCGCCGGTGGTCGCGGCCGGTCAGCAGGACCAGGTCGTGCGGTCGCAGGCGAGCCGCCAGCCCTTCGACGAGAGCGCGGCCGAGTCCCTGGTTTGCGCCCGTGACGAGGGCGATCCGTGAACCGTTCATGCGTTCCACGCTACGAACGGCCATTACATGAGTCCAACGAAAGTTCGGCACGGCTAGTATGCGTAAACGTCATGGACTTCACCGATGTCTCCCTCACAGCGCTCCGCGTCTTCCGGGCCGTCGCGGAGCAGGGCACCTTCACGGCCGCCGCCGCGTCCCTCGGCTACACGCAGTCGGCCGTGTCCCGGCAGATCGCCGCTCTCGAACGGGCGGCGGGCGCCGAGCTGCTGGAGCGGCGGCGCGAGGGCGTACGGCTCACCGCGGCCGGCCGGCTCGTCATGCGCCGCGCCACGGTCGTCCTCGCGGAGATCGACGCGGCCGCGCGTGAACTGTCCGGCCTGCCCGCGCAGACCGGGACGGTACGCCTGGGCTGGCTGCCCACCGCGGGCGCCGTCCTGGTGCCCCGCACCCTGGCCGCCCTGCGCCACACCGACCCCGGCCTGCGCGTCGTCGGCCGGGAAGGCGGCACCCCCGCCCTGGTACGCGCCCTGCGGGCGGGCAGCATCGACCTGGCCCTGCTCGCCTCCGCGCCCCCCTTCCGGCCGCCGGACACCGAGTCACCGCCGCTCGTCCTGCGGACCCTGACCGAACGCGCGCTGTGTCTGGCGGTGCCCGCCACGCACGCGCTGGCCCGCGGCGACCACGTCGACGTGGCCGACCTGCGCGGGCAGACCTGGATCGCCGGATCCACGTCCGGCGAGGACCGGCTGATGGGGGTCTGGCCCGGCCTCGACGAGCGGCCCGAGATCGCGCACACCGCCCGCGACTGGCTGGCCAAGCTGCACCTGGTCGCCGCGGGCTGCGGACTCACCACGGTGCCCGTGACGCTGGCGGCGGCAGCGCCGGAGGGCGTGCGCATCCTGCCCGTCCGCGGCCCCCAGGAGCACCGGCGGCTCCTGCTGGCACACCTCCCGCGCACGCCGCCCGAACCGGTGACGCGCGTGGCCACCGCGTTGCGCGCGGCAGCCCTCGGCGCCGACGTGCCGGAGCCGCCCTGAGCGGGAGCACGACTGCGCCTGGGACCCGTAGGGGAGAACCTCACTCCTTGTGATCCTCGCGGCCGGCAGTACAGGCCTCCGGCCCAGACGCGGCGAGCAGGCTCAGGGAACAGTAGGTCGCCCTGGGGTAGTAGGCGCCCATCACCGCCTCCGTACGAGCGGCGTCGCTGCCGGTCGGCACCCGCTGGACCGCCTCGGCGAAGCCGGGGGCGGCGAGCATGTTGCGCAGGATCAGCACATGCTTGTCCGTCGGCGTCGCCGAGGACAGCGGCACGAACGTCGCCCCGGGTATCCGGGTGATGGCCGCGCGCTGCTGCTCCGTGCCGACGACGTAGGTGTACGTCCCGTCGGCGGCGACATGTGTGTCGGAGTCGGTGCGGCAGCCGGGGTCGACGGTGCCGTCGGGCAGCGGGTTGGCGACCACCTCGCCCGGCCCCCACCACAGGTTGTCGCACATCGACCAGTACCGGACCTGTGCCGCCGGGTCGGGCCAGGGCCGCGCCCGGTGTCCGGTCGTCGAGGCCGGGGCCTTGCCGCGGACGACGAGGACGTCGCCGGCGGGCGGGGCGTCGAACCCGGCGGAGACGTAGGCGTTGTCGGGGTTGGGGTACAGGCCTGATCCGGCCTGGCGGGCGAAGGCCGGGCGGGCCGGATCGGCGTCCCGGAGCGGCGCCGGCCCGGTGGCGCGGGTGGCGTCGGGCGTGGCCGCACCGGAGCCCTGCGCGTCGGCGCACGGGGGGACGGAGACCCGGTGGCCGTCGCGCCGGAAGGTGACCTTCGGCAGCCGCACCGTGCCGTCCGCCAGGTAGACCCGGTAGATGACGGTCCCTTCGGCGCCCTGCGGGGTGCCCGCGGAGGAGAGCGGCAGCGCGTTGCTCCCGCGGCCTGCGCGCTCCGCGACGGTGACGGTGAACTTGCCGCCCGCCCGGCCGCCGTACTGGTAGGGATTGCGGCTGCCCCGGTCGGGGGCGATCTGGTGGTCGGTCAGGACGGCCGGTGCTCCGCCCGGGCCCGTGACGCTGTCGTGCGCGGCGTCGTAGGACGCGAACGAGGCGTACCGGGCGTCCGGGTAGCGGCCGTCGAGGGCGATGCTGAGGCCGTCCTGCACGGTGTAGTGCAGCAGCCAGTACTGGGAGTTGGTGTCGGGGTAGGCGACGTTCGACGTCCGGTACCCCAGGGGATGCCAGGCGCAGTCCGGCGTGGTGGGCCCGGAGGCACCCGCCCCGGCGGCGGTGGCGGGCGTCACGGACGCCAGTGTGAGGACGGCGGTGAGGAGCAGGGGTTTCCAGAACTTCATCAGTGTCCTTACGGCAGTGGTGGCGGCGACGGCGGGAGCGGTGCGGTGCTCAGGCGGCGGGGCCCAGCGACCTGGTGCGGCCCAGCCAGGCATCGGCAGCGGCGAGGAAGTGGCGGATTCCGGCGGCGACCGCGTGGTGGTCGCTGGGCGCGTAGCGCGGGGAGTGGTTCAGCACGGTGCCCTCGGGCAGCACACCGCGTTCCAGCGCGGCGACGGCCATTGCGTCGAAGTCCGCGGGGTCGGCGCCGCCGAAGTGGTAGAGGACGGACGGGCAGCCCGCGGCGGCCGCGAACCGGCCGAAGTCCTCGCTGGCCGCGAGCGGATCGGGCAGCATCCGGCCCCGCGTCCCGTCGGCGGCGAGAGCCGTCAGACAGCGTGCGGTGGCGTCCGGATCGTTGACGGTCGGCGGGAAGGAGTCGTAGACGTCGATCTCCGGCTCCCGGGTGGCGCCCTGCGCCTCGGCCTCGGCGCGGACGACGCGGCGCAGGCCGGTGAGGACCGATTCCCGGGTGTGCTCGTCGAACGAGCGCAGGCTGCACCGGAGTCGGGCGGTGTCCGGGATGACGTTGGGGACGGTGCCGGAGTGCAGGGCGCCGACGGTGAGGAGCGGCGCGGGGGAGAGCGGCGCGAGCCGCGCCGAGAGCGTCTGCAGGCGCAGCACCACGGCCGCCGCCATGACGATCGGATCGACGGCCATGTGCGGCGCGGAGGCGTGGGCGCCCGCCCCGTACAGGGTGATGTCGATGCTGTCCGCCGCGGCCATGACGGTGCCGGGCCTGGTGATCACCACTCCGGCCGGCAGGGGGCCGACGTGCTGGCCGAGGACCGCGTCCGGACGCGGGAAGCGGTCGAGGACGTCGTCGTCGAGCATGGCCTGCGCGCCGCGGCCGACCTCCTCGGCGGGCTGGAAGACCGCGACCACCGTGCCCCGCCACGCGTCGTGGTGCGCGGCCAGCTGCCGGCACGCGCCCAGGAGGGCGGCGACGTGCACGTCATGGCCGCAGGCGTGCATGAGTCCCTCGCGGCGGGAGGCGTACGACAGACCGGTCTCCTCCCGCACCGGCAGCGCGTCCATGTCGGCGCGGAGCCAGAGGACCGGGCCCGCGCCGTTGCGCAGCACGGCCACGACGCCCGTCCGGCCCACCTGTTCGGTGACCTCCCAGCCATCGGCGCCCGCCAGCTCGGCGGCGACGGTGGCCGCGGTGCGCCGCTCCTCGAAGGCGAGTTCGGGGTGGGCGTGCAGGTCGCGGTAGACCTCCTTCCAGTGCGGCAGGTGCGCCGCGAGATCGGCGGTGAAGGGGGTGTCAGACGCCGGGGTGGCGTGCGGGGGACGCATCGCTGTCGTTCTCCTCGGGGGTCGGTGCGGTGGCGGTGGTGAAGGTGCGCAGGCGCGCCAGGAAGGCGGGGGTGGTCTGCGGGACCCGGAGCACGACGAGGACGGCGAGGACCGGGCCGAGGGCGAGCGACCAGAAAGCGGCGCGGTAGGAGAAGGCGTCGACGATGTGCCCGAAGAGGACCGGGACGAGGATCCCGGAGAGCTGTCCGCCGAAGAGGATGATGCCGGACGCGGCACCCGTCAGACCCGGTGGCAGGCTCCGCAACGGCAGGGAGAAGCACGGCATGTAGCACAGGCCGACCGCCGCGCTGATGAGTGTGGCCACGACGACGTAGGCGGCCGGCGAGGTGGTGAGCGGCAGCACGGCGAGCAGGACGGCCGTGGCGCTCATGGCGGGCAGCACGATCCGTCCCGGCCGCCCCTCGAACCGGTCGGACAGCCGCCCGCCGATCACGGCGGTGGCCGCCGCGCACAGCGTCGGCGCCAGCGAGACGAGCCCCGCGTCCGACACCCGCAGACCGCGCTCCTCCATCAGGTAGGACGCACTCCAGCTGTTGAGCCCCCACACGACCGTGTCGTAGGCGAAGAACATCAGGGCGAACAGCCAGATCACCGGGGACCTGAGCAGCCGCGCCGCCGCACCCTCGACCTGCTCCAGGACCGGGCCCGTCAGCGCGGCGGGCAGCGGCCCCGGCAGGCGGCGCCGGATGGCGACGACGACGGCGAGGCCCAGCACGGACACGACGAGGAACATCACGCGCCAGTCGAAACGCGCGAGGAGCAACCCGCCCAGCACGGCGGCCAGGAGACCGCCGACCGCGTTGGAGCTCTGGATCCAGCCGTTGGCGGTGAGCCGCTGGTCCGGGATGGTACGGCGGCTCAGCGTGTCGATGGCCGCGGTCGGGAAGAGCCCCTGGGCCACCCCGAACAGACAGCGGAACACCAGCAGCGCCGTGAAGGACCAGGCGACTGCCGTGAGCCCCGTGAACAGGGACCACAGGACCAGGGCCCCGCACATCACGCGGACCCCGCCGAACCGCCCGGCGATCAGCCCGGCCGGGATCTGGGTCAGCGCGTAGGTGACGAAGAAGGCGGAGACGATCAGCCCGCGTTCGCCGTGGGACAGACCGAAGGTCTCCCCGATGGACGGCAGGGCGAGATTGATGACCTGCCGGTCGATGTAGTCGACGGCCCAGGCGACGAAGAGCAGGACAGCGGTGGTCCGGGTCGTTCTGTGCACGGGTGGCTCCCCCCGCTCAGCGAGATGTGGTGTGGCCGACACCCTGCACCGGGGGCCGGTCAGCCCCCGCGGATCGCCGGAAACGGGCAGGCAGAAGCCGTCGCCGCAGGAAAACGCCACCGGGGAGTACGGGGCGCGGCAACTCCGCCCGGACGCGCGGCCACCGAGTGGACCGAGCCTTCTGCTTTCCCGTCCGCCTTGGCAGGATGAGACGCGTGCGCCCTCTGATCACCGCCCCTCACGCGACCCCCTCCGCGGCGGGAGCCCGCGAGCCGTCCCTGCCGGCGGCCACGCGCGCGGGCGGCGGCGCGGCCCACGAACTGGGCGAGACGGACCTGGCGTTGATCGAGGCGTTGCAGTTGCAGCCGCGCGCGCCGTGGTCGCGGATCGCCGCGGTCATCGGCATCGACGCCACCACCGCCGCCCGCCGCTGGCGGCGTCTCACCGCCAGTGGCACGGCGTGGATGACCGCCTACCCCACCCACCACGCCACCATCGTCGGCTACGTCGATCTCGCCTGCGACGCCGACGCGGTGGAGGCGGTCACCACCCGGACGCGCCTGTGGGGACCGGTGTTCAGCGTGGAACGCACCAGCGGGGAGCACCAGGTGTTCCTGTCGGTCGCCGCCCGCGACCTCGCCGCCCTCGACGACCTCGTCACGCGGCGGCTCGGCACCCTGCCCGGCGTGCGCACGCTGCGCCTGAGCATCTGCACCGAGGTGCACGGCGAGGGCAGCGGCTGGCTGGTGCACAGCCTCAGCGAACGACAGCGTTCGGACCTGGCGGGCGCCTCGCGCCACCGTGCCCCGCGCCCGCCCGCCGTCCCCAACGCGAGCGACCGCAGGCTGCTCCAGGCCCTCGGCGCCGACGCCCGGTACAGCCACTCCGAACTGGCCAGGGAGTGCGAGCTGAGCCCCACGACGGTCCGCCGGCGGCTCCAGCGCATGACCGGCCGCGGCGAGATCTACTTCCGCTGCGACCTCACGCAGCAACTGGCGGGGTGGCCGGTCGTCGCGACCTATCGCCTGTGCGTTCCCGGGCCCGGCGTGGACACCGTGGCGCGCGCCCTGGCGGCCATGGCGGAGACCCGGGTGTGCTCCACGGTCACCGGCAGCGCCAACCTCCTGCTGTCCGTGTGGCTGCGCACCCCCGCGGACTGCGCCGCCCTGGAGGACCGCATCCTGCACCGCCACCCGGGACTCGGCGTCCGCGAACGCAGCATCACCCTGCACACCAGCAAGCGCATGGGCCGCCTGCTGGACGCGACGGGCCGCGCCCAGCGTCACGTGGCGATGACGGCGGCGCCGGAGGGACTGGAGGACGCCGGCGGCTGAGCGCCGAGACGTCCGCGCCGTCGCGCAAGACCGCCGCGGTCAGGGAGTTCGAACGCCAGGGCCGCCGTCATCATCGCTCCGCGAGGCGGCCTGGCCCCGGCTCACGGACGAGCGGGCATGAGCGGACCGGGCTGCCGCACGCACCCTGCCGGCTGGGCAGATGACACGGACACGGCTACGGATACGGACAACGCCGCAATCTCCGTCGCTGATGGCACAGTGGCCCCATGTGCGGTCGCTACGTCTCCACTCGCAGCCCTCAGGACCTGTTCCGCCTCTTCGACGTCCGGCAGTGGCGGGAGGAGGAGGCGCTGGAGCCCAGCTGGAACGTGGCGCCGACCGACCCCGTGTACGCCGTCCTGGAACGGCGGCCCAAGGGTGACGCGGCGCCGGCCGGCCGCGAACTGCGAGCCCTGCGCTGGGGCCTGGTGCCCTCCTGGGCCAAGGACCCCAGGTCCGGCGCGCGGATGATCAACGCCCGGGTGGAGACGGTCCACGAGAAGCCCGCCTACCGCCGGGCCTTCGCCAGGCACCGCTGCCTGCTGCCCGCCGACGGCTTCTACGAATGGGACCCGGTCACCGACGACGCCACCGGCAAGACGCGCAAGCAGCCCTACTTCATCCACCCCGCCGACGCCTCGGTGATGGCGCTGGCGGGGCTGTACGCGTACTGGCGCAACCCCGAGATCGCCGCCGACGACGCCCCCGACGCCTGGCTGACGACCACCACGATCCTCACCACCGAGGCCACCGACGCGGCAGGCCGCATCCACCCGCGGATGCCGCTCGCCCTCGCCCCCGAGGACTACGACACCTGGCTCGACCCCGCCCACCAGGACACCGACGACCTGCGCGCCCTGCTCACCCAGCCCGCGGGCGGCCACCTGAAGACGCGGCCCGTCTCCATGGCGGTCAACAACGTCCGCAACAACGGCCCCGAACTCCTGGACGCGGCCGCCTGACGGCCCACCCGGCACAACTGCCCGCCACGGCACGGGACGTCACCGTCGCCCCGCCGAGGCGCTCACCGCGCTTCCTCCTCCTGCCGTACCCGCGTCAGCTTCTCCGGGTTCGTCACCAGGTAGATGTCCGCGACGTGGTCGCCGTCCGGCGCCAGGTCCATGACCATGACGGCGTACGGGGAGTCGTCGGCGAAGACGACGGCGGACGGGTCGCCGTTGACGTGCCGGTACTGGATCTCCAGGTCCTTGGCCGCCCGCCGCTGCCCGAACGAGGCGATCATCCGGCTGACCTGCTCGCGGCCGTGGACCGGGCGCAGGGCCGCCGGGCGGACCTTGCCCCCGCCGTCGGTCCACATCGTGACGTCCGGCGCGAGGATCTCCATCAGCGCGCTCACGTCCCCGCCGAGCGCCGCCTCGACGAACCGCCGCGTCGCCTCCCGCCGCACCCGCGGGTGGGCCGCGAAGCGCGGGCGGCGGGCCTGGACGTGGGCGCGCGCCCGGTGCGCGAGCTGGCGCACGGCGGCGGGGCTGCGCCCGAGGACCTCCGCGATCTCCGTATGGGCGTACCCGAACACCTCGTTGAGGACGAAGACGGCCCGCTCCAGCGGGCTGAGCGACTCCAGGACGACGAGCAGGGCGAGGGAGACGGACTCCGAGCGCAGCGACACCTCGGCGGCGTCACCCGTGTCCGGCGCCGGACGGTCGGGCGCGGCGGCGACCAGCGGCTCGGGCAGCCACGGGCCGACGTACGTCTCGCGGCGCCGCTCGATCGCCGACTGCCGGGCCAGCGCGTGGTTCACGGCGATGCGTACGAGGTAGGCGCGCGGCTTGTCGATCCGCTCCAGCGGGACCCGGCCGAGGCGGGCGGCCAGCGACAGCCAGGTCTCCTGGAGGACGTCCTCGGTGTCGCTGACGCTGCCGAGCATGTTGTAGACGACGGAGAACAACAGCTCGCGGTGGCCGACGAAGAGCCGGGTCGCCGCCTCCTCGGCCTCGGTCGCCGGACGTGCGCGGTCTGCGGACATGTCAGAACCCTCCCGTGAGCGTACGCACCTGAGAGGCCCCCGGCGCCGCCGAGTGTGACATCCCCGGACTCCCTTGTGGCGCATGTCACTTCGCCGTGCCGGGATGTCACACCGGGGTCCCGGCGCGCCCTCTGAGGAGCACAAGCACCAGCGGAAGGACACGACACAGTGCTGAAGAAGTGGCACGGCAATCCGTGGGCGATCCTCGTCACGCTCTCCCTCGGATTCTTCATGACCCTGCTCGACCTGACGATCGTGAACATCGCGATCCCCGACCTGGTCGGCGACCTGGACGCGTCGCTCGACCAGATCCTCTGGGTCGTCAACGCCTACACCCTCGCCCTCGCCGTCCTCCTGATCACCGCGGGCCGCCTCGGCGACCTGCGCGGGAAACGGAACCTGTTCGTCACGGGCGTGGCGGTGTTCACGCTCGCGAGTCTGGCCTGCGGCCTGGCCCGCGACCCGGCGCAGCTCATCGCGTTCCGCGCGGTCCAGGGGCTGGGCGCCGCACTCCTGATGCCGCAGACCCTGTCGATCGTCTCGGACGTCTTCCCGCCCGACCGGCGCGGCGCCGCGATGGGCATCTGGGGCGCCGTCGCGGGCGTCTCCGGCGCACTCGGCCCGATCATCGGCGGCGTCCTGATCACCGACCTGGACTGGCGGTGGATCTTCTACGTCAACCTGCCGCTGGGCGCACTCGTCCTGTTCCTGGCGCTCACCCTCATCCCGGCCGCCACCGGCCGCACCGTCCGCCACCGCCTCGACAACACGGGCGTCGGCCTGGCCTCGGCGGCCCTGCTCTGCCTCGCCTTCGGCCTGACCGAAGGGCAGCGCTACCACTGGAACAGCGCGATCTGGACCCTGTTCGCCGGCGCGGCCGCCCTGTTCGCCGCCTTCCTCCTGCACCAACGCGGCCGCCAGGACAGCGAACCGCTGATCCCCTTCTCGCTCTTCAAGGACCGCAACTTCACCGTCCTCAACTTCGTCGGCATCGCCGTGTCGTTCGGCATCGTCGGGCTGTTCCTGCCCCTGACGATCTACCTCCAGTCGGTGCTGCAGTTCAGCGCGCTCAAGTCCGGCCTCGTCCTGCTGCCGCTCGCGCTCGGCTCCATGGTGACGGCGGGCCCCGCAGGCCTCCTCGCGGACCGGATCGGCGGCAAGTACGTCCTGATGGGCGGGGTGAGCGCGTACGCGGGCGGCCTCGTCTGGATCGTCGCCACCGCCGACGTCGGCCGCTCCTGGACCAGCGTCGCAGGCCCCCTCCTGCTCACCGGACTCGGCGCGGGCTGCACCTTCGCGCCGATGGCCACCGAGGTCATGCGCAACGTGCCGCCCCACCTCTCCGGAGCCGCCTCCGGTGTCAACAACGCCCTGCGGCAAGTCGGTTCGGTACTCGCCGGAGCGGTGGTCGGAGCGGTTCTCCAAGGACAGCTCGGGGTGGAGGTGGGCGGACCGCGGGCCGGGACGGGCCCCGCGGGCCGGGCGGCCTTCGGACATGCCTTCGTCGACGCCATGGGTCCGGCGATGCTCGTGCCGGCCGGTGTGCTGCTGCTCGCCGCGGCCGCCTGCCTCGTCGTACGACGGCACACCGGCACGCCCCCGGACCCGCACGGCCTGCCCCCGACCACGGCGGCCCCACGACCGGCGGCGACCACGCCCACGGCGCACTGAGGTGACCCGCCCATCCGACCGTTCAGCTCAGAAAGGCGAGGGACCATGACCGGAGCCCGGCCGCGGAACGACGAAACAGCCCGGCAGAACCGACCGTCACAGGAAGGGGAACAACCGCAGTCCGCATCCATCGACTTCCTGATGATGTACGCGACCCACGACGCGTTCCGCCGCGACCTCGACCGGCTCGTGACGGCGGCCGACGCCGGGACGGCTCACACCCCCGGAGTCCTCGCCGGATGGGCCAACTTCAAGCACCAGCTGCACATCCACCACACCGTCGAGGACAGTCACCTGTGGCCGCGGCTCCAGGTACAGGTGACGCACCGCCCGCGGGACCTCGCGCTGCTCGCCGACATGGAAGCGGAACACGCACGGATCGACCCCCTGCTCGCCACCGTCGACGCGGCGCTCGCCCACGGCTCGACCAGCCTCGCGGAGGACGTCAGAGCGCTCCGGGACGACCTGGTCCACCACCTCGACCACGAGGAGAACAGCGCGCTTCCCCTCATCCAGGAGGTCCTGACCCCTGCCGACTGGAAGGCGTTCGCGGGCGGCATGCGTACGGCGCAGGGAGTGAAGGGCGCGGCGGTCTACGTCCCGTGGATCATCGACGGTGTGCCGGGAGCGGAACGCGACAGGTTCCTCCGTTCCATGCCGCCACCCGTCCGGGTCCTGAACAGCCTTTTCTGGCAGCGGAGTTACCTCAAGCGGAAACTGTGGAACAGGCGCTGAGGCGAGCGAGCAGCCGAGCGGGCGGGCCGACCACGTGCCCGGTGCCGCGGGCCGGCGCCGGGCACGGGCCGGCCCGCCGGCCGCCGCGAACGCCCTTCCCCTTCGAACCGGCCTTCGGCTACCTTCCCTCACCATGCCCGTGAACCTGAGCCTCCTCGTCGGCTTCCTGACCCTGTCGGCCGTCCTGTCCGCGATCCCAGGGCCCTCCGTCCTGCTGGAGACCAGCCGCGCCGTCACCGTGGGGCGCCGGTCCGCGCTGTGGATCGTGCTGGGCAACGCGCTTGGTGGCCTCGTCCTGCTGGCGCTCGTGCTCGCGGGCCTCGGGGCCGTCGTCGCCGCGTCGGCCCAACTTTTCATGGTCGTCAAGGTCGTTGGCGCCTGTTACCTGCTGTGGCTCGGAGTCAACGCCCTGCGCTCCGCGCGCGCGAACCTCGCGCAGGAGTTCTCCGCCACGACCGACGCCCCGGGCGGGCCGTCGTGGGCGCGGTCGGTACGGCAGGGCTTCGTCGTCGGCGTGGCCAACCCGAAGAGCATCGTGTCGCTGATGGCCATCCTGCCCCAGTTCGTCGACCACTCCCACGCCGATCCGGTCCTCCAGATGCTGATCATCGGCCTCGCCGGAGGCGTGGCGCAGGCCCTCATCGAGACGGTATGGGTCTGCGCCGCGGTGTCGCTGCGCAGCTGGTTCCTGAAGAAGAGCCGGCGGGTGCGGATGCTCAAGGCCGGGGGCGGGGTCGCCATGATCGCGTTCGCGGGGAAGCTGGCGGTGGAGAGCCCGTGATCAGTGATGCCACGCGTCCCCGCGCACGTTGTAGATCATGCGCTGCAAGACCTTCAGGGCGCGGGCGTACTCCTCGTCCGGAATCCCCTCGTGCGTCTGCTGCCGCAGCTCCGACTGGCGTGCGGCGGCACGGGAGTAGAGTTCCGCGCCCGCGTCGGTGAGCAGCAGGTGCTCGTCCTCGTCCTGGGAGACCAACCCCCGGGCGACGAGGCTGTCGATGTCGGCGGGCAGATCGTCGCCGGGACCCGGGTAGTAGCGCAGGAACGCGATCAACTCCGCCCGGTCCCAGCCCTCGGGCGCCGCGCTGAGGCGGGCCAGGACCCACCACGCCGGCTGGGTCAGCCCAAGGTCGCCGAGCGCGGCGCGGATGTTCTGGACGACGGCTCGACCGGCCGCGTTGGCCCAGTACCCGATGGGCTGGGCGATGAGACCGGAGTCGTCGTGGGAGGGGGCGAAGGGGGCTGGAGCACTGCTGGAAACGGTCATGGGAAGAACGTAGAAACTCAACCATGCTTGAGGTCAAGCGCGTTGCCCTCTCCTGGGGCGCGGCCTCACGGACCCGGCGAGGCCACGGCCCGCGGCTGCCACTCCTGCCTGAGCAAGCCGTAGATCCAGGAGTCGGACACCTCGCCGTCCACGACGCAGTCCTCGCGCAGCGTGCCTTCGCGGACGAACCCGAGCTTCTCCAGCACGCGGGCGGACGCGGCGTTCCGCGTGTCGACCTCGGCCTGCACCCGGTTCAGGTCCAGCGCGTCGAACGCCCACCGCAACAGGGCGTGGGCGGCCTCCGTCGCGTAACCGCGGCCCCACATCGCCTCGTCGAGGACGTAGCCCAACGACGCGCTGCGGTGGACCGGGTCCCACTCGACGAGCCCGGCCCAACCGGCGAAGCCCCCGTCAGCCACGCGCTCGACAGCGACGCGCGCCCCGGCCCCCTCCTCCGCCAACTCCCGGCACCGCGCGACGAATCGCCCGGCACGCGCCGGGTCCCGCCACGCGGGGGAGTCCCAGTAGCGCATCACGCGGGCATTGCTGTGCAGCACGAAGAGCCGCTCCGCGTCGCCCTCGGCGAAGGGCCGCAACCTGAGACGAGCGGTGTGCAGTGTGGGCGTGGTCAACGTCATGGGCCAATTCTCGCGACCGCCCAGGGCAAGAGGACACCCGTTATCGACTCCCGCGCCGTGAGCTACGGCTGGACGTCATTCTCCGTGCGGATCGACGCGAAGCTCGCCAAGTGCCGTCGTTGTCAAGATGACTGCCTAGGCTCACGAAGCGACGTCAAGATGACTGCCTAGGCGCACGAAGCGACGCGTCGAGTGCGCGCCGACGGACCATCCGCTACGTCGGGCAATCCCAGAAACCTGTGCGGCCAAAGCATTAGACTGGCTGGTCCCCCCACGTTCCTGCGCCTGCCCCACCGGGCGCCTCCGTTAGGTGTGGAGAGGGGTCCTGATGGCGACCTTCGATGTGCGGCCCGATATCGACGCGGCGGCCGCGAAGTTGCAGAACACGCTCGGGTCGAAGCGTGAGATCCAACGGCTGCCCGAGGTGCTGTGGGAGGACGAGACGGTCGAAATGCTCGCGACGGGGGTCTATGGCAAGGGCAATGGTCTGGTCGCAATGACCGACAAGCGGTTGATCTTTCTGAAGCACGGGATCATGTCGCAGCAGGTGGAGGACTTCCCCTACGCGCGGATCAGTTCGGTGCAGTGGTCGGGCGGGATGATCTTGGGCACATTGCAGGTGTTCACGTCGGGCAACAAGGCAGAGATCAAGCAGATGCCGAAGGCTCAGGGTAAGGACCTGGCCGACCGCTTGCGTGCGCGGCTCGCCGGAGCCCCCGGTGCGACGCCGAGTTCCGCGCCGCTGCCTTCCACGCCTGGAGGAGACGTGGCGAGCCGGTTGGCCACGCTGGACCAATTGCGCGCCGGCGGCGCGATCACCGACGAGGAATACCGCGACAGGCGGACCAAGATCCTCGACAGCTTGTAGACCGGGCGACCAGGGGCGACTCACCGTGCCCGATCTGGCGCGCGGCGAAGTACGTCGGCGGAGCCCCGGCCGGGGGAGATCCTGCAGCCGGGGCTTCCGCTTATTTGTGTGAAGCCCGCTTCGGGGTTCCGATCTTCGCCGAGACCGTGCGATCCCGCGGCAGCAGGCGTCGATGATCAAGTGTCTGCCACGGCCGGGCGGAAGAGGTGGCGATTTAATTATTGACGAAGGAAATTAATGGCTCTACGTTCCCGTGGTGTCAGGGTCGCGGCGTCACCTGGGCGCAGGGCGAAGGGGACAGGGTCGATGGTCTGGAACTGGGCGACTGGTGCGGCGGGCCGAGGGCGACGGCGAGGGCGTGGGGCGGCCGTGGCGGGGGCGTTGATGGCGCTGGTCCTCGCGGTGTGGCCGGCGGCGGGCGTCGCGGCGGGCGCTCCGGCGCCAACTGCCGCGCAGGGGAATCGCGTCGGCGCATGGTCCCCGGGGATGACGACCGGCGGGCCCTCCTTCGAGAACCGGACCCTGCGTATGGTCGTGCATCCGAGCGTCTCGGGTTCGGCGGCCCGCATCACGCTCTCCAACCGCTACAGCCCGCAGGCGCTCCACGTCGCGGCGGTGCAGGTGGCGGTCCAGGCGTCCGGCGGTGCGGGGCGACCCGGTACGGCACGGCACGTCACGTTCGGCGGTTCCGCCACGCTCACCGTCCCGGCAGGCGAGGAGCGGATCAGCGACACCATCCCGATCAAGGTCGAGGCCGAACAGAACCTGCTCGTCAGCCTGTTCGTGCCGGGTGCGACCGGCATGTCGACCTGGCACTCCGACGCGTTCGACACCACGTACACCGCGGCCGGCGACCACACCGGCGACCTCGGCGCCGACGCCTTCGACACCAGGACGACCTCCTGGTACTACCTGGCCGGCCTCGATGTCGTCGCACCCACCGCTCACGGCACCGTCGTCGCCTTCGGCGACTCCATCACCGACGGGTATCACTCCTCCACCGGCACCTACACCCGCTGGCCCGACTTCCTCGCCCGCCGCATCGCCGGCCGGCCGGGTCCGCAGCGGCTGAGCGTGGTGAACGCGGGCATCGGCGGCAACCGCGTCCTGACCGACGTGCCCAACCCCTGGCAGGGGGTCAGCGCCCTCGAACGGTTCGCCCATGACGCCCTCGCCCGCCCCGGCGTACGGGACGTGATCCTCCTCCAGGGCATCAACGACATCGGCAACGACGCGGGCCCCGACGGCGGACCGCTGACCGTGCGGGACCTCGTCGACGGCTACCGGACGCTGATCCGCCAGGCCCACGCGGCCGGTGTCCGTGTCATCGGCGCCACCCTCATGCCGGTCAAGGGCAACGGGTACTACACGCCCGCCGCCGAGGAGACGCGTCAGGACGTCAACCGGTGGATCCGGACCAGCGGCGCCTTCGACGGCCTCGTCGACTTCGACCGGGCCCTGCGCGACCCCGCCGACCCCGCCGCCCTCGACGCCGCCTACGACTCGGGCGACCACATCCACCCCGACGACACCGGGATGCGCGCCATGGCGGACGCGGTCGACCTGCGGCTCCTGCGGCACTGACGGCCGACGCCGCCGGCCACAGGCGCCGGGCAGCGGCCGGAACCCTTCGTCAGCGCAGCCCCTTGGAGTACAGGGAGAACCGCATGGCCCCCGGCGCCCCGTGCGTGAGGCCGAAGTACAGCCGCCGGTCACCGAGGCGTACCGCGAGTCCTTCCGGTTCCCGAGGAGAAAGGTGCGCGGCGGTCTGTTCCGGAAAGACGCGGTGCGAGGTACGGGTACGCCAGTCGGTGCGGCCGAGATACGTGTCGCCGCCGAACTCGGGGAAGTTGCCGGGACTGTAGCCGCTGCCCATGAGTTGGTAGAGCGTGTCGCCGTGCAGCGTCATGCCCTGGAAGGGGAGGCCCAGGTCGGCGCCGGGCTGGGCGAAGTCGGCGAGGGGCTTGAACCGCCCGGCGGCGAAGCGGTCGAGGTCGTACACCGCGAACCGGGGATCGCCACCGGTCTTGTAGCGGAGCAGCAGCCGGCGCCGGCTCTGGTCGAGCGTGACGCTGTTGCTGGTGGAGCCCGGCACGGGCGTGTGGACCGTCAGGCGGGCGCTGGTCCGCCCGAGGACCCGGCCGTCGGCGAACGTGAACCAGCAGACCCCCCGGCCGTAGCCGGAGACGGGGTGGGCCGACCACTCCGTCCACAGCCGGCTGCCCTTGCGATGCTGCTCGACACCCATCGCCCCGCCGTGCCCGAAACCCTTGAGGACCATGAAACCGGTGAGTACACCCCGGAAGGTCAGACGGTTGAGGCAGAGATCCCCGCGGCTGACGCGCTCGGCATGGGTGTACGCCCGCTGCTCACCCGGCAGCCGCACACCGCCGCCCACCACCTGCAACGCGTACAGGCAGCGGTGGGACTCGTCGAAGGCGAAGGACTGGAGCACGGTGCCGTACCGCAGGCGCACACCGGTGAGCCACGGGACCCCGGGCGTGGCGAGCCCGGACGCGTCGTGCCGGGCCCTCGTCGCGTCGGCGGCCCGGGCCGGTGCGGCCGGAAGGGCGAGGCCCAGGGGCAGAGCCGCCGCTCTCAGCGCGTTCCTGCGCGTGGGCGGCCGGGGAACGAACCTGGCCACGGAAGCCACCTCTCGACTGGTCGACGTGGAGTGATCCGGTCGGCGCACCGGCACCAGAACAGTGGCTCCGTGATCCGGTGCCGAGGCGCCCCCAGCCCGGTTTTCACCCGAAGGGAGGACGTCTCCCGGCCCCCGTACCGGCCATCGCTCCGGGCCCCCTACACTCACTTGGTGGATACAAGCAATAAAATCTGACAGGACGCGGGAAAGGGGCGGGGCATGGGCAAGGGGACGGTCGATGCCCCCGAGGCGGGGGAGTCCCGGGCCGTCGCGGACCCGGGGCCCGTCGGGGCCGCGAGCGCCGAGGAGGCCGGGGCCGGTCTCGGGACCGAGATCGTGCGGTTCACCCGGCTGGTCGCGGCGCGCAGGCACCGCACCAGACTGGAGCAGGGCGCCGGTGAGCGCGTCCTGCTGGCCCGCCTGGTCCGGGACGGCGAGCAGCGGGCCACCGACCTCGCCGCCGACACCTTCCTCGACCTGTCCACGGTCAGCCGCCAGGTGCGCTCCATGGTGGAGCGGGGCCTGATCGAGCGGCGGCCCGACCCGCAGGACCGGCGCGGCACACTGCTGTACGCGACCGAGTCCGGCCGGGCGGTCTACGAGACGTACCGACGGCAGCGCGACGCGCAGCTGGCGGAGCTCCTGGCCCCCTGGCCCCCCGAGGACCGGTACCAGCTGATCCGGCTGATGACCCGCCTCAACGACGATCTGGTGGCACATCAACAAAAACGCCACGGCGACGGGGACAGCCCCGGCATCGTGGCGCAGCAGGGAGCAAGCACGTATGAGTGAGGCCGTGTCGGCGCCGCGCCGGGACACCGCACCGTCCGCCGAGCAGACGCATCGGGGGACCCACAAGAAGACGACCGGGAAGAGCGGCCGGGCGATATCCACCGCTCCGTCCGGCGGTGGCGGCGGAGGCGGCGGTGGCCTGAGCCACCGCCAGATCCTGACCATCCTGAGCGGCCTGATGCTGGGCATGTTCCTGGCCGCGCTCGACCAGACCATCGTCTCCACCTCGATCCGCACCATCGCGGACGACCTGCACGGCCTGAGCCAGCAGGCATGGGCGACGACGGCGTACCTGATCACCTCGACGATCGCGACGCCGCTCTACGGCAAGCTGTCCGACCTGCACGGCCGCAAGCCCTACTTCCTGGGCGCGATCAGCATCTTCATCGCGGGTTCCGCGCTGTGCACGTTCTCGACGTCGATGACCGAGCTGGCCGCGTTCCGCGCCGTGCAGGGCATCGGCGCCGGCGGCCTGATGTCGCTCGCGCTGGCGATCATCGGCGACATCGTGCCGCCCCGCGAGCGGGCCCGCTACCAGGGGTACATGCTCGCCACCTTCGCCACCTCCAGCGTCGCGGGACCGCTCATCGGCGGCTTCCTCGCCGGTCAGGACAGCATCCTGGGCGTCGTCGGCTGGCGCTGGGTGTTCCTGGTGAACGTGCCGATCGGCGTCATCGCCCTGTTCGTCGTCGCCAAGGTCCTGAACATCCCGCACACCCGCCGCGACCGCCGCATCGACTGGTGGGGCGCGGTCACCATCGCCCTCGGCGTCGTGCCGCTGCTGCTCGTCGCCGAGCAGGGCCGCGAGTGGGGCTGGGGCTCCACCGGCTCACTGGCCTGCTACGGCATCGGCGTGCTCGGCATCATCGCCTGGATCCTCGTGGAGCGCCGGATGGGCGACGACGCGCTGATCCCGATGCGGCTCTTCCGCAACCCGACGTTCAGCAAGACCAGCGTGCTGTCCGTGCTGATCGGCGCGGGCATGTTCGGCGGGATGCTGATGATCCCGCAGTACCTGCAGATCGTGAAGGGCGCGAGCCCCACCAGGTCCGGCCTGGAGATGCTGCCGCTGATGCTCGGCATGATCATCGCGTCCGTCGTCTCCGGCCAGATCACCGCGAAGACCGGCCGCTACAAGATCTTCCCGACCATCGGCACCGTCCTCATGGTGACGGCGCTGCTGCTGTTCCACTTCGAGGTCCAGTGGGACACCCCGTTGTGGGAGTCCATGGTCTACATGCTCGTCTTCGGCCTCGGCCTCGGCGGCTGCATGCAGACCCTCGTGCTCGCCGTGCAGAACGCGGTGCCGCCGCAGGACATGGGCGTGGCGACCGCCTCCTCCACGTTCTTCCGGCAGATGGGCGCCACCGCCGGTACGGCCATCTTCCTGTCCGTGCTGTTCTCGAACGTCGGCGACAAGATCGCCTCGGCGTTCCGGTCGGCCGCCGGGACGCCCCGGTTCCAGGCCGCGCTCCAGGACCCGTCGGTCGTCTCCGACCCGGCCAGCAAGCCGGTCCTCGACATGCTGAAGCATCCCGGCGCGGGCGGTGGTGGCTCCGACGTCCTGAGCGACTCCTCGTTCATCCAGCAGCTCGACCCGCGCTTGTCGGAGCCCTTCAAGCAGGGGTTCGCCGACTCCATGCACGTGGTGTTCCTCATCGCGGCGGGCGTCATCGCGATCGCGTTCCTCCTGGTCCTGTGGACCAAGGAGGTCCCGCTGCGCAAGGTCTCCGGACTGGAGGCGCGCGCCGCGCAGGAGACCGGTGACGCACCTCAGCCGGCGGTGGACACGCCTGCGCAGGGGGACCCCTCGGTGACCGGGGCCATGGACACGGCGAGCCCGGGGGAGACGGACACCCCGGCCGCGGTGGACGCGCTGACGTCGGCCGGGGCCGCCGCCCCCGTCGCCCTGCCCACGGACGAATCCGCCACGGGCGAACCCGCCACGGGCGTCCGCGGCCACATCCGCGACGGCGCCGGAGCACCGGTGGCCGGGGCCGTGGTCACACTGATCGATCTGCGAGGCAGCCAGCTCGGCCGGACGACCACCGGAGCGAGCGGCCACTACGCGCTCGCCGCGCCCGCCGCGGGCACGTACGTCCTGATCGCCTCCGGCGGCGCCCGTCAGCCGCAGGCCACCACCATCGCGGTGGGCGACGGCCTCGTCGACTTCGACCTCGTGCTCGCGGGCGCGGCCGGTCTCTCCGGTACGGTCGTCGCCGCACCCGGAGACCGTCCGCTGCCCGGCGCCCTCGTCATCGCCACTGACGTGCGCGGCGAAGTCGTCGCCTCGCAGACCGCCGACTACGCGGGCGACTTCGACTTCGCCGACCTCGTCCCCGGCGGCTACACCCTCGCGGTCAGCGCGCCCGGACACCGTCCGGCCGCGCTGCCGGCCGAGGTGGCGGGCGGCGCCGCCAACCGCTACCAGATCCGGCTCGACCCGGGCGCCCGCGTCCACGGCACCGTCCGCAACCGCGCGGGGGAGCCCGTGGAGGACGCCCGGGTCACCCTGCTCGACACGGCGGGCAACACCACCGCAACCACGGTCACCGGAGCCGACGGCGTCTACGCCTTCGACGACCTCGACACCGGCGACTACACCGTGATCGCCGGCGGCTACGCCCCGCGCGCCCTGGCGCTGCACGTGGCGGGCGCCGGCACGCGGGACGCGGACGTGGACCTCAGCCACGAGGCCACGGCGCGGTAGGGACAGCGGGCCGCACGACGACGTCCGATTGCCGCCAGCACCAGGTCAGCCCCGCTGACCATGCTGGCGGCATGACGATGTCATCCCCTCCGGACTCCCTGACGGTCCTCACCGGCATGTACGCGGCCGAGGCGCGGTACCTCGCGGCCGGCGGCCCCGGCGACGCCTCGTTCGACCTCCTCGCCCCCTTCTTCGCGCCGCACGTCGCGCTCTACCAGGCGGACGCCCTGCCCTACGGCGGCGTCTGGCGCGGGCACGCCGGCATGACGCGGTTCTTCCTGCGGATGGGGGAGGTGTGGGAGCAGTTCACCATGGTGGACCAGGAGTTCCTCGCCACCGGTGAGACCGCGGTGGTGCACACCCAGATACGGGCGCGGGCCCACGCGACCGGCCGCGAACTCAGCTTCCCGCTGCTACAAGCGATCAAGGTCGAGCACGGACAGATCACTGAGGTCCGGCCGTTCTACTGGGACACGCGGGCCATCGCGGAGGCTTGCACGGCGCCGGCGGGAGGGGCCTGACGCGGCGCAGGTGGAGGGGTCGCCCGGCCGTGGCCGACGGGACCCCGGCGCAGACGGACCTGCCACATGCCCGTGCCGGGCCTGACCCCGCGCAGCCGGACGCGTCACCCGCGCCCGAGATGTTCCAGCACCCGCCGCATCGCCTCCCGCACGGCCATGCGCGCGCTCTCGGTGTGGTCGAGGCCCTCGAAGCCGTGGTGGCCGTCCGGCACGTCGAGCACCTCCAGCGGGGCTCCGCCCGCCTCCGCCGCCGTGACGAACTCGGCCACCGTCGCCGCGATCGCGGAGGCCTCCAGGCCGGCCCGCACGAGGACGAACGGCGGCGTCCCGCCTCGCGCCACCACCTCCGCGGGCCGGAACCGGGGATCGTCCGCACCCCAGCCCGGCAGCGGCCGCATGATCGGGTAACAGGCGGCCAGACAGCGCAGCCAGGACGGCTGCTCGCGGAGCCACGGCGCCGCCATCGGGCCACTGCCCGAGAAGAACCACAGCGCGATCCGCTCCGCGTCGACGCGGGGATCGGCCCGCACCTCGGCCACCGCGGCGGCCAGGTGCGCGGCCGCCGTCGGATAGGCGCTCACCTCGTGCAAGCCGTGGTCGAGCGTCACCCCGACCACGCCCTGCCCGGCGGCGAAACGCCCGTAGGAGACGAACGTCGTCCAGTCGCGCGGAGTGGGCTCGACCCCGGCGGGCACCGGACCACCGTGCACGAACACGATCGCGGGCCGTGGAGCCGTCGCCGCGTCTTCGGGCACGTACAGATCGATGGCGCCGCGCCGTTCACGGACGATCGGCGGCACGTCGAAGAGGAAGGGACGCTGATAGGCAGGCGTAACCGGCGTCTCTCCCGACGCCGCTCCCTCCACCCCACCCGAGGCCGCTCCCGGCACCCCGCCCGCCCCCGCCCCGGGCGCCCCCTCGGGCACCACAAGGCAGTCCCCTTCCCCCGCGGCGGCGGCAAGCAGCACGTCGGCCAGGTCACCGGGGCACGACAGCATCGGCCAATGCCCGGTGGGCAGTTCGAAGAAGGTGATGTCGGGCCGGGCCAGCGCCGCAAGCGCGGGATCACCGAAGCTCACCAGCATGCGCAGCGTGTCGAGGGTCGCCCCGCTGCCCGCGCAGAGCACCCCGGTACTGGGAAGGCGCTCCGCCGCGCCGGTCAGCCGCAATGGCTGCGTCAGCGTACCCACCGGCTGGGCCGCCGCGGACGCGGTCAACAGGTCGAGATCCGCGTCGGACAGACCTGCCGTGCTGCCCCAGCGCTGCCACTCCTCCCGCGCGGGCGGCGGGAGTTCCCCACTCGTGGTGTCGCCCGCTGCGAGCCGCTCGCGCACCTCCTGATGGGCGAGGGCCGCCAGCGCGGGCACGCCGTCCCGCACGGGGGCCGTGTCGACGTAGACGATCCGCGCGACCCGGTCCGCGCGCCGGTCGGCCGCGCCCACCGCCGGGTGCAGGCCGTAGTCGTGCCCGACCAGGACGATGTCCCGCTCACCCTCCGGCGCACCGATCGCGTCGACGGACTCGACGACCCGGGCGATGTGCTCCTCCAGATCGGCCGCGGGCCCGAGATCCACCAGGTGCGTCCTGGCACCCCGGGCGGTCAGCTCCTCCGCGGCGGCCCGCCACGCCCGCGGTCCGGTGAACAGCCCCGGCACCAGCACGAACTCCGTCATGTCCCACACTCCTCGTGAACGCCGTCGCCCTCCGCGCCCGGTTCCTGCGCCCGCCGCGGTGGCCGGTAGATTAGGAACTCCCCCTGAGGGAGGTTCAAGTGCCGCTGTCGCCCGAGCCGGACCCCGGACCCGCGCCGGGTCCCACGTCGTCCCACGACGACCTGTGGACCATCGGGGAGCTCGCCGAGCGGGCCGGCACCACCGTGAAGACCGTCCGCTTCTACTCCGACAAGGGCCTGCTGCCCCAGCGCACGCGCAGCGCCGGCGGGCACCGCCGCTACGCCCCGGACGCCCTGGACCGGCTCGACCTCATCCGCTCCCTGCGGAACCTGGGCCTGCCCGTCCCGCAGGTGCGCCGCGTCATCGAGGAACAGCCGGGCGCGCAGGGCGCGTTGAAGGACGCCGTCGCGGAGCAGCTGCGCACGCTGGGCTCGCGGATGAGCGCGCTGCGCTGGCAGGAGTCGGCCCTGCGACTCGTCGAGGAGTCCGCACCGGCGGAGCGGGCGGAGCGGCTGCGGCTCGTCGGCGCGTTGGACACCCCGCCGAGCACGGCGCCGCTGGCCCGGTTCTGGCGGGCCTGGCTGCCGCCGCGGATGCCGCCGAAGGCACGGGCCGCGTTCCTCGACGCGGCGGTTCCGCAGCCGCCCGACGCCCCGTCACCGGCCCAGGTGCTCGCCTTCGCCCGGCTCTGCGCCCTGGTGACGCGCCCCTGCCCGACCGGCCCGGCGGCGCGGCCCACGCAGCCGGCCGCGCACCGGGCGGCGGGCGCGCGCGAGTCCGCCCTGCTCTACGCCGGACTCGCGGAGGCCTACGACCTCGCCGCCCCGCGGATGCGCGCGGGCGCCGACCCGGAGGCCGGTGACGCGCTCGACTGTTTCGTGGCCACGTACGCGGCCGTGATGGGCGCCCGGGACACGGCGGTGTTCCGCCGCGCGCTGGCCGGGCAACTGGCCGTCGACCCACGGCTCGACGGCTACTGGGAACAGGTGGCGGTGGTGCGCACGCCGGAGGGCGGTCGTGCGGAGCCGACCCCGGGCATGGCGCACGACTGGTTGCTCGCGGCGCTCCAACCGCCCCTCGCCGCCTGAGCGGCACGGTCCGCAACGCTGCGGCACGTCCCCTCAACGGCCGTATCTGGTCCGTACCAGCGTCTTGACGCCCCCTTATTTCACTCCTTAAATCAACAGGCGAACGCTTTCACCTCCACCTCGGCCGGCTCACTCGTGCCTGCCGCCCAGGAAGGACTGAGACGTGGCCCCCCAACGCCTGCTGCGCAGATGTCTGCTCGCCGCTCTGTCCGCCACACTGGTCGCGTCCGCCGCGACCGGCGTCGCCCGCGCGGAACCATCGGACGCCACCGCCACTGCCACCGCCGCCGCCGCCGCGGTGACGTTCTCCGACACCTTCGACGGAGCCGCCGGCAGCGCGGTCAACTCGTCGAGGTGGACGCTGGAGACCGGCGACAACGTCAACAACCACGAGCGCCAGTACTACACGTCCGGTACCAACAACGCCGCCCTGGACGGTCAGGGCCACCTGGTGATCACCGCCAAGAAGGAGAACCCGGCCAACTACCAGTGCTGGTACGGCACCTGCCAGTACACGTCGGCCCGGCTGAACACCTCGGGCAAGTTCAGCGCCCAGTACGGGCACGTCGAGGCACGCATGAAGATCCCGCGCGGCCAGGGCATGTGGCCCGCCTTCTGGATGCTCGGCACCGACATCGGGTCGGTCGGCTGGCCCAACTCCGGTGAGATCGACGTGATGGAGAACGTCGGCTTCGAACCCAACACCGTCCACGGCACCCTGCACGGCCCCGGCTACTCCGGCTCGGCCGGCGTGGGCGCCGGATACTCGCTGCCCGGCGGCCAGGCCTTCGCCGACGCCTTCCACACCTTCGCGGTCGACTGGGCGCCCAACTCCGTCAAGTGGTCGGTCGACGGCGTCGTCTACCAGACACGTACGCCCGCCGACGTGAGCGGCAAGACCTGGGCCTTCAACAAGCCCTTCTTCCTGATCCTCAACCTGGCGGTCGGCGGCTACTGGCCGGGCGACCCGAACAGCTCGACCGCCTTCCCCGCCCAGCTGGTGGTGGACTCGGTGTCGGTGACCACCGCCGACACGCCCGCCGGCGGCACGATCAGGGGCCTCGCGGGCAAGTGCGTGGACGTCGCCGGGGCGAACTCCGCCAACGGCACCCCCGTACAGCTCTACGACTGCAACGGCTCCGCGGCCCAGAAGTGGACCGTCGGCTCCGACGGCACGATCCGCGCGCTCGGCAAGTGCCTGGACGTGGCCAGCGCCGGCACCGCGGACGGGACCCCCGTCCAGCTCTACGACTGCAACGGCACGGCCGCGCAGAAGTGGGCGGTCAGCGGGGCGAACGACATCGTCAACCCGCAGGCGAACAAGTGCCTGGACGTGACGGGCAACAACTCGGCCAACGGGACCCGGCTGCAGATCTGGACCTGCTCGGGCGGCGCGAACCAGAAGTGGACGGTGGGCTGACCCGCCGGCGGACGCACACCTGGGCGTGACCGGAGAACCGGACACGCCCAGGTGCCGTCGTCGACTGCGCGGCTGCGCTCAGTCGACGGTGACCACGACGGAGTGCCATCCTGAGGCACCGTCGGGAATCGTCCGCGTGCGCTTCTCCGTCTGGGTCTCGCCCGTGCGGTCGGTGGCCCGGACCGTCAGCGTGTGGCCGCCCTTGCCGGCCTGCCAGGCGTAGGACCACTGCCGCCAGGTGTCCCGGGTGTCCTCCGCGGCGAGCCGCGCCTCCTCCCACGGCCCGTCGTCGACCCGGACCTCGACCTTGTCGATGCCGCGGTGCTGGGCCCAGGCGACCCCGGCCACCATGACGGTGCCGGCCTTCGGGCGCGCGAACGGCTTCGGGGTGTCGATCCGGGACTCGGTCTTGATGGGGGCACGCTGTGCCCAGTCCCGTTTGACCCAGTACGAGTCGTAGGCGTCGAATGTGGTGAGCTCGATGTCCTTGATCCACTTGCAGGCCGACACATATCCGTACAGGCCGGGGACGAGCATGCGGACCGGGAAACCATGTTCGAAGGGGAGGGGTTCGCCGTTCATGCCGACGGCCAGCAGGGCGTCGCGGCCGTCCATCACCTCGTCGACCGGACTGCCGATGGTCATCCCGTCCACCGAGCGGGCCACGAGCTGATCGGCGGGACCGCCCTTCGACGGGGGCCGTACACCGCACTCCTCCAGGAGATCCGCCAGCCGGACGCCGATCCAGCGGGCGTTGCCCACGTAGGGGCCGCCGACCTCGTTCGACACACAGGTCAAGGTGATGTTCCGCTCGACGAGCGGCATCTTCAGCAGGTCGTCAAAGGACAGCGTCCGTTCGCGGCTGACCCCCTTGCCGTGGATGCGCAGCTTCCAGCGGGTGGCGTCGACCTTGGGGACCACCAGCGCGGTGTCGACACGGTAGAAGTCGCCGTTCGGCGTCATGTACGGACTGATGTCCTTGACGCGCAGGGCCGCGCCCTTCGGCACGGCCGCCGCCCGTGAGGAGGGGGCTGGCAGCACCACGTCCTTGCGGGAGGCGACGGCGTTCTGTCCCTGCGAACCGTTCAGGGCGCGCCCGGCGAGCCCGGCGCCGGTGGAGGCGGCCGCCGCCGCGGTCGCGGTGAGGATGAAGCCGCGCCGGTCCCATCCCTCGTCCTGGGGGTGCGCCGGCGCCGGATCGCCGTCGTCGTCGGCGGTCGCCCCGGGGCCCGTGACCGGGGCCGCCGGTGTGGCCGCGCGCCCGGATCGGCCCAGCTTCCCGATCAGCCAGTACAGCAGGCAGGCTCCCACGAGGGCGCCGACCACGGACGGCAACGCGTCGCTGACGCTCGACGAATCGGGCCGGCTCGTCGCGGCCGCCGCCCCGATCACACCGAAGGCGAGTACGCCGAGCGAGCCCAGCAGCCGCCACCGCGTGGCCAGCGCCCCCACCACGAGGGCCAGGACGGTCAGCACGGCGAGGATCCCGAGCTGCAGGACGAGCTTGTCGTCGGTACCGAACTTCTGGATCGCCCAGTCCTTCACCGCCGGTGGCGTCCGGTCGATGGCCGCCCCGCCCACCGCGATGACGGGGCCGGACTCGGGGCGGACGGCCGCCGAGACCAGCTCGGCCACCGCGATGGCCGCGTAGCCGGCGAGCAGCCCGCTCAGCGCACCCAGGGACAGTCGGGGGACGCCGTGCAACGGCGTGGGTCGTGCGTCGTGGTCCATGACGGGAATCCGTTCTGGCGGTGCGCGCGGATTGGTCCGTTCACACCGTCGGCGGTGCGCGGGCGCGCCGCCAGGTTCTCAGCAGCGACGGACTCCGCGCGGACCGTGGCCCCGCTCCGTGTGTCGCCCGCCTTCCGAGCGCGCTCCCGCCACGCGGTCGGGGTCTGTCACGGCGCCGGCGCGGCGACCGGCGGGAAGAACAGATCATCCGATCCCAATCCGACCCGTGACCGGCTCCGAATACCCCATGAGAGCGCGTACGCAGTCGGGTGGAGGGAGTGGCGATGGTCAGCGATGCGGGAGGCGGCACGGGGGGACCCGGGGAGTCCGTGCGGCGCACCGCGGTGATCGGCAGCGGCGTGGCCGGACTCACCGCGGCACACGTGCTCGCGCGCGCCCACCACGTCACGCTGTACGAGGCCGACGAACGGCTCGGCGGGCACGCCCACACCCACGACCTGATGTCGCCGGACGGCGCAAGGCACCGCGTCGACTCCGGTTTCATCGTGCACAACCGGCACACCTATCCGAACCTCTTGCGGCTGTTCGCCGAACTCGGCGTCGCCACCCAGGAGTCGGAGATGAGCATGTCGGTCCGGTGCGAGGGATGCGGCCTGGAGTACGCCGGAGCGCGAGGCCCGTCCGGCCTGTTCGCCCGGCCGCGCAACGCCCTGCGTGCGCGCTACCTGCATCTGCTCGCCCAGGTGCCCGCCTTCCACCGGGCCGCGCGACGCCTGCTCACCGAGGAACCCGGCTCCGACCTGACCCTGGGCGCCTTCCTCGACCGGGAGGGGTTCTCCCCCTACTTCCGCACCCACTTCGTCACCCCCGTCGTGGCGGCCGTGTGGTCCTGCGACGACGTCACCGCGCAGCGGTATCCGGCGAGGTACCTGTTCCGGTTCCTGGCCCACCACGGCATGCTCTCGGTCAGCGGGTCACCGACCTGGCGCACCATCACCGGCGGCTCGCGCAGCTACGTCGAGCGGGTCGCCCGCGGCATCCACACCGTGCGCACGGGCACCCCGGTGCGCGCCGTGCAGCGGCACCCGGACGGCGTCCGCCTCACCACCGAGGACGGCACCAGCCGGTCCTACGACGCGGTGGTCGTGGCCACCCACCCGGACCAGGCGCTGCACATGCTGGCCGACGCCACCCCGCGTGAGAAAGAGGTCCTCGGCGCGTTCCGCTACTCCCGCAACACCACTCTCCTGCACACCGACACACGTGTGCTGCCGCGGGCCCGCGGAGCCCGGGCGTCCTGGAACTACCTGATGCCGTCCTGCGCGCCCGGGACCGCCGACCCCGTACGCGTCAGCTACGACATGAACCGGCTCCAGCGCCTGGACGCGTCCGAGACGTACGTGGTCACCCTCGGCGGCGAGGACCGCGTCGCCCCGGAGCGGGTCCGCGCCCGCATGCAGTACCAACACCCCGTCTACACTCCGGAGTCGGTGGCCGCCCAAGCGCTGCTGCCCGAGCTCAACTCGCCGGTCATCGCGTTCGCCGGGGCCTACCACGGCTGGGGTTTCCACGAGGACGGCTGCCGCTCAGGCGTCGAGGCCGCCGCGTCGCTCGGGGTGCGCTGGTGAGCGCGGCACCGGCGCTGTACAGCGTGGACATCGCCCACGTGCGCACTGCTCCGCTGCGGTACGCGCTGCGCCATCGCACCTACATGTGGCTGATCGACCCCGACCGGCCACCGCGCGTGCCGCTGCTCGTCCGGCCGTTGGCGCGCTTCGAGGCACGCGACCACTTCGACGGGGCGGGATCGTCCCTGCGCGCCGGACTCGACGCCTTCCTGGCCGAACACGGGGTGGACCTGAAGGGCGGCCCGGTCGTCATGCTCACCCACGCGCGTGTCCTCGGATACGTGTTCAATCCGCTCACCCTGTACTGGTGTCACGACCCCGACGGCACCGAGCGCTGCGTGGTCGCCGAGGTCCACAACACCTACGGCGGACGTCACTGCTATCTCCTGCACCCCGACGGGGCGGGCCGCGCGGTGGTCGGCAAGGAGTTCTACGTCTCCCCGTTCTTCCCCGTCGACGGCCGCTACCGGATGCGGCTGCCCGCCCCCGGAGACCGGCTCGACCTCACCGTGCACCTGGAACGGGACGGCAACCGCCCCTTCACCGCCACCGTCCGCGGCTCCCGGCACGCGCTCCGCACGCGCACACTGCTGGCCATGGCGCTGCGCCGGCCGTGGTCGACGCTCGCCGTGTCCGCGGCCATCCGCCTGCACGGCCTGCGCCTCTACGCACGCGGCCTGCCCCTCCAGCCGCGCCCCGGTGCGAACGGCTGCGCCGGGGCCCCCGACGGCCACGACCACCCCGCAGGCCTCGCCGGGCACACCGACTCCACCCGCCCTGCGCACCCCGACGATCCCGAACCCGCCGCTCCCCCTGGCATCGGACCCGGCCGCCGTGCGCACCCCGACGATCCCGAACCCGCCGGTCACCCTGGCATCGGGCCCTGCAGCCGTGCGCACCCCGACGATCCCGAACCCGCCGCTCCCCCTGGCATCGGACCCGGCCGCCGTGCGCACCCTGACGATCCCGAATCCACCGGTCACCCTGGCATCGGGCCCTGCAGCCGTGCGCACCCCGACGACGCCGATCTCGCCTATCCCCCCGACCGCCGGGGCGATCCCAGCCTCCTGGCCCCTTCCGGCCGTCCCGCTCGCCCCCGCCATCCCGATCTCGCCGATCACTCTGATCGTCCTGCCCGTCCCGGCCGGTCCGGTCACCGCGACCGTCCCGACGCCCGCCGCCCCTCCAGCCCTCCCAACCCTCCCCACTCTTCCGACCACCCGACCGGAGACCGCTCATGACCACCGGCGAGGCCCACCACATCACCGCACGACAGGGCACTCCGGCCACCCCGGCCGAGTCCGCCCCCGTGGACGCGACCCGCTGGCCCGACGTCGCCGCCCCGCCCCGACGGCACCGCCTCCGTACCGCGCTCGCCGCCGCCGTCGTCCGGCACGCCCTCCGGCGTCTTCCGCTGCGCGCGCGGTTCACCGGTGCTCCCGTGCTGGGCAGGGGCGGGCCCCTCCTGACCGTGCACCGCCCCGACGCCTTCCACGCCCGCATCGGCAAGCACGGGCTCATCGGGTTCGGGGAGTCGTACATGGCGGGGGAGTGGGACGCCCCCGACCTGGTCGCGACGCTGACCGTGCTCGCTGCCAACGCCGCGGAACTGGTCCCCGCCCCCCTGCAACGGCTGCGGGGACTCTGGGCGGCCCGCCAGCCGTCCGCCCGCCGCAACACCCCGACCGGCTCCCGCGCCAACATCAGCCACCACTACGACCTCTCCAACGACCTCTTCGCCCTCTTCCTCGACGAGACGCTCAGCTACTCCTCGGCCGTCTTCCGCGCCCTGCCCGCACGGTGGGACCTGCTCGCGGACGCCCAGCACCGCAAGATCGACCGGCTGCTCGACCTCGCCGAGGTGGGCCCGGACAGCAAGGTCCTGGAGATCGGCACCGGCTGGGGCGAACTGGCCCTGCGCGCCGCCGCCCGCGGCGCCCACGTCACCTCGCTCACCCTCTCCCGCGAACAACGCGACCTCGCCCGCGCCCGCATCGCCGCGGCCGGCCTCGCCGACCGGGTCACCGTGGAGCTGTGCGACTACCGCGAGGCGCGCGGCACCTACGACGCCGTCGTCAGCGTCGAGATGGTCGAGGCGGTCGGCGCCGAGTTCTGGCCCGCGTACTTCCGCGCCCTCGACGAACGCCTGGCCCCCGGCGGCCGGATCGCCCTCCAGGCCATCACCATGCCGCACGAGCGGATGCGGGCCAGCGCCACCACGTACACCTGGATCCAGAAGTACATCTTCCCCGGCGGGCTGCTGCCCTCCACCCAGGCGATCGCCGACACCGTCCGCGAGCACACCCGCCTCACCGTCGCCCGGCGCGACGGGTACGGCGCCCACTACGCCGAGACGCTGCGCCTGTGGCGCGAACGGTTCACCGCACGGGCCGACGAGGCCGACGCGCTCGGTTTCGACGCGACCTTCCGCCGCATGTGGACGTTCTACCTCGCCTACTCCGAAGCCGGGTTCCGCTCCGGATACCTCGACGTCCAGCAGTACCTGCTCACCAAGGAGGACCCCGCACCATGAGCCCCCACCGCCCCGCCCGGGCCGGTGCCGCGCACCGCCTCGCGGCTCTCGCCGAAACCGCGCTCGGCGGACCGCTCCCGCTCCGCCTGCGCACCTGGGACGGCGCCGAGACAGGACCGGCCGACGGGCCCGTGGTCGTCGTCCGGTCCCGCCGCGCGCTGCGCCGCCTCCTGTGGCAGCCCGACGAACTGGGCCTCGCCCAGGCGTACGTCACCGGCGAACTCGACGTCGACGGCGACCTGGCCGCCGGGTTGCGCGCGATGTGGGCCGCGGCCCGCGAACGCCATCTCCACCCGCCCCGCCTCACCCTCGCCGACCGCGCCCGGGCCGCCGCCACCGTGGCCCGCCTGGGCGCCGTCGGCCCGCGCCCGGCGCCCCCCGACTCCCAGGCCCGGCTGCGCGGACCCCAGCACACCAAGTCCCGCGACCGCGCCGCCATCAGCCACCACTACGACCTGTCCAACACCTTCTACGAACTGCTGCTCGACGAGACGATGGCCTACTCGTGCGGCTACTGGGCCGACGACGCACCGGAGTTCACCGCCGCCGACGCGCAGCACGCCAAACTGGAGCTCATCTGCCGCAAGCTCGCGCTGCTGCCCGGCGCCCGGCTGCTCGACATCGGCTGCGGCTGGGGCTCGCTCACGCTGTACGCGGCCGAACGGTACAAGGCGCAGGTCACCGCGGTGACCCTGGCTCAGGAACAGGCGGCGTACGTACGCGAGCAGGTGGCCGAGCGAGGCCTGAGCGACCGGGTCGAGGTGGTCTGCCAGGACTACCGCGACATCACAGGCGGCGGCTACGACGCCGTCGCCACGGTCGAGATGGGGGAGCACGTCGGGGACGACGCGTACCCGGGCTTCGCCGCCACCCTGCACCGCATGGTCCGCCCCCTCGGCCGGGTCCTGGTCCAGCAGATGTCCCGCGGCGCCACCGCTCCCGGCGGCGGCGCCTTCATCGAAGCCTACATCGCCCCCGACATGCACATGCGGCCGCTGGGCGAGACGGTCGGCCTGCTGGAGGCGGCGGGTCTGGAGGTCAGGGCGGTGGAGTCGATGCGCGAGCACTACGTGCGGACGGTCGACGCCTGGCACCGCACGCTCGAAGAACGCTGGGCCGACGTCGTGCGCCTCATCGGCGAGGAGCAGGCACGGGTGTGGCGGCTCTACCTGGTGGGCGGCGCCCTCGCCTTCGAGCAGCGGCGCATGGGCGTCGACCAGATCCTCGCCGTGCGGCCGTCGCCCACGGGCCTCAGCGGCGCCCCGGCCACGGCGAAGGACTGGTACCTCGGGCTGGAGGCGCCGTGAACGACTACCCGTGGAGCGCGTTCGCGGCCGGCCTCGGCTGGTCGGCGGCGGCCGCCCTCGCCGTCATGCTCGTCACGTTCGCCGTCGCCGTGCGCAAGGGTGTGCACCGTGTGGTCGACGTCGCCTGGGGCATCGGCTTCACCGCGGTCGCGGCGGTGAGCTGCTGGGCGGCGGCGGGCGAGGGCCTGCCGGGGCGGCGCGTCCTGGTCACCGTACTGACCGCCGTGTGGGGAGTACGTCTCGCCGTCCACATCGCCCGCCGCGGCCGCGGACACGGCGAGGACCCGCGCTACGAGAAGCTGCTCGCCAAGGCGCCCGGCAACCGCGACCTGTACGCGCTGCGCATGGTCTACCTGCTCCAGGGCGCACTGATCTGGCTCGTCTCCCTACCCGTCCAGGCCGCCCAGTACGTGCCCGGGCCGCTGACGGCCGCCGCCTGGGCCGGTACCGCACTCTGGGCGGTCGGACTGTTCTTCGAATCCGTGGGCGACGCCCAACTCGCCCGGTACAAGGCGGATCCGGCGAACAAGGGCCGCGTCATGGACCGCGGACTGTGGCGCTACACCCGCCACCCGAACTACTTCGGGGACTTCTGCGTCTGGTGGGGCCTGTACCTGCTCGCCTGCGACTCACCCGCCGCGGCCGCCGTCGCGGCCCCCGCACCGCTGGTGATGACCTTCCTCCTGACCCGGGGCAGCGGAAAGCGACTGCTGGAACGCCATATGGCCGACCGCCCCGGGTACGCCGCGTACAAGGCCCGCACCAGCGGCTTCTTCCCCCTGCCACCCCGCGGGGCCGGCCGGCCGACTCCACCGGCGACCGGCGACGAACAATGAACGGGACGGCGACCGCGCGACGGTCGCCGTCCGAAACGACAAGGAGACCACGTGCACCGCGACGACGAGCGAGCACTCCGCGGGCACCCGGCAGCGTCCGCCGCCCTCAGGCCGCGGCGGCGCATCCCGTCCCCGACGCGGGCCGCGGTGCTGTTCCTCCACGGCGGGCGCGCCGACAGCTCCGCACCGTCACACCCGTGGCACCTGGCCGCGCTCCGGATGGAACCGTTCGTACGAGCCGTCGCCGCGGCGCTCCCCGACGACGAGGTGGCTCTCGCGTCGGTGCGCTACCGCGTGCGCGGCTGGAACGGTGACGCCGCCGACCCCCTGCAAGACACCCACCGCGCGATCGAGGAGCTCACCCGGCGCGTCGGCGAGGTCCCGGTGGTCCTCGTGGGCCACTCGATGGGCGCCCGGGCCGGCCTGCGCGCCGCCGCGCACCCGCACGTGGGCGCCGTACTGGCCTTGGCTCCCTGGTGCCCGGCCGGTGAGCCGGTCGCCCACCTGGCGGGCAAGGACGTCATCGTCCTCCACGGCGACCACGACCGCGTGACGGACCCGGACGCCTCAGCGGCGTTCGTCCACCGGGCCCGAGCCGCCGGCGCCACGGCCGACATGATCCGCGTCTCCGGCGGCGATCACGCGATGCTCCGCAACAGCGGCCGTTGGCACCGCATGACCGTCTCGGGCGTGCGAAGACTCCTGACCCGGTGAGGCACCATGCGGGACGGTGCCTCAGCGGTTCGCGTACGAAGGGGGGTTGAGGCACGTCGGCACACCGACACGTCGACGTGTCGTCCGCAGCTGCTGTTGAATGCGCTGATGACCGAGCCCGCCGCTCTCCGCCTTCGTCAGGCCGTCCGACGCATCCACGACGCCACCCGGGAGCGTGCCGCCACCGGGCGCGACCTGGAGGAGGCCGACGACATCGCCGGCACGTTCGCGACGGACGGCGCGCTCGGCTTCGACCCGTTCCCGCTCCTGCGAGCGCTGCACCAGGCCGGTTCGTGTGCCGTGGTCATCGGGCAGGTCGCCGGGATCATGCACGGCTCGCAGGAGCTGACCGGCGACCTCGACCTGCTCTGGGACGGCACGCCCGCCCAGGCCGAGGCCCTGCGCGTCGCCCTGACCGCCACCGGCTGCACCGACCTGCCCGACCTCGGCCGCCCGCAAGCGCCCTACCGGACCACCGGCGTCAGCGGTGACCTGTGCACACCCGCCCTGCTCTGGGGCGAGCTGAACGTCGCCGGCTGCCTGTCCCGGGCGGCGGCCGCGCACGACCCCGCGGGCTTCACCGTCCGCTACGTCGCCTTGGACGACCTGATCCAGATGCGGCGGGCACTGGACCGTCCCAAGGACCACCGTCGCGCCGAAGAACTCACCCGCCTGCGCCCCTGACCCCGCGGCCGCATACCTCCCACGCCCCCGCACCTGGCATGTTTCCTCACCCCGTCCCGAGGCGAACGGCTGACGGGGCCAGTCCTCACCAGCGTGTCTGTCTAGCCGTTTTTGTCTCCTTATTACCCTCGATGTGGCCTGTTCTGACTGCACGTCACCCCGAAGCGTCAGCAGCGCAGCGCGATGCCTTGAACCAATGGGAGACATGCGGATGCGAGTGCCGGACCCGAGACGGACGAGATGGCGCGCGCTGCTCGCCGTGCTCCTCTTGCAGAGCCTGCTGCTGGGCGGCTCGGCGACGGCGGTGCCGACGCCGGTGCCCTCGGCGCCCCGGCAGGCCGTTCCGGTACCTGTCGATTCCGGCGCGTCGACCGCCGCCGGCTCCGCGTCGCCCTCCGGAGGCCCGGCAGCGACCCCGTCGAAGACGGCGGCGCCCAGCGTCTCGCCCTCGAAGCCCAGGACCGTGAAGAGCCACAAGCGGGGGCACAAGAAACCCCGTACGAAGGGGTCCGCGAAGGCGGGGGAGAAGTCGCGCCGGGCCGCGGGCACCGCGCAGCTCACCGTCAGCAAAGAGGCCGTGGACGTCCCGGACCCGCTGGTCCCCGGCTCGGAGTTCACCTACCGCATCACCATCTCCTGCTCCTCCCTGACCGAGGCATGTGTCAACGCCTCGATGGAGGACGTGCTGCCACCGGGCCTGGAGCTGGTGTCGGTGCCGGGGGACGGAGCCAACTACACGATCGACTACGACGAGGCGACGCGGAAGATCACCGCCACCTTCACCGAGGAACTGCCCTCGCCGCCCAACCCGGAGGGTTCGGTCGGACTGCCGGCAGGCGGTTCGCAGGACATCGTCATCACCGTCCGCGTCCCGGAGGACACCGACCTCAACGACGGTGACGCCGTGACCAACACGGCGACGGCCCAGGCCGACAACGCCGACACGGTCAAGGACTCCGACACCCAGACCGTCAAGGTGCCGCGCAAACCGAGCGTGACCGGCACGAAGACCTGGAGCCCGTCCTCCACGGTGGCCGGCAGCGGGGACAAGTCGACGATCTCGCTGGGCGCTGCCAACACCTCGTCCACCGCCACCGACATCGACTCGGTCGTCATCACCGAGACCGACCCGGACCTGTTCGACAACTTCGACGTCACGAAGCTCGGCCCGGTCACGCGGATGCCGGCCGGCGCCGACCAGGTACAGGTCTCCGTCTGCACCAAGCCGGGCGGCGGCTGCGCACCCGACGAACTGATCACCGGCCCGGCCGGCCCCGGGCCCGACATCCAGCTCCCGGCCGGCGTCGACCCCGCCGACATCACCGGCGTCGTCTACACCTTCAGCAACTCCGAGGGCAAGCCGCTGCCCCCGGACGCCAAGGGCGCCCAGGTCGACATGACCGTCGAGTTGCGCGACGACAACCGCTCGACCGGCGAGGCGATCAACCCGAGCGAGCGCGAGACCGTGAACAACTGCGCGGTCCCCTCCGTCGACTTCCCCCGCCGACGGGACCTCGACGGCACCGCCGCCTGCGCCGACCACGACATCCTGCCCAACGTGGCGTCCATCGCCATGAGCAAGAAGATCTTCTCGGACACCGACGGCGACTGGGCGGCCGACGGCACCGCCGTCATCGGCACGAAGCCGGGGATCACGGCGACGATCAACTCCACCAACACGTCGCCGTTCCCGGTCGGCGAGATGACCATCACCGAACCCTCCTCCTCGGCCGAGAGCGAGTTCGACAAGACGGACATGACGCAGGCCCGGCTCCGGTTCCCGGACGGGGCCACCGACGCCACGCTGACCGTCACCTGCCGCGACGGCACGGTGCTGCCGCCGAAGAAGTTCACCGCCCCGCCCACCACGCAGACCACCGCCCTCGGCTGCCCCGGCGGTGGACCCGCCGAGTCCATCACCGTGACGTACACCGGCACCGACGCCGACGGCAAGGGCACCATCAAGCAGGGCGCCACCGCGGGCCTCGACGTCCACGGCAAACTGAACGACACGGCCGACGCGGGCGACGCCGAGGACGGCGTCAAGGACTGCGCCGACGGCACCGCCTCCAACGCCTCCAACGGATCGGGCAGCGCCGCCGGCAACGTCTGCACGAACCTGAACGTGGAAGAGCCGCGCAAGGACGGCTCGGGCACCAAGGACGTCTCACAGACCTCCGTCCCGCCCGGCCAGCCCGTCACCTTCGGCATCGGCCTCGCCAACCGCGGCAACGTCCCGCTGGACGGACCCGTCGTCGTCAGCGACCCCGTCGACCCGACGGCGGACCCCAACCCGTTCGACTCCGTCCGCATCACCGGCATCAAGGCGACCGTCAAGCCCGCCGACCTGAAGTACAGCCTCCAGGTCTACGACCCCGACGCGGGCCGCTGGGTGGCTTACGACGCCGACGACGCGGCCCTGCTCAAGCGGGCCAAGGGCGTGCGGATCGTCGTCCCCGGCGGCTTGCCGGTCGGCGCCTCCGTCCACGCCGACGTCACCGTCCAGCTCCGTGACGACGTCCCCGACGGCACCGTCATCAGCAACTGCGCCGCGGCGACCAGCGACGGCAAGCCGCTGGGCGACGAGTTCTGCTCGCAGACCGCCGAGGTCGGCGACGCCAGCTCGGAGGCCTCCCTCAACAAGGCCCTGAGCCCGTCCACCGTGACCCGCCCCTACCCCGGCAGCCCCGCCGCCGACGTGCACGCCACCCTCACCGTCGTCAACAAGGGCAACGTCAACCTCGGACAGCTCACCGCGACCGACTTCGACACCGACTTCTTCGACGCGGTCGACTTCGTCTCCCTGGACGGCGTCTCCTTCCCCAAGGGCGCCGACCAGGTCAGGGTCGACGTGTGCACGGCCCGCTGCGGCAGCGACGACCCGGAGATCGTCCAGGGCACCTGGACCGGCAGCGACACCCCCGGCCTGCCCGCCGGCGTCGACGCCTCCGACGTCCGCGGTATCCGCGTCACCTTCCGCTCCCAGAACGGCGACAAGATCGTGCCCGTCGAGGGCACGCCCACCTTCAACGGCGCCTGCAAGACCGCGTCCGTCTGCTTCACCGTCGAACCCCGCCGGACGCTGCGCTCCGACCCCAAGACCGAGATCCCCGACCACCTCGTGGACACGGTCACCGGCAAGGGCTCCAGCGACAAGCACGGCACCTTCACCATCCCGCCCGCCGACGCCGACCTGAACATCAAGGACGGCACGCCGAAGCTGTACGTGGACAAGGAGAAGGACGCGGTCGTCCAGCCCGGCGTCTCGCAGCCCTTCACCCTGACCGTCAATAACACCGGCGACGCGCCCATCGCCCCGCTGCGCATCTCCGACCCGATCCCCGACGACCTGGTCGTCGACGAGGACTGGGCGGGCAACAGCGGCTACTACTCGATCACCGTCACCACCCCCGACGGCACCGCGAAGCCCGCCAAGGTGACGTTCACCCCCGACCGCGACGCGAGCGGGAAGATCACCGGCCTGCACTGGGACTTCCCCGGCTGGGTGATGTACCCCGGCGCCACCGTCACCCTCACCTTCCACGTCAAGCTCAAGGGCGGCGTCGAAGCCGGCACCAAGATCCCCAACACCTTCGGCGCGGGCTCGCCTGGCCACGACGTCCCCTGCGACGAGGACTCGCCCCGCCTGGGTGAGGTCACCGACGATCCGGACTACGGCAGCGGTCACTACTGCACCTCCACCGCCACCCTCACCACCGAGGCCGGCACCGCCTTCGACGCGGACAAGTGGGTCTCCGGCAACCCGGATCTCGGCTTCTACAACTCGCTGACCGGCGAGTACATCCCCGTCGACGACCCGCGCTGCCCGCACCTGAACTCCGGCGGCGCCATCTACACCCGCTACCCCTGCACCGCCCTCGTGCTGCCGGGCCAGAACTACCGCCAGCTCATCACCGTCGACAACATCGGCACCAACCCCGCCATCGACTACGACCTGCTGGACGTACTGCCGTTCCTCGGCGACACCGGCGTGCTGCTCGGCGGCAGCGACCGCGGCACCGAATGGGACCCGCGCCCGCACCTGGCCGGACCCGTCACCCTGGACGGCCCCGGTGAGCTGAGCGCGCAGTACACCACCACCAAGCAGCCCTGCCGGGACGAAGTACCCACCCCCGCCCGCGACTGCTCCGACGCCACCTGGTCCGACGACTGGTCGGCCGCCGACAGCGCCTTCTACGCCCACATCGACTTCGACCCGGGCCTCGCGCCCGGCGACGGCTTCACCCTCTCCTTCCCCATGTCCTCCCCGACCGACCTGAGCGACCCGGGGAGCCGTCAGGACCCGTCCCTGGCCTGGAACTCCTTCGCCAACAAGGAGACCGCCCAGGTCGGCGGCAACCCGGTGGTCCTGCCCGTGACCGAGCCGCCCAAGTCCGGCGTCGGCATGGTCTTCGGCACCCTGCGCATCACCAAGACCGTCACCGGCGCCCCCGCCGGCTTCCAGGTCGGCCCCTACGGCATCGAGTACGACTGCGTGGTCACCCCCGACACCGGCGCACCGAAGTCCGTACGCCACGGCACCGCGCTCGTCACCCCCGGCAGCCCGGTCACCATCGAGAACGTCCCGGCCGGTGCGGTCTGCCGCGTCTGGGAGACCGACACCGACGGCGCGAACAGCAACGCCGACGGCCCGCAGAACGCGGCGAGCATCACCATCCAGCCGGAGACCGTACGGGACGCGCCGAGCATCGTGGACGTCTCCAACGACTACCCGCAGCGCTCCCTCGACATCATCAAGAAGGTCGAGGACCCCTCGGGCGCCGACCACGGCCCGTTCACCATCGAGGTGGACTGCATGTGGCGGGGTGAGGAACTGGACGGCTACCCCCGCCGGCTCACCTTCGACGGTGCCGGCCGCCAGAGCATCGACGGACTCCCGGTCGGTGCCGAGTGCACCGTCACCGAGCCCGGCAGCGACGGCGCCGACGACATCACCCTCGCCGCCCGGCCGGACGCCGGACACGACGACACCTCCGCGACCGTGGTCCTGCGTCCTACCGGACCCGCCCAGGTCACGGTCACCAACACCTACGACAACCCGCCGACCGACGGCACCCCGCCCCCCGGCGACCACACCGGCCACCTGCCCGACACCGGCTGGCCGCTGGCGCTGATCCTCGCCATCATCGCCGCGCTGCTCATCGCCGGCCTCGTCCTGACCAACGTCGCCCTACGACGCCGCGAGGCCGCCCGGTACAGCTGACCCCCACCCCCCATCGGGCTCCCCCCGCACCGCGTCACCGCGGCGCGGGGGAGCCCGTCCGCATATGCTCCGTCCGCCGGACTATGAAGACCGACAGACGAAGCTGTTCACGCGGCTTTCCATACTCCGCCGAGCGGAGTATGTTTCGGATCATGGTCGAACGCAAGAGAACCATGCAGGAACCCACCCTGCTCCTCCTCACGGCCCTGGCCGACGCCCCCCGGCACGGCTACGCCCTGGCCCAGGAAGTCCAGGCCATCTCGCACGGACGCGTGCGGCTGCGGACCGGCACGCTGTACGGCTCGCTGGAACGCCTGCAACAAGAAGGCCTCGTAGAGGTCTTCTCCGAGGAACGGGTGGAGGGCCGGCTGCGGCGTACATACGCGCTGACCGCCGACGGCCGCCAGGTCCTCGCCGAGGAGGCCCGCCGCCTCGCCGCCACGGCGCGCGAGGCCACCCGACGGCTGAAGAAGGCCGTGGGCGACGACCCGGCGGGAGCCCTCGCGTGACGCACACCCGCCCCGCCCCGCGGGTCCTCGCCCTCTACCCGCGCCGCTACCGGGCCGTGCACGGCCCCGAGATCGCACAGCTGTACCGGGACGCCACCGACGGCACGGACACGCGAACCCGGCTCCGCGAACAGGCGGACATCGCCGCCCACGCATTGCGCGTCCGCACGTTCCTCTCTCCCCGGCAGCCCCTGGGCCGCTTCGCCCTGACCGCCGCTCCGTACACGCTCGCCGCCGCCGTCTCGATCGCGGCGGCGCGGACGACGACGGCGACCACCGATGCGCTACGAGACATGGACGCGGCTGCCTGGCCTGCCACCGGCGCCCTCGTGACGTATGTGATGACGCTGGCGGCCGGGGTGTCGGCCTGCACGGGCCGCTGGCCGCTCGCCCGCCTGACCGGCGCGGTCGCCCTGCTGCTGATGAGAGCTCGGGCGCCCGTGTCCGGCTGGCTGGTGCCGCTGCTGGCGGTCGTGGTGCTGATGCCGGGCGCCGCCGAACCGGCCAGGACGGACCGGCGCCTGGCCGTGGCGCTGGCCGCGTCGACCTGGCTGCCGGTCTGCGCCGCCGCGCTGGCCGGGCAGAGCACGCCGGGCCTGGGCATGGCCGGCCAACTCGTACCGGCCATGGCCGTACTCGGGCTGCGGACGGCCGCGCCGGGCTGCCGTCCCCGTCATGTCCTGGCGGTTCTCGCTGCGGCTCTGCCGTGGGTCACGACTCCGGCCGGTTCGCCGGTCGGGCTCGCGGTCGTCGTGGCGGTGCTGGCCGCGGCGTGGGGCGTGGGGCGCGCGGCGGGCAGGCGCGGCCGGGCGGCCTGACGGCGCCAGGCCGGCTCATCACCCGTTTGGAGGTGACTGGCTGGGGGCTCCTGCCAGGCTCGGACACGATCGAAGGACGATCCGGTATACAGCCGGGCTGATGAAGGGGAAGCCCCGTGATACGCAAAACCGCAGCATCCGTGTCCGTCGCACTGGCCATGCTCATCGCCTCGCCCGCCGCCGCGTGGGCCGCACCGAGCGCGCCCCAGAAGGACCCCGTCGAGGTGTGCAAGGCCCTCGTCGGACTGATCAAGGTCCTCAACCCCACGCTGCCCGCCGCGGACCTGGACAAGCTGTGCGAGCCCAAGAGCCAGAGCCCCTCACCGTCGACGTCACCCTCGCCGTCGTCGTCCCCCGCGGCCCCGCAGTAGCCGGAGACATCCCGGCCGGCTGATCCACCGGACCGTCCGGGACGGCACACAAAGGATGCCGACGGAGCGCACCACGACCGTGCTGTGCGGGAGTACCACCTCTGAACTTCCGTACAGCACGGTGTGGTTGCCCTGCCGGCATCCGCCGTCGGGGTTCGCGGTCGCTACCGGAGGGGGCCCGGAGCGGGCGACAGAGCGACTTCGCCATGCCGGCGGCGGGGCCCGCCCCGGCTCCGCGCGGTGTCGGCACCCGAGACCCGGACGACCTGAACGCGGACGGGTTCCGCGACTTGCTGACCCTGACGGGACGGGGCGACCCAGTGGTGCTGTGGGGATCGAGCCGGGGACTCGACCCCGATCGCTACTCCGTCTACCCATGGTCGCGTCTCGGCCTGACACGACCTGCGGAACACCGTGACGCGGATCTGGGCGGGACCGGCATCCTCACGGCCGACCTCGACTCCGACGGCTATCCGGACTGGATCGCCGGCGACCGCATCGCCTGGGGAGGCCCGCAGGGACCGCGGCCCACCCATGAAGCCACACCCTTGCGTGTGCCGCGCGCGGCGGGAGACGTCCACGACCTCGGCAACACGGTACGCGGAGACTTCGACGGGGACGGACACCACGACCTCGCCCTCAACCGTGTACCGGCCACCAGCCAACGGGGCGTCCTCACCGTGCTGTACGGACCGTTCGACCACGCAGGTGTGCCCGACCGGAGCGAGACCCGCCCCAGCGACGAGGGCGAACTGACTGTGGACGACATCGACCGAACCGGAAAGCGACGCCCCACCGCACTCTTGTTCCGCTTCCTCACCGAAGGCGAACAGACCGCCCCGACCCGCTATGAGGCAGGCCGTGACGGCCTCGCGCGCCACGGCCGGAAACTGCGCGCCGGCAACGGCACCGCCTTCGGCGACTTCGACGGTGACGGCACACGTGACCTCGTCATCGGGGACACCGGCACCGCCAACGACGAACTGGACGCCACCGAGCAGAACACCTCGGGCACTGCCACCCTCTACCCGGGCGACGGCTCGGCCGCGCACACCTTCGACCTGCCCGCCAACTCCTCGCACACCGAGAACGGCTACGGCCGTTATGCAACCGCCCACCTGGGTCCGGGCGCCCCCGACGCCCTGATCGTGCCCACGGCGTCGGGTGCCACCGTCGTACGGGTCTCTGGGGGCCGCTCTCTTCGGCTGCAGCGCACACTGGGCGGCCCGGACGCACCGGGCCACACCCAAGGCGAGTTCCTGGGAACGGCCGATCTCAACGGAGACGGCCGCGACGAGGTGCTCCTGGGACGGCGCGACAGAACCGACGCGACGACCGGTGAGGTACCGTCCCGCTGCTGGGTCATCGACCCGACCACGAACACGGACATCAACCGATTCGGCATCGGCGATGGTGGTCCTTGAACGATGTTGATCATGGGCGGCAGCGGGTTCATGGGTACGGAGTCCGCTGCGCCGGGCACGTGGCTGGGACGCCCAGGTGCACGCCTCCTTCCACGCGCGTCCCGGAGCGGGACGGCCGAGAGCCTGGCACCAGTTCGAGCACCCCGACGCGGCGGTGGTCCGCACTTCTCTGATCCTCGCTCGCGCGGGAAGCGGTCATCGTGACGGCTTCCCGCGCGGCTTACGATTGCTGCCCGCGGGTCAGCAGGTGCGACCGGTGTACCAGGCGCCGTCCACGCCGGAGGCGGAGCCGATCCAGGTCACGCCCGGCCCCACGCACCGCTCACTGTTGGGCCCCCAGTCGTCGATCTCGATGACGATGTGGGAGCCGTCCGAGGTGCAGTGGTTGTAGTAGGCGTCCGAGTGGGTCTCGTAGAAGCCGCAGGGGTTGGCCGCGGCGGTCGTGGCGCTGACGGTGACGGTGCCGACGGAGGCGAGGGTGAGAGCGAGGGCGCTGAGCGTGCCGGTGGCAAGGCGACGAAGACGCAAGACGAACTCCAAACCGTGGACAGCGGTGGCCGAACCGGCAGTGTGTGCAGGTCCGTTGACGACAACTGAGACTGGCAGCTGGACGCGGTCCGCTCAGTTCTGAGAGCGGGCCTTCACCCGGTGGAACGATTCGTTGCTGCGCCGACCGGCTGATGTTCGGCGGTTTCCGGGACACGAGCCGTGGCTGTCCATGTGGTGAGGGCTGCCCGGTCGGTCGCTGAAAGGGGGCGCGGCAGTGCCCCGGATGTGGTTCGCTGCTGAGGTGGCTCAGGACTTGGAGACCGTCGCCTTCGCATCCGCCGAGGCGTTCCGCGCATGGCTCGGCGAGCACCACGCCGTCTCGCCCGGCATCTGGCTCAAGCTGCGTAAGAAGGCCCCCGGTGTCGTCGCGCTGGACTACGCCCACGCACTCGAAGAGGCCCTCTGCTACGGCTGGATCGACGGTCAGAAGGCGAAGTTCGACGACGAGTGGTGGCTCCAGCGGTTCACGCCACGCAAGCCGCGCAGCAGGTGGTCCAAGGTCAACCGGACGACGGCGACCGCCTTGATCGAGCAGGGCCGGATGTGTCCGGCGGGGCAGGCCGAGGTCGACCGTGCCCAGGCGGACGGCCGCTGGGAGGCGGCCTACGACGGTTCGAGGACCGCCACGGTGCCGGACGACCTCGCGGCGGCCCTGGACGCCGTCCCGGCCGCGGCGGCGTTCTTCGAGACCCTGGACCGGCAGAACCGTTACGCGATCCTCTACCGGGTCCAGGACGCCAAGCGGGCCGAGACCCGGGCCCGCCGGATCGAGAAGTACGTGGCGATGCTGGCGAAGGGCGAGAAGCTGTACTCGTAGTGCACCGACGCCCTTCGGACGGCCGCGGTCGGACGACGCCACGTATATAGCCTGCCGCGCGGGGCCCGTCCGCCCCGGGCTGACTCACATGCCTCGTGCACGCCCGCGCGCGCGGCGGGACTCGTTCAGCCCCTCGCCGGCCTGGCGAGCCCGGTCCGTCATCCAGTCCCGGAACTTCCACCACACCGGCACGACCGGGGAGGCGACCAGAGACACCAGACACGCTCGGCCGCCCGTCACGGCGGCGAGCCCGCGCCGTCAAACCTCGACCGGCCGAACGTGTCGTTCCCGCAGCCGTCCACGCCACCTCGCCCGACGCGCAGACCATGCCGACACAGCCACGGTTGCGCCGGAATCCGGCGTCGTGACCCCACAGTGGTCTCACGTCACCCCACGCAACGGTTCTGACCGGGTTTCGGCGGCGCCGGAATAGGGCGGGCGCCGTAAGCCTTGTGCGCAGTACTGGACCGGACCGCCCGACGACGTCACCGCACGGCACCCGCCTCCGAAGGAGCAGTTCCATGGCCCTCACCCGCGAAGAGCGCGAGCAGTTTCTCGCCGAGCCGCACATCGCCGCCCTCGCCGTCGACGCGGGCGAGGACAGGGCGCCGCTGACCGTGCCCATCTGGTACCAGTACGCGCCCGGGGGCGACCTCTGGATCCACACCGGCAAGGGCTCGCGCAAGCACGAACTCATCGCCAAGTCGGGCCGGTTCACGCTCATGGTCGACCGCCTCGAACCGACCGTCCGCTACGTGTCCGTGGAAGGCCCGGTGACCTCCACGGTCCCCGCCACCCGCGCGCACCTGGTCGAGATGGCCTCGCGCTATCTGCCCGCCGAGAAGGTCGACGGCTACGTCGAGTTCGCCGAGGCCAACCACGGAGAGTCGGTCATCATCACCCTTCGCCCGGAGCACTGGGTCTCCTCCGACCTCGGCAACGTCTGACCGGCCTGGCGTGGGATGCCACATGCACGCCGATGACGCCGTCGATGACGGTGCCCGCATCACCCGGTGGCTGCTGGACACCGAATCCCTGGAGGAGTTCCTGCGGACGCTGGCCGAGGCGACCGCGCGGCTGACGCCGTGCGACGGGGTCGGTGTGACGCTGGAGCGCGACGGCAGGCCCCTCACCGTGGTCAGCCTCGGGGCCGTGGCGCCCAAGCTCGACGAGAAGCAGTACGGCCAGGACGACGGACCGTGCCTGCAGTCTCTGCGGCAGGGCGAGGAGATCTCCGTCGCCGACATGCTGCGGGAGACCCGCTGGGGCGACTACCCCGCCTATGCCCTCTCGAGCGGCATCCGCTCCTCCCTCTCCCTGCCGATCGCCCCGCACACCGACACCGCAGGCGCCCTCAACCTCTACGCGGCCCCGCCCGACGGCTTCGCCGACGTCGACCTCGCCGCGCTGCGCTCCCTGGCCGCGCAGGCCACCGGCGGAATCGCCCTGGCACAGCGGCTCAGTGACGCGCAGGAGTTCACCGACCAGATGCAGACCGCCATGCGCTCGCGCCACGTCATCGACCAGGCCCTCGGCATCATCATGGGCCAGCGGCGCTGCACCGCCGACGAGGCGTTCAACGTCCTGCGCTCCGCCTCCCAGCACCGCAACATCAAACTCCGCGACCTGTGCGCCGAACTCGTCACCAGCGTCACCGGCCACGCACCCACCGAACCCGCTTTTCAGCGCCGCCCCTGACCCCGAACCCCCGGTACACCGTCGCGGCCGTCAGCAGGCGGGCCCGCGTGACGGGGGACCACCACCGCGTCGGATGTTTCGGCAGAGAGATCGCGGGAACCCGAAGGACGCTTGGGACAACAGGCGCCTCAGCTCGACCGGCTGCCCGGCACACGGGCGTCGCGCCCACGCCCCAGGAGTCATCATGATCGTCCCCTCCCCGTCTGTCCTGCGCGTTCTGCTCGCTCGCTACGCGACCGCACGCATCACGCATGAGGAACAGCCGTCCCCCGATACCGCCCGCCGACTGGCGGACGTCTCCTACACGCTGTGCGTCCTCACTGGCGCCGGTACCGTCCCGGCGGCCCTCGCCGCAGCGGACTCCTATCTCCTGGAGAGCGTGGCGAGCTCGGCGCGACCCGACGCGGCGACCGCGGCCTGAGTGGGGAACGCAGCCCCGGGAGCCCTACCCGGCCGGTGATTCGTCGGCGCGCCGGTTGTTGCGGTCGATCTCGGGCATGTGGGTCTCGGCCCAGAGCCGCAGCGCGGCGAGCGGGGTTTCGAGGGAGAGGCCGAGCTCGGTGAGCCGGTAGTGGACGGCGGGCGGCACAGTGGGTTCCACACGGCGGACGACCAGACCGTCGCGGGCCAGGCTCTGCAAGGTGACGGACAGCATCTTCTGTGAGACGCCGGGGACGCGGCGCCGCAGTTCGGCGAAGCGCAACTCGCCGGGGGCCGCCTCGGCCAGCACCTTGACCGTCATCGACGTCCACTTCGTGCCGATGCGGTCGAGCAGCTGCCGCGTCGGGCACCGCGGGTCCAGCAGGTCACCCCGTTCTCCGCGCTGCCGACCCGCTTCACCGGGCCTCGCCGTGGTCACCCCGGGCTCACCACCTGAAGGGAAAGTGCCGTCTTGGACGGACCAGCATAGTTCCCTAGCGTGACCTGGTCACCATTCCTCACCACACCCGTGGAGGCCTCCGTGGCCGAGCTGCGACGCATCCCCGTCAACGGCGTCGAACTGAACGTCGCCCTCGCGGGAACGGGCCCGGCCGTCCTGCTGCTGCACGGCTTCCCGCACACCTGGGAGCTGTGGACGGACGTCATGCCCGACCTGGCCGGCCGCTACCGCGTCATCGCGCCCGACCTCCGCGGACTCGGCGCGAGCAGCCCGGCCACCTCCGGGCACGACGCGGTCACCCTGTCCGAGGACGCCGCGGCCCTCCTCGAGACGCTCGGCGTGACCTCGGCGGCGGTGGTGGGCATCGACGCCGGCACCGCCCCGGCCTTCCTCCTCGCCCTGCGCCGTCCTGAACTCGTACGGCGCCTGGTCGTCATGGAATCCCTGCTGGGCAGGCTGCCCGGCGCGGAGGAGTTCCTGGCCGCGGGGCCGCCGTGGTGGTTCGGCTTCCACTCCGCCGCACCGGGTCTCGCCGAGACCGTGCTGGAGGGCCACGAGGCCGCCTACATCGACTGGTTCCTGCGCGCCGGGACGCTCGGCGCGGGAGTGCGGCCCGCCCTCCGGGACGCCTTCGTCCGGGCGTACACAGGCCGCCGGGCGTTGAGCCGCGCGTTCTCGTACTACCGGGCCCTGCCCGAGAGCGCGGCACAGATCGAACAGGCCGTCGCGACGGCCCGCCTGACAGTACCGACGATGGCGGTGGGCGCCCACCCCGTAGGCGCTGCGCTGGAACACCAGCTCTGCCCGATCGCCGACGACCTCACCGGGCACGTCATAGCGAACTGTGGCCACATCATCCCGCTCCACCGCCCAGACGCCCTGCTCAGGCTGTTGCGTCCGTTCCTGGCCGAGAACAGGGTCGCGCCCGCGTAGACCATGTCGCGCTGCTCCCGGTGAGAGGGCGCACGACGTGGTCTACGCGGGGGCGAGAACGACGCCCCAGCCCGCCCGGAACGCGCGCCCTCCTGCCTCACCGCGGTGCGGGAGGGCATACCCCCCGCACGTCCTCGGAGACGGCCCGGGCCCGCGCAGACTGTCCGGGCCCGCGAAGACGGTCCGGGACCTCAGCCGGTGATCTTGTACCGTCCGACCTCGCGGAAGTAGCGGACGGCTTCGGCGGACCCGTCGTCGAGGACCGCGTTGATCGCGGCGCGCAGGGGCGCGCTGAGGTCCGGGGCCGTCAGCATGCGGACCACGGCGACCCGGTCGTCCTCGGCCTGGGCCAGCCGGTAGCCGCTTTCCAGCCAGGCGTGGATCTCGGCCGGGGAGTTGTTGTCGAGGAGCTGGTTGGTCTCCTTGATGACTCGCCGGTCCTGGCCCAGTTGCGCGAGGTAGAGGGCGCGGGCGACGGCGACCCCCTCGTCGTCGGAGAGCGCCGGCCCGTAACCGGTCTCCAGCCAGGTGCGTATCTCGTCCGGCTCGTTGTTGTCCAGCAGCCGGTTGATGTCCGCGACGACCCGTGCGTCGTTGTTCTGCTGCGCGAGATTGAGGATGCGGACCACGGCGACGCGGTCGTCCTCGGCCTGGGCCAGCCGGTAGCCGGTCTTCAGGAAGGTGCGCATGTCGTCCACGCTGCCGCCGAGGGCCTTGTTGGCCTCGCGGACGACGCCACGGCCACTGTCCTCGTCGGCGAGGATGGCGGCGATGGCGGCACGGAGTTCGGCCTCCGTCATGTCGTCCACCGGCGTGTCGTCCACCGGCGTGTCGGACGTGTCGGCCGTCGCGGCGGCGGGGGTCGCCGACGCGCGGGCGGACGCGGGCGCGGCCTGGTGGGCGGACGCGGTGGTCGGTGCGGTGAGGAGCAGGGCCGGAGCGAGAGCGGTGGCGACGACGAGCAGAGCAGCGCGGGTGTGCCGCATGAATGAAACCTCCATGAACGAACCTTCGAGTGGGCCGATCATCCCCCATCCGTGACGAAAGCGTGTGCGCATTCGAATTCCGCAGGGAGGCCGACACTGCCGCGCGCATCACCACCTTCCCTCTCCGGATCAAAACGCTGGACCACAATCAGACTTGACGTTCTACGTTCGTCGCTGACCCTGGCCGGTTTTCGCTTCCCGGCTGCGCGAGGAACTCCCGCAGGTGGCACTCGTACAGGCGGTGCCGTTGACACCGTCGGGTGCCCGACGGCCGATCGGGGCCCTGGACCTGATGTGGCGCACTCCGTGGCGGCACGGCGAGGACCCGGTGCCCGCAGCCGCTGCGGCGCCGCGGCGGCCGCGGCCGCCGCCGGGATCGTGTGCGGGCCGAGGCGCTCGCCACAGGGCGTCCGCTGCCGCAGGTGTGTGCCGACCTCTTCGACGAGCCCGATGACCTCCCTGGGCGCTGAGGACGTCGCCCAGGGACGGACCAGCATGTCCCCCCAACGCCCCGCGCGACGCATCGAGTTCGATAGTCGGTGGTTGAGTTCGTGAACCGGGAGCACGCGACGAGGTGGTCGCCCTCCTGTTGAGCGCCGTCGAGGGTCTCCGTGCGGCGGGATGCGACCTCTACATCGTGGGGACCAGCGACCAGGACGAGGTGACGATCTACGTCACCGAGGTGTGGCAGACCAAGGAGCACCACGATGCCTCACTGAAACTCCCAGAAGCACAGGCAGCCATCACCAAGGCGATGCCGATGCTGACGGGAGAATTCACCAAACAGGAACTCTCGGTCGCCGGGGGCCTCGGCCTCTGAACGGCAGTCGCGCGTGGCGGAGGCCGGACCCCGCTAGCGGTGCACGCGCCCGGCCTCTCCTGGGCGCCACACGTACCGGACGTCCGGCTCACGTTCCTCGTTACGGTGACCGTCGGTGCACTCGCCGGCGACGAAGCCGTGCCGCTCGTAGAAGCGCCGTGCCGACTCGTTGACCTGGAAGGTCCACAGCGTCAGCCCGGCCGGACGGCGCTGCTTCGCCAGGTCCACGAGGCGTCCGCCGATGCCCTGGCCCTGCCAGACCGGATCGAGATACAGCTGGCCCAGGTCCTCGCCGTCCAGCACCATCATCGCGACCACCGAGTCGGCCACCGTCGCCACCCATGTCTCCTGGTCGGGCACGACGACCTCTCGAAACCAGGACAGGACCTCGTCGTCCGTATGCGCGCGGCGCACGCTCGGAAGTGCCGCCGTGAAGGAACGCAGCCACACCTCGGCCACGTCGGCGGCGTCGGAGCCGACCGCACGGCGGACGGCGAAGTCGTTGATCTCCACGGTGACGCATGCTCGCAGACACAGGACGCGGCCGCACACGAGTTCCCCGCGAGGCTCGGTACGGGCGCAACCAAGTGCACACAAGCGGGCAGAGCACTAGCGGCCGGTCACGGGAGCTGAGGGAGCGCAGGGCACCCCCGTCCTCGTCGCGCACGTCACCCCTGGGCCCGGGTGCGCACGTTCGTGACCCTGATGCCAGGCACTCACGGCACAGAGCAACGCCAAGGCGGCCAAGAGCAGTTGCACGGCCGCCGCGCAAGGGTGCGCCGAGCACAGGAAGGCGGCGGCGACCACGAGGACACCCACCGCGAAGCCGCCGAACCACAGGACGGGCACCCAGTCCATCGCTCGTGCCCCGGCCTGCTCATGCGCGGGGCCCCATGCCCGCAGACTCATCAGCAGCCCCAGCAGGATGCCCACCGGGACCTCGATGAGTAGTGCGATGAGGCTGATGCAGCCGCCTTCGAACCCGTCGCCACGCATAGTTGAGGGTTGGCCGGACCGTTCCTCGGTCGTCGGCAAGCCTGGTGCGCGCGGACTCGGCTCGAAGCGCATACGCACACGCTCGCAGGTGGGAGGGCGGGCGGCGGCGTGGTTCACCAGCCCGAAACGCAATCGTGTCCGAGCTGTCAGCGTCCGAGGTCCCCCCTGAACGCTGCCGCTCTCCCTGCCTCCATCGGCGGCCCCCGGGTGCGAACGAGCCCCGTCGAAACGGCCCTGGACCAAACGACTGGGCGGGCCGCGTCCCAGTCACACCCCTGCGAAGGCCTGATCACGCGCCCGCAGAGACTCCCGAGGCCCCGCCGCCCGCAGCACCACGTCCAGCACCCGCCCCGGATCCGCGGCATAGGCATGCGAGAACCACGCCATATTGGCCTCGACCACGGCCCACCGATGACCCGCCCGGTACGGATCGAGGAGCTGCCCGACGTCCACGACGACGGCACTCGGCAACGTGTCTCCGACCGCGGCGACCAGCCGCTCGGCGAACTCCGTGATCTGGGCGGCAGTGGCCCGGCCCTCCCGGTCCGCCCCCAGCGGCCGCGGATCGAGCCGGCCGAACACCGCGTACCGGCTCGCCGCGGCGATCCGGCCGTCCAGCAGGAACAGCCGGTACTCGGCCGCGAAGGTCACCACGTCGGACAGCAGCACCGGCGTCGCCGGATCCAGAGCACCGGCCAACCGGGAACCGTCGGCGTAGACGTCCGCAGGAAAGGACTTGTCACGGGGCGGCTTCACGAACGTCGGCCGGTCGATGGCCCACGCGTCCGCGACGGTCCCCGCCCGGACCCGGCGACCGGTGAACTCCTCCGGCAGCTCGGCGAGCCAGGTGTCGGTCGGCTCCAGCAGCGCGAACCCCAGCCTCCTCGCGAGGCGCGCACCCGCGACCGGCCCCCCGTACCAATACGCGGGACCCGCAAGGTCCGGCTCCTCCGCCGCCCTGACGGGCATCCCTCGCCCCGCAGCCTCCACGGCCAACAGTTCCATGGTCGACGTCCGCCACCCCGGCATGACCAGCACCGTGCACTCCTCCCGCACTCCGTGAAGTCGCCACGCTAGCGGGCCGGGTCGATGTCCAGGCGCCGGATGGTGCGCACGATCAGTACGGCAGTCAACACGGCAGTCAGTACGGCAGTCAGCACGGCAGTGACCGGGCAGGCGGCGAGCCAGATCCACCACGTCGGTGACCCACGAGACGTGAACTCTCCGGGACCCACGCCGGCCATCCCGGCCCCCGCCCCCGTGGCGCGGTCACGGCGGCCACATGTGAGTCGCACGTGCCGATCAGGTGACGCGGCCCGAGGCGCCGCCGGACCGCGCCCAGGCGACGCACGTACGATCGGTGTCCCGCTGCGCGCAGAGCAGCAGTCCGACGACGTACGACGAGGCCCCCATGCTGTCCGACCACGCTCCCGTCATCGTGAGCAGCGAACCCGGCTCGTTCCCGCGCAGCGTGTTCCTCGAACGGCACCCGGCGCTGATCCGCCGCGTACGGGAAGCCTTTCCGTACGGGCCCGAGCACCGGGCCGCCCTGGACGCGCTGCTGGACGAGAGCACGGGCGGGGTGATCGAGCCCCTCGCCGACACGGCCCCCGGACGTGAGCTGTGGGACGCGTGGGGCGGGCGGGAGTATGTCGGGCAGCCCTGGCTCGACGTGCCGTTCCTGTGGGCCGAGAGCCTCTTCTACCGCAAACTCCTCGACGCCGTCGGCTACTTCGCGCCGGGGCCGTGGCAGGGCATCGACCCGTTCCGCCCCTTCAAACTCGCGGAGCTGCGCACGGCCGAGGCCCGCGAGGAACTCGCCGCCCTGGACCGGCTCACGGCGCTGCCGGCCGACGAGCAGGCCGCGGCACTGCTGCACGGCTCGCTGTGGGGCAACCGTGCCGACCTCGGCTTCCGCATGGGAGCCGCGGACGGTGCGGCCGACGACGGGGCCTCGCCCGTCGTCGTCGACGAGTCGGACGAGCTGTGGAGACTGCTGCCCACCGGCACCCCGCACACGGTCTGCCTCGTTGCCGACAACGCGGGCCGCGAACTCGTCCCCGACCTGCTGCTCATCGACCACCTGTTGCGCCATGGCCGCGCGGCCCGGGTCGTCCTGCACGTCAAGCCCCACCCCTACTACGTCTCCGACGCCACCACCGCCGACGTCCTCGATGCCCTGCGCCACCTGACCGGCGCGGACGGCGCCGCCGGCGCCGCGGGCGACCGGCTGTGGGAGGCGATGAGCAGCGGACACCTTCTCGTGCGCGCACACCCGTTCTCCTGCGCGCCGCTGCCCTACGCGGACATGCCCGCCGATCTGCGGGAGGACTTCACACGCGCTACGGTCACGCTCCTCAAGGGAGACCTCAACTACCGTCGCCTGGTGGGGGACCGGCTGTGGCCCGCGACCACGCCGTTCGCCGAACGTACCGGCTACTTTCCCGGTCCGGTGGTCGCCCTGCGCACACTCAAGTCGCAGGTGGTCGTCGGTCTCGACGGGACCACGGAACGGGCACTCGACGCGACGGCGCCCGACGGTGGTTGGCGGACCGCCGGGACGCACGCGGTGATCCAGGTGCGGCGGTGAACCCGCCCCCGGGGCCGGGCCATGTGTCCCAGGATGGCGTCATGGACCCACACGCCAAGCAACATCACTTCACCGGCATCCCCCAGCTCACCGACGTCCCCCACGTCGCCGTCGTCATCGACGTCATGCGCGCCTTCACCGTGGCGGCCTGGGCCTTCTCCCGCGGTGTCGAGAAGATCGTCCTGGCCGGAACGGAGGCCGAGGCGCTGGCCCTCAAGGAGCGGCACCCGGGGTGGCTGGCACTCAAGGACGGTGCCCCGGCAGCAGGCTTCGACGCGGTCAACTCACCGGCTCTGCTGCGCACGTGTGACTTCACCGGCCGCACATTGGTGCAGAAGACGACGGCGGGGACCGTGGGCGCACTGGCCGTCGCGGACGCCTCCCTCGTCGTGTGCGCGAGCTTCGTGGTGGCGGGCGCGACCGCGCGCCACCTGCGCGCCGCGGGCACCGGCCCGGTGACGTTCGTCGTCACCGGCGAGGACGGCGGGGCCGACGAGGACCTGGCGTGCGCGGAGTACATCAGCCGCCGCGTGACCGAGGAGAAGGTCGACCCGGCCCCGTACGTCCGTCGGGCCCGCGACTCCCGCGCCGCCGCGGACCTCGCCGCCGGGCTGCGCGACGGATTCCACCCGGACGACGTCGAACTCTGCCTGGAGACGGACCGGTTCCGCTTCGCGATGGTGGCGGGCCGTGACCAGGTGGCGGGGGAGTCCCTCATGGTGCTGCGCCCGGTCACGGCCGGCTGAGGAGACGCGGACGCCGAACGTACCCGGTCGGATCACCATCTGCCAGAGCCGGTTGAAGTGCTAAGAGCGCGTCCGGCACAGCTCCTGACCCACGAGAGTCATCATGTCGGCCTCGGTGTCGTGGCCGCCGACGCTGGTGACGTACACCACGGCGGCCCGCGCCCCGTTTCGGGTGGCGCCGCCCCAGGTGACGTAGCCGAGAAGCTCGCCGCGGTGGCCGAAGTAGCTGCCCCCGCAAGGCAACGGGATCTCGGCCAGACCGAGCCCGTACCTCACGTCACCCAACCCAGGCGCGGGCACGGTGGTCGTCATCTCGTCGAGCTGCGCCGGAGCCAGCAGACGGCCGCCGAGCAGCGCGGCGTAGAACCGGTTCAGGTCGTGGGCGGTGCTGATGATCGAGCCGGAACCGATGGCCATACTCGAATTGAGCGTCGTGACGTCGGTGCCGGTGTCAGCGTCGGTGCCCGTGTCGAACGAGGCGTAGCCCTGTGCGTGCGGACCCAGGATGAACGGGAAGACGCCGGGCGTACTGGTGTCCCTCAGGCCCAGGGGACGGATGACACGGTCCCTCACCTCCTGCGCCCAACTCCGTCCGGTCACCTTGTGGATGATCATCGCGGCGAGGGTGTAGTTGGTGTTGGAGTAGGACCAGCCGGTATCCGTGGGGGGCTGCCGCATCGCCAGACCCACCAGTTCCTCGGGGGTGTACGTGCGGAATCGCTCGGCCCGATAGCCGTCCGCACTGTTCAACGCGGGTATCTCCGGTTCGACGTCGGGGATGCCGCTGGTGTGCTGCAGCAGTTGCCGCACGGTGATCCGGCCGCCGTCGTTGCCGTGGCCCCGGACCACTCCGGGCAGCCAGCGCTCGACGGTGTCGTCCAGGGACATCCGCCCCTCGCCGACCAGTTGCAGCACGACCGTGGCGGTGAAGGTCTTGGTGGCGCTGCCGATCCGGAACCTGCCGTCCCGCGGCATCGCCCTCCGCGAGTTGATCGCGGCTGTACCGGCGTAGGCGCTCTCGCGTGTCTGCGCCGACGCCACCTCGGCCTGCACGCCGACCGTCCCGGTGTCGTGAATCGCGTCCACCTGCCGTTGCAGCGTTTCGGCCGGTCGCGTTCTCGCCGCCGCGCCGGGCGCGGTCGATGCGGCGAAGACGGCTGTGGCCAGGCTGGTCAGGGCGAGCATGCCTCGCCAACGTCTCATCAACCCATGCATGACGGACTCTTCTCTGCTCTGGTTGCACGCCTTCAGCAGGGCCGTTCAGACCGCGTCCCGCGACCGTGTGGCGCCTCCGACGCCGACGGTCGGCAACCATCCCACCAGCAGCAGGGGGACCGGCCTATCCGGCTTTCCCCCTGACATGCCGAGGTACTGTCCGCAGGGCGGCGCCGGGGGATGTCCCCCTCAAGGGTGCTCAGGCGCCCCCGGCCGGCCCCGCACCGGAGACGGAACGACTGCACCAGCCGCGACTACCGCGTCCCGTCCCCCACCTCACCGCACGCATCGAGCAGCGCCACAAGCCGACGGGACGGTGGGTCGGGGCGTACCGCCAGACACGTCGGCAAGGACGGCGCCGCCACCGGGCCGGTGAAGGGCCGGAACGCGATCCGGTGCGCGGGTTGCACGGCGGCCTGCGCGGCGTAGTACACGCTCCAGCTCGACCGGCCCGAGGCGATCGCGGCCAACGTGTCCTGGTCCGTGGTGAACTCCGGGCCCATGACCGGCTCGAACCCCGCCGCCCGGCAAGCGCCGACGACCGCGTCGAACAGGTGAGGATTGCTCTCGCGGGACGCGATCCGCAGCGGAAGCCCGGCCAGCTCCGCGAGGTCGACGCCGTCCCGCTCGGCGAGCGGATGCGCCGCGGGCAGTGCCGCGACCAGTTCGTCCCGCCACAGCGGCAGGAGTTCCAGACCCGGGGCGCGGTCGGCACCCCGCACGAACGTGGCGTCCAGCTCGCCGTCCCGGACCCGCTGAAGTCGCGTCGCGGTAGCCCCGCTGACCAGCTCGACCAGCAATTGCGGCGCCCGCTCCGACAGCGCGGTCAGCACGGCGTCCAGACGCAGGCCGAGCCCCACACTCGTACCGACGCGCAACGTGGACTCCTGTGCGCCGCGCACGGAACCCATCGCGTCGGCCATCGCCCGCTCGGCCGCGAGCAGCGCGCGGGCATGCGGTACCAGCGCCCGGCCCGCGTCGGTCAGCCGTACGGCCCGCTTGCTGCGGTCGAAGAGTTCGACGCCGAACTCCCGCTCCAGACGGCGTACTTGCTGGCTGACCGCGGGCTGCACGATGTGCAGCCGCTCGGCGGCCCGGCCGAAGTGCAACTCCTCGGCGACCGCCACGAAGTACTTCACTTGCCGCAACTCCACGCGCCACCAGCCCCCGGACTCCACATCCATCACGATCCGTGATGAGTCTAGGAGCGGATCACTCATTGGTCGACGGCCGTCCGTCCGGTGGAATCTCCCCATCACCTCAACACACCCGGAAGGCGGCCTCTCATGGCGTACACGACGGTCAACGGCACAGCACTCCACTACGAGGACCTCGGCGCGGGCCGCCCTCTGGTGTTCCTGCACGGGTGGGGGACCAGCGGCCGGGTGTGGGACGCGCAGGCGGCCGACCTCATGGCCGATCACCGGGTCATCACTCTCGACTGGCGAGGCTGCGGGCGCTCGGAGCGCCCCGCCGACGGCTACACCATCGCCCAACTCGCCTCTGATCTACTGGAATTCATCGACGCCCTCGCGCTCGACCAGCCGGTGCTGATCGGCTCGTCGATCGCGGGCGCCTTCATCGTCGAGGCGGCCCTCGCCGCCCCCGACCGCATCGGTGCGATCATCCCGGTCGACTCGGGTGTCCACCACTTCTCGGGGCTCCAGGACGCCATGGACAAGCTGCTCACGGACCTGCGCGCCGACCGGGCAGGCACACTGGCGGACTTCGTGCCGCACTGGTACCGGCCCGGCGTCAGCACCGCGATGATCGACTGGACGGTGCGCCAGCTTCTGGAGTCGACCTTCCGCATCGACGGACTCGTCACCGATCAGGCGGGCTACGACCCGCGCGACCGCGTCTCCGGGCTGCGCGTGCCCACCCACTTCCTCCACGGCGAACTCGACACCGAGGTCCCCCTGTCCGTGCCCCGCGAACTCGCCGCGCTGATCCCCGGCGCCGGCCTCACCGTCATCGAGGGCGCGGGCCACATGTCGCAGCAGGACCAGTCCGACCGCTTCACCGCGGCCCTGCGCGCAGCCCTCACCAACCTGCACTGACCCACCCCCCGTCGACCCGCACACCCCTCTCCCGGAGGCACCCATGCCGTACATCGACGTCCCCACCACCGGCGGTCTCACCAAGGCCCACTATCTCGTCAGCGGCCACGGCCCCGGCCTGGTCCTGGTGCACGGCACCGGAGCCACCGCGCAGGACAACTGGGGCCCTCTCATGGCCGAGTTGAGCGACCGCTACACGATCGTCGCCCCCGACCTCCAGGGCTCGGGCGCGACGCGCGACCCGGGCGGTCCCCTTGCCGTGACCGACATGGTGGCCGTCGTCCTCGCGGCGGCACGGGACGCGGGGCTGGACCGCTTCCACCTCGTGGGCCACTCGCTGGGCGCCGTGGTGGCGACGGCGGCGGCCGCCCTGCACCCGGAGGCGGTGACCTCGCTGACCGCACACGCGGGATGGGTGCGTACCGACCCCCACATGGCCTTCCAGTTCGACCTGTGGCGGCAACTGGCCGGCACCGACCCGGACGGCCTGGCCCGGCTCATCCTGCTCACCGCGCTCGGCAAGGACACGCTCCGCGCCTGGGACGAGGAGACGTTCGCGCAGGCGGCGGCCGGATTCGCCGAGCTGATCACAGGCGCCGTGGACGGGTTCGTCCGGCAGACCGCGACGGACACGGACGTCGACCTGACGGCCCTGCTCCCGCACATCACCGCCCCGACGCTGCTCCTGTCCAGCGCCGACGACCGGCTCGTCCCACCGCACCACCAACTCGACCTCGCCGAACGCATCCCGCACGCCCGCCTCCTACGCGTCCCGGGCGGCCACGCCCTGCCGGGGGAACACCCGGAGCTGCTCACGGCAAAGGTGGCGGAACATCTGGCGCAGGTCGACTCAGCGCGCACAGGACGACTGAGTGAGAGCGCACAGGGCGACTGAAAGCGAATCCTGCGCGGCGTGCCTGCCTGTCGGCGTGCCGGCGTACTGCCGTCGGGCGCTCAGCTGGTTCGTCAGCGTGCTCACACGGACGTCCACCTCAGAGAGCCCCCACTCGATCCGCAGGCAGTGCCGGGAGCCGACCGCAGACAGTGCGCCCCACCGGGCCGCTACCGGCCAAGGCCCTCTTTGTGAACCGCCTCGATGTTGTTGCCATCGGGATCGCTGACGAACGCACAGTAGGCCCGATACTCGCTCCACGAACGGGGAGCGTGCCGGACCGTGCCCCCGACAGCCACTGCCGCCGCGTGGAAGGCATCTACCGCCTCCCGGCTGCCCGCCGTGAACGCGATGTGCAGTCCACGGGTGACGGCACCGGCGTTCTCCGCGCGCTCCAGAGACAGCGACGGCGTGTCCCGCCCCGGATCCCAGTACTCGGCAACGCCGTCGGCCCGGTAGCCGACGGTGATGCCGAGCGGTTCCAGCGCAGCGGCGTAGAACCGCTCGCTCGCCTCGAAGTCCGACGCGAAGACGCCCAAGTGATGGATGAAGGGCATCGATGCTTCCATGGTTCCCGAGCGTACGGAAAGATCGCGCGCCGCAGCTTCTTGCGCGACGGTTTCCGGTGCCGGGTCAGTGCACTCGCACGCCCTGACCGGTAGGTGCGTGCAGGGGCGCGGCGAGAAGGCTGGGAGGGCCGCGCCCGCACCTGCATGACGGTCGGCCCGAGCCGGGCTGCGGGGCCTGGCTGACGGCGGGCTGTCGCTGGTCCGTACGATCTCGGGGTGACGTCGCCTCTCATATCCTCCCCGCGCCGCCGGTTCGCCGTTCTGGGCGCTGGTGTGGTCCTGTGTTGGTTCGCCTGGTGGGCTGTGCAGCCGGTCGGGCCTCCCTGCCCGGAGGGTTTGACCTTGACCTCCGATCCGTACGGTTCCACCTACGATCCGTCGGGCACGGCCGAGGGATCCGACGGCGTGCAGTACGAGGACAGGTATACGCCGATCGAGGGAGGCACCCCGAGTCCAGGTGTGAACACTGCGTCCGTTCCTGGAGACATGTGTGGGTCGGTGACCCGGCACCCGCGCCTCTTCGGCTGGGTCGGCTTGTAGGCAGGCCGTCCGCGGCGTTCACGTCGGCCGGAGACGATCGGCGGGCGACGGAACGGCCGGACCCGAGCCCAGTGGGACCGCGCCCAGCCGGACCGCGGTCTAGGGGGCGTCTTGTCGATCATGTGTCGAGCCAGATGAGTGTGCTGGCGAGGGTGACGGCGGCGAGGTAGCGGTCGGGGCGTTTGTCGTATCGG
>NZ_JBITLI010000013.1:190203-277886 GCF_044465085.1 Streptomyces sp. NPDC049813 | reverse complement strand
ACTGCAGGGGGGACCCTGTGGGAGAGTAGGACGCCGCCGAACTAATTGTAGAGAAAACCCCTGTCCGGGTTACCGGACGGGGGTTTTCTGCGTTTCAGGGAAAACCCCTTCACGGGCGCAGCGAATCGACCATGCTCCGCAGAATGCGCAACGCGCCCGCCTGCTCGGACTCGGTCAGGCCGGCCAGCATGCGGACCTCCACGGCCCTGACCGCCGCCGTCGCCTCCGCCAAGCTCTCCCGGCCGCGAGACGTCAGCCGCGCCGGCAGCACCTTGCCGACCGAGGCCTCCGCGGGCCGGGTCACGTAGCCGTCCCGCTCCAGGGACTGCAACAGCACGTTCATCGACTGCCGCGTCACGAACGCGCCCCTCGCCAGCTCCGAGTTGGACAACCCCGGGCGCTGGGCGAGCAGTTCGAGACAGGAGTAGTGCGTCACGGTCATCCCCAGAGGGCGCAGCACCTCCTCCATGGCCACTCGCAGGGCGCTCGACGCCTCCTTCAGCAAGTAGCCCAAGGACCTGTCCAGGTCGATTCCGTCCGCGCTTTGACTCATGTCAGTATTCTGACATACCGTGGCTCGTGTCAGGAATCTGACATGAAGAGAAGGAGCATCACCATGCCCGCCACCGGCCCCGACTTCCTCTCGCTCCAGGTGCGTGACCTCGACGCCTCGCAGGCCTTCTACGAGCAGTACCTCGGTCTCGTCCGCTCGCAGGCCGGACCGCCGCATGCCGTCGTCTTCGAGACGAAGCCGATCGCCTTTGCCCTGCGCGACCTCCTGCCCGGGACCGATCTCGCGTCCGTCGCTCAGCCCGGTATCGGCGTTGCGCTCTGGCTGCACGCCACGGATGTCCAGGCCATCCACGACGCGCTCGTCGCCGACGGCCGCCCGATCGTGTCCGCGCCCGTCGACGGCCCCTTCGGCCGGACCTTCACCTTCGCCGACCCTGACGGCTACCAGGTCACGCTGCACGACCGCGGTTGAGCGGCGCCCCGGCCGCGCGTGCGGCCCCTCTCAGGCCGTCGTCGCCAGACGTTCGGCCTCCGCGGGCGGGAAGCCCGCCGAGGAGAGCACCGCGACGACCGCCGCGCGGCCGGCGTCCGCGGCCGGGACGACCCCGTCGTTGACGGCCTCCATCAGACCGAACAGCACCTGTTCGTGCACGTAGGCGAGCGCCTCGGCCGGAAGCGGCGAGGTGAACTGCCCTCTCTCTAGGCCCCACCGGACCAGCTCCGTGCAGGACTCGCGCACCGGCGTGAGCCGCGCCCTGATGCCCTCCATCGTGACGCTGCGCTGCGCGAGATGGACCAGGAGCCGGTAGCGGTCCGCGATCGGCCAGACGGCCAGGATCGAGCGGGCCACCGCCTCCGCCGGGTCGGTGATCCCCGCCCGGCCGGCCCGGTGCGCCTCGGCCACCGCCTGGGCCGCGTCGTCCACCAGCGCCCCCACGAGCGCGTCCCGGCTCGGGAAGTGGCCGTAGACCGTGCGGCGTACGACGCCGGCGGCGCGGGCGATCTGGTCCATGGACGCCTCGGGGTCCCGCAGCAGCTCGGCGAGCGCGACGTCGAGGATGCGGCGGCGGTTGGCGTCGGCCCGTACGGAAGTCACGTCGTTCATTGTGCACGCCCCGCGTGGCCGTCCGACAGCCGCTCGGCCCGGCGACTTTGCACACTGCTGTGCAATGCCTTAGATTGCACATCAGTGTGTAATTGCACAGTGCTGTGCAGGCAGACTCTCCGTTCGATCTCGTCTGTTCTCCCGGGAGGGGCTCCGCGTCATGCGCCTCGTCATCAACGAGCCGGTCGCCACGATGGACCGGCCGTACGCCCGCCGCTGGTGGGCCCTGCTCGTGCTCTGCCTGAGTCTGTTGATCATCGTGATGGCCAACACCGCCCTGACGGTCGCCGCCCCCGACATGACCCAGGACCTGGGCCTCTCCAGCGCCGACCTCCAGTGGGTCATCGACGGCTACACCGTCCCGTACGCCGCGCTGATGCTGCTGCTCGGCGCGATCGGCGACAAGTACAGCCGGCGCGGGGCGCTGATCCTCGGGCTCGTCGTGTTCGGCGGCGGCGCCGTCACCGGGTCGCTCGTCTCCAGCTCCACCGGCGTCATCGCCGCCCGTGCCGTGATGGGCGTGGGCGCCGCGATGATCATGCCCGCCACCCTGTCGCTGCTCGCGGCCACCTTCCCGCGCGCCGAGCGGGCCAAGGCCATTGTGCTGTGGACGGCCACGGCCGGGCTCGCCATCGCCGCGGGCCCGCTCGTGGCCGGCGCGCTGCTGCGCGGCCACGGCTGGGCCTCCACTTTCCTGATCAACGTGCCCGTCGCCGCCGTCGCGATCGTCGGCGCGCTGGTCCTCGTACCGCCGTCGAAGGCCGGGCACCAGGGCCGGATCGACTACGTCGGCGGGCTGCTCTCCGTCGTCTGGGTCGGCGCGCTCGTCTATATGATCATCGAGGGCCCGCACTTCGGGTGGGGCGTCAAGGCGGTCACGGCCGCCGTGGTGGCCGGGGTGGCGCTGGTCGCCTTCGTGCTGTGGGAGCTGCGGCACCCGCGCCCCGTGCTCGACGTGCGCCGGTTCACCGACCGCCGCTTCGCCGGGTCGAACCTGGCCGTCGCCCTCTTCTTCCTGGCCGTCTTCGGCGCCTTCTACTACCTCACGCAGCACCTGCAGTTCGTGCTCGGGTACGACGCGTGGGAGACCGGCGTACGGATGCTGCCGCTGGCCGGTGCGGTCTTCGTCGGCTCGGCGCTCACCGGCTACCTCACCCCCCGCGTCGGCATGCGGATCACGGTGACCGCGGGCATGGTCGGCGGCACGGCGGCGCTCGCCCTGCTGACCCGGGTGGACGCGGCATCGGGGTACGGCGACTTCGTCCTGCCGCTGGTCATCCTCGGGCTCGCGATCGGGCTGGCGCTCTCCCCGTGCACGGACGCGATCATGGGCGCGTTCCCCGAGTCCCAGCTGGGGGTCGGCGGCGCCGTCAACGACACCTCGCTGGAGCTGGGCGGCTCGCTCGGCATCGCCATCCTGGGGTCCGTGCTCGCCGGTGCGTACTCCTCAGGGCTGTCCGACGCCGCGTCGGGCACCAAGCTCCCCGGCGACGCGCTCTCCACGGCACAGGACTCGGTCGGCGCCGGGTACGCGGTCGCCCGCGGGATCGGGGCGCAGGCCCACAAGCTCGCCGAGCAGGCGGCCGGCACCACCGACCCGCAGCAGGCGGCGCAGCTCAAGGAGCAGGCGACGCAACTCGCCACCGGAGCCCGGCAGATGACCGAAGCCGTGGGCTCGTCCTTCGCCGACGCGGTGGCGCACACCAGCGTCGTCGGCGCCGTCGTCCTCGGCGTCGGCACGGTACTGGTGGCGGTGCTGCTGCCCCGCAAGGGCGCGGCGGCCACCCGGCCGGACGGCTCCGGGAAGGACGGAGCGGCAGAGCGCGCCGACGAGGAACTGGTGGCTCCCTAGGGATCGTCAGCACAGCCCCTCCGTCGGCCCGCACGGCGGGGCAGGAGGGGCTCGGCGGACCTGACCCGGCGGTGGTCCGTTCCGGCGACGGAGTCAGACCGCGCCCTGCCCTGCTTCGTGGAGCCGAGTCAGCAAGGTCATGAGCTGCTGTCGCTCCTCCGGGGCGAGGGGCGCCAGCAGCTCGGCATTGGCGGACTCGGCCAGGGTTCGGCAGCGGGAGAGGACGGCCCCGCCCTTCGGGGTGACGGTGACGGCGTTCTTCCGGCGGTCGGAGGGGTGGGGCGCGCGCAGGACGAGGCCCGCGGCCTGGAGGTGGTTGAGGATGCCGACCATGTCCTTGGGGTCGACGCCCAGCCGGCGGCCCAGGTCGGCCTGGGTGACAGGTCCGTACTCGGCCGTGGCGGCCAGTACCGCGTGGTGCATGAGCTTCAGCCCCTCCGCGGCGATCGCGTCGGCGACCATGCTCCGCCCCCGGGCCGCGACCCGGCCGATGAGCCACGACGGCAGGGACTGGATGTGCTGGAGATCCGGGGGCATGGCCCCAGCCTACCCAAAGTCGTTGGACTTCCCCACGATATGGCTTATCGTTGGGAAGTCCAACGATTTCGGATCGGGGAGGTCCTGTGCTGCGCATCCGCCATGAGGTGAACGGTGGGCCCGGCGTGCTGTGCGCCGAGGAGGTGGAGCGGCCCGAGGCGGGTGCCGAGGAGGTGCTGATCCGGGTCGAGGCGGTAGGGGTGACCCTGCCTACCGTGCGCAAGGTGCGGGAGGGCGGCGAGCCGGTCTCGCTGGGAGGGGAGGTCGCCGGGGAGATCGTCGCCCTGGGGGCGCACGTCACCGCCTTCGCCGTGGGGGACCGGGTGACCGGGCTCTGCTTCGCGGACGCCTACGCCGAGTTCGCGGTGCTGAACACCGCTATGGCGTCCCCGATCCCGGACGGTGTGCCGGCCGTGGAGGCGGTCGCCCTGGTCCGCAGCGGGCTGGTGGCGCGCGGTGCCTACGAGGCCGCGCGCGCGAAGCCCCGGGAGTCGGTGCTGGTCACGGCGGCGGCCAGCGGCGTGGGGACGCTGGCCCTCCAGTACGCCAGGGCCGGCGGGGCGGCACGCGTCGTCGCCGCCGTCAGCAGCGCCGACAAGGCAGCCCTCGTCCGAGGGCTCGGCGCCGACGAGGTCGTCCTGTACGAGGACGCCGACTGGGGCGCCCCGTACGACGTGATTCTCGACGGCGTCGGCGGCGCGCTTCTCGATCCCGCCGTACGGGCCCTCGCGACGGGCGGGCGGCTGGTGGCCTTCAGCTCCGGCGGCGGCACGGTCGAGGCGTACGAACTTCTGGTCCGGGGCGCCTCGGTGATCGGCTTCCAGATGCGGGCCGTCGCCCTCGGTGAACCTGCGCTCTACGAACGTTGGTTGGGTGAGCTCTGGCAGCTGCGCGACGCGGGGACCCTGCGCACGGTGGTGCACGAGGAGATCCCCCTCGTCGAAGCGGCCCGCGCCCACACCGTCATCGAGCAGCGCCGCAACCTCGGCAAGGTCGTCCTCGTCCCCGGACCGGGCGGGGCATGACTCGGGACCGTGGGGTGAGCCGGGGCCGTTGTCAGTGGGGGCCTCTACTGTGAGGGCAGTCCGTGACGCTCTCGTTCAGGAGGCTCCCGCCATGACGACCCTGCCCGACCGACCCCGTACCGCCCTGCTCGTCATCGACGTACAGAACGGAGTGGTGGAGCAGGCGGTGCGCCGCGACGAGGTCGTCGCGCGCATCGCCGCCCTCGTCGAGCGGGCCCGCGCCGAAGAGGTGCCCGTCGTGTGGGTGCAGCACGCGGACGACGACCTCAAGGAGGGCACGCAGGCCTGGAGTTACGTGCCCGACCTGGTGCGCCGCGAGGGAGAGCCCCTGGTGCACAAGAAGTACGGGGACTCGTTCGAGGCCACCGAACTGGAGGCGGTGCTCGCCGAGCGCGGGGTCGGGCGGCTCGTCGTCACCGGCGCCCAGACCGACGTCTGCATCCGGTCGACGATCCACAGCGGCTTCCTGCGCGGCTACGACGTGACACTCGTCGGCGACGCGCACACCACGGAGGACCTCAGCGCCTACGGGGCGCCGGCGCCGGAGCTGGTCATCGCGCACACCAATCTGTACTGGAGCCACCACGGTGCGCCGGGGCGTACCGCGGAGACGGTGGACGCGGCGGACGTGACGTTCTGAGGGCGCTCCCGGGCCGGTTGCGCTGGCCTTGACGTCAGGGGAAAGGTCTACCGTCGGGGACATGCGCATCGGAGAGCTCGCGGACCGCGCCGGCACCACCACGCGGACGCTCAGGTACTACGAGTCGCGCGGGCTGCTGCCCGCGCGGCGCGGTGGCAACGGGTACCGGACCTACGACGAGGCGGATCTGCGCGCCCTGCAGCAGATCCGCACGCTCCAGGACTTCGGGTTCGACCTGGAGGAGACCCGGCCGTTCGTGGAGTGCCTGCGCGCCGGGCATCCGGAGGGTGACTCCTGCCCGGCGTCGCTGGCGGTGTACCGCAGCAAGCTCTCCGAACTGGACGCGCTCATCGACGAGTTGACCGCCGTGCGGGCCACGGTCGGCGCGCAGCTGGAGCGCGCCGAGCGGGCGGTCACGCAGCTGGCCGCCCAGGAGGCGGCACCGCGCTGCGAACTCGGCGGACGACACAAGGAGGAGTGATCATGCGGGATGTCACGGATGCGGACTTCGGTGAGCAGGTACTGCGGTCCGGGCGGCCGGTGCTCGTGGAGTTCACGGCCGCGTGGTGCGGGCCGTGCCGGCAGCTGGCGCCGGTGCTGCGGTCCATCGCGGAGGAGGAGCGCGAGCGGCTCGACGTCGTGGCCCTCGACGTGGACGCCAACCCGGAGACGGCGGCGGCGTACGGAGTGCTGTCGATGCCGACCCTGATGGTCTTCAAGGACGGCGAACCGGTGTGGTCGCGGGTGGGCGCCAGGCCCAAGCGGCGGCTGCTCCAGGAATTGGCCGAGGCCCTCTGAGCGGAGCGGAACCGGGAGAAAGCCGCGGTTGGAATTCACCCCTGCCCGGGGTATATTCGGTGTTTCTGTGTGCCCACAGAAAAGGCCCCTCGCCGGGGGCCAACTAAACACACCGTACCGGGCAGGGAGCAGTTTTGTCAAGCCGGGAATCCGCCGCATCGCAGAAAGAACTGCAAAAGGAACAGGAATTCATCGACCGGCTCTACGCGCGCGTCGACGCGCTGCGCGGCGACGCCGCGGACTCGGTCACCCGGGCCCTGACGCCCGTCGGCACCGGTCAGCAGGCCAGGCTGGAGCGCGACCTGCTGGTCGTGGAGCGCTCGGGACTGCTCGCCGCGCTGAACGCGGTCGACGGGTCGCTCTGCTTCGGCCGCATCGATCTGACGGACGGCGTGACGCACCACATCGGCCGCATCGGAATTCGCGAGGACGACACCGAACACACGCCGATTCTCATCGACTGGCGCGCTCCGGTGGCCCGGCCTTTCTATCTCGCGACCGGCCATCAGCCGATGGGACTGCGCCGGCGCAGGCACCTCACCACCGAGGGCCGCACGGTCACCGAACTGCACGACGAGATCCTCGATCTCGGCGACGACGAGCGCACCGGCTTCGAGGACCCCAGCGGCGACGCCGTCCTGCTCGCCGCGGTGAACTCGGCGCGCACTGGCCGCATGGGCGACATCGTCCAGACGATCCAGGCCGAGCAGGACCGGATCATCCGGCACGACCACCGCGGTGTCCTCGTCGTCGAGGGCGGCCCCGGCACCGGCAAGACGGCGGTGGCGCTGCACCGCGCCGCGTTCCTCCTCTACGAGCACCGGGAGCTGCTCGCCAAGCGGGCGGTGCTGATCGTCGGCCCGAACCCCGCGTTCCTCTCCTACATCTCCGAGGTGCTGCCCGCGCTCGGCGAGACCGGCGTGCTGCTGGCGACGGTCGGCGAACTCTTCCCCGGAGTGCACGCCACCGCCGTCGACGCGCCCGGGGCCGCGGCCGTCAAGGGCGCGGCGCAGATGGCCGAGGTGCTGGCCCGGGCCGTCCAGGACCGGCAGCAGCTTCCCGAGCCGGGCGCGCCGGTGATCGTCCGGCACGACGACGGCGACCTGATCCTCGACTGGGAGATCGCCTACGAGGCACGGCAGGCGGCGCGCGACACCCGGCTGCCGCACAACCTCGCCCGGCCGCACTTCGCGTTCCGCATCCTCGACGCGCTCACCCAGCAGCTCGCGGAGCGGATCGGCGCCGACCCCTACGGCGGGCCGAACTTCCTCGGCCCCGACGACATCGCCCAGCTCGGCAAGGGCGTCGCGGCCAGCGCCGACGTGCACGCAGCGATCGAGGAGCTGTGGCCGACGCTCACCGCCGAGCAGGTGGTCGCCGACTTCCTCGCGGAGCCGGTGCACCTGCCGGAGGCGGACGCGGCGGCCGTGCGCAGGCCCGTCACCGGGCCGGCCGACTGGACCCCCGCCGACGTGCCGCTGCTCGACGAGGCGGCGGAGCTGATCGGGTACGACGACGCCGCGGAGCGGGCCGCGGCCGAGGCCGCGCGGCAGGAGCGGATCGCGTACGCGCAGGGCGTGCTCGACCTCTCGCGCGGCTCGGAGACGTACGAGTTCGAGGACGAGGACGAGTCGGAGGTGCTCGCCGCGCACGACATCGTGGACGCGGACCGGGTCGCCGACTGGTACGAGGAGGAGGACCACCGCAGCGCCGCGGAGCGTGCCGCCGCCGACCGGACCTGGGCGTTCGGGCACATCATCGTCGACGAGGCGCAGGAGCTGTCGCCGATGGCGTGGCGGCTGCTCATGCGGCGCTCGCCGACCCGCTCGATGACGCTGGTCGGCGACCCGGCCCAGACCGCCGAGGAGGCCGGTGTCGGGGCCTGGGACGAGATCCTGGCGCCGTACGTCGAGGACCGCTTCGAGCACACGCGGCTCGGGGTCAACTACCGGACGCCGTCCGAGATCATGGACGTGGCGGCCGCCGTCCTGCGGGCGGAGCACCCGGATTACCGTCCGCCGTCCTCGGTGCGCTCCACCGGGGTGCGGCCTTGGCGGCGGGCCGTGGCGGGCGGCGCCGACGAGGTCGCGCGGGTCGTCGCCGAGATCGCGGCGGCCGAGACCCCGGAGGAGGGGCGGCTTGCGGTGATCGCGCCGCGGGAGACGCTCGGGGCGCTGGCGGAGCGGTTGCCCGGGGTGGTGGCCGGGGCCGAGCCCGATCTGACCCGGCACCTGGTCCTGCTCGATCCGCGTCAGGCGAAGGGGCTGGAGTTCGACCGGGTGATCGTGGTCGAGCCCGGGGAGTTCGGGCTCAGCGATCTGTACGTGGCGCTGACCAGGGCGACCCAGTCCCTGGGGGTCGTGCATGCGGGGGAGCTGCCTCCGGCGCTCCAACGGCTCGACGTGGTGCGCTGAGGCCGGACAGCCGGGCCGCGCGCCGTCGTGGCTGAGCGCGCAGTTCCCCGCGCCCCTGGCGGGGTCACGGTTTCAGCCAGATCGTCGCCAGGGGCGGCAGGGTCAGGCGGACGCTCGCCGGGCGGCCGTGGGCGCCGACGTCGTCCGGTTTCACCGGCTCGGGGTTGCCGACGCCTCCGCCGCCGTAGCGCGCCGCGTCCGTGTTCAGGACCTCGTGCCAGGCGGGGACGGAGGCGGGGACGCCGAGCCGGTACTCCTGGCGCACCACCGGGGAGAAGTTCGAGACGGCGAGCAGCGGGGTGCCGTCGGCGTCGTGGCGCAGGAACGCGAAGACGTTGTCCTCCGAGGCGTCGCCGACCACCCAGGAGAAGCCCGCCGGGTCCGTGTCCCGCTCCCACAGGGCGGGCGCGTCCCGGTAGACGGCGTTCAGGTCGCGCGTGAGGTCGCGGACCCCGCGGTGGTCGGCGGCGGCGCCGTACGCCGGGTCGAGCAGCCACCAGTCCGGGCCGCGCGCCTCCGACCACTCGGCGCCCTGCGCGAACTCCTGGCCCATGAACAGGAGTTGCTTGCCGGGGTGGGCCCACATGAAGCCGAGGTAGGCGCGGTGGGTGGCGCGCTGCTGCCACCAGTCGCCGGGCATCTTCGACACCAGGGACTTCTTGCCGTGCACGACCTCGTCGTGGGAGATGGGCAGGACGTAGTTCTCGCTGTACGCGTACACCATCGAGAAGGTCATCTCGCCGTGGTGGAACCTGCGGTGCACGGGTTCGTGCGCCAGGTAGTCCAGCGAGTCGTGCATCCAGCCCATGTTCCACTTCAGGCCGAAACCGAGGCCGCCGAAGCCGCCAGGACCGACGTGGTGGGTCGCCCGGGTCACCCCGTCCCAGGCGGTGGACTCCTCGGCGATGGTGACGACGCCGGGCACCCGCCGGTACAGCGTGGCGTTCATCTCCTGGAGGAAGGAGACGGCGTCGAGGTTCTCGCGGCCGCCGAACTGGTTCGGGGTCCACTGCCCTTCCTCGCGCGAGTAGTCGAGGTAGAGCATGGAGGCCACCGCGTCGACCCGCAGGCCGTCGATGTGGAACTCCTCGCACCAGTACAGGGCGTTGGCCACCAGGAAGTTGCGGACCTCCTTGCGGCCGTAGTCGAACTCCAGGGTGCCCCAGTCGGGGTGGGCCGAGCGCAGCGGGTCCTCGTGCTCGTACAGGGGACGGCCGTCGAACTCGGCCAACGCCCAGTCGTCGCGCGGGAAGTGGGCCGGGACCCAGTCCATGAGGACGCCGATGCCCGCCTGGTGCAGGGCGTCGACGAGGAACTTGAAGTCGTCCGGGGTGCCGAGCCGGGCCGTCGGCGCGTAGAAGCCGGTGACCTGGTAGCCCCAGGAGCCGCCGAAGGGGTGCTCGGCCACCGGCATCAGCTCGACGTGCGTGAACCCCAGGTCGGAGAGGTAGGCCGGGAGCTGGTCGGCGAGCTGGCGGTAGGTGAGGCCGGGGCGCCAGGACGGCAGGTGCAGTTCGTAGACGGAGAAGGGCGCTTCGTGGGCGGGCCGCTCGCCGCGCGTGCGCAGCCAGGCCTCGTCGTGCCAGGTGTGCTCGGAGACGTGGATGACCGACGAGTTCGCCGGGGGCGTCTCGGTGCGGGTGGCGAGCGGGTCGGCGCGCTGGGTCTTGCTGCCGTCCTGGCGGGTGATCTCGTACTTGTACAGTTCGCCGGCGCCGATGTCCGGGACGAACAGCTCCCACACGCCGGAGGAGCCGAGCGAGCGCATGCTGTGCGCGGCGCCGTCCCAGAAGTTGAAGGTGCCCACGACGCGGACGCCCCGCGCGTTGGGCGCCCAGACGGTGAAGCGGGTGCCCTGGATGCCCTGGTGCTCCATCGGACGGGCGCCGAGCGCCGTCCACAGCTGCTCGTGGCGGCCCTCGCCGATGAGGTGCAGGTCCAGCTCGCCCAGGGCCGGGAGCAGGGAGTACGCGTCGGCGACGTGCTGGGTCGCGTCGGCGTAGGTGATGTCCAGCTCGTACCCGGACGGGGGCGCGGCGGGGTGCAGCAGCGCGGAGAAGAAGCCGTCGCCGTCGTCGTGGAGTTCGGCGCGCAGGCCCTGCGGCGTGCTGACGGTCACCTTGCGGGCGTAGGGGCGCCAGGCACGGAAGGCGACGCCGTCGCCGGCGGGGTGGGCGCCCAGCACGGAGTGCGGGTCGTGGTGGGTGGCCGCGAGCAGCCGGCGCCGGTCGTCCTCCGGCACGGGGACCCCGGCCGCCGCGGGGACCGCTTCGGTGCGGGCCGCCGGGACGGGAGCGGCGGCAGGGGTGGGGGCGGGGGCGCTCCCCGGCGCCGGGCGCGGTGTGCGGGTGGGGCGGCGGGTCACGGTGGGTCCTCCTGGGGCGATGGGGGTGGGCCGCGGTGCGGGGGTGTCTGCGCGCCGGATCAGGGCAGCTCGGCGAGGCGGGCCAGGGCGGCCAGCGGGACCGGCAGCCAGTCGGGGCGGTGGCGGGCCTCGTACAGGGCTTCGTAGATCGCCTTGTCCGTCTCGTACGCCCGCAGCAGGACGGGGTCGGTGCGCGGGTCCCAGCCGGAGGCGGCCGCGTAGCCCACGCAGTACGCGGAGCGGCAGGCCTCGGACCACTGCGGGGACCAGGGGCGGTGCGAGCGGGCGGCGTAGTCGAAGGAGCGGAGCATGCCGGCGATGTCGCGGTGCGGGGGGTGCGGCATCCGGCGCTCCGCGAGCGGCCGGGACGGCTCGCCCTCGAAGTCGATCAGGCGCCAGAAGCCGGACGGGTCGCGCAGGCACTGGCCCAGGTGCAGGTCGCCGTGGACGCGCTGGGCCTGCCAGGTGAGCCCGTCGCCCGCCAGGTCGGTGAGCGCCTCGAACGTGGTGCGCAGGCCGGGCACGTAGGGCAGGAGCGCGGGGACCTGCTGGGCGGTCGTCTCCAGGCGCCGGGTCATCGTCGCGGCCAGCTGCTCGATCTGGACGCGGCTGTAGGTGACGGTGGGCAGGGCCCGGGCGAGGGCGGTGTGCACCTCGGCGGTGGCCCGGCCGAGCTCGCGGGCCTCGGCGGTGAAGTCGACCTGCTTGATGAGGTGTTCCAGTGCCAGGTCCCAGCCGTCGGCGGCGCCCGCGAGGTAGGGCTGGAGCAGGCCGAGGGTGGTCTCGCCGTCGGCCGTCTCGTACCAGGCGAGGGGTGCGGGCACCCGGTCGCAGCCCTCGCGGGCCAGGGCGAGGGGGAGTTCGAGGTCGGGGTTGGTGCCGGGCAGGACGCGCCGGAAGACCTTGGCGATGAGCTCGTCGCCGTACACCACCGAGGAGTTGGACTGCTCGGCGAGGAGCGGGCGGGGCGTCAGGTCGGGGGCGAGGTGGCTGTCCGGGCGGCGGTGGAAGCGCAGGCCGCCGAGGGGCCCGGGTATGCGCAGGCGCTCCAGCAGGACCGCGGCCTGGTGGGGGTCGTGCAGGGCGTCGTACGCGGTGCGGCCGGCGAGGGCGCCGCCCGTGACGTGCCCGATCACGGCGGGCGCGAGGTGGGGCGCCACCGACTCACCGGTACCGATGAGGAGCTGGTAGCAGTCGCCGGGGCCTTCGTCGGCCGGCGGCTGGTGGGCCCGGACCAGGAGGTGCAACAGGGCGCCGTCCGGCCGGAGTTCGGTGGCGGATTCGAGGGTGAGCTCGGTGACCGGGCGCCCCTTCCCCGCGAACCACCGCTGGCGCGGCAGCCACTCCCGCAGCAGCGGGTCGAGGGAGAGGAGCAGCTCGGAGCGGCCCTGCGGCGAGGCGGTGGGCCGGGCTGCGGTTTCCGACATGGCGTCGCGTCCTTTCCTCAGGGGACGCGTCGGGCGGTGCGAGCGGACCCCCGGGTGCGCAGTGCTGTCCAGAGATGGGGACGTGCCGGGTACGCGGGGAGAGTTCCCAGGGCGCGGGGCGGGAAACCGGCACAGCCGCTCTCCCGCCCCGCCGCGCGGCTGCGGGGTCAGTCCCTGCGCAGGCGGAACCAGTAGAAGCCGTGGCCCGCCAGGGTCAGGAGGTAGGGCAGCTCCCCGATGGCCGGGAAGCGCACACCTCCGATCAGCTCCACCGGATGCCGTCCGTCGAAGGCCTGGAGGTCGAGCTCGGTGGGCTGCGCGAAGCGGGAGAAGTTGTGCACGCACAGGACCAGGTCGTCCTTGTACTCGCGCAGGAAGGCGAGCACGGCCGGGTTGGAGGAGGGCAGTTCGGTGTACGAGCCGAGGCCGAACGCGGGGTTCTGCTTGCGGATCTCGATCATCCGGCGCGTCCAGTGCAGCAAGGACGAGGGCGAGGACATGGAGGCCTCGACATTGGTGACCTGGTAGCCGTAGACCGGGTCCATGATCGTGGGCAGCGAGAGGCGGCCCGGGTCGCAGGAGGAGAAGCCGGCGTTGCGGTCGGGCGTCCACTGCATCGGGGTGCGGACCGCGTCGCGGTCGCCGAGCCAGATGTTGTCGCCCATCCCGATCTCGTCGCCGTAGTAGAGGATCGGCGAGCCGGGCAGGGAGAGCAGCAGCGCGGTGAACAGCTCGATCTGGTTGCGGTCGTTGTCGAGCAGCGGGGCAAGCCTGCGGCGGATGCCGATGTTGGCCCGCATCCGCGGATCCTTGGCGTACTCCGCGTACATGTAGTCGCGTTCTTCGTCCGTGACCATTTCGAGCGTCAGCTCGTCGTGGTTGCGCAGGAAGATGCCCCACTGGCAACTGGAGGGAATGGCCGGGGTCTTGGCGAGGATCTCCGAGACCGGATAGCGGGACTCGCGGCGCACCGCCATGAAGATGCGCGGCATCACCGGGAAGTGGAACGCCATGTGGCACTCGTCGCCGCCGGAGGGGAAGTCCCCGAAGTAGTCGACGACGTCCTCGGGCCACTGGTTGGCCTCGGCCAGGATGACGACGTCCGGGTACTGCGCGTCGATCTCCTTGCGGACCCGCTTGAGGAACTGGTGCGTGGCCGGGAGGTTCTCGCAGTTGGTGCCCTCCTCGGCGTAGAGGTAGGGGACCGCGTCGAGGCGGAAGCCGTCGATGCCCAGGTCGAGCCAGAACCGCAGGGCCGCGAGGATCTCCTCCTGCACGGCCGGGTTCTCGTAGTTGAGGTCCGGCTGGTGGGAGAAGAAGCGGTGCCAGAAGTACTGCTTGCGGACCGGGTCGAAGGTCCAGTTGGACGCTTCGGTGTCGACGAAGATGATCCGCGCGTCCTGGTACTGCTTGTCGTCGTCGGCCCAGACGTAGTAGTCGCCGTAGGGGCCGTCCGGGTCGGTGCGCGACTGCTGGAACCACTCGTGCTGGTCGCTGGTGTGGTTCATGACGAAGTCGATGATGACCCGCATGCCGCGCTGGTGCGCCGCGTCCACGAACTCCACGAAGTCCGCGAGGTCGCCGAACTCGGGCAGCACCGAGGTGTAGTCCGACACGTCGTAACCGCCGTCGCGCAGCGGGGACTTGAAGAACGGCGGCAGCCAGAGGCAGTCCACGCCGAGCCACTGCAGGTAGTCCAGTTTCGCCGTGATGCCCTTGAGGTCACCGACGCCGTCCCCGTTGCTGTCCTGGAAGGAGCGGACGAGTACCTCGTAGAAGACGGCACGCTTGAACCAGTCGGGGTCCCGGTCCTTGGCGGGAGTGTCCTCGAAGGTGTCCGGGACGGGCTCATTCATGATCATGGTGTGGGTGACCCTCCGAATTCTGGTTCCAGAGAATTCATCGCGGCGGGGACGGTCGCAGGACGGTGAGGACGTGCGCGGGTTCCCGGCCGGGTTCCAGGCGCACGTAGTTCGTCCTGCCCCAGTGGTGGACGGCGCCGGTGAGCTCGTCGCGGACCGGCACCGATTCGTGCCATGCGAGCCCCAGTCGCGGCATGTCCAACGAGACGGTCGCCTCCTGGGTGTGGTGCGGATCGAGGTTCACGACCACCAGAACCGTGTTCGAGCCGGAGCGTTTCGAGTACACGATCACCTCGTCCTTGTCGGCGTGATGGAAGTGCACGTTGCGCAGTCCGCGCAGGGCGGGGTTGCGGCGCCGGATGTCGTTCAGCCGGGTGAGCAGCGGGGCGATGGTGCGTCCCTCGCGCTGCGCCGACTCCCAGTCGCGGGGCCGCAGTTCGTACTTCTCGGAGTGCAGATACTCCTCGCTGCCCGGCCGCAGGGGAGCGTTCTCGCAGAGTTCGTATCCACTGTAGACGCCCCAGGACGGGGAGAGGGTCGCGGCGAGGACGGCCCGCAGCTCGAAGGCGGGACGGCCGCCGTGCTGGAGGAACTCGTGCAGGATGTCCGGGGTGTTGACGAAGAAGTTGGGCCGCATGGCCGCGGCCGACTCGCCCGCCAACTCCTGGACGTACTCCGTCAGTTCGGTCTTGGTGTTACGCCAGGTGAAGTACGTGTACGACTGCTGGAAGCCGATCTCGGCCAGCGCCCGCATCATCGCGGGGCGGGTGAACGCCTCGGCCAGGAAGATCACGTCCGGGTCGGTGCGGTTGATGTCCGCGATCACGTGCTCCCAGAACACCACCGGCTTGGTGTGCGGGTTGTCGACGCGGAAGATGCGTACCCCGTGCGCCATCCAGTGCCGCAGCACCCGCGTCGTCTCGGCTATGAGCCCGGGCATGTCCCGGTCGAAGGCGATGGGGTAGATGTCCTGGTACTTCTTCGGCGGGTTCTCCGCGTACGCGATCGAGCCGTCGGGCCGGTGGTGGAACCACTCCGGGTGCTTCTCCACCCAGGGGTGGTCAGGCGAGCACTGCAACGCGAAGTCGAGGGCGATCTCCATGCCCAGGTCGCGGGCGGTGGCGACGAAGCGGTCGAAGTCGTCGAGGGTGCCGAGGTCGGGGTGGATCGCGTCGTGGCCGCCCTCGGCCGAGCCGATCGCCCAGGGCACCCCCACGTCGCCCGGGCCCGGCGAGAGGCTGTTGTCCGGGCCCTTGCGGAACGTCGTGCCGATGGGGTGGATCGGCGGCAGGTAGACCACGTCGAAGCCCATCGCCGCCACGGCCGGAAGGCGCCGCGCGGCCGTCGCGAACGTGCCGCTCACCGGCGGTGCGCCTGCCTCCACCACCGCGCCCTCCGAGCGCGGGAAGAACTCGTACCAGGACCCGAAGAGCGCCCGCTCCCGCTCCACCAGCAGGGGGAACTCGTCCGAGGACGTGACCAGGTCGCGCACCGGGTGCCGGGAGAGGACCGCGTCGACGTCCGGCGTGAGGGCCGCGGCGAGCCGGGTCGCCGCCGGGTGCTCCGTGTCCCGGAGCGCGGCGGCGGCTTGCAGAACCGTTTCACGCTGGGGGGAGGTCAGCTCCGACGCGGCCCGTTCGTAGAGGGACGCGCCCTCCTCCAGGACGAGTTCGGTGTCGATCCCCGCCGGGATCTTGATCCGGGCCGCGTGCCGCCAGGTGGCCACCGGGTCGCCCCAGGCCTCCACGGCGAAGCTCCACGCGCCGGGCGCGTCCGGGGTGACCTCGGCGCCCCACCGGTCGGTGCCCGGGGCGAGTTCGCGCATCGGGGTCCACGGCCCCGGCGTGCCGTCCGGGCCGGTCAGGACCACGTTCGCGGCGACGGCGTCATGGCCCTCGCGGAAGACGGTGGCCGTGACCTGGAACGTCTCCCCGACGACCGCCTTCGCCGGGCGGCGGCCCCGGTCGACGACCGGACGGACGTCGCGGACCGGGATGCGGCCGATGGTGACCTGGACCGGGGGCGGCGCGGTGGCCTTGCGCCCGGCGGGCGCTCTGCGCTGGGCGGGGGCCGTCTTGCGGGTGGTGGGTGCGGTGGTGGCTTTACGGGTGGTGGGTGCGGCGGCGGCTTTGCGCGCTGCGGGCGGGGTGGGGGCCTTGCCGGGTGCGGGTGTCGCTGCGTCCGCGGCGGCGGCCTTACGGGTGGCCGGTGCGGCGCTTGCTTTACGGGCGGCGGGCGCCTTGCGCGCGGCCGGGACCTTCGGCTCCGCTGCCTTCTTCGCGGTGCCGGACGCGGCGCTCTTCTTGCGCGCGCGCTGTGCCGGGGGCACTTTCTCCTCGGGGGTGGATGCGCCGGACGGCGTCTGGTCCGACGACGTCGACCTGGGGCGTTGTGCGGGCATGACCGCTCCTGTCCGCGGATTCGGGGGTGGCGGAGACACGTTCGGGAAGGGGGCCGTGCGGTGGTGCGCAAAGGTGTACCGGGGGAGCCTTCCACACTCTTCGGGCGGGCAACCCGCTCCTTGGTTAACTACTCGCGCGTAAGAGCACACACAAGGTTTCCCCCGATCGAAGCGCCGGGATCGGCTCATGAACTCCCCTTCCGCGCAGGGGGCGTCGGCCCCCGGCAGCCTGTCCGGTGGGCCGGACCCGGCGCCGAGAGCGGACAGCTCCCCCCGGGTACCCCGCTTCGACGGGCTTGCACGCGCGCCGAGTTGGGACCCGCCGGGAACGGCCGAGGGGCGCGCGCGGGGCGCGTGGGCGCGTGCGATTCTGGGGCCATGTCGATCATTCACCGCACCACCCTGCGGCCCACCAAGACCGAACTCCTCGCCCGCTGGCTCCCGGAGCAGCCGTGGTACCAGGGGGCGGGGACCGAGGAGCCCGTCAAGGCCGGCGGGTTCCGGCTCGACGACCCGGACGGTGAGGTCGGCATGGAGTTCATGGCCGTCACGGACACGTCCGGGGCGCGGCCGGTGACCTACCACGTGCCCCTGGTCTACCGGGGCGCCCCGCTCGCGGACGCCCCCGAGGGCGCGCTCGTCGGCACCCTCGTGCACGGGGTGCTCGGTGAGCGCTGGGTGTACGACGGCGCCCGTGACCCGCTGCTGCTCGCCCAGCTGACCGCGCTGCTCAAGGGGGAGGTCCCGGCGCACGCCCAGAGCACCGACGGCGCGCTCGACCCGAGCGTGCGGGTCCGGCTCGACGCGGGCGCGGCCGGGCGGCCGGAGATCGTCCGGGTCCTGGAGCCGGGCACGTCGGAGCCCGGCGCGGCGGGCGAGGTCACCGCCGAATGGCGGAGCGCGGACGGGAGCCTGGTGCGGGGGGTCTTCGTGCGGGTGCCGGCGTAGCGGGGGCCGGCGGTCCGGGGCTCGCGGGTGGCTCCCCGCCAGGGCGGCGCGGCCTCGCCATGGGCCGGCGGCGTGTCCCGGGCCGGTGCTCCGGGGGGCCCGGCCGCGTGGCGCAGCGGGCGCGCCCCTGCGGCGTACCACAGTCGCCGCTCCCGTGGTGCCGTTACCGGGCGCCACGGCGCACCCCGCGGGGGCGTGGCGCGGGGCCCGGGTGGCTTCGTGCGCCGTGGCCCGTCGGGCCGCCGCGCACTACCGTCATCAGGGACAGGCACCACGGGACGTACGAAGGGGCGTCCGGCAGGGGCGCACCCGGCCGCGCCCCTGACCGACCGCCGACGCCCCCGCTGCACGCGCGAAAGGGGAACTGTGAAGGCCATCCGTCGATTCACCGTCCGACCGGTCCTGCCCGCACCACTCGCCCCGCTCCAGGAACTCGCCCGCAATCTCCGCTGGTCGTGGCAGGCCGGGACCCGCGACCTGTTCGCCGCCGTCGACCCGGAGCGCTGGGCCGCGTCCGGCGGCGACCCCATGCGGCTGCTCGGCAGCGTGCCGCCGGCCCGGCTCGCCGAGCTCGCCGCCGACGAGGCGTTCCTCGCCCGGCTGCGCGAGGCAGCGGACGAGCTGCGCGGCTACCTCCAGGACGACCGCTGGTACCAGACCCAGGACGGGGCCCACGAACTCCCGTCCGCCATCGCCTACTTCTCACCGGAGTTCGGGATCACCGCGGCGCTGCCGCAGTACTCGGGCGGCCTCGGCATCCTCGCCGGTGACCACCTCAAGGCCGCCAGCGACCTCGGGGTCCCGCTGATCGGCGTGGGGCTGCTCTACCGGCACGGCTACTTCCGGCAGTCGCTGTCCCGGGACGGCTGGCAGCAGGAGACGTACCCCGTCATCGACCCGAACGAGTTGCCGCTGTCCCTGCTGCGGGAGCCGGACGGCACCCCCGCGCACATCGCGCTCGCCCTGCCCGGCGGGCGCCGGCTGCTGGCCCGCGTCTGGCTGGCGCAGGTCGGCCGGGTGCCGCTGCTGATGCTCGACTCCGACGTCGAGGAGAACGGCGCGCACGAGCGCGAGGTGACCGACCGGCTGTACGGGGGCGGCAGCGAGCACCGGCTGCTCCAGGAGATGCTGCTGGGCATCGGCGGGGTCCGGGCCGTGCGCAGGTACTGCCGTCTCACCGGGCACCCCGCCCCCGAGGTCTTCCACACGAACGAGGGCCACGCGGGGTTCCTCGGGGTCGAGCGCATCGCCGAACTCGGTGCCGGGGGGCTCGACTTCGACGCCGCGCTCGAAGCGGTCCGGGCCGCCGCCGTGTTCACCACGCACACCCCGGTCCCGGCCGGCATCGACCGCTTCGACCGCGAACTGGTCGCCCGGCACTTCGGCGCCGCCGCCGAACTGCCCGCGCTCGACGTGGAGCGCATCCTGGGCCTCGGCATGGAGACCTACCAGGGCGGCGACCCGAACGTCTTCAACATGGCGGTCATGGGGCTCCGGCTCGCCCAGCGCGCCAACGGCGTCTCCACCCTGCACGGCTCGGTCAGCCGGGAGATGTTCTCCGGCCTGTGGCCGGGCTTCGACCCGGAGGAGGTGCCGATCACCTCCGTAACGAACGGGGTGCACGCGCCCACCTGGGTGGCGCCCGAGGTCTACCGGCTCGGCGCCCGCCAGATCGGCGCGCGGCGCACCGACGACGCCCTGTCCGTCGGCGGCTCGCAGCGCTGGGACGCGGTCGGCGACATCCCCGACCAGGACGTCTGGGAGCTGCGCCGGACCCTGCGCGGGCAGCTCGTGGACGAGGTGCGCCGGCGTCTGAGCGCGTCATGGCGGCAGCGCGGCGCGGGGGCGGCCGAGCTCGGCTGGATCGACGGGGTCCTCGATCCGGACGTCCTGACGATCGGCTTCGCCCGCCGCGTCCCCTCGTACAAACGGCTGACGCTGATGCTGCGCGACCCGGACCGGCTGATGCGGCTGCTGCTGGACGAGGAGCGGCCGGTGCAGATCGTGGTCGCGGGCAAGGCGCACCCGGCCGACGACGGCGGCAAGCGGCTGGTGCAGGAGCTGGTCCGCTTCACCGACGACCCGCGCGTGCGCCACCGCATCGTCTTCCTGCCCGACTACGGCATGGCGATGGCGCAGAAGCTCTACCCGGGCTGCGACATCTGGCTCAACAACCCGCTGCGGCCGCTGGAGGCGTGCGGCACGTCCGGGATGAAGGCGGCCCTGAACGGCTGCCTCAACCTGTCGGTCCTGGACGGCTGGTGGGACGAGTGGTTCGAGCCGGACTTCGGCTGGGCGATCCCCACCGCCGACGGCACCGCCACCGACGAGGACCGCCGCGACGACCTGGAGGCGGCCGCGCTCTACGACCTGCTGGAGCGCCGGGTGGCGCCCCGCTTCTACGAGCAGGGTCCCCAGGGCCTGCCCGACCGGTGGATCGAGATGGTCCGCCAGACGCTCACCCACCTCGGCCCGAAGGTCCTCGCGGGCCGGATGGTGCGCGAGTACGTCGAGAAGCTGTACGCGCCCGCGGCCCGCGCCGGCCGGGCGCAGACTCCGGACGCGGCCCGGGACCTGGCGCAGTGGAAGGCGCGGGTCCGCCGGGCCTGGCCGCGCGTCGCGGTCGACCACGTCGAGGCGTCGACCACCTCGGCGGAGCTCGGCGCGACCCTCGCGCTGCACGTCCGGGTGGCCCTCGGCGATCTGGCCCCCGACGACGTCGAGGTGCAGGCGGTGGCGGGCCGCGTCGACGCCGAGGACCGCATCGGGGAGGCGAGCACGGTCGCGCTGAAGCCGGTCGGCGGCCCGGACGAGGAGGGCCGCTGGTCCTACGAGGGCCCCCTCGCCCTGGACCGCACGGGCCCCTACGGCTACACGGTCCGCATCCTGCCCACCCACCGCCTGCTGGCGTCACCGGCGGAGGCGGGCCTGGTGACGGTGCCGTCCGAAGCGGTGGGGGAGGGCGCCGGGGTCCTGCTGCGATGACCCCCCCCCCGCGCCCCCGCGGCCGAAATCACCCTCAACTTCCCTACGTCAAAGGTAAGTTGGGGGTGTCATCCGTTCGGCTCGACGGGGGTTGCGCGTGGCGGGGTATGCGGCTCAGGAGCATCCGATCGAGATCGTCCGGGCGGGGGAGGAGTATCTCGACGCCATCGTGGCGCTGGCCGAGGACCGCCGCCTGGACCCCAGGGACCCGCAGGCGGGCCGCGCCGGTTTCCTCGTCTCGGACTACACCCGGGACGACTACCGGTCGCGACTGTCCACGGCCGAGCACTTCTGGGTCGCGGTCAAGGGTCCGGAGGTGCTCGGCTATCTGCTGGCCTACAGCGACGAGCGCATCGGCCCCGAGGAATGGCTCAACCACCGGATCAAGACGGCCCTGGGGTCCTTCCTCGTCATCAAGCAGATCTGCGTGGCGCGCACGGCCGCCCGGGCCGGGATCGCCTCCCGCCTCTACCACCACGTCCTGGAGCGGTGGTCCACGAGCCCGGTGATCGCCGCCGTGGTCAGCGTGCCGTTCAACGAGGCCTCGACGCTCTTCCACCGCAAGCTCGGCTTCGAGGAGCTGTCCCGGCTCACCCCGCCCGACGGGAAGGAGCGGATGGTGTGGGTGTGGCGCAAGCCGCGCGAGGCGATGCTCCAGGCGCAGTACACGGTCGCCATCGACCTGTACAAGCACGAGGACGTCCTCAACTGGAACAAGCTGAACAACTTCTTCTACATCACCGCGGGTCTCGCGGCGGCGCTGGGTTTCACCCTCGGGCAGCGGAGTGACCCCGAGGCGTCGGCGGCGGACATCTCGGACACGCTCGCGACGGTGATCTCCGTCATCGGCCTCGGCTCCGCCCTCGCCTTCACGCAGATGCTGCGGTTCGGCCGGCGCTACCTCAGCGCCCGCAAGAAGGCCGCGATGGAGCTGGAGGAGCATCTGGCCTGGCACGGCGGGCAGCGGATCGTCGGCCGGGAGGCGTCCGTGGCGGGCAACTCCTGGCTGCGGCAGTCGCCGACGGGGCTCATCATGATGCTGCTGCCCGCCCTCGTCTCGGTCTGCTGGACCGCGCTGCTGGTCATGCTGGCCCTGGACTGAGCCCGGGAGACGACGAGGGGCGCCCGGCTCGCGGGCGCCCCAAGTCGTGTGCGCGTGTGCTTACTTGACGTTCACGCCCGCCCAGGCGGCGGCCACGGCCTTGTACTCGGCCGAGTCCGCGCCGTACAGGTCCTTCGCCGCGCTCAGCGTGCCGGTGCGCGCCGCCGCGTAGTTGGTGTTCGACGTGAAGTACGTCGTCAGGGCCTTGAACCAGATCTGCTCGGCCTTGTCCCGGCCGATCCCGGTGACGGTGGAGCCGTCGGAGGTGGGGGAGTCGTAGGCGACGCCGTTGATCGTCTTCTTGCCGCTGCCCTCGCTGAGCAGGTAGAAGAAGTGGTTGGCGATGCCGGAGGAGTAGTGGACGTCGACGTTGCCCGCGCCGGACTTCCAGGCGTCGAGCGAGGCGCCGTCCTTGCTGGGCTTGTCCATGTAGCGCAGCGGGGTGCCGTCGCCGTTGATGTCGATGGCCTCGCCGATGAGGTAGTCGCCGACGTCCTTGCTGTTCTTCGCGTAGAACTCGACCGAGGTGCCGAAGATGTCGGACGTCGCCTCGTTCAGGCCGCCGGACTCGCCGCTGTAGACGAGGCCCGCGGTCGCGGAGGTGACGCCGTGGCTCATCTCGTGCGCGGCCACGTCGAGCGAGGTGAGCGGGTTCTTGTTGCCCTCGCCGTCGCCGTAGGTCATGCAGAAGCAGCTGTCGTCCCAGAACGCGTTGACGTACGCGTTGCCGTAGTGGACGCGGGAGTAGGCGCCCTTGCCGTCGCCGTTGATGCCGCTGCGGCCGTGCACGGTCTTGTAGTAGTCCCAGGTCTCCTGGGCGCCGTAGGCGGCGTCGACACCGGCGGTCGCGGGGTCGTTCGTGGTGCCGTCGCCCCACTTGTCGTCGGCGTCGGTGAACAGCGTGCCCTTGCCGGACGAACCGTTCTTGAGGTCGTACGTGGAGTGGCCGCCGCGGGTCGCGTCCGTCAGGGCGTAGGACGAGCCGGACTTGGTGGTGCCGATCGTGACGCTGCCGCTGTACTCGGACTCGCCCGCGCCGGTGTGGATCGCGTCGTACTCGAAGATCTTCTTGCCGGTCGCCGCGTCGGTGATGACGTGCAGCTTGCTCGGCGTGCCGTCCTTCTGGGTGCCGGTGACGACCTTCTCGTACGCGAGTCTCGGCGTGCCGGTCGCCGCCCAGACGACCTTGCGGGCGCCGGCCGGGGCGGCCTTCAGGGAGGCGCCGGTGGTGGCCACGTCGATCGACTTGGCGGTGGCGCGGGTGACGCCCTCGCGGCTGCCGGACTTCGTCTCGTGGACGACCAGGTCGCCGCCGAGGACGGGCAGTCCGTCGTAGGTCCGCTCGTAGCGCGTGTGGGTCGCGCCGTCGCGGTCCTTGACCACGTCGCGGACGACGAGCTTCTCCTTGGCGTCGAGCTTCAGCTCCGCGGCCGTGGTGGCCGCCTGCGCGCTCGCGTCCTTCAGGAGGCTCGCGTGGGCCGTCGCGCTGAGCGTCAGCGGCGCGGCGGCGGGGACACCGGACTCGGCGGAGGCGCCGGTGGCGGTGAAGGTCCCGGCGACCAGGGCGCCGGCGGCGACGGCCGTGGCGAGGGCGAGCTGGGTGCGACGGGATATGTGGGAGGTCACGAAGAAAGCTCCTTGAGTGTGGGGGGGAGTGAGCTTTGCCGTGCGGGTGGTGCGGGTGGTGCGGGTGGTGCGGGTGGTGCGGGTGGTGCGAGAAGTGCGGGTGGTGCCGGTGGTGCGTTCCGTACGGGAGGGGCCGGACGGGGTGTGCGGGAAAACTCTGGCAGTTGAGGACCGAACATGTCATGTACGTGATCGCAGGTTGGCCGGAATTCGTTCGTTGAGCGAAAACTGACGCACGTATTGCGAACGCGGTGTGAACGGACCCGGTCTCCGGCGGCCCACACGTGAACGGGCGCGCCCGCCCGGGGAGTTGCACCACCGGGAGGACGCGCCCAGACCGTGCCGGGCCGGAGCCCGGGACCCGCTTACGGGAAGGTCAGCTTGAAACTGTTGATGTAGCCGACGTCCTGCGCGCCGAGGTCCTTGGCCTGAAGCTTCCAGACACCGTTGGCGTTCTCCGTGGAGGCGTTCACCGTGTACGTGGTCTGGATGTTGGGGGTCGGGTCGTACGTGGAGGAGTGCAGCCGGTACGCCTTCCCGCTCGGGCCGATCAGGTCCACCTGGAGGTCACCGCTCCACGTGTGCACGATGTCGACCCCGACCTTCAGGGTGGACGGCGCCTTGCCGGCGATGCCGGTGACCGTCAGGGACGAGCTGACGGCCGCGCCGGGCGAGTCGGGGATGTTCACGTTCGTGTCGTTCGTGAACGTCTTGCCGGTGCCCGGGTCGCCGCCGCCGGAGCGGGCGCCGACGTTGATCGCGGCGAACGCGTCCTGGACCGCCTTGTACTCGGTGGACGTCGTCCCGTACAGCTCGCCCGCCGCCGCGAGGGCACCGGTGCGCGCGCCCGCGTAGTTGGTGGTCGAGGTGAACTTCGTGGTCAGCGCCTTGAACCAGATCAGCGCCGCCTTGTCGCGGCCGATGCCGGTGACGGGCAGGCCGTCGGAGGTCGGGGAGTTGTAGCTCGTCCCGTTGACGACCTTCGCTCCGCTGCCCTCGCTGAGCAGGTAGAAGAAGTGGTTGGCCGGGCCGGACGAGTAGTGCACGTCGACGCTGCCGATCCCGGAGTACCAGGAGTCCTTCGACGCGCCGTCCTTGCTCGGCTTGTCCATGTAGCGCAGCGGGGTGCCGTCGCCGTTGATGTTGATCTTCTCGCCGACGAGGTAGTCACCCGCGTCGGAGGGGTTGTTGGCGTAGAACTCCACGGCCGCCGCGAAGATGTCCGAGGTGGCCTCGTTCAGACCGCCGGACTCGCCGCTGTAGTTGAGGCCCGCGGTGTTCGAGGTGACGCCGTGCGTCATCTCGTGCGCGGCGACGTCGATCGAGGTGAGCGGGTGGGTGTTGCTCGTCCCGTCGCCGTACGTCATGCAGAAGCAGCTGTCGTCCCAGAACGCGTTGACGTAGTTGTTGCCGTAGTGGACCCGGCTGTACGCGCCGACACCGTCCCCGCGGATGCCGGTGCGGCCGTGCACGTTCTTGTAGTAGTCCCAGGTCAGCGCGGCGCCGTAGTGCGCGTCGGCGGCGGCCGTCTCGGTGTTGCTCGCGCTGCCGTTGCCCCACACGTCGTCCGGGCCCGAGTAGAGCGTGCCGGTGCCCGAGGTGCCGTGGTTGAGGTTGTACGTCTTGTGGCCGCCGCGCCCGGTGTCGTTGAGCGTGTACGACGAACCGGACTGCGCGGTGCCGAGGGTGACGGTGCCGCTGTACTGGGTGTTGCCGGTGCCGTTCTCGATCGCCTGCCACTCGTGCAGCTTCTTGCCGGTGGCGGCGTCGGTGATGACGTGCAGCTGGTTGGGCGTGCCGTCCTCCTGGAGGCCGCCGACCACGGTCTCGTAGGCGAGGGTCGGCTGTCCCTTGGCTGCGCCCTGGCCCAGCCAGACGACCTTGCGCGGGGCGCGGTCGGCCTCGGTCTTCTTCGACCCGTCGGCCTTCGCGAGGCCGAGGGCCTGCGCCTCGGCGGCGGCCGGCTTCACGTCGGCCGTCGTGTCCACGCCCTTGAGCTGGGCCTTCGACGCCTTCGTCACGCCCTGCGCGGCGCCGGACTTCGCCGTGTCGACGATCAGGTCACCGCCCAGGACGGGCAGTCCGGCGTAGGTGCGCTCGTAACGGGTGTGCGTGGTCCCGTCCTTGTCCTGCAGCACGTCCCGGACGACGAGCTTCTCCTGGGTGCCCAGGCCGAGCTTCTTCGCGGTGTCGGCCTTCGCCTTGGTGGTGTTCGCCGCGCGCAGCAGCTCGGCGCGCTTGGCGGGGGAGAGCTTGGCGGGCAGGGCGCCCGGGTCGGCGCCGCGGGTGGCGTTCGCCGTGATGGCCGAGGCGGCCTGGGCCGTGTCCGCGCCGGCGCCGGCGGCGGCCGGACCCGACTGGAACGCCACGGCGAGCAGGGCGGTGACGGCGCCGACGGCCGCGGCGGCGGTGGCCCGGCGTCTGTGGGAGGTGGAGGTGCTTCTCAACGCTGACTCCTTCTGCGCGGCCGCATGGGTGTGCGGCCAGTGGGGACCGGGCGGCGGGTGGCCGGCCGGGCAGAACGCAGTACAGGCAGTGCGGAAACGTGCGGGTGGAGCGGTGAACCCGGCCTGTCCGCACGCGGGCTGTGGGGCAGCTGTGCGGTGGCCGTTGGGAAGAGTGGCAGCAGAGAGCGGGTGCTGTCAGGAGCGCGTCAACAGGTTGGCCGGATTTGGTTCGGTGCGCGGGGGAGCGTGTTCGATATGCGGGGCGCCCCACGCTCGGTCCGGCTTGGCCTCGGCGCGTCTTTGTTCGTGTGGGGGCCGTGTGTGCGAGGTGGCGGGGTTGTGTGGTGCCGTGGCTGGAATGCGGTGGGTCCGGGGCGGGCCCGGGGTTCGCGGTCAGCAGCGGGGCTGGGGTGCGGGGCGGGCGGCTGCCGGCCGGTGGGGCTTCTCGCGCAGTTCCCCGCGCCCCTGAAACATGCGGCTGCGCCGCAGTTTCAGGGGCCTGGCGATAACGCGGCCCCTGGGGTGCCGCACGCGGCGGGGCCGGTGGGTGGTCGGGCGGCCTCTCCCCGGTGGGGCTTCTCGCGCAGTTCCCCGCGCCCCTGGAGCGTGCGGCTGCGCCGCCGCTCCAGGGGCCCGGTCCGTCAACCCGTGGCGGGGGTCGGGTCGACCAGGCTGTCCCGCCAGGCGCGGTGCAGGTCCGCGAAGCGGCCCGTGCCCGCGATCAGTTCGGCCGGGGGGCCGTCCTCCACCACCCGGCCGTGCTCCATCACCAGGACGCGGTCCGCGATCTCCACCGTGGAGAGGCGGTGCGCGATCACCACCGCCGTCCGCCCGCGCAGCACCGTACGCATCGCCTGCTGCACCGCCCGCTCCCCGGGGACGTCCAGCGAACTGGTCGCCTCGTCGAGGATGAGCACCGCCGGGTCCGCCAGCAGAGCCCGGGCGAACGCCACCAACTGGCGCTGCCCCGCAGAGATCCGCCCGCCGCGCTTGCGCACGTCCGTGTCGTACCCGTCGGGCAGCGCGGTGATGAACCCGTGCGCGCCGATCGCCTCGGCCGCGGCCTCGATCTCCTCGCGGCTCGCCTCCGGGCGTCCGATCGCGATGTTCTCGGCGACCGTCCCGGAGAACAGGAACGCCTCCTGCGTCACCATCACCACCCCGCGCCGCAGCTCCGCGTGGGACAGCTCCCGCAGGTCGACCCCGTCGAGCAGCACCCGCCCGTGCGAGGGGTCGTAGAAGCGGGCCAGCAGCTTGGCCAGCGTGGACTTGCCCGCGCCGGTCGAGCCGACGACCGCCACCGTCTGCCCGGCCGGCAGCCGCAGGTCGAAGCGGGGCAGCACCTCGCCGCCCGTGCGGTAGCCGAAGGAGACGTCCGCGAAGTGCACCTCGCGCCCCGGGCGGCCGCCGCGCGGCGCGGGCAGCTCCCGCGGGTCCGCCGGCTCGGGCACCGAAGGCGTCTGTTCGAGCAGCCCCGCGATCTTCTTCAGGGACGCGGCCGCGGACTCGTAGGAGTTGAGGAACATCGCCAGCCGGTCGATGGGGTCGTAGAGGCGGCGGACGAAGAGGACCGCGGCGGCCAGCACGCCGAGGGCGAGGGTGCCGCTCGCGACGCGGTAGGCGCCCCACAGGACCATCCCGGCCACCGCCGTGTTCGCCAGCAGCCGGGAGCCCACGACGTAGCGCGCCATCTCCAGCAGCGCCGTGCCGTTGGCCCGCTCGTGCCGGCGGTTCAGGACGGCGAAGTGCTCGTCGTTGGCCCGCTCCCGGCGGAACGCGCGCACCGGCCTGATCCCGTTGACCGTCTCGACGAACTTCACGATGACGGCCGCGATCGCCGTCGACCGCTCGCCGTACGCGCGCGCGGCCCGCCGCCGGTACGCCCGGATCAGCACGGCCAGCGGCACGAAGGAGAGCGCGGCCACCGCGCCGATCCGCAGATCGAGCCAGAGCAGCATCGCCGTGATGTAGACCGACGCGAGGATGACGTTGACCAGCTCCTGCAGGCCCTCCGCGAGCAGCTCGCGCAGCGCCTCCACGTCCGTCGTGGCCCGCGAGATGACCCGGCCCGAGGTGTACCGGTCGTGGAAGTCGACGCTCAGCGCCTGCGCGTGACCGAAGATCCGGCCGCGCAGATCGAGCAGCACGTCCTGGCTGACGCGGGCGGAGAAGTGGATGTACGCGTACTGGAAGGCGGCCGAGCCGCACGCGGTCAGCAGGAACCCGGCGCCGACCGCGACCAGCGGCCCGTACGCGTGCGTCCGGAACGCGGGCACCGCGCTGTCGATGGCGTACGCGACGATCAGCGGCCCGGACTGCACGGCCGCCTGCTGGAGCAGGAGCGCGAGGACGGTCAGCCACGCCGTGCGGCGGTGCGGCGCGAGCAGGGAGCGCAGCAGCAGCCCCGTCGCCCCCTTCGACGTGGGCAGGTCGTCCTGGTCGAACGGGTCGCCGGGGGAGGGCGGCCGGACCGCCTCGGCGGGCTCGTCCGGCGCGGCGGCCGGGCCGGCGGCGGGGGCGCCGGTGGTACTGGTGGTGTTCGTCGTGGTCGTCATGGCCGCTTCGCCTCTTCGGTGTCGGGCGCCGGGTCCCCGGACATCAGGTGGCGGTACTCCGCGCTGGTGCGCAGCAGTTCGTGATGGGTGCCCACCGCCGCGACGCGCCCGCCGGAGAGCAGCGCGACCCGGTCGGCGAGCAGCACCGTGGACGGGCGGTGCGCGACGACGAGCGCGGTGCTGTCCGCGAGCACCCGGCGCAGCGCGGCCTCCACCGCCGCCTCGGTGTGCACGTCGAGGGCGGACAAGGGGTCGTCCAGGATCAGGAAGCGCGGCGCCCCGACCACGGAACGGGCGAGCGCGAGACGCTGGCGCTGGCCGCCGGACAGGCTCAGCCCCTGCTCGCCGACCTGCGTGTCGACCCCGTCGGGCAGCCGCCGCACGAAGTCGGCCTGCGCCACCCCGAGCGCCCGCTCCACCTGCTCGGGCGTGCCGTCGGCCGCGCCCATCAGCACGTTCTCCGCGACCGACGCCGAGAACAGGGTGGGCTCCTCGAAGGCCACCGACACCAGGGCGCGCAACTCCTCGCGCGGCAGCGCGGTGACGTCCCGTCCGTCGAGCGTGATGCGGCCCGCCGTGACGTCGTACAGCCGGGGCACCAGCGCCGTCAGCGTGGTCTTGCCGCTGCCGGTTGCGCCCACCAGCGCCATCGTCTCGCCGGAGCGGACGTGCAGGTCGATGCCGCGCAGCGTCGGCACGGAGTCCTCGGCGGCGTCCGGGTAGCGGAAGGCGACCCCCTCGAAGCGCAGCCCGTCCCCGGCGGGGCCCGCGGGGGCCGGACGCACCCGCGGGTCCTCCTGTCCGGCGTCCATCACCTCGAAGTACCGGCGGGTCGCCGACGCCGCCTCCTGGCTCATCGCGAGCAGGAAGCCGATGGACTCGATGGGCCAGCGCAGCGCCAGCGCCGTCGACAGGAACGCGACGAGCGTGCCCGCGGAGAGCTCCCCGTCGGCGACCTGCACCGCGCCGATGACCAGGGCCGCGCCCAGCGCCACCTCGGGCAGCAGCGTGATCACCCCGAGGATGCCCGCGAGCAGCCGGGCCTTGGTCAGCTCGGTGCCGCGCAGGGTGCGCGACAGGTCGTGGAAGGCGCGCGCCTGGCTGCGGTGGCGCCCGAACCCCTTGATGATCCGGATGCCGAGCACGGACTCCTCGACGACCGTCGTCAGGTCGCCGACCTGGTCCTGGGCGCGGCGCGAGGCCAGCGCGTACCCGTGCTCGAACCGGTAGCAGACCGCGATCAGCGGCACCGCGGGCGCCAGCAGGACCAGGCCGAGCGTCCAGTCCTGCACCAGCAGCAGGGCGAGCCCCGCGCAGATCGTCACCCCGTTCACGATCAGGAACGTCAGCGGGAAGGCGAGGAACATCCGCACGACCATCAGGTCGGTCGTGCCGCGGGAGAGCAGCTGTCCCGACGCCCACCGGTCGTGGAAGGCGACCGGAAGGCGCTGCAGATGCCGGTACAGATCGGCCCGCATCGCCGCCTCGACCCCGGCGAGCGGCCGCGCCACGAGCCAGCGCCGCAGCCCGAACAGCAGCGCCTCCAGGACGCCGAGCGCCAGCAGCACCCCGGCCCCGAGCCAGACGCCCCCCGGGTCCCGGCCGGTGACCGGCCCGTCCACGATCCACTTCAGCACCAGCGGGAAGAGCAGCCCCAGACAGGACGCCAGCACGGCCACGGTCGCGGCGCCCGCCCAGCGCGCCCGCACCGGCCGCACGTACGGCCACAGCCGCAGCAGCGTCCGCGCCGCCGACTGCTGTACGGGCGCCGCCGCCCGGGCCTGTTCGTCGATCCGCCGGGGGTCCGTGGTAGCTGCATCCGTAGTCGCCATCAGGGGTGAGACTACGGTTCGGCACTGACGACGCCCAGTGGGTTTTCCGGCGCCCGCGGCCCGGGGTCGTACCTCCCGTCAACCGATCGGATGATGCCCCTTCGAGCGCGATGGCCGATGCCCGCACCGCCCCCGCCGGGCGAGGCTTGAGCCATGACCACCACCAGTGCACCGCTCATCGAGGTCACCGGGCTGCGCAAGTCGTACGCCGGGCGGGCCGTCGTCGACGGGATCTCCTTCACCGTGGAGGAGGGCGAGATCTTCGGCGTCCTCGGACCCAACGGGGCCGGGAAGACCACCACCGTGGAGTGCGTCGAGGGCCTGCGCGTGCCCGACGAGGGCCGGGTCCGCGTGGCCGGTCTCGACCCGGTCGGCGACCACGACGCGGTCACCCGCATCCTCGGCGCCCAGCTCCAGGAGAGCGAGGTGCAGGCGAAACTGACCGTGCGCGAGGCCCTGGAGCTGTACTCGTCCTTCTACCCCGACCCGCTCGACTGGCGGCCGCTGGCCGAGAGGCTGCGCCTGGAGGAGAAGCTCACCACCCGCTTCGCCAAGCTGAGCGGTGGCCAGAAGCAGCGGCTGTTCATCGCCCTCGCCCTCGTCGGCAACCCGCGCGTCGTCGTCCTCGACGAGCTGACCACCGGGCTCGACCCGCGCGCCCGCCGCGACACCTGGCAGCTCATCGAGGACGTCCGGGCCGGCGGCGTCACCGTCCTGCTGGTCACGCACTTCATGGAAGAGGCGCAGCGGCTGTGCGACCGCGTCGCCGTCATCGACAAGGGGCGCGTCGCCGCCCTGGACACCCCGGCCGGACTGATCAGCCGGGCCGCGGGGTCGACCGTCATCTCCTTCACCCCGTCAGCGCCGCTCGACGAGCGCGAACTGGCCGCGCTGCCCGGGGTCGCCGGCATCGAGCACCGGGACGGCCGCACGACCCTGACCGGCGGCGACGCGACCGTCAACGCCGTCATCTCCCTGCTGGCCCGGCACCACATCACCGCCCACCAACTCCGCGTCGTCGACGCCACGCTGGACGACGCGTTCCTCGACCTGACAGGAGCCGGCCGGTCATGAGCGCCCTCACCACCACCCCCGCCCGCCTGCCCGGGGCGAACGCCGCCGTGCTGAAGAGCGAGGTCCGGCTGTTCCTGCGGGAGCCCGGCGCCCTCTTCGGCATCGCCGTCTTCCCGCCGCTGCTGCTGGTGATCCTCGGCTCCATCCCCGCCTTCCGCGAGACGGGCTCCGGCCCGGACGGGCTGCGCCTCATCGACGCCTACGTCCCCGTCACCGTGCTGCTCCCGCTGATCGTGGCCGGGCTCCAGGCCATGGCACCGGTCATCGCCGGATACCGGGAGCGCGGCATCCTGCGCCGGATGTCGGCGACGCCGGTCCGGCCGCCCGCGCTGCTCGGCGCGCAGATGGTCATCCACGGCGGGGCGGCCCTGTGCTCCTCGCTGCTCTCGCTCGCCATCGGCAGGCTCGCCTTCGACGTCCGGCTGCCGCCGCAGGCCTTCGGCTACCTGCTCGCGCTCGTGCTCTCGGTCGTCGTCGCGCTGTCGCTGGGCGCGCTGGTCGCGGCCCGGGCCCGCACCCAGAAGGTCGCCAGTGCCATCGGCTCGGCCGTTTTCTTCCCCTGCATGTTCTGCGCCGGGGTGTGGCTGCCGGTCCAGTCGATGCCGGGCACGCTCGCCCGGATCGTCGAGTGCACGCCCTTCGGCGCCGCGTCCCAGGCCCTCAGCGACGCGGCCGCCGGGAGCTGGCCCGGCTGGTCCCACCTCCTCGTCCTCGCCGGGTGGGCCGTGGTCCTGTCCGGCGCCGCGGCGCGCTGGTTCCGCTGGGAGTGAGGCGATGACGGACGGCACGGCCGTGCAGACTGGCCGCATGACGACACGGACCGCGCAGGGCGCCGCCGCGGCGGAGGCGGCCAGGAAGGTCGAGGAGCGCTGGGCCAACTTCCACCGCTACGGCCCCTGGGGCCTGCTCGGCGTCGGCGTCGGCCTGTCCGTCGCCACCGCCGGCGTCGTCGGCATGGACCGCACCGACTGGTACGTCTTCGTCCCGCTCTCCGCCGCCGCGCTCGTCCTCCAGCTGTGGTGGGGCCACGCGATGCGCACCAGGCCGGGCCCGACCCGCGCCGGCGCCTTCTACTACTGGCTGCGCTGGGCCCTGTCCTTCGTCGGCTCCCTCATCAACCCGTTCTACGTGTTCTACGCGGCCTGCGGCTACTTCGACGTCGAGCGGCTGCTCTCCCGCCGCATGGTGCGGCCCGGGGTCTTCGCCGCGGTCGTCGTCGTGGCCGGCTCCCAGTCCGGCGGGCTGCCCCCGGACAACGCGGGCGGCTGGGCCCTGTTCGGCGGACTGCTCGCCGTCAACTCCGTCCTCGTCGGCTTCATGGGCCAGATCAACCACAAGGAACAGGAGCAGGCCCGCGTCCAGATCGAGACCATCGACGAACTGGAGCGCACCAACGCCGCCCTCCAGCAGGCCATGGACGAGAACGCGCAGCTGCACGCCCAACTCCTCGTCCAGGCACGGGAGGCGGGCGTCGCCGACGAGCGCCGCCGGCTCGCCGCCGAGATCCACGACACCATCGCGCAGGGGCTGACCGGGATCATCGCCCAGCTCCAGGTCGTCGCGAACGCCCCCACCCTGGCCGTCGCCCGCGAGCACCTCGACCGTGCCTCGGCGCTCGCCCGGCACAGCCTGGGCGAGGCCCGCCGCTCCGTGCACAACCTCTCGCCCGCCGCCCTCGCCGACGCCACCCTGCCCGAGGCGCTGAAGAAGACCGTCACCGAATGGACGGGCCGCACGGGGGTGCGCGCGGAGTTCACCGTCACCGGCACCGCGGAGCCGCTCCACGACGAGATCGAGGCGAGCCTGCTGCGCATCGCGGAGGAGGCCCTGTCGAACGCGGCCCGGCACGCGCACGCGACCCGGCTCGGCGTCACCCTCTCCTTCATGGCGGGCGAGGTCACCCTCGACGTACGCGACGACGGCCGCGGCTTCGACCCGATCGCCCTGCCCGCCCGCACCGGCACCGCGGGCTTCGGCCTCGACGGCATGCGGGCCCGCGCCGAACGCCTCGCGGGCGACGTCACCATCGAGTCGGAGCCGGGCGGCGGCACGGCGATCTCGGCTCGCGTACCGTTGGTCCGCCATGACGACTGACCCCGCGGCCGCCGCCCCCATCACCCTCCTCATCGTCGACGACCACCCCGTCGTCCGCGACGGGCTGCGCGGCATGTTCGAATCCGCCGCGGGCTTCACGGTCCTCGGCGAGGCGGCGAACGGGGTCGAGGGGGTCGCCAGGACCGCCGCGCTCGACCCGGACGTCGTCCTGATGGACCTGCGCATGCCAGGCGGGAACGGCGTGGACGCGATCAAGGAGCTGACCCGGCGCGGGGCCCGCGCCCGCGTCCTCGTCCTGACCACCTACGACACCGACTCCGACACGCTGCCCGCGATCGAGGCGGGCGCCACCGGCTACCTCCTCAAGGACGCCCCGCGCGAGGAGCTGTTCACCGCGGTGCGCGCCGCCGCGCAGGGCCGCACCGTCCTCTCCCCGGCGGTCGCCTCCCGCCTGGTCACGGCGGTCCGCAGACCCGCCGCCCCCGCCGACGAGGCCCTCTCGGCCCGGGAGCGCGAGGTCCTGGTCCTGGTCGCCCGCGGCACCTCGAACAAGGAGATCGCCCGCGAGCTCTTCATCAGCGAGGCGACGGTGAAGACCCACCTCACGCACCTCTACGGCAAGCTCGGCGTGAAGGACCGCGCGGCGGCGGTCGCGGTGGCGTACGACCGCAAGATCCTGGGCTGAGGCCGGCTCCGCGCGCTCCGGCGGGCCGCGGTCCCCGCCCGCCGGGCCGGGCCCCGGGCGCGGCGCCATACTGGAAGGCATGAGCACCGGCTCCCGCGAGTTCGTGCGCGCGACGCCCCGCCCCGGCGGTCCGATCGTCTCCGCGGTCGGCTACCGCACGCGTGGGGTGCGCCCCGCGCTCCACCGGGGCCTGCCCTCCCCGTACCTCACGCTGATCTTCTCCCTCGACGGGCCCGTCGTCAGCGGCGCCACCCCCAAGCAGGCCCGTGGGCCCGGTGCGGACCGCACCGAGATCGTCGTCGGCGGGCTGCACCGGGACCCCGCCTTCATCGCCCAGCCCGCGCACGAGGCGGGCATCCAACTCGCGGTGCACCCGCTGGCGGCCCGCGGCCTCCTCGGGGTGCCGGCCGCGGAGCTGACCGGGCGGCTCGTGACCGACGGGACGGACGTTCTCGGGCCCGCGGCCGCCGGGGTCTGCGCGCACCTGCGGGAGCTGCCGGACTGGCGGGCACGGTTCGAACGGCTCGGCGCGTACCTGCTGCGCGGTGTCGACGAGCCCTTCGCGGCGGTCCGCCCCGAGGTCGTCGAGGCCTGGGCCTGGCTCGCCCGCCATCGCGGTACGGGCACCCTGCCAGGCCTCGCGGCGCACGTCGCGCTCAGCGAGCGCCGGCTGACCGCGCTCTTCCGCGCGGAGACCGGGCTGAGCCCCGGCCAGGCCGGGCGCCTCATGCGTTTCCAGCACGCCAAGGCCGCCGTGGTGCGCGCCGTCGCCGCGGGCGGGCCGCCCGACCTGTCCCGGGTCGCCGCCGCGCACGGCTACTGCGACCACTCGCACCTGGTGCGCGACTTCCGGCGGTACACGGGGCTCAGCCCGACCGGGTGGCTCGCCGAGGAGTGCCGGAACATCCAAGCCGGGGGACACCACGACGGCGCAGACTCGGAGCCATGACCACCACACCGAAACCCCAGCCCACCGTCTGGCCCTCGCTCCAGGCGAACGACGCGCCCGCCCTGATCGACTTCCTCGTCGGCACCGTCGGCTTCCTGCGCACGGCGGTCTACGAGGACGGGGGCCGGGTCGCGCACGCGCAGCTCGACTGGCCCGAGGGGGGCGGCGTCATGCTCGGCTCCCACGACCCGCAGGCGGAGCCCGGCGCGTGGTGCCAGCAGCCCGGCACGTTCGGCGCCTACGTCGTCACCGACCGGGTCGACGCGCTGTACGCCGGGCTCGTCGACGCGGGGGTCGAGATCCTCCGGCCGATCGAGGATCAGCCCTACGGCAGCCGGGAGTTCGCGATCGTCGACCCCGAGGGCAACAAATGGTCCTTCGGCACGTACAGGGGCGAACCCCGGCCCTGACGCACCCCGCGTACTCGCGCAGTTCCCCGCGCCCCCGAAAAGCACTTCGTCCGCGGCGCCGTCGTGGTTGCTCGCGCAGTTCCCCGCGCCCCCGAGATGCGCACTTCGTGCGCCATCTCATCGGCCCCGTAAGGGGCGCGGGGAACTGCGCGAGAAGCCCCACCGGGCCGCACCCGGTGACGAAACCGCGCCCCGCACCTACCACCGCACCCGAAGCAACAGCACCGTCCGCCCCGGCACCAGAACCCCCGCCCCCGCGGCAAGCACCACCCCGGGCGCACCCTCCTGCCCCTCAAGCCCCGTGTCCACGACCACCTCGTAGGACTCCGCCCACGGCCGCCCGGGCAACACGAACTCCACCGGCAGGTGCCCCGCGTGCAGGACCGCGAGGAAACTGTCGTCCTCGACGGGCTCACCGCGCGCGTCCCGCCCCGGCATGTCCCGCCCGGACAGGTACATGCCGACCGTGGCGGTGGGCGCGTACCAGTCCCCCTCCGTCATCTCCGTGCCGCGCGCCGTGAACCACGCGAGGTCCCGCAGCCCGTCCGCCACCCGTGCCCGCCCGGAGAAGAACGCCCCCTGGCGCAGCACCGGATGCGCGTGCCGCAGCGCGATCAGCCGGGAGGTGAGGTCGCACAGGGCCCGCCAGCCGGGCTCCTCCAGCAGGCTCCAGTCGACCCAGCTGATCTCGTTGTCCTGGCAGTACGCGTTGTTGTTGCCGCCCTGGGTGCGCCCGAACTCGTCCCCCGCGACCAGCATCGGCACACCCGTGGACAGCAGCAGCGTCGTCAGCAGGTTCCGCAGCTGCCGCCTGCGCAGCTCCTGGACGGGCTCCGCGTCGCTCTCGCCCTCGGCGCCGCAGTTCCAGGACCGGTTGTCGCCCGAGCCGTCCCGGTTGCCCTCGCCGTTCGCCTCGTTGTGCTTGCGCTCGTAGCTCACCAGGTCGCGCAGGGTGAAGCCGTCGTGCGCGGTGATGAAGTTGACCGACGCGTACGGCCGCCGCCCGCCCCACGCGTACAGGTCGCTCGACCCGGAGAGCCGGTACCCCAGATCCCGTACGTCCGGCAGCGCCCCGCGCCAGAAGTCCCGTACGGCGTCCCGGTAGCGGTCGTTCCACTCCGTCCACAGCGGGGGGAAGGCGCCGACCTGGTAGCCGCCCGACCCCACGTCCCACGGTTCCGCGATCAGTTTCACGCGCCGCAGCACCGGGTCCTGCGCGATGACCGCGAGGAACGGCGACAGCATGTCGACGTCGTGCATGGACCGGGCGAGCGCCGCCGCCAGGTCGAAGCGGAAGCCGTCGACGCCCATCTCCGTCACCCAGTACCGCAGCGAGTCGGTGATCAGGCGCAGCACCTGCGGCTGGACCACGTGCAGGGTGTTGCCGCAGCCCGTGTAGTCGGCGTACCGGCGCGCGTCGCCCTGGAGGCGGTAGTAGCCGCGGTTGTCGATGCCCTTCAGGGAGAGCGTCGGGCCCAGCTCGCCCGCCTCGGCCGTGTGGTTGTAGACGACGTCGAGGATGACCTCGATCCCCGCGTCGTGCAGCGCCCGCACCATCCGCTTGAACTCGTCGACCTGTTGCCCGCCCGTCCCGGACGCCGCGTACGCCGCGTGCGGGGCGAAGTAGCCGATCGAGTTGTAGCCCCAGTAGTTCCTCAGGCCCCGGCGCAGCAGGTGGTCCTCGTGGGCGAACTGGTGCACCGGCAGCAGCTCCACGGCGGTCACCCCGAGCCGCGTGAGGTGCTCGATCGCGGCGGGGTGCGCGAGCCCCGCGTACGTCCCGCGCAGCCGCTCGGGGATCCCCGGGTGCCGCCGCGTGAAGCCGCGTACGTGCAGCTCGTAGATGACCGAGTCCGACCAGGGCGTCTTCGGCCGCCGGTCGTCCACCCACTCGTCGCCGGGCGCGTCGTCGTGGACCACGACCCCCTTCGGGACGTACGGGGCCGAGTCACGGTCGTCGCGCACGGTGTCGGCCACGTGCTGCTGGGGCCAGTCCCGTACGTGCCCGTACACCTCGGGCGGCAGCGCGAACTCCCCGTCGACGGCCCGCGCGTACGGGTCGAGCAGCAGCTTCGCCGGGTTCCACCGGGCGCCCGTCCACGGGTCCCAGCGGCCGTGCACCCGGAAGCCGTACCGCTGCCCCGGCCGCACGCCCGGCACGAAGCCGTGCCAGATCTCGTGCGTCAACTCGGTCAGCCGCGCCCGCCGTTCCCGGCCCTGCGCGTCGAAGAGGCACACCTCCACGGCCTCGGCGCCGCCCGCCCACAGCGCGAAGTTCGTCCCCGCGACCCCGTCCGGGCCGACCCGGAACCGGGCGCCGAGCGGCACCGGCGCCCCCGGCCACACCTGGTCGGCGGGGAGCAGGCGCCCGCGCTCCTGGCCGTGCGGTGCCGGGGCGCGGACCGGCGGCCTGCCGTTCCCCGTCCGGCCGGCCGGTACTGCCTGCACTGCCTCCTGCTCGGGTGCGCTCGACACCTGACAGCCTCCCGCGGCTCCACGAAGGACGGGCGGCGGTGCCCGCGGCGTCCCGGCCGCGCTGCCCCCGCATCCCCTCCCCACTGTTCTGCCCAGCGCTCGGGTCGCACTCACGTTTCCCCGGCGGGGGGAGCGTCGTTGGCGTGGCGTGGATACAGCTGTGAGGCGCGCACGGCGCGCAGGTGCGGCCCTGACCGCCCTTCTGACCTGGGCGGGACTGGTCGCCGGAGTCGCGGGATGCGACGCGGGCGCCACCTTCGGCAAGCCCCGTACGCCCGAGGAACTGATCCGGGTCACCCCGGACGACGCGGCCCGGGGCGTGCCGGCCGGCCGGCGCCTCGCCGTCGAGGTCGCCGAGGGCCGCCTGGAGTCCGTGAAGGTGGTCCGGGTCCAGGACGCGCGGGAGGAGGCGGTGCCCGGACACCTGACGGACGGCGGCCGGCGCTGGCGCCCCACGGGGCCGGGCGCGGACCGGCTGACGCTTGCCGCGAAGTACACGGTCGACGCGGTCGCGGTCGACGGCGACGGCCACCGGGCGGCGCGGCACACCACGTTCACCACGTCCGTCCCCGACCGGCGGCTCATCGGCTACGTGACGCCGGAGAACCGCGCGACGGTCGGCACCGGGATGATCGTGAAGCTGGAGTTCAACCGGAAGGTCGCCGACCGCGCCGCGGTGGAGCGCGGCATCCGGGTCACCTCGCGGCCCGCCGTGCCCGTGGCGCCGCACTGGTTCGGCCCGGCACGCCTGGACTTCCGCCCGCAGAGGTACTGGAAGCCCGGCACCGAGGTCACCGTCGACCTCGCCCTGCGCGACGTGCGGGCGGCCCCCGGCGTCTACGGCCTGCAGCGCAAGTCGTTCTCGTTCACCGTCGGGCGCAGCCAGGTCAGCCTGGTCGACGCCCGCCGGCACACGATGGAGGTCCGCAAGGACGGCAGGCTCCTGACCACGCTGCCGATCACGGCGGGGGCGCCGCGCTCACCCACGTACAACGGGAAGATGGTCGTCTCCGAGCTGCTCGACGTGACCCGGATGGACAGCCGCACCGTCGGGTTCGGCGGCGAGTACGACATCCCGGACGTGCCGCACGCGATCCGGCTCACCGACTCCGGCACCTTCCTGCACGGCAACTACTGGTCGGGCGGGGTCTTCGGATCGCGCAACGTCAGCCACGGCTGTGTCGGTCTGCGCGACGTGAAGGGCGGCAGCCCGCTCACCCCGGCGGGCTGGTTCTTCGACCGCACGCTCATCGGCGACGTCGTCGAGGTGACCGGCAGCACCGACAAGGAAGTCGCTCCTGACAACGGCCTCGGCGGCTGGAACATGGACTGGGACCGGTGGCGGGCCGAAGGCGCCGCGGCCGGGTAGTCCCGGGACGGCGCAAAAGGGGGGCCCGGGCCGGGCGTTGGGACGGAACGGTGACATTACCGGGGATCCGTTCCCCCAGGTCGTGCGGTTAATCTTGCGCAATGCGCGCGGATGCGCAGGGGTGCGGGCCTTGGACCGAGGCCGTGCGAGGGGAGAGAACATCGTGAACGGGCGACGACCGATATCGGCGGCTCTGCTGGGGGCGGCGCTGCTGCTCGTCACCGCGTGCGGGGGCGGGGACGGTGCCGGCGACGAGGGCAAGGGGAAGTCCGACAAGGCCGAGGCGAACAAGCCCTCGCAGGCCGTCGTGACCGTGGCGCCGAAGGACGGCGCCGACGCCGTCGCCACCAGCGGGGCCCTGAAGGTCACCGCGGACAAGGGCAGGCTGACCGAGGTGAAGGTCGCCGACTCCAAGGGCAACGCCGTCGCGGGGGACATAACCGGCGGCACCAGCTGGACCCCGGCGCACCACCTCGCCGCGTCGACCACCTACAAGGTGCACGCGGTGGCGAAGGACGGGGCGGGCCGGGAGTCGGCCAAGGACACCACGTTCACCACGCTGACCCCGAAGAACACCTTCGTCGGCACGTTCACGCCCGAGGACGGTTCGAAGGTCGGCGTCGGCATGCCGTTCTCGATCCGCTTCACCCGGGGCATCACGCACCCCGAGGACGTCGAGAAGGCGATCACCGTCAAGACGGAGCCCGCCGTGCCGGTGGAGCCCCACTGGTTCGGCAACGACCGCATCGACTTCCGCCCCGAGAAGTACTGGGCGTCCGGCACGAAGGTCACGGTCAAGCTGAACCTCGACGGCGTCGAGGGCCGCCCCGGCGTCTACGGCAAGCAGCTCCGCACGGTGTCGTTCACCATCGGCCGCAGCCAGGTCTCCACGGTCGACGCCAAGACGCACATGATGACGGTGAAGCGCGACGGCAAGACCCTGCGGAAGGTCCCGGTCACGACGGGCAAGGCGGGCTACGAGACCTGGAACGGCCAGATGGTGATGACCGAGAAGCTCGCGGTGACCCGGATGAACGGCGAGACCGTCGGCTACGGCGGCGAGTACGACATCAAGGACGTCCCGCACGCCATCCGCCTGACCAACTCCGGCACCTTCATCCATGGCAACTACTGGGGCGGCGACGCCTTCGGCAACTACAACGCCAGCCACGGCTGCGTCGGTCTGCGCGACGTACGCGGCGGCTACGACGGCAAGATCTCGGCGGCCTGGTTCTTCAACCAGTCGATGATCGGCGACGTGGTCGTGGTCAAGAACACCGGCGACAAGACGGTCGCCCCGGACAACGGGCTCAACGGCTGGAACATGAGCTGGGCCGAGTGGAAGAAGTAGGGGGCCCGGCGCCCCGGTGGTGAACGGCCGCTAACCTGCGGGCCATGACCGTACACCTGGAAATCGCCGACGGGGTGGGCACGATCCGCCTCGACCGCCCGCCGATGAACGCCCTGGACGTCGCCGTCCAGGACCGCATCAAGGAGCTGGCACAGGAGGCCGCGGCCCGTACCGACGTACGGGCCGTGGTCGTGCGCGGCAGCGAGAAGGTCTTCGCGGCCGGCGCGGACATCAAGGAGATGCAGGCCATGGACCACGCGGCCATGGTCGGCCGGGCCCGCGCCCTCCAGGACTCCTTCACCGCGCTCGCCCGCGTCCCCAAGCCGGTCGTCGCCGCGATCACCGGCTACGCCCTGGGCGGCGGCTGCGAGCTGGCGCTCTGCGCCGACTTCCGGATCGCGGCCGACACCGCCAAGCTGGGCCAGCCGGAGATCCTGCTCGGCCTGATCCCCGGCGCGGGCGGCACCCAGCGCCTGGCCCGCCTGATCGGACCCGCCAAGGCCAAGGACCTGATCTTCACCGGCCGCCAGGTGAAGGCCGACGAGGCGCTCGCGCTCGGCCTGGTGGACCGCGTCGTCCCGGCCGACGAGGTCTTCCCCGCCGCCCACGCCTGGGCCGCGAAGCTCGCGAAGGGCCCGGCGATCGCGCTGCGCGCGGCGAAGGAGTCCATCGACGCGGGCCTGGAGACGGACCTGGAGACCGGCCTCGCCATCGAACGCACCTGGTTCGCAGGCCTGTTCGCCACCGAGGACCGCGAGCGAGGGATGCGCAGTTTCGTGCAGGACGGACCGGGCAAGGCCACGTTCTCCTGAGGCCGCCGCGGGCCCGCCGGTCAACTGCCCCGGAGCCGGGTCGAGTTGTCCTCGTCCCTCATTGGGGCGGTTTATCCGGACCTTAAGGCAGCCTTAAGCGCACCTTGTCCGGGACGATCACCGATCGTCCGCACTCGATAAGTCGTCGCAGGTCAGATGGCGTGTCGGGGCTCTCTAAGTGCCTCTGGCACATGCCAAACCGACCCCCCGGAATGAGGCGTTCCGGGGGGCTTATTCAGCCGGAACGGCCCCAAGGCCCCGGCTCGGCGGCCATCATGGTGGGCATGGCGGGGCTTGAGGATGTCGAACATCCGCGACGGCACGGTATGAGTGCGACCGCGGCGCGCTGGTCTCCCGCGGTCGAGGACGAACACGCGCTGCGGGCGCTGGAGTTGTTCGGGAATCCGACCGAGGCGGAGGTGTCCCTGCCGTCGCGCCCGGAATCGGCGGCGACCGCCCGCCGGCTCGCCCAGGTCGTGATCCTGCGCCAGTGGGGCCTGTCCCCGAAGCTGACGGAGGACACCGTCCTGCTCGTCTCGGAACTGGTGGGCAACGCGGTGCGGCACACCGGCGCGCGCGTCTTCGGGCTGCGCATGCTGCGCCGCCGCGGCTGGATCCGGGTGGAGGTGCGCGACCCGTCTCGCGGCCTGCCGTGCCTCATGCCCGTGCAGCCGTCCGACGTCTCCGGCCGCGGCCTCTTCCTCGTCGACAAGCTCTCCGACCGCTGGGGCGTCGACCTGCTGCCCCGCGGCAAGACGACCTGGTTCGAGATGCGGGTCGCCGACCGCTGACCCGGCCGCGCTCCTGACCCGGCCACGCACGAAAGCCCCCGTTCTCGCCGTCGTGCGGCGCCGCGGGGGCTTTCATGGGTGCGCCGCGAACAGGGGGGGTGTAGTCCGCGGCGTCTGACGACGACCTGGCCCGGGTCAATGGGGGTCGTGGCACCGATCATGGCAGACGCGTCCGGTCGACACCAAATGAATCGATGGTGACCTGAGCCACCAACCTCGTAAATGAAGAAAAAATACAGTCGCCATCCAGTATTCGTTAAGACTGTCGGGTCGGTATGGGGATTTTGTCCGCTGTTCCCGTTCAATGAGCGGGATGACCACGGCAGAACCGATCCGACGCCGCTCGGCGCTGCGCCTCGGCGGGGGGCTCACCGCCGCCCTCACCAGCGGCTGCGCCGCCGGGCACCAGGCCCCCGCCCCGGCGCCCGCCGCCCACTCCGCCACGCCTTCGCCGAGCCCGCCCGCCCCCGCGCCCGCCCCCCGGCGCCTGCCCGGCCTCCCCGCCGAGATCGGCCACGGCCCGCGCACCGGCGACCGGGTCGCCCTCACCTTCCACGGCCAGGGGGACCCCGCCCTCGCCTCCGCCGTCCTGAAGGAGGCCGAGCGGGCCCGCGCCCACGTCACGGTGCTCGCCGTCGGCACCTGGCTCGACGAACACCCCGCCATGGCCCGGCGCATCCTCGACGGCGGCCACGACCTGGGCAACCACACCCTGCACCACGTCTCCGTCAACACCCTGCCCGAGGCCGCCGCCTACGCCGAGATCACCGGCTGCGCCGACCGCATCCGCCGCCTCACCGGCTCCATCGGCACCTGGTTCCGGCCCTCGCGTACCCAGCGGGCGACCCCGCTCGTCGTCCGCCTCGCCCAGCGCGCCGGCTACCCGCACGTCCTGTCGTACGACGTGGACTCGCTCGACCACACCTCGCCCGGCCCGGACGCCGTCGTCGCCACCGTCTCCGCGGCCGTCCGGCCCGGCTCGGTGGTCAGCATGCACTTCGGCTACCGCGACACGCTCGCCGCCCTGCCGCCCCTCCTGGACCACCTCGACCGCCGCGGCCTGACCGCGGTGACCTGCACGGAGCTGCTCACGTGAACCTCACCCCGACCCCACCCCCCACGCCCCGCCCGGGCCGCCGGACCGGTGTGCTGCTCGCCACCGCCGCCGTCGTCCTCGCCGCCCTGGCCGGCTGCGGCACCCAGGACACCGCGGAGCACGGCAGCCGGGGCGCCGTCAAGGCGGCCGACCCGGTCCGGCCCGCGGCGACGAAGCGGCAGGCCCCGCCGGGGCTGCCCGGCATGCCGCCCGTCCTGGACCCCAAGGATGTGTACGCGGCGGACCGGCCCGGCAAGCTCTCGCCGGTGGTGAAGGACTTCCCGTCCCGGGTCTACGTCCCCAACACCGAGTCCGACACGGTCACCGTCATCGACCCGAAGACGTACATGGTCCTGGAGACCATCCCGGTCGGGCACCAGCCGCAGCACGTCGTGCCCTCCTGGGACATGAAGACGCTGTGGGTCAACAACAACCGCGGGCACACGCTCACCCCCATCGACCCGAAGACCGGCAAGGCGGGCCGCCCGGTCGACGTGCACGACCCCTACAACCTGTACTTCACCCCCGACGGCAAGTACGCCGTCGTGATGGCCTCGCTCGACCGCCAACTGGTCTTCCGCGACCCGCACACCATGAAGGTGAAGCACACCGAGCCGGTCAGCTGCTACGGCGTCAACCACGCCGACTTCTCGCCCGACGGCCGCTACTTCATCGTGAGCTGCGAGTTCAGCGGCGAACTCCTGAAGGTCGACACGGCGCGGATGAAGGTCGTCGCCCAGCAGAAGCTGCCCTTCCAGGGGGCGATGCCGCAGGACGTGAAGATCTCGCCCGACGGCAAGAAGTTCTACGTCGCCGACATGATGGCCGACGGCATGTGGGTGCTGGACGGCGACACCTTCTCCAAGCCCGTCCTGCTGCCCACCGGCAAGGGCACCCACGGCCTCTACGTCAGCCGCGACTCCAAGGAGATGTACGTCTCCAACCGGGGCGAAGGCACCGTCTCCGTCTTCGACTTCGGGCAGAACCGGCTGACGAAGAAGTGGAAGCTGCCCGGCGGCGGCAGCCCCGACATGGGCGGCGTCTCGGCGGACGGCACCACGCTGTGGCTCTCCGGCCGCTACGACGCCGAGGTGTACGCCATCGACACCCGCACCGGCGCCCAGGTGGCCCGCATCCCCGTCGGCCGCGGCCCGCACGGCCTGGCGGTCTACCCGCAGCCGGGCCGCTACTCGCTGGGCCACACCGGCATCTTCCGCTAGCTCTCACCCGTCGCCGGGCAGCAACAGCGCCTCCGAGCCCACCGGGCGGTACCCCGCCGCCTGGAACACCCGGACACTGCGCGCGTTGCCCGGCGACTGCTGCGACCAGACGTGCCCCGCCGGCACCAGATGGCGGGCGGCGAGCGCCAGTTGCCGCCCGAGACCCCGGTGCCGCGCCCTCTCGGCCACCTCGATCGCGGCCTCCCAGCGCCCGCCGAGCCCGCGCCCCAGCACCAGGACCCCGCCGTCCGTCTCCCACACCCGTACGTCGTCGCGGCGGGCCAGCGCCCGCACCACCCGGGGATGCCCGCGGTCCCGCAGGGCGCGCAGCGCGAGCGGCGGGTCACCGGGCAGCGCCGCCGCCACCGTCAGCAGGTCGACCGTGTCGTGGACGCGGCCCGTGCGGTCCATGAACGCGCTCAGGAACCGGGCGTTCATCGACGCGGCCAGCGGATCGCACTCCACCGCCGCCAGCGCCGCGCGCACCCAGCTCTCCGGCTCGTCCGTGACCACCACGGTGTGCGCCGTGAACGCCAGCACCCCCGCGTCCCGCGCGCACTCCTGGCGCACGACCGTCGTCCGCCCGTCGGCCGCCGGAAAGTCCCCCCGCGCCACCGCACCGAGAATGTCCCGCAGCTCCACCCTTGCTCCTCGCTCGCTCCCGGCCCGCCGCAGCCCCCGAACTCTACGACCCCGCCCCGCGCCGCACCGCGCGCCCCGGGCGCCGGATAATCTGACCCCGTCAACACAGCAGTACGTAAACGAGGGGTGGTCCCGGTGGCGGACATCGAGGAAGCACGCAAGACGTTCGAGCGGTTCGACGCGGACGGCGACGGCTTCATCACGGCGGCCGAGTACAAGAGCGCCATGGCGCAGATGGGCGACTTCAACGTCACCGAGGCGGTGGCCGAGGTGCTCATCGCGCGGCAGGACGCCAACGGGGACAAGCTCCTCTCCTTCGACGAGTTCTGGGCCAACCTCAACAAGGCCTGAGACCAGGACCGCACTCCGCCCGGTCGGGAGCCGCGCGCTCCCGCCCGGGCGGAGCCGTCCGTGCTCCTTCAGGGTGAGGGTGACCAGGTCGACGCTGCCGGTGGAATAGCCCCGCGCCCACCCGGGTTGGCACTCCATGCACATGCATGGATCTCTCTCGAAGGGCCTGACATGAAGATCGGCATCATCGGCGCGGGCAACATCGGCTCCAACCTGACCCGGCGCTTCGCCGCCGTCGGCCACGACGTGCACGTCGCCAACTCGCGCGGCCCGCAGACCCTCACCGCGCTCGCCGAGGAGACCGGCGCGACGCCCGCCACCATCGAGGACGCGGTGCGCGACGCCCAGGTCGTCGTCGTCACGGTCCCGCTCAAGGCGGTCCCGAAGCTGCCCGACGGCCTGCTCGACACGGCCGCCCCGGACGTCGCCGTCATCGACACCGGCAACTACTACCCGCAGCGTGACGGGAAGATCGCCGAGATCGAGGACGGGCTCACCGAGAGCCGCTGGACGGAGCGGCAGATCGGCCACCAGGTCGTGAAGGCCTTCAACGGCACCTACGCGCAGCACATCCTGGACAAGCCGCGCCCCTCCGGCGACCCCTCGCGGGTCGCCCTGCCCATCGCGGGCGACGACACCGCGGCCAAGCAGGTCGTCACGGCCCTCCTCGACGAGATCGGCTTCGACACCGTCGACGCGGGCGGCCAGGACGACTCGTGGCACCAGCAGCCCGGCACCCCGGTCTACGGCCTCTCCTCCGACGCCATCGCCGTTCGCAAGGCGCTGGACGCGGCGTCCCCGGAGCGCACCGCGGAGTGGCGCGCCTGACCGGCCCCGCCCCGGCGGCCCCCCGTCACGGCGTGGCCCAGTCGCGCAGCGCGGCCTCGCTCGCGAAATCGCCCACGTTCTTGTCGAGGGGGTTGTCGGTGTACTGGTGGAAGCGCCAGTCCGCCTGGATGCGGGGCTTGCCCGCGCTCACGTAGTCCGCGATCCACAGGCCGTCGCCGGCGTACGACGTCGTGTCGATGTTCAGCCAGAAGTTCCGGTTGCAGTAGAGCAGGACCCGGTTGTGCGGCCGCAGCCGCTTCACCTCGCGGATGAACTTGTCCTTCTCCGCGTTGCTGGCGTGCGTGCCGCTACCGGTCGTCTCCCAGTCGACGGCCAGCAGGTCGCCGCCCTTCTCCGGCGCCTTGCTCACGAAGTACTCGGCCTGCGCCGTGAGGTTGCCCGGCCACAGGAAGTGGTAGAAGCCGACGACGCAGCCGCCGTCGCGGGCCTTCTTGGTCTGCGCGGACAGCCGGGGATTGACGTAACTGCGGCCCTCCGTCGCCTTGATGAAGACGAAGGACAGGCCGTCCGTGTCGAAAGAGCTCTGGTACGAGCTGACGTCTATGCCGCGGATCATGGGCGGAGCCTCCTGGTCGGTGGGGGCGACGAAATCGACATACCCATCGTTCCCGGGCGGCCACCGTCGCAGGGTCACCTGTCTCGGACAGCGGTCGTTTGCCCGGCCTCAGTCTTGGAACACGCTTTACACGGATTCATGCAACTGACGGCGGCCGTCGCGCGGTCTAACAGGGGGCGCGGAGGCCGGGGGAGACCGGGGGACAGGGGTCCCACCAGGGACGCGCGACGGCGACGGAGAGAGCGGGGCAGTTCGTGGGACGGCGTAGGGGCAGCGGCATAGGGATCGCGCTCATGACGGTCGCGGCGCTCGCAGGCGTGAGCGCCTGCGGTGGGGGCGACAGCGGCAACGAGGCGAGCGGGAGCGACGGGAAGGCATCGCGGAAGCCGAGCGCGAGCGCCTCGCCCTCGCCGGCCAAGCCCAAGGGGCCGCCGATGCTGCTGGAGACGATCACCCCGCAGACCGACGCCACCGTCGGGGTGGCCATGCCGGTCTCGGTGGTCTTCACCGACCCGGTGGCGGCCAAGGCGCGGGCCGGGGTCGAGAAGCACATGAAGGTCAGCGCCTCGAAGCCGGTGGCGGGCGCCTGGCACTGGTTCGGCGACAAGCGCGCCGACTGGCGGCCCAAGGAGTACTGGCCCTCCGGCACGACGGTGAAGGTCGAGGCCGACATGAAGGGCGTCGCCAACGGCAACGGCCGGTACGGCGTGCGCACCTACACCCACACCTTCAAGGTCGGAGACGACGTCCGGGCCGACGTCTCCGTCTCCGGCCACACCCTGAAGGTCACCAAGAACGGCGCCGCGGTCCGCACCCTGTCGATCAACGCGGGCAGCGCCGAGTACCCGACCTGGAACGGCACGATGGCCGTCATCGACAAGCAGGAGAAGGTCCACATGACCTCCTGCAGCGTCGGCATCAGCTGCAACAAGGGCGACGCCAACTACTACGACCTGACGCTGCCCTGGGACGTGCACCTCACCCAGTCCGGCACCTACGTCCACTACTCGACCGGTGACCCGAACCCGGGCAGCGGCAGCGCCCGCGGCTCGCACGGCTGCGTGCACCTGTCGATGGCCGACGCCAAGTGGTTCTACCAGCAGGTCAAGCAGGGCGACCCGGTCACCATCACCGGCTCCCCGCGCGCCAAGGCCCCCGCCGACAACGGCTACGCGGCCTTCAACCTGGACTGGGACCAGTGGCTCCAGGGCAGCGCGTCGGGCGAGGGGACGACCGCGACGCTGTAGCGCGCCGCACGGCGTGCCCGCCCGAGAGCGGGCACGCCGCGGACGGTCCGGACGGTCAGCCGCAGTTGGTCCCGTACCGGCCGAACCAGGTGCCGTCCAGGCGGCCCCACCAGTCGACGCAGGCGCCGCGGGCGTCGACGTAGAGCGGACCCGCGTACGACCGGTAGTCACCGACGTCGTAGTTGTCGTGGATCTCGCTGCCCGCCAGGCCGAGGTACAGCTCCATCGGGACCGGGTCGCCGGTGGTGGTGCGGATCATCACCACGCAGTTCTTGCCGGTGGCCGTGCTGTAGGTGAGGTACGCCGTCCCCTTGCCGGTGACCGGCGCCTGGTTGACGACCTTGTACCCCGCGCCGCAGGCCCCGTTGTAAGCGGCGGAAGCGGCCGGTGCGGCGGGCGTGGCCGCGGAGGCCGCGGGAGCCAGCGCGGTCAGCGCGGCGACGCCTGCCCCGGCCAGGGCGGTGGCGGCCAGCAGGTGCTTGGTGCGCGTGAAAGCGGACATCAGTGTGTTCCCCCGTCGTGTCGGGCGCGCGGCCGACGCCGCCCACCCCGTTCTCCTGACACCCGATAAGACAGGTCAGGGCCACGCGCGGTTGTCCGCACCCCGGTAACGGGACCGTGCTGATGGTCAGCGTCCCGTCACCGGGAGGTGAACGGCGGGGGGCGCCGGACACCGACGCACCGCTTCGGGGCGTGTTTTCGCAGACTCAGTGAGTGTCGGGCTCCGGCAGGGGGAGTTCGTCGAGGTCGAGAGTGAAGGTGCGGCCGTCGGCCAGGGGGACGGGGAGCTTTCCTGTGCCGTACGCGCGGGTGTGGGCGGTGCTGTAGCCGCTGGAGGTGGGCTCGGTGTGCAGAACGACTTCCCGGGCGTAGGGATCCACGACGAGATAGACGGGGATGCCGTACCGGCCGTACTTCGCGGTGCAGTCGTCGTAGTCCTTGCGCGCCGAGGACGTGGAGACGACCTCCGAGACCAACAGAACGTCCTCGAAGCTGTAGCGCTTGCCCTGCTTGCACGCGTCCTCGCGCAGGATGGCGAGGTCGGGGGCGGAGTTCTCGTCGGCGGGGAAGTCGATGTAGACGTCCGAGGTGACCTTCGCATGACGGCCGAGGGCGAGAGAGTCGATCTGCATCGACCTGATCGTGCTGGAGTGCTCTTCGCTCTGCGGGGTCATGATGATCTTTCCGTCGACGCCAAAGAACACCACATATCCCGCGGGGAACTCGGTGTGCGTGATCGCGTCGACACTCATGGACGGTGCTCCTTCCCGTGTGCCGTCATGATACGGCGGACAGAGCCGTCCCACGGGTGGAGTTCCGTGGCGTGCGCCCATCGGGGCCTTGTGCCTCAGCACTCGATGATGTTCACCGCGAGCCCGCCCCGCGCCGTCTCCTTGTACTTGACCGACATGTCGGCGCCGGTGTCCCGCATGGTCTTGATGACCTTGTCGAGGGAGACCTTGTGGGAGCCGTCGCCGCGCATCGCCATCTTGGCGGCGGTCACCGCCTTCACCGCGGCCATGCCGTTGCGCTCGATGCAGGGGATCTGGACCAGGCCGCCGACGGGGTCGCAGGTCAGGCCGAGGTTGTGCTCCATGCCGATCTCCGCCGCGTTCTCCACCTGCTCGGGGGAGCCGCCGAGGACCTCGGCGAGGGCGCCCGCCGCCATCGAGCAGGCCGAGCCGACCTCGCCCTGGCAGCCGACCTCCGCGCCGGAGATCGAGGCGTTCTCCTTGAACAGCATGCCGATCGCGCCGGCCGAGAGCAGGAAGCGTATGACGCCCTCCTCCTTCTCCTCCGCGGTGCCGGCGGGCACGAAGTTCACGTAGTAGTGCAGGACGGCCGGGATGATGCCGGCCGCGCCGTTGGTCGGGGCGGTGACCACCCGGCCGCCCGCCGCGTTCTCCTCGTTCACCGCCATCGCGTAGAGCGTGATCCACTCCATCGCGAGCGCCAGCGGCTCGCCCTCGGCGCGCAGCTTGCGGGCCGAGGACGCGGCCCGGCGGCGGACCTTGAGGCCGCCGGGCAGGATGCCCTCGCGGGACATGCCGCGCGCCACGCACGCCTGCATCACGCGCCACAGCTCCAGCAGACCGGCGCGGATCTCGTCCTCGGTGCGCCAGGCCTTCTCGTTCTCCATCATCAGCGCCGGGATGGACAGGCCGGTCTCGCGGGTGAGGCGCAGCAGCTCGTCACCGGTGCGGAAGGGGTACTTCAGTACGGTGTCGTCCGGCACGACCGGGTTCTCGCCCTCGGCCCCCTCCGCCGCCAGGACGGACTCGTCCACGACGAAACCGCCGCCCACCGAGTAGTACGTCTTCGACAGCAGCTCGCCGCCCTCGGCGTCGTGCGCCCACAGCCGCATGCCGTTGGCGTGGTAGGGCAGCGTCTCGCGGCGGTGCAGGACCAGGTCGTCGTCGGCGTCGAAGGCGATGTCGTGCACGCCGAGCAGGTTGATGCGGCCGGACGAGCGGATCGTCTCCACGCGCTCGTCGGCCCGCTCGACGTCGACCGTGCGCGGGGACTCGCCCTCCAGGCCGAGCAGCACCGCCTTCGGGGTGCCGTGGCCGTGGCCGGTCGCGCCCAGGGAGCCGTACAGCTCGGCGCGGACCGCGGCGGTGTGGGCGAGCAGCCCCTCGTTCTTCAGGCGCCGGGCGAACATGCGCGCCGCGCGCATCGGGCCGACCGTGTGCGAGCTGGACGGGCCGATGCCGATCGAGAACAGGTCGAAGACCGAGATGGCCACGGTGAGGACTCCAATGCTGGGTGGTAGACGCCGTTGTCTGCCGGGGGTGGTGCGGTCGTTCCGGGGGTGCCGCGGCGGTGCACGGCACGGGGCACCGTGCGTGCTGGATCCCTGTGGTTCCAGTGTGCGCGGTGCCCCGGAAGTGTGTACGTGCCCCAAGGGTACGTAACTGCCGCGAAATGCCTACAGGCCGGGGTAGAGCGGGTGCTTCTCCGCCAAGGCGGTCACCCGGGCCTTGAGCGCGTGCGCGTCGTAGGAGGGCTTGAGCGCCTCCGCGATCACGTCGGCGACCTCGGTGAAGTCCTCGGCGGTGAAGCCGCGGGTGGCGAGCGCCGGGGTGCCGATGCGCAGGCCGGAGGTGACCATCGGCGGCCGCGGGTCGTTCGGGACGGCGTTGCGGTTGACCGTGATGCCGACCTCGTGGAGGCGGTCCTCGGCCTGCTGCCCGTCGAGCTCGGAGTCGCGCAGGTCGACCAGGACCAGGTGCACGTCCGTGCCGCCGGAGAGCACGTTCACCCCGTGGGCGCGGGCGTCCTCGGAGGTCAGCCGCTCGGCGAGGATGCGGGCGCCCTCGACCGTGCGCCGCTGGCGCTCCTTGAAGTCCTCGCTCGCCGCGACCTTGAAGGAGACGGCCTTGGCCGCGATCACGTGCTCCAGGGGGCCGCCCTGGAAGCCCGGGAAGACGGACGAGTTCAGCTTCTTCGCGAAGTCCTTCTTGGCGAGGATGATGCCGCCGCGCGGCCCGCCGAGCGTCTTGTGCGTCGTCGAGGTGACGACGTCGGCGTACTCGACCGGGTTCGGGTGCAGCCCGGCCGCGACCAGACCGGCGAAGTGCGCCATGTCGACCCACAGGTACGCCTCGACCTCGTCGGCGATCCGGCGGAACTCCGCGAAGTCCAGCTGACGCGGGTACGCCGACCAGCCGGCGATGATCACCTTCGGGCGGTGCTCCTTGGCGAGCCGCTCGACCTCGGCCATGTCGACCAGGCCGGCGTCGTCGACGTGGTACGGGACCACCTCGAACTGCTTGCCGGAGAAGTTGAGCCGCATGCCGTGCGTCAGGTGGCCGCCGTGCGCCAGGTCCAGGCCGAGGATCGTGTCGCCGGGCTTGGCGAGCGCGAAGAGGGCGGCCTGGTTCGCGGAGGCGCCCGAGTGCGGCTGCACGTTGGCGTACTCGGCGCCGAACAGCTCCTTGACCCGGTCGATGGCGATCTGCTCGGTGACGTCGACGTGCTCGCAGCCGCCGTAGTAGCGGCGGCCGGGGTAGCCCTCGGCGTACTTGTTGGTGAGGACCGAGCCCTGCGCCTCCATGACGGCGACCGGCGCGAAGTTCTCCGAGGCGATCATTTCCAGGGTCGACTGCTGGCGGCGCAGCTCGGCGTCGACGGCCTCGGCCACGTCCGGGTCGAGCTCGTGCAGGGACTGGTTCATTGCGGACTTGTCGGTCATATCGGGTCAGCTCCCGGAGAACTCGGTGTACTCGTCGGCGGAGAGCAGGTCCTTCGGCTCCTCGGAGACGCGGACCTTGAAGAGCCAGCCGCCCTCGAAGGGCTCCGAGTTCACCAGCGACGGGTCGTCGACGACGTCCTGGTTGGCCTCGGTGACCTCGCCCGAGACCGGGGAGTACAGGTCGGAGACCGACTTGGTGGACTCCAGCTCGCCGCAGGTCTCGCCCGCGGTGATGCTGTCGCCGACCTCGGGGAGCTGGACGAACACGATGTCACCGAGCGCGTTGGCCGCGTGCTCCGTGATGCCGACCGTGGCGACGCCGTCCTCGACGGCCGACAGCCACTCGTGCTCCTTGCTGTAACGCAGCTGCTGGGGGTTGCTCATGAGGCGAATTCTCCTGTACGCGGGAGGGTGCTGATGACAGTGGGGGAGTGCGGGTGCGGACACGTCACTTCTGGCGCTTGTAGAACGGCAGCGCCACGACCTCGTACGGCTCGTGCGTACCGCGGATGTCGACGCCCACACCCGCCGTACCCGGCGCGGCGTGCGCGGCGTCCACGTACGCCATGGCGAGGGGCTTGCCCAGGGTCGGGGAGGGCGCGCCGGAGGTGACCTCGCCGATCACCTGTCCGCCGTGGACGACCGGCATGCCCGCGCGCGGGACGCGGCGGCCCTCGGCGATCAGGCCGACGAGCTTGCGGGGCGGGGCGCTCTCGGCGCGCTCCGCGGCGGCCGCCAGGGCCTCGCGGCCCACGAAGTCGCCGTCCTTCTCGAACTTCACGACCCGGCCGAGCCCCGCGTCGAACGGCGTCAGCTCCGTGGTCAGCTCGTGCCCGTACAGCGGCATGCCCGCCTCCAGGCGCAGCGTGTCGCGGCAGGACAGGCCGCACGGGACGAGGCCGTACTCGGCGCCCGCCTCGGTCAGGGCCTGCCAGAGCTTCTCCGCGTCGGCGGGCGCGACGAACAGCTCGAAGCCGTCCTCGCCGGTGTAGCCGGTGCGCGCGATGAGCGCCTCGACCCCGGCGACGGTGCCGGGCAGCCCGGCGTAGTACTTCAGCCCGTCCAGGTCGGCGTCGGTGACGGACTTCACGATCGCGGCGGAGTGCGGACCCTGCACGGCGAGCAGCGCGTACCCGTCGCGGTCGTCGCGGACCTCGGCGTCGAAGCCGGCGGCGCGCTCGGTCAGGGCGTCGAGCACGGTCTGCGCGTTGCCCGCGTTGGCGACGACCATGTACACGGTCTCGGCGAGGCGGTAGACGATCAGGTCGTCGAGGATGCCGCCGTCGGCCCGGCAGATCATCGTGTAGCGGGCGCGGCCCACGCCGACCGTGGCGATGTTGCCGACCAGCGCGAAGTTCAGCAGGGTCGCCGCGTCCGCGCCGGTCACCGTGATCTCGCCCATGTGGGAGAGGTCGAAGAGCCCGGCCCGCGTCCGCACGGCCTGGTGCTCCTCGCGCTCGCTGGCGTAGCGCAGCGGCATGTCCCAGCCCGCGAAGTCGGTCATGGTGGCGCCCAGCGAGCGGTGCAGGGCGTCCAGGGCGGTCGTACGAGGCGTACTCATGGCGGTGCTCCCGGGCGTGACGGCGATGGCGAGGGGTCCCCCGTGGCGGAGGCCTCCCCATCTGTCATCGGAACCTGAGAGGTTCGCCCCGACCACACGTACTGCTGGTCACGGCTTGCACCTTGGGTGGGGCCGCCGTACTGGACGGAAGGCCCGCTTTTCAGATGTGCCTCGCCCGCGCGGTACGGGGCCTGAGAGATTCAAGGGAGGAACTTGCTCCTTCGGCGTCCGGGTCCACCTACGTGTCCGGAACTCTCCCGCGCGGATTCAAGCGGCCGGTATGCGGTTGTGTGCCTGCGGCGCGCACATCATTGCATGCCCGCGGAACGGGGAAACCCCACGGCGGGCATTACCTTCTCTTTACACTTGGCGGGCAAGAGGTGGGTGGGCGGCAGGGGGAGGACGATCACGGTGCGCAAGGCCATCGCGGGGGCGTACACGACGACGGCACCGGCCGCGGCCGCGGCGGTGCCCCGGGTCCGGGTCCCCCGGCAGCGTTCGGTGCGGGACCTGCGGGGGCGGAGCGGCCGCACCCCGCGGCTCATCGCCTTCGCCGCCGGCGACCTCGTCGTGCTCTCCGGACTGCCCGGCAGCGGCAAGTCCACGCTGATGCGCCGGGCCGTCACGGTCGTGCGCGTCGACTCCCAGGACACCCGCGAGCGCTGGGCCGCCCGGCTGCCGCGCGCCGTGCCCTACGTCCTCTACCGGCCGCTGGTCCGCGTCGCGCACTACGCCGGCCTGCGCCGGGCGATGCGCTCCGGCGCCAGCGTCGTCGTCCACGACTGCGGCACCCAGGCCTGGGTGCGCCGCTGGGTGACCCGCGCGGCCCGGCGCCGCGGCGCCGCCGTCCACCTGCTGCTCCTCGACGTGCCGCCGGACACGGCCCGCGCCGGCCAGCGGGAGCGGGGCCGGGGCGTGTCGCGCTACGCCTTCGCCCGGCACCGGCGGGCGGTGGGCGCGCTGGTGACGTCGACGGAGCGGGGCGAGCTGCCCGTCGGCATCGCATCGGCGGTGCTCCTGGACCGCGCGGCCACCGACGCGCTCGGCGGGATCGCCTTCCGGGAGTGATCCGGCCGCACCCCGGCCGGGGCGGCCCCAGGCGTTATCGTCGGCGGCTATGGAACACCCGGCATTTCACGAGGCTGCGCACCCCCATCCGGTCCAGGGCTGGCCGGCGAACGAGCTGGAGGAGGTCCTCGCCGCCTCGGTCGGCGTCGCGGGCGCGGGCGGCCGCATCGTCGAGGTCCTCGGCCGCAGCCCGATCTGGATACCCCTGCCCAGGGGCGGCAGCACCGACAGCCGCGACCTCGACCTGCCGACCATGGAGATCGACGGCCAGGTCTACGTCCCCGTGTTCAGCTCCGAGCAGCAGTTCATGCAGGTCACCGGCGGCCGGATGAGCTGCACGGTGGCCCCCGCCGTCGAGTTCGCGCGCGGCCTGCCCGCCCAGGTCGGCCTCGCCCTCAACCCGGACGGCGCCGTGGGCATCCCGCTGCCCCCGCCCGGCGTCGCCGAACTGGCCCGCGGCGGCCGCGGCCCGCTGGACGGGCCGGGCAGCGGCGGCCGCGTCGTGCTCAGCGAACCCGACTGGCAGCAGGATCCGGTCGACTTCCTCGCGGCGGTGCGCGAGGAGTTCGAGGCGACCGGCACCGTGCTCAGTGCGCACCGCTGCCTCGCCTCCGTGGAGGACGCGGCGCCCTCCCTCTTCGTCGGGGTCCGGCTCACCGCGTGGGAGGGCGCCGCGCGCGACCTCCCGCTGGACGCGCTGGGCCGCGCCCTCGGCCGGGCCCCGGCCGCCTGGCCGGTGAACCTGGTCTTCCTCGACGTCACGCAGGACCCGGTCGCCGACTTCCTGCGCACCCGCGTCCGCCCGTTCTATGTACGGGAACGGTGACGCCGTCCGTCAAGTCGGTGTCAGGAACGCCGCTTAAGCTGGTTTCATGACGTGACCGGGCGGCATCGCCCCCGGCCAGGTGCGGGACACAAAGGTTCAGAAGGGGCGGTTACGGGTGAGTGCGTCGGGCACGGCCGCGGCCGGACAGGTCGAGCACATGCTGCGCCAGGTGACCCCCGGGCGCTATGACGCGTACGAGGAGCTCCTCGCGGCCCTCGCCACCGGCCAGGTCTGGATGCTGCTCTGGCACGGCCAGGCCGGCTCGCCCGACGCCCAGTACGGCCAGATGGACGTGGACGGCTTCTCGTACGCCCCCTGCGTCACCTCCGCGCAGGAGCTCTCCGCCTCCGGCTGGTCCCGCGCCTACGAGGTGGTCGGCGGGGTCGACGCGGCCCGCACCCTCTACCCCGACCACTACGGCCTGTGGCTCAATCCGCACGCGCCCGGCGGCGGGGTGGGCGTGCCCTGGCTCGACCTGCGCCGGATCGCGGGCGGGCTCGACCGGCAGCCGGCCGGGCCGCTGCGGCTGAGCGAACCGACCCTGGAGCTCCCGCAGTTCTGGGCGCTGCTCGCGCAGAACGCGCACCGCACCACGGCCGTGCGGGCGCTGCGCCGCGCCTGGGTGCAGCCCGCGGTCGGCGCGCCGTACCTGGCGATCGGCCTGGACGTGTACGACGCCTCGCCCGCGTCGGTGGACGCCGTCCGCGCGATGATGCAGCAGTCCGTCGCCGCGGTCCCGGACGGGCTGCCGGTCTCCACGGTGGCGATGTCCGACGCGTACGACCCGGTGGCGATGTGGCTGCGGGCCAACGCCCGCCCGTTCTACGACCGCGAGGCGCACGCCGCTCCCGCCGGTCAGGCGGGCGGCGGTTACGGGTACCCGCCGCCCTACGGTGCCTCTTACTGACCGATTGTCCTCAATCGCCGGACGGCAGCGGTTTGTCCGGGCTGGCGCCCCTTCTGACCCAACTGCCCAATGTTCGCACCCCGTTCACGGCTGTCCGGATAACGGAACACCCCTGACCGCATCACGTTTAGGCATCCTTTCACCGCCAAGTCTGGCAACAGATCGCACACAGGTTGAAGACTCCCGCAGCAGGGGGCTTCGCCTCTGTGTACGACGGACTGAACCACGCCGCTACAGCGGCAAGTGCGGGCCGGTCACCGCCGGTTGAGAGGGGTCCTTGCCACGATGACGGCACCATTGCACGACACGACTGCGGAGACGGAGCCGACCGCCCCGGTCGACGCCGCCGCGAGCGGCGCCGGCGGCAAGGTCGAGGGCCGGTCGCTGAAGCAGATCGCCTGGAACCGCCTCAAGCGGGACAAGGTCGCCCTCGCCGGTGGCATCGTTGTCGTCTTCCTGATCCTGGTGGCCGTCTTCGCGCCGCTCATCGTGAGCCTGCTCGGCCACCCGCCGAACCAGTTCCACCAGGACAAGCTCGACCCCCTGACCAACCTGCCGAGCGGCTCCCTCGGCGGCGTCAGCGGCGACTTCCTCTTCGGCGTCGAGCCGAACAAGGGCCGCGACGTGTTCAGCCGCATCGTCTACGGCGCCCGCATCTCGCTGCTCGTCGCCTTCCTCGCGGCGATCGTCGCGGTGGCCCTCGGCACCCTCTTCGGCATCGTCGCCGGGTACTTCGGCGGCTGGATCGACGCGCTGATCAGCCGCGTGATGGACGTGCTGCTCTCCTTCCCGCAGCTGCTCTTCATCATCTCCCTGGTCTCGGTCCTCCCGGACGACCTGCTGGGCCTGACCGGCAGCGGGGTGCGCATCGCGGTCCTCGTCATGGTCATCGGCTTCTTCGGCTGGCCCTACATCGGCCGCATCGTCCGCGGCCAGACGCTCTCGCTGCGCGAACGCGAATACGTCGAGGCGGCCCGGTCGCTGGGCGGCGGCTCCCGCCACGTCCTCTTCCGCGAGCTGCTGCCCAACCTGGTCGCGCCGATCGTCGTCTACATGACGCTGATGATCCCCACGAACATCCTGACGGAGGCCGCGCTCAGCTTCCTCGGCGCCGGTGTCCGCCCGCCCACCGCCTCCTGGGGCGGCATGCTCCGCGACGCGCTGGAGACCTACGAGCACGACCCGATGTTCATGGTCTTCCCGGGCGTCACGATCTTCATCACCGTCCTCGCGTTCAACCTCTTCGGTGACGGGCTGCGCGACGCGCTCGACCCGAAGGGGACCCGGTAGAGCCACCCGCCCGACCGGTCCGTTCCGAACTGCCCCTGCCGCACTGTCAGGTGGCTCGACTCCATGGTTCTCCGGCGTCTGCCCGGGACCGCGATCTCGGAGGTTACGAGAAAATGCCCACAGGTTCCTCGAAACGACGGCTCGCCGCCGGCGCCGCCCTCGTCGTCGCGGCGCTCGTGTCGACCACGGCGTGCGGCGGCGGTGACGGCGACTCCAAGGACTCGTCGAAGGGCGCCGGTTACGACGCGGCGTACAACAAGGTCGCCAACGCCTCCACGAAGAAGGGAGGCACGCTGCGCATGGTCGGCAAGCAGGACCTGGACTCCGCCGACCCGCAGCGCGCCTACTACGGCATGTCGTGGGACTTCATGCGCTTCTACACGCGTCAGCTCGTGACGTTCGCGCCGAAGCCGGGCGCCGCCTCCACCGAGCTCGTCGGCGACCTCGCCAAGTCGACCGCGAAGATCACCGACGGCGGCAAGACGTACACGTACGAACTGCGTGACGGCGTCACGTGGGAGGACGGGTCGCCGATCACCGCGCAGGACATCAAGTACGGCATCGAGCGCGTCTGGGCCACGGACGTCATCACCGGCGGCCCGCAGTACCTGAAGCAGAACCTGGACCCCAAGGGCGAGTACAAGGGCCCCTACAAGGACAAGTCCAAGGACAAGCTGGGCCTGAAGTCGATCGAGACGCCGGACGCGAAGACCATCGTCTTCAAGCTGCCCAAGCCCAACGGTGACTTCGAGCAGTTCCTCGCCATGCCGTCCGGCTCGCCGGTCAAGCAGGCCAAGGACACCGCCAACAAGTACACCCAGCACCCGTTCTCGGCCGGTCCCTACAAGTTCCAGTCGTACAAGGCCGGCAAGAAGATCGTCCTGGTCCGCAACACGGCCTGGAAGAAGGCCTCGGACCCGGTCCGCGCCGCGCTGCCCGACAAGGTCGACGTGACGATCTCCGCCAACCTGGAGGAGAACGACAAGCGCCTGATGGAAGGCGACTACGACGTCGACCTGAACGGCACGGGCATGACCCAGTCGGGTCGCGTCTCGGCCGTCCAGGACCACCGCGACAGCGTCGACAACATGCGGACCTCCTTCGTCCGCTACGTCGCGCTGATCCACACCGCCAAGCCGTTCGACAACGTCCACTGCCGCAAGGCCGTGTTCTACGCGACGGACTTCGCCGGTCTCCAGCAGACCCGCGGCGGCAAGCTGGCCGGCGGCGACATCGCCAACTCCACGCTGCCCACCTCCATCAAGGGCCACAGCGACTACGACCCGTACGGCGTCCTCGCCCGCAAGGGCAAGCCGGACGCGGCCCAGGCCAAGGCCGAGCTGAAGGAGTGCGGCAAGCCGTCCGGCTTCTCCACCAAGCTCACCGCCCGCACCAACAACCCGGGTGAGGTCGACACCGCCGAGGCGCTCCAGGAGCAGCTCGGCAAGGTCGGCATCAAGGTCGAGGTCGACTCGCTCGACGGCGCCGAGATCTCCTCGATCACCGGCTCGCCGAAGGTGGTCAAGGAGCGCGGCTACGGCATGACCATGAGCGGCTGGGGCCCGGACTTCCCGTCCGGCCAGGGCTTCGGCCAGCCGCTGTGGGACAGCCGGTTCCTCTTCGACACGGGTAACTACAACGAGTCGCAGATCAAGGACCCGAAGATCGACAAGCTCTTCGACGACGCGATCGCCGAGACCGACCCCGAGGCGGCCGGCAAGATCTACGAGCAGCTCGACAAGCGGATCCTGGACCAGGCCGACTGGATGCCCTTCATCTACGAGAAGAACATCACCTGGCGTGGCCCGCGTCTGACCAACGTCTACATGTCCGACGCGTACAGCGGTCGCTACGACTACGCCTCCCTCGGCGTCGTCAAGTAACACCCCGCCCGGGCGCCGGAGCCGATCCGCCACCCGGGCACCTCCTGCTCCAGCCGCCGAAACCCGCCAGTCCGAAGGGCAGGTGATGGCCCCGGGCGGTGACCGGGGACCCCCACGAGGGGTCCCCGGCCACCGCCGGGCCGCGCACAGTGCTTGCTTATCTCATCCGGCGCCTGTTCGCCGTTGTCATCATGGTGCTCGTCGTCCTCCTGGCGACCTTCACCATCTTCTTCATGCTGCCCAAATGGGCGGGTCAGGACGTGGCCGTCCTCTTCGCCGGCAAGGCAACCGGTGCCGAGCAGCTCGCCGGGATCCGGATCAAGCTCGGCCTGAACGACCCCGTGCTCGTCCAGTTCTGGGACTTCGTCAAGGGCATCCCGATGGGCCGCGACTACGTCAACGGCGCCGACGTGACCCACTGCTCCGCCCCGTGCTTCGGGTACTCCTTCCGCACGGAGGAGCCCGTCTGGAACACCCTCAAGGACGCCCTGCCGGTCACCCTGGCGCTCGCCGCCGGTGCCTGCGTCCTGTGGCTGGCCGCCGGTGTCGCCACCGGTGTGCTCTCCGCCCTCAAGCGCGGCACCATCTGGGACCGTTCCGCCATGACCATCGCCCTCGGCGGCGTCTCGCTGCCGGTCTTCTTCACCGGCATGGTCGCGATGGGCGTCTTCGTGCACAGCCTCGGCTGGGTGCACATCGCCGACAGCCTCTCCACGGACGACTCCATCGGCGTCTGGTTCGAGACCCTGATCCTGCCGTGGATCGTGCTCGCCTTCCTGAACGCCGCGATGTACGCCCGCCTCACCAGAGCCACCATGCTGGAGATCCTGGGCGAGGACTACATCCGCACCGCGCGCGCCAAGGGGCTCGGTGAGTCCGCGGTCATCACCCGGCACGCCCTGCGCTCCGCGATGACCCCCATCCTCACCGTCTTCGGACTCGACCTCGGTGTACTGCTCGGCGGCGCCGTGCTCACCGAGTCCACGTTCAACCTGCCGGGTCTCGGCCTCGCGGCGGTCCAGGCCATCAGCAACAAGGACCTGCCCGTGATCCTCGGCGTGACGCTCTTCGCGGCTCTCGCGATCGCCGTCGCCAACCTCGTCGTGGACCTTCTGTACGCCGTCATCGACCCGCGAGTGAGGCTGGGATGACCGAACTGCACAAGACCGGGGCGGCGGTGGGCGAGCCCACCGCGAACCCGGCCGCTCCCCGCGCCTTCCTCGAGGTCCGCGACCTCAAGGTGCACTTCCCGACCGACGACGGCGTGGTCAAGTCCGTCGACGGGCTCTCCTTCTCGCTGGAGAAGGGCCGCACCCTGGGCATCGTCGGCGAGTCCGGTTCGGGCAAGTCCGTCACGTCGCTGGGCATCCTCGGCCTGCACACCGCCGGCCAGTACGGCCGGCGCAAGGCGCAGATCAGCGGCGAGATCTGGCTGGACGGCACCGAACTGCTGACCGCGGACCCGGACAAGGTCCGCAAGCTGCGCGGCCGCGACATGGCGATGATCTTCCAGGACCCGCTCTCCGCGCTGCACCCGTACTACACGATCGGCAAGCAGATCGTGGAGGCGTACCGGGTCCACCACGACGTCGACAAGAAGACGGCGCGCAAGCGGGCCGTCGAGATGCTCGACCGCGTCGGCATCCCGCAGCCCGACAAGCGCGTCGACGCCTACCCGCACGAGTTCTCCGGCGGTATGCGTCAGCGCGCGATGATCGCGATGGCGCTGGTCAACAACCCCGAGCTGCTGATCGCCGACGAGCCCACCACGGCGCTCGACGTGACGGTGCAGGCGCAGATCCTCGACCTGATCCGGGACCTGCAGAAGGAGTTCGGCTCCGCCGTCATCATGATCACGCACGACCTCGGGGTCGTCGCGGAGATGGCCGACGAACTCCTCGTCATGTACGGCGGCCGGTGCGTCGAGCGCGGCTCGGCGAGCCAGGTCTTCTCCACCCCCCAGCACCCCTACACCTGGGGCCTGCTGGGCTCGATGCCCCGCATCGACCGCGAGCAGACCGACCGCCTCACCCCGGTCAAGGGCTCCCCGCCCAGCCTGATCAACCTGCCGAGCGGCTGCGCCTTCAACCCGCGCTGCCCCTACGCGGACATCCCCAAGGACAACATCACCCGTCGCGAGCGCCCCGAACTCCAGCAGATCGACTCCGGTCACTACTCGGCCTGCCACATGCCGGCCGAGCAGCGCGAGCGGATCTGGACCGAAGAGATTGCGCCGAAGCTGTGACGGACGCCAAAGGACCCGAGATGACGATCCCTCAGCAGGCAGGCGGCTCGCCGGCCACCTCGCCCGATCCCGCCAAGGGCGAGCCGCTGCTCAAGGTCGAGGGCCTGGTCAAGCACTTCCCCATCAAGAAGGGCCTGCTCAAGCGGCAGGTCGCCGCCGTGCAGGCGGTCGACGGGCTCACCTTCGACGTGCGCGCGGGGGAGACCCTGGGCGTGGTCGGCGAGTCCGGCTGCGGCAAGTCGACGATGGGCCGGCTCATCACGCGGCTGCTCGAACCGACCGCCGGGCGCGTGGAGTTCGAGGGCACGGACATCACGCACCTGAGCGTCGGCGGCATGCGCCCGCTCCGCCGCGACGTGCAGATGATCTTCCAGGACCCGTACTCCTCGCTGAACCCGCGCCACAACATCGGCACGATCGTCGGGGCGCCGTTCCGGCTCCAGGGCGTCAAGCCCGAGGGCGGCGTGCGCAAGGCCGTGCAGGAGCTGCTCGAACGGGTCGGGCTCAACCCCGAGCACTACAACCGCTACCCGCACGAGTTCTCCGGCGGCCAGCGCCAGCGCATCGGCATCGCCCGCGCGCTGGCCCTGAAGCCGAAGCTGGTCGTCGCCGACGAGCCGGTCTCGGCGCTCGACGTGTCGATCCAGGCCCAGGTCGTGAACCTGCTGGACGACCTCCAGGACGAGCTCGGCCTCACGTACGTGATCATCGCGCACGACCTCTCGGTCATCCGGCACGTCTCGGACCGCATCGCGGTGATGTACCTCGGCAAGATCGTCGAACTCGCCGACCGCGACGACCTCTACGCGACACCGATGCACCCGTACACCAAGGCGCTGCTCTCCGCGGTGCCGGTGCCCGACCCGAAGCGGCGCGGCACCAAGAGCGAGCGCATCCTGCTGCGCGGCGACGTCCCCTCGCCGATCGACCCGCCCGCCGGCTGCCGGTTCCACACGCGCTGCTGGAAGGCGACGGAGCTGTGCGCCACGAAGGAGCCGCCGCTCCTCCAGCTCGGCACCGGTCACCAGGTCGCCTGCCACCACCCGGAGAACGCCCCGGACCAGGCCCCCGAGGACACGAAGCTGCTCTCGGCGGCCAGGGAAGCGATCGACGTGGTCACGGTCCCGGCCCCGGCAACTCCCGAGCCGCCCCAGGAAAAGTAACCAGGGGCCGCCCCGCCTCCGGGACACCCCGGGCAAGGCACCCGCCCACCCGCCCCGCCCCCGGCAACGCGCCACGCGGGGCACCCGGGCGAGGCGCCGCCCACCCGCCCCGCCTTCGGCAACGCGCCACGCGGGGCACCCGGGCGAGGCGCCGCCCACCCGCCCCGCCTTCGGCAACGCGCCGCGCGGGGCACCCGCCCACCCGCCCCGCCCCCCGCCTTGGGCAATCTGCCGCCTGGGGCGGCAGGGTGGGCAAGGCGGCCCCCCAGCGCCGGGCAAGCACCCCAGTGGCCCTGGCCAAATCGCGCCCCAGGCGCCGGGCAAGCGCATCAGTGGCCCTGGCCAAATCGCGGCGACCCGGCGCCGGGCAAGCACTCCAGTGGCCCTGGCCGATTCGCGGCGACCCGGCGCTGGGCAAGCACATCAGCGGCCCTGACCAAACTGCCGCCCCCGGCGCCCCGCCAACCCCGGCCCCTATGACCCAGAAGGGTCATGTACACGCCCGCCCCCGAACGGCAGTGTCTCCGTGTCCGACACAGACACCCCGGCACACGTTCGAAGGGACAAGCACCCATGGCCTCCCGTTCGGCCCGCCTGGCCGCCCTCACCATCGCGGCCGCCTCCTTCTGCCTGATCGCCGCCTCCCCGGCCCCCACCCCCGGCTCCGACGGCATCGGCGACCCCTACTTCCCCCAGCTCGGCAACGGCGGCTTCGACGCCCGCCACTACGACCTCGACCTCGCCTACGACCCGGCCACGGACCGCCTCGACGGCCACACGACCCTCACCGCCCGCGCCACCCAGAACCTCTCCTCGTTCGACCTGGACCTGCAAGAACTCACGGTCACCCGGATCGAGGTCGACGGCAGACGCGCCCGCTTCACCCGCACCGGCGACGAACTGGTCGTCACCCCGCGCACCCCGCTCCACAAGGGCCGCACCTTCCGCGTGGAGGTCACCTACGGCGGCGTGCCCGAGGCCCTCAGCGGCCCGATCGTCTTCGGCTCCGACTACGGCTGGATGAAGACCGCGGACGGCGTCTTCGTCGCGTGCGAACCGAACGCCGCCTCCACCTGGTTCCCCTCCAGCGACCACCCCTCGGACAAGGCGACGTACGACATCCGCATCAAGGCCCCCAAGGGCCTCACCGGCGTCTCCAACGGCCGGCTCGTCGCCACGTACGACACCAAGGGCGGCCAGACCGTCCACCACTGGCGCGAGTCGCGGCCGATGGCGACCTACCTGGCGACCGCCAGCATCGGCAAGTTCGACGTGCGCACCGGCCGCACCCCGGCCGGCACCCCCGTCTACGTGGCCATCGACCCGGTCCTCGCCGACAGCAACGACGTCGACGTGTACGCCGTCACCGCCGAGGCCACCGACTACTGGTCGCGGGTCTTCGGCCCCTATCCCTTCGAGCAGACGGGCGCGGTCGTCGACGACATGCCGCAAGCGGGCTTCTCCCTGGAGACCCAGACCAAGCCCAGCTACTCCGCGGTGCGCTCCGAGTCGACCATCGTGCACGAACTGGCCCACCAGTGGTTCGGCGACTCCGTCTCGGTCGACCGGTGGAAGGACATCTGGCTCAACGAGGGCTTCGCCACCTACGCCCAGTGGCTCTGGACCGAGCACAAGGGCGGCGCGTCCGCCCACGACTCCTTCCTCGCCGGCTACGACTCCCGCCCGGGGACCTCGGCCTTCTGGCAGACGGTCGTCGGCGACCCGCAGCGCGACACGATGTTCGCCTCCGCGGTCTACCAGCGCGGCGCGATGACCCTCCAGGTGCTGCGCGAACGCATCGGCGACCGGGCCTTCTTCCGGCTCCTGCCCGCCTGGACCCGTCTGCACCGGCACGCCAACGCCGACACGTCCGACTTCGTCGCCCTGGCCGAACGGATCTCCGGGCAGCGGCTCGACGACCTCTTCGACACCTGGCTGTTCACCGCGGGCAAACCGGCCCGGTAACCCGGCGCCGCCCACCGCTCACCGGCCCGGAGCGCCCGGCGGGTAAGAATGTCGGGTGCTCCAGGAACTGTTCACCCCCTCCGTCCAGCATTGGCTCGACCTCATCGGCATCTTCGTGTTCGCCATCTCCGGTGCGCTGATGGCCGTACGGAAGAACTGGGACGTCTTCGGCATCGCCGTCCTCGCCGAGGTCACCGCGCTGGGCGGCGGGATGCTCCGCGACCTGATCATCGGGGCCGTGCCCCCGGCCGCCTTCACCGATCTCGGCTACTTCTCGACGCCGCTGGTCGCCGCGGCCCTGGTCTTCTTCCTGCACCCCGAGGTCGAGCGGACCCAGGCCGCGGTCAACGTCTTCGACGCGGCGGGACTCGGCCTGTTCTGCGTCACGGGCACCACCAAGGCGTACGACTACGGGCTCGGCCTCACCGCCTGCGCCGCGCTCGGCCTGGCCACCGCGGTCGGCGGCGGCGTGCTGCGCGACATCATCGCCAACGAGGTGCCGTCCCTGGTCCGCTGGGACCGCGACCTCTACGCCGTGCCCGCCATGGTCGGCGCCGTGATCGTCGTCCTGTGCATCGACCACGACGTCCTCAACGCCTTCACCAGCGCGCTCGCGGCCCTCACCGCGTTCGTCCTGCGGCTGCTCGCGATGCACTACCACTGGCGGGCGCCGCGCGCGTGGAACCGCAGGTCGGCCTCGGTGGACGTGACGGAGGAGACGCCGTAGCGCCCGGTCTCCGTCCGCGCGAAGCTACCGCTTAGTAATGAGTTGTTGTACGTTGCCGGTATGGCAGAAGCAACGTCCATGCAGGACCGCACGGCGGCCACCGCGACGACCGCGGCGGCGACCGGGGCGACGGCCGCGGCGACGACCGGGGCAATGATCGGCGACAGCGAGTTCGACCGCGACACGACCGTCGTGCGGCGTGAGCCCGGGGTCTACGACATCGACCTCTCCGCCGGGTGGACGATCATCAACGCCGTCAACGGCGGCTACCTGCTCGCCGTGGTCGGCCGGGCCCTCGCGGACGCCCTGCCGCACAGCGACCCCTTCACGGTCTCGGCGCACTACCTCACGGCGTCCGCGCCGGGTCCCGCGGTGATCCGCACCGACGTCGTCCGCACCGGCCGCACCCTCTCCACCGGGCAGGCCTCCCTGTTCCAGTACGCCGAGGACGGCACCGAGGTCGAACGCATCCGCGTCCTCGCCTCCTACGGCGACCTGGACGCGCTCCCCGACGACGTGCGCACCAGCGCGCGGACGCCCGACCTCCCGCCCATCGACCAGTGCTTCGGCGCGGGCGACGCGCCCGAGGGCGCGCCCCCGGTCCCCGGCAGCTCCGCGATCACCGACCGTCTCGCGCTCAAGCTCGACCCGGCGACGCTCGGGTGGGCGCTCGGTGTGCCGTCCGGCAAGGGGGAGATGCGGGCCTGGTTCGGGCTGGCCGACGGCCGCGACGCGGATCCGCTCTCGCTGCTCCTGGCGGTGGACGCGCTGCCGCCGACCGCGTTCGAACTCGGCCTCAAGGGCTGGGTCCCGACCGTCGAACTGACGGTGCACGTCCGGTGCCGGCCCGCGCCGGGGCCGCTGCGGGTCTCCATCACGACGCGGAACCTCGCCGGGGGGTTCCTGGAGGAGGACGCGGAGGTCTGGGACACCCAGGACCGCCTGGTGGCCCAGTCCCGCCAACTGGCCCGAGTCCGCCTCCCCTGACCCACCCGGTGGGGGCTGGTCGCGCCCCATTCTTTTTCCGCGGGTCCGGTGGGGGCTGGTCGCGCAGTTCCCCGCGCCCCTGAAAGGCGCACTGCGTGCGCCCCCGTTTTCGTCCGCGGGCCCGGTGGGGCTTCTCGCGCAGTTCCCCGCGCCCCTGGAGCATGCGGCTCCGCCGCAGCCCCACGCCCCCGATGAGAGGCAGCACGAAGTGCGCCTCTCAGGGGCGCGGGGAACGGCGCGCTCAGCCACGACGGCGGGTCAGCTGAAGTCTTTTGGGGGCGCGGGGAACGGCGCGCTCAGCCACGACGGCGGGTCAGCCGAAGTCTTTTGGGGGCGCGGGGAACTGCGCGCTCAGCCACGACGGCGGGTCAGCCGAAGTCTTTTTAGGGGCGCGGGGAACGGCGCGAGCAACCACGACGGCGGGTCAGCTGAAGTCTTTTTGGGGGCGCGGGGAACGGCGCGCTCAGCCACGATGGCGGGTCAGCCGAGGTCTTTTAGGGGCGCGGGGAACTGCGCGAGCAACCACGACGGCGGGTCAGCCGAAGTCTTTTTAGGGGCGCGGGGAACTGCGCGACCAGCCCCCACCGGCCGGGCAGCCGAACGGCAACCCATCAGGGGCGCGGGGAACTGCGCAATGTCCCGCCCAGCCCAGCGCAGCGACGTCACACTGGCCCGGTGAAATCGGCCCGCCTCCTCTCCCTCCTCCTGCTCCTGCAGACCCGCACCCCCACCCCCGTCCCGGCCCAGACCCTGGCCACCCGCCTAGAGGTCTCGGTCCGCACGATCTACCGGGACATCGAGGCCCTCAGCGCCGCGGGCGTCCCCGTATACACCGAACGCGGCCGCCACGGCGGTATCACCCTGCTCCCCGACTACCGGACGGACGTGACCGGCCTGACCGCCGACGAGTCCCGCGCCCTGTTCATCCTCGCCGCCCAGGGCGCCCACACCGCCCTCGGCCTGGACGCGGCGATCGGCTCGGCCCTGCGCAAGGTCATGGCGGCCCTGCCCGCACCCCACCGCCCAGCGGCCGAACTGACCTCCCGCCGCATCCTGGTCGAGTCCTCGCGCTGGATGGGCCCGCCACCGCGCGAGGTCGACATGAGCGCCCTCCAGGACGCGGTCTTCGCCGACCGGCGCCTGCGGATCCGCTACCGGCACAGCGGCGCCGACGCCCCCCGCACGTACACCGTCGACCCCTACGGCCTCGTCTGCAAGGCCGGGGTCTGGTACCTGGTCGCGGACCGGCGCCGCGTCCCGCGCCTCTTCCGCGCGGACCGCATGCACGCCGTCACGCCCACCGACGCCCCGGTCCAGCGCCGCGACGGCGTCGAACTCGCCGACGTCTGGGCGACGTTGAAGCAGCGGGTCGAGACGCGGCCCGGCGGCGTCGACGTCACCGCCCGGGTCCGCCGCACCCGCTTCGACCTGTTCCTGCGCCTGTGCGGCGCCTCCCTCGTCGAGCACCCCGAGGACCCTGAGCACCCTGAGCACCCCGAGCACCCCGAGGGCCCCGAGGGCCCCGAGGGCGACGGCGCCGGCGAGTGGATCACGGTCCGGCTCGGCTACGACGCCCTGGGCGCGGTCCGCTCGCTCGCCCCCTTCGCCGACCACGTGGAGGTCCTCGAACCCCCCGCGGCACGCGAGGAGTTGGCACGCTGCGCCGCCGCGCTCACCGCCCTGTACACGGAGGACGGCCCGCCGCGACCGTAAGTCCGGGCCACTGCCCGGGTCGGCGGTCAGGCCGCGTCCAGCCAGTGCCGGCGCCCCAGGCTGACCAGTCGCAACTGCCGCTCCGCGAGCCCCGCCGCGCGGGCGAACTCCCCGGGGGGCGTGGTGAGGAAGACCGACGCCGTCATCACCATGTGGTCGACGTAGAGCCCCGCCAGCATCAACAGGTCCTCCTCGCTCCAGCCCGCCGACTCCGGGTCATGGCTCAGGGCCGCCGCGACCTCCGCCGCGAACCGGCCGAGCTGGGCCCCTATCGCCTCGCTGACCCGCTGGACCCCGCCGTGCCGCTCGCGCGCGATGAAGCGCACGTGGGCCGGGTGGGCGCGTACGTGCGCGGCGATCAACTCCACGGTGCGCGCGATCCGTTCGTCACTGTCCCAGACGGCGGTGAGCAGTTCGGAGACGACCGCGTGCAGGCTGCCGAGCGCCTCGTCCACCAGGGCGACCCCGAGATCGGCCGTGCTCTCGAAGTGCCGGTAGAAGGCGGTCGGCGTCACCCCCACGGCGCGCGTGACCTCCCGCAGGCCCAGGCTGCTGAGGCTCTGCTCCTCCAGCAGTTCGAGCGCCGCGTCGAGGAGGGCCTGCCGGGTCTTCTGCTTCTGCGCCTGCCGGATGCCGGGAGTGTGACTCATGTCATCCAGTTAACAACTGTTCTCCGTAATTGAAAAGCCGTACGAGGGATAGACTGATGAGTCAGTGAACAGTTGTAACCCGATGGTCGTCCCCGTCCCCGGATCGACCACCGACCGATCGCCGACCCGACCACTCTGTGAGGTCCTCTCATGCTGTTCCTCGTCGCGGCCCTGCTCCTGCTGGGCTTCGCGCTCGGCACCGTCGCGCACGCCCCGCTCTCCTTCACGCTGGTGGCCGCCGCGGTCATCGCCGTCTGGCTGGCCGTTTTCGCCGTCCGCGAGCGCCACGGCCGCCGCCACCAGAGCTGACCCGCACGCCAGGCTCCACCCACCGAGGGGGTACCACCATGACCATGCAGCTGACCAAGACGGACCGGCCCGCCGCGGCGGAGACGACCGGGCGGACGCCGACGGCACCGGCCCGGCCCACCGGACGGCGGGACACCGACGGGATGGCCGTCGCCTCGTTCGTCCTCGGCCTCGTCGGTCTGCTCGTCCTGAACGTGTTCCTGGGCCCGATCGCGATCATCCTCGCCGGGCTCGCCCTGTGGCGCGGCACCGGCCGCCGCGGCCGCGCCCTGCTCGGCCTGGGCCTCGGCGTCGCCGATCTCGTCGTGCTCGCCACTCTCGTCGCCGCCGACGGCACCCTGTCCTGGAGCATCGCGGGCTGACCCCCGCCCGGCTCGCCCGCCCGGGAACGGGACCCGCGGGCACGCACCCCTGGGAGCGGGACCCCAGGGGACGAGGCCCCAGGGAACGGGAGCCCTGGGAGCGGGATGCCACGCGGCGGCCGGGACCCGCGGACGAGTCCGTAGAATCGGTCCCACCATGGCCTACCTCGACCACGCCGCGACCACTCCGATGCTCCCGGAGGCGGTCGAGGTGATGACCGCCCAGCTCGGCGTCACCGGCAACGCCTCGTCCCTGCACGCCGCGGGCCGCCGCGCCCGGCGCACGATCGAGGAGTCCCGCGAGACCCTCGCCGCCTCCCTCGGCGCCCGCCCCAGCGAGGTCGTCCTGACCGCGGGCGGCACCGAAGCCGACAACCTCGCCGTCAAGGGCCTGTACTGGGCCCGACGCGCCGCCGACCCGGCCCGCACCCGCGTCCTCACCAGCCCCGTCGAGCACCACGCCGTCCTCGACGCCGTGCACTGGCTCGCCGAGCACGAGGGCGCCACCGTCGAGTACCTGCCCGTCGACCCCCACGGCCGCGTGTACGCCGAGGCCCTGCGCGAGGCCATCGCCCGCAACCCCGCCGACGTGGCCCTGGCCACCGTCATGTGGGCCAACAACGAGATCGGCACGATCCAGCCCGTGCGCGAACTCGCGGACGTGGCGCAGGAGTTCGCGATCCCGCTGCACGCCGACGCGGTCCAGGCCTACGGCCAGCTCCCGCTCGACTTCGCCGCCTCGGGGCTCGCCGCCATGACGGTCTCCGGCCACAAGGTCGGCGGCCCCTACGGGGTCGGCGCGCTCCTCCTGGGCCGCGAGTACACCCCCGTGCCGGTGCTGCACGGCGGCGGCCAGGAACGCCACGTCCGCTCCGGCACGCTCGACGTCCCCGCCGTCGCCGCCTTCGCCACCGCCGGCCGGATCGCGGCCGAACAGCACACCTGGTTCGCCCGCGAGATCGGCGCCCTGCGCGACGAACTGGTCGCCGCGGTCCGCGCCGCCGTCCCCGAGGCCATCCTCGGCGGCGACCCGGCCCCCGGCGGCCGGCTCCCGGCCAACGCGCACTTCACCTTCCCCGGCTGCGAGGGCGACTCCCTCCTGCTGCTCCTGGACGCCCAGGGCATCGAGTGCTCGACCGGCTCGGCCTGCACCGCGGGCGTCGCCCAGCCCAGCCACGTCCTGCTCGCCACGGGTACCGACCCGGAGCTCGCCCGCGGCACCCTGCGCTTCTCCCTCGGCCACACCTCCACGAAGGCCGACGTGGACGCGGTGGCGGCCGCCATCGGCCCGGCGGTGGAGCGGGCGCGCAGCGCGGGCCTCACCTGAGCCCGGCCGGCCGCGCGGTCCTGACCCGAGCCCGGCCGGCCGCGCGGTCCCGGCCCGAGCCCGGTCCTCCGTGCGCGGCGGGTACCGGCGGCTCGCTCACGCCTTCGCGGCGCCCGCCTGTTTGTGCGCGGCCCTGACCAGCCGCATGTACCGGTCCCAGTCCCAGTGCGGCCCCGGGTCTGTGTGGTCGGTCCCCGGCACCTCCACGTGCCCGATGACGTGCTCGCGGTCCGGCGGGAAGTCGTAGCGCCTGCATATCGCCGCGGTCAGCCGGGCCGACGCCGCGTACATGGCCGCGGTGAAGTCCGCGGGCCGGTCGACGAACCCCTCGTGCTCGATGCCGACACTGCGCTCGTTGTACTCCCGGTTCCCCGCGTGGAACGCGACGTCCAGCTCCCGGATCATCTGCGCGATGTGCCCGTCCTGGCGCACCACGTAATGCGCGGCCGCACCGTGCCAGGGGTCCTTGAAGACCTTCAGCGTGCCCTGGTAGCTGCCCTGGGTGACATGGATGACGACCCGGTCGACCGGGTAGTCGGCGGGCCGGTCCGCACGCCGCCAGTTCGCCGCGGCCGCCGCCACCCACTCCGCGCCCCGGAAGTCCACCGCCCCGGCCACGCGGGGTTTGTCGACGCCCGGCACCTGCCACCACATGTGCGCGAGATCGCTGCGCGCCAGCAGCCCCACGCCCACGGCCGACGCCACGCCCCCGACGACCAGGGTCCGCCTGCTGATCACCCGGTCCCCGTCCCGGCCGCCCTTCGCGCCCCCGCCCATGCGCCGCCCCCGCTCATGCTCCCCCGACCACCCCGAACATCCCCGTACGAGATCCACAACGCTTGTCCGGGGGAGTCGGTTCCCGATGCCCGTACCCTGTAGGTGCTATGACTTCGCAGACCCCGATGCTCCCAGCCGATCGCCCCCTCCGCGTGCTCGCCGCCATGTCGGGCGGCGTGGACTCCGCCGTCGCCGCGGCCCGCGCCGCGGAAGCCGGCCACGACGTGACGGGCGTGCACCTCGCCCTGTCCGCGAACCCGCAGTCCTTCCGCACCGGCGCCCGCGGCTGCTGCACCATCGAGGACTCCCGCGACGCGCGCCGCGCGGCGGACGTCATCGGCATCCCGTTCTACGTGTGGGACCTCGCCGAGCGCTTCCGCGAGGACGTGGTGGAGGACTTCGTCGCCGAGTACGAGGCGGGCCGCACCCCGAACCCGTGCCTGCGCTGCAACGAGAAGATCAAGTTCGCGGCGCTGCTCGACAAGGCGCTGGCCCTCGGGTTCGACGCGGTCTGCACGGGCCACTACGCCCAGGTCGTCGTGAACGAGTCCGGCGACCGCGAACTCCACCGCGCCTCCGACATGGCCAAGGACCAGTCCTACGTCCTCGGCGTCCTGGACGACCGCCAGCTCGCCCACGCGATGTTCCCGCTGGGGGACACGGTGACGACCAAGGACGAGATCCGCGCGGAGGCGGAGCGCCGGGGCCTGGCCGTCGCCAAGAAGCCCGACTCGCACGACATCTGCTTCATCGCCGACGGCGACACGCAGGGCTTCCTCGCCTCGCGGCTCGGCAAGGCGGAGGGCGACATCGTGGACGAGTCCGGGGCGAAGGTGGGGACGCACGAGGGGGCGTACGGGTTCACCATCGGGCAGCGCAAGGGCCTGCGCATCGGCACCCCCGCCCCCGACGGCAAGCCGCGCTACGTCCTCGACATCTCCCCGGTGGACAACACGGTGACGGTCGGTCCGGCCGACGCCCTGGACGTCACGTCCCTGACGGCGATCAAGCCCCGCTGGTGCGGAGCGGCGCCCGTGGGCCCCGGCACCTACACGGCCCAACTCCGCGCCCACGGCGGCGAGACGCAAGCCACGGCGGAACTGGTGGACACCACGCTCCAGGTGACCTTCACGTCCCCGGTCCGCGGGGTGGCCCCCGGCCAGGCGATCGTCCTCTATGACGGGACGCGGGTGGTGGGGTCGGCGACGATCGCTACGACGTCGCGGGCTGCTGCGCGGGTTTGAGGGCGGCCCCGGGCGGGGTGAGAAACGAGGGAGTGCCAGTTGTGGCACTCCACAGATCTCGGAGGCTCGTAGCCGCGATGGTGATGCACCAGATGTCCAGGAGGGTCATCGGGCCCACCCAGACGGGGTATTCCCGTTGCCGGATTGCCAGTTCGATAAATACCGTCATCCATGAAGCGATCCCGACCGCATACAGGACTCGGAAGATGCAGTCCTTCTTTCGCAAGTTGCGCGAGGAGTCATTGGGGTCCTCGAGGTTCATGGTATGTGCTCCTTGGTGTCGGAAACCTAGATCAACTTGTTGTCGTAACTCTTACCGACAATGGGAAACTTCCTGAGATCGTCAGAAAGTAGAATGGTGGCGCCTCCGATACCACCGAGGAGCGCGTTCAATCCGAGCATAAAGTGATCGTAATCCTTCACGAGCTTGTGGTACGCCTGCACCATCGAATTCACCCGTTCCACAGCCAACGCAACTCCGACGAACGAGCCCGTAAATCCCACGCCCGTAAGTGCCATGGCTGTGGATGCAGCCGCCGCGATGGCAGCCTGCGTGCCTTTGTCGCAGATTTCCGCGAGGATGCCTTTGGCTAGTTCGGCGAAGGAGAAGACCATCTTCGTCACGCTCGTGTACCGATCGCGAAGCTCGTGAAAGGCGTCGTGTGCCGTGTCGAGCCGAGCCGCGATCTTGTTGAAGTACTTCCAGGCGGCGTCGGCGGCGTTTCCTCGCCACGTGGTCCCGAGTACCTCATTACCGTGGCGAAGGTTGTTTGCTACGGCGGCACAGAACTCTCCCAGGCAGTCCCAGGCGTCGGCGCACTCCGCGTACTGCTGCCAGTCACCTGAAAGCCAGTTGGTTACGGTCGACAGGACGTCCCAGCCGAAAGCCATCTTGATGCCCTCGTTTGCCAGAGCAGATGGGCTGCCAATATCGAGAAGCGTTCCGGCCGTCTTGTGGACTGGGGCGAACATGAACTCGTCCGCATGTCCCTGGAGCCATCCGCCTGAACTGCCGGTGGGTTTCAGGTGGTCGACGGCATCGTGAACATCCCTGAAGGTCAGGGTTCCGCTGGGGTGAGCTCGTGAGATTTTCTCGGAGCGCTCACTCGTCGGGTAGGTCGCGTCGATTCGACGAGCTTGGTCGATATCCATCGCCTCGTACCAGGCGGCCGTCTTCTTGAGTTCGGACTTTGAGGCGGAGAGGATCGCGCCGAATCGCCTCAGAATGTCCCTGGCTTCGCGACTTCTTTCCGTGTGATCGCCAAGGGCCATGTCCCAGGCCTCTCGCGCAAAGGAAAAACCGATCGCTGTGCTCTTGTCCAGGTAGGCAAGAGCATCGTCACAGGCTTCGCCGGCCCTGCGCACAAGCCCCGCATAGCTGATCAAGTCGCCCGATTCCACGGCCAGCGTCATGCTCGCCCGCCCCGCGATCGCTCGGCCTTCAGCGAGGCCCGCTCCTCGGCAACCTGGTGCTCGCCCTGCCGGAGCAGTGTCTCGCGCTCAGCGTCTGACATGGCGTCCCAGCGCTGCCTGAAGTCCTGCCCTCGATCGATCACAGCCTCCGCATACGCCGGAATCCGCGCAGCTTCCCGTAAACCCACCCGCCCCGCCAGAACCTCCTGGGCCATCTCCTTCAGGGCGGGGCCCGCCTCGCCTCGGCGGAAGATTTCGAGTGCCTTGCGCAAGAGGCGTTGCTGGACGGGGTCGTCGGTGAGGTCCATGTAGGTGGCTCGGTCGAGCTGGGGCGGGGTCTCGGCGGTCACTGCGTCTCCTCGGTGCGGTAGCGCGTATCGCAGGGAGCGGCACAGTAGTGATGCCGAAGGAGGCCGGGACCACGGAAGAGGCGCGGGGCGGCGCGCAGGGCGACCGGGGCCTCAACGGGCCATTGGGCGGCCCCCATCGCGGCGCCTCATCCGATCGGGCGAGGCGTCAACGTCTCTCGGGGGCAGGTGAATCGGGGCAGGGGCGGGGATCAGCCCCGCGCGCCGAGATAGTGGTGCAGGACTCCGTCCAGCTCCGCACACCACCCTCGCACCAGCGTCCGCCGCCGCGCCCGCACCCGGCACTCGTACACCGGCACCTCGACCGTCACCGCGGTCACCGACAGCCCGGGCTCCATGGGATGGAATCGCACCGTGCGCACGCGGGCCCAGGGCAGTGCGATGCCGTGCGGGCCCTGCTCCAAGTGGACCCCTTCGGCATCGACGATCACCCCGTTGAACTCGTCGGCCACGACGAACTCGGGCCCGGCGACTCCTGGTGCGAAGGGCCCGCCCGTCACGACCGGCGGCTCGAACATCGGTGGCGGCGCCCCGAACCCGCCCACCGGAGCGCCCTCTTCCCCATACCCCGGCACCACGACCACACCCACCCGCTCCGACAAGTCCTAGCCCCTCCGTGGGGGCCTCGTCACCCTCAGCCCACCACCTCCACCTCGTAGAAGCAGAAGTGCCCCTTGATCGCGGCCACGCCCGCCTTCGGTTCCGGGTAGGACCAGACGGTGTCGGCGGCGTCGGGCAGCGACCAGTAGGAGGCCGTTCCCTTGAAGGGGCAGTACGTCGTCGTGTCCGAGGGCGTCAGCAGGTCGAGGGCGACGTCCTCGGCCGGGAGGTAGTAGCGCACGGGACACCCCGTCTCGCGCAACAGCAGCGGCCGCCCGCTCTCGGCGACCACCTGCCCGTCGCGCACCACGCGCACCCGCTCCGCACCCTGCTCGATCGTGATCTTGTGGCCAGCAGCTCCAGCAGTCATACAGGGTCAAGCGCCCAGGGAGCCCAGGTTCTTCCCCGGAAGGGGCCCCGTACCGTGAACCCATGAACATCTGCGTCTTCCTCTCCGCCGCCGACCTCGACGACCGCTACACCCGCCCCGCCCGCGAATTCGCCGAGCTGCTCGGCAGGGGCGGCCACACGCTGGTGTGGGGCGGTTCGGAGAGCGGGCTGATGAAGGTCGTCGCCGATGGCGTGCAGGAGTCCGGCGGGCGGCTCATGGGGGTGTCCGTGGACTTCCTCGCGGCCAAGGCGCGCACCGTCTCCGCCCCCGACGAGATGGTCGTCGCCAAGGACCTCGCCGAGCGCAAGGCGCTGCTGCTGGCGAAGGCCGACGCCGTCGTCATCATGGTGGGCGGCACCGGGACGCTGGACGAGGCCACGGAGATCCTCGAACTCAAGAAGCACGGCAAGACGACCCTGCCGGTCGTGCTGCTCAACTCGGCCGGCTTCTACGACGGGCTCAAGGAGCAGTTCCGCCGCATGGAGGACGAGGGCTTCCTGCCCGTCCCCCTCACCGACCTGGTGTTCTTCGCCGAGGAGCCGCTCGGCGCCGTGGCCTACCTGGAGGAGTCGCAGGGCGTCGAATAGTGCGACCATGGCGGCCATGACAGGCACAGCCACCCATGTGATCACCGGTGCCGGTTCCGGCATCGGCGCCGCCGTCGCCCGCCGCCTCCACGCGCGCGGGGACGAACTCTTCCTGCACGCGCGCGACGCGGGCCGCGCCAAGGAGCTCGCCGCCGAGTTCCCCGGCGCGCGCACCCTCGTCGGCGACCTCGCCGACCCCGAGAAGCTGTCGTGGGCGTTCTCGCACCAGTCGCTGCCGGACCGGATCGACTCGCTGCTGCACATCGCCGGCGTCGTCGATCTGGGCCGGGTCGGCGACCTCACCCCCAAGTCCTGGCGCCACCAGCTCAACGTCAACCTCGTCGCCCCGGCCGAGCTGACCCGCCACTTCCTGCCCCAGCTCCGCCTCGCCCAGGGCCACGTGCTCTTCGTGAACTCCGGCTCCGGCCTCAACGCCGGCCCCGAGTGGGCCGCGTACGCCGCCTCCAAGCACGGCCTCAAGGCCCTCGCCGACTCGCTGCGCCACGAGGAGCACGCGAACGGGGTGCGGGTCACCTCCGTCTACCCCGGCAGGACCGCGAGCGCCATGCAGGCCAAGGTGCACCAGCAGGAGGGCAAGGAGTACGACCCGGCGCGCTGGATCGACCCCGAGTCCGTCGCCACGTCGATCCTGATGGCCCTCGACCTGCCGCGCGACGCCGAGGTCAACGACCTGACGGTACGCCCCGGCCGCTGACGACCGGCCCCGCCCGGGTGACGGCCGGCCCCCCGCCCGGGTTACGTACCCTTCCGGAGTGAACGAAAAGAGCGACTTCAGGTGGGGGCCGGCCACAGGCGTCGGTTCGATGCCCGGCGGCGATGCCCGAGAGGCCGCCAAGACCGTCACCGGTTCCTTCGAGGGCCCCGAGCAGGGGATGCCGTTCCTCGCCGAGCTGCCCGCGCGCGGGCCGGGCGCCGACATGATCGGCCGGACCGCCGGGCTCCTCGTGGACCTCTACGCGCGCGTGGAGCCCAGCGGCTGGCGCATCGGCGACCGGCCGGGCCGCGACACCAAGCGCGCCCGGTCGTGGCTGGGCGAGGACCTGGACGCGCTGGAGGAGTTCACCCAGGGCTACGAGGGCCCGCTCAAGGTGCAGGCCGTCGGGCCGTGGACCCTCGCTGCGGCCCTGGAGCTGCGCAACGGAGAGGCCGCGCTCTCCGACCCCGGCGCCTGCCGCGACCTCGCCGGCTCGCTCGCCGAAGGCCTGCGCACCCACCTCGCCGACGTCCGCCGCCGCGTCCCCGGCGCCCGGATCGTGCTCCAGCTCGACGAGCCCTCCCTCATCGCCGTGCTGCGCGGCCAGGTCAGGACCGCCAGCGAGTACCGCACCCACCGCGCCGTCGACCGCCAGCTCGTCGAGAGCACCCTGCGCGACGTCCTGGCGGTCGCCGCCGGCGACCCCGTCGTCGTCCACTCCTGCGCCCCCGACGTGCCCTTCGCGTTGCTGCGCCGGGCCGGCGCCGACGCCATCTCCTTCGACTTCGCTCTGCTCACCGAGCGTGACGACGAGACGATCGGGGAGGCCGTCGAGGGCGGCACCACGCTCCTGGCCGGTGTCGTGCCGGGCGTGGACGGCCCATTGTCAGACCCGGCCGGTAGCGTCATGGGTGTCAGGACGCTGTGGCGCAGGCTGGGGCTCGATCCGGGTTCTCTCGCGGAGTCGGTCGTGGTCACGCCGTCGTGCGGACTCGCGGGCGCTTCCCCCGCGTACGCCCGCGCGGCGCTCGCCCACTGCGGCCGGGCGGCGAGATCACTCGCGGACAACCCTGAGTGACCGTGGACCGAGGGCAACGGGAGGACGAGACGGTGGCTGCCGAGAAGGCCGGAAAGGCCGCAGGGGCCGAGCAGGCCGCGAAGATCGACCAGGTCGCGGGGGAGAGCTCCGTGCCCGCCGAGGCCCGGGACGAGCACGGCCGCCTGGCCGAGCAGATCGAGGAGCACCGCTTCCGGTACTACGTGAAGGACGCGCCGGTCGTCTCGGACGCCGAGTTCGACCGGCAGATGCGTGCCCTGGAGGCGCTGGAGGAGCGGTACCCGGAGCTGCGCACCCCGGACTCGCCGACCCAGAAGGTCTCGGGTGCCTACGAGACGGAGTTCACCTCCGTCGAGCACCGCGAGCGCCTGCTCTCCCTCGACAACGCCTTCGACGACCTGGAGTTGGCGGCGTGGGCCGAGCGCGTCGCCAAGGACGTCGGCTCGCCCGGCTACCACTTCCTGTGCGAGCTGAAGATCGACGGCCTCGCGGTCAACCTGACGTACGAGAACGGGCGGCTGACCCGCGCGGCCACCCGCGGCGACGGCCGCGTGGGCGAGGACATCACGCCGAACGTGCGCACGATCGCGGAGATCCCCGACCGTCTCCAGGGTGACCGTGTGCCCGCCCTCGTCGAGGTCCGCGGCGAGGTCTTCTTCCCCATGGAGAAGTTCGAGGAGCTGAACGCGCGGCTGGTGGAGGCCGGCGACAAGCCCTTCGCCAACCCGCGGAACGCGGCGGCGGGTTCGCTGCGCCAGAAGGACCCGCGGGTCACCGCCGGCCGGCCGCTGCACATGGTCGTCCACGGCATCGGCGCCCGCGAGGGCTTCGACATCGACCGGCTCTCCGAGGCGTACGACCTGCTGCGGGAGTGGGGCCTGCCCACCGCCAAGCACAACAAGGTGGTGGACGACCTCGACGGCGTCCGCGCCTTCATCGCCTACTACGGCGAGAACCGCCACTCCGTGGAGCACGAGATCGACGGCGCCGTCGTCAAGCTCGACGAGATCCGCCTCCAGGGCCGCCTGGGCTCCACCGCGCGCGCCCCGCGCTGGGCCATCGCGTGGAAGTTCCCGCCCGAAGAGGTCAACACCAAGCTGGTCAACATCCGCGTCGGCGTGGGCCGTACGGGCCGGGTCACGCCGTACGCGCAGGTGGAGCCGGTGACGGTGGCGGGCTCCGAGGTCGAGTTCGCGACGCTGCACAACCAGGAGGTCGTCAAGAAGAAGGGCGTCCTGATCGGCGACACCGTCGTCATCCGCAAGGCCGGTGACGTGATCCCCGAGATCCTCGGGCCCGTCGCCGACCTGCGCGACGGCAGCGAGCGCGAGTTCGTGATGCCGGCCGAGTGCCCCGAGTGCGGCACCCCGCTGCGGGCCATGAAGGAGGGCGACATCGACCTGCGGTGTCCGAACGCCCGCACGTGCCCCGCCCAGTTGCGCGAGCGCCTCTTCTACCTCGGTGGCCGCCAGTGCCTGGACATCGAGAACTTCGGCGCGGTCGCCGCCGCCGCGCTCACCGCCCCGCTGGAGCCCGCCGAGCCGCCGGTCGTCGACGAGGGCGACCTGTTCGGCCTCTCCATCGAGCAGCTGCTGCCCATTAAGGCGTACGTCCGCGACCCCGACAGCGGCCTGCCCAAGCGGGACCCGAAGACCGGTGAGGACAAGGTCGTCACGGTCTTCGCCAATCAGAAGGGCGAACCGAAGAAGAACGCGGTCGCGATGCTGGAGCACATCGCGGCGGCCAAGGACCGCCCGCTGGCCCGCATCATCAACGGCCTGTCGATCCGGCACGTCGGCCCGGTCGCCGCCGAGGCGCTGGCCCGCGAGTTCCGCTCCCTCGACCGGATCGACCAGGCCACCGAGGAGGAGCTGGCCGCCACCGACGGTGTCGGCGGGATCATCGCCGCCTCGGTGAAGCAGTGGTTCGCGGAGGACTGGCACCGCGAGATCCTGCGCAAGTGGCGCGAGGCCGGGGTGCGCACGGAGGAGGAGGGCGCGGGCGAGGACGAGGGCCCCCGGCCGCTCGAAGGGCTCACCGTCGTCGTCACCGGCACGCTGCAGAACTTCACGCGGGACGGCGCCAAGGAGGCGCTGCAGAGCAGAGGCGCCAAGGTGACCGGTTCCGTTTCGAAAAAGACGTCGTTCGTGGTCGTCGGGGAGAACCCGGGCTCCAAGTACGACAAGGCCATGCAGGTGAAGGTTCCGGTTCTGGACGAGGACGGATTCGTCGTCCTGCTCGACCAGGGGCCCGAAGCCGCCGCCGACGTGGCGCTTCCCGCCGAGGAACCGACCGCGGAGTAGCGGTTGAAGGCCACCCGTTCGGCGCATACCAGATGCATACGGGTGGCCAGGTCGCATTCGGGCAAGAGCGGCCGGGCGCGACCGTCTGGTGCCCGTGGAAGCCTTCTGCGGCCTACTGTTGAGCGTGTGCGTCTGCCGTGTCCTGCTGCGGATGGGGCATGTCCCCGGTCGTCGGAGACCGGGGGCGCGGGCAGTGGATGTGGGCACCGCCGGCTGTGAGAGGGACGGGAATGGAACCGACCGAGAGCGCCGACCCGGACTCACGGCTGCGCCCGCGCCGACGCGCGCGGCGCGGGACGGCGCACGGTGGCGGGGGCGACGGCAATGACGGCGGTCGCGGGGAGAACGAGCGCGGTGATGTGGTGAACTGGCGCACCTGGTGGCGTGAGGCGGGACGCGGCTTCGTCCGCCCCGGCGGGGACCGGACCCGGACGGGCTTCGGCAGAGTACGCGGACCCGCGGGCGGGACGGCCCGTACGGCCCCTGCGGGCCACGGCGGCGCCGGGGCGGTGGGCACCGGCCCTCACCCGTCAGGCCCAAGGAGCACGAACGGTTCGCCGCCGTTCACCGTGACGTCCCTCGGGACGACGCCCGCAGGACCCGCGCCGGGCGGCGGCGTGACCGCCCCGGCCGGCGGCCGGCTCGGCGGGGAGTCCGACACCACCTCCCGGGCCGCGGCGCTGCCGCTGCTGCCCGGCGCGGTCGTCACGCTCGCCGCGGTCGTCCTCGGGGCCGGGTTCTACCGGGCCTTCGCCGGTGGCCACGCCCTCTTCCCGTCCGGCACCGTCGGCTGGTCGCTCGCCGTCCTGACCGGCTTCATCGTCGGCCATCTCGTCGCGCTCGGCCGCGACCGCTGGTGGGGCGGCACCGGCTCCGGCGCCGCACTCACCCTCGCCGTCCTGCTGCTGTACGGCTGGGTCGCCGCCGGGATGGTCAGCCTCACCGTCGTCGTCCTCGTCGGCGTCGCCCGCCGGCACCGCTGGCGGCAGGGCGTCCTGCACGGCGCGATCGACATCCTCGGCATCGGCGGGGGCGCCCTCGTGCTGGCCGCGTTCGGCCGCGTACCGACCGTCGAGTCGCCCTGGCGGCCCGAGACGTGGAACTTCTCCGCCGTGCCCGAGGTGGTCCTCGTGGCCGCGGCGTACCTGCTGGTCAGCCGGGCACTGCTCTGGTACGTCCACGCGCCGAGCCCGGCCGGCCTGCCGACGGTCGCGCGGCCCGCGCTGATGCGCCAGGGCCTGGTCGGCGTCGCACTGCTCGGTATCGCGCCGCTGGTCTGCGTCGTCGCGATCGCCCTGCCGGTGCTGCTGCCGCTGTTCGCGATCCCGATGGTCGCGCTCGACTCGACGCTCTGGATCGCGCGGGCCCGCGCCGAGGAGCAGCTGCGCGACCCGCTCACCGGACTGCCCAACCGGCAGTGGCTGCTGGAGCGCACCTGGTCGGCGCTGGACGACGCCGAGCGGATCGGGGCGCGCAGCGCGCTCATGCTGATCGACCTCGACCGGTTCCGGTCGGTCAACGACACGCTGGGCCATCTCGCCGGCGACCGGCTCCTGCTGCAGATCGCGGACCGGCTCAGGGCGGCGCTGCCGCGCGGTGCGGAGGCCGCGCGGATCGGCGGCGACGAGTTCGCCGTGCTGCTGCCCGTCGCCGAGTCCACGACGTCCGCCTCGCGCGTCGCCCGCAACCTCGTGGCCGCGCTCGGCTCACCGCTGGACCTGGACGGGCTGACGCTGGTCCTGGAGGCCAGCGCGGGCCTCGCCGTCTTCCCCGACCACGCGCTCGACGCCGAGGGGTTACTGCGCCGCGCCGACGTCGCCATGTACCAGGCCAAGCGGGACCGTACCGGGGTGGAGGTGTACGAGTCGAAGCGGGACTCCAACACCCCCGACCGGCTGGGCCTGTTGGGTGATCTGCGGCTCGCGCTGGACGCCGGGGACGTGGAGCTGCACTACCAGCCGAAGGTGCAGTTCGACGGCCAGGTCGCCGGGCTCGAAGCGCTCGTGCGGTGGGTGCACCCGGAGCGCGGGAAAGTGCCGCCGGACGAGTTCATCGCCATCGCCGAGTCGTCCGGCCTCATGCCGCATCTGACCGAGTACGTGCTGGACACGGCGCTGGCCCAGGTCGCCCGCTGGCGGGCGCAGGGCCTGTACGTACCGGTCGCGGTGAACGTGTCGCCCAGGGACGTGCACACCCCCGGGTTCGCGGGCGCGGTCGCGGCGCGGCTCGCCCGGCACGGCGTCCCGGCGGGCTCCCTGCAGCTGGAGATAACGGAACACGTGCTCCTGGAGGACCCGCAGCGGGCCGCGGACACCCTCGCCGGGCTGACCGGCCACGGCGTGAAGATGTCGCTGGACGACTTCGGCACCGGGTACTCCTCCCTCGTCCACCTGCGGCGGCTGCCGGTGAGCGAACTGAAGATCGACCGCTCGTTCGTGGCCCGGCTCGCCGTGGACAACGAGGACGCGGAGATCGTGCGCTGCACCGTCGACCTGGCCCACTCGCTCGGCCTGCTCGTCGTGGCCGAGGGCGTGGAGGACGACGAGACCTGGGAGCGGCTGCGGGATCTGGGCTGCGACGCGGTGCAGGGGTGGCTGGTCGCCGCCGCGATGCCGCCGGACGAGACCACCGCGTGGCTCCGTGCCCGGGGCGACCGGGGCTGGCAGCGGACCGCCACGGCGGCGCTGCCCGCTGCCGACGATGTCTGACCCGGTGGCCGGGTGCGGCTTTCGTCGTGGCCTCGCGCGCAGTTCCCGCGCCCCTGAGGCATGCGCTGCGCGCAGCCTCCCCTGAAGGCCGCAGGCCGTTCAGGGGCGCGGGGAACCGCGCGAGAAGCCCCACCGGGCCGCAGTCGGAGAACCGGGCCGACCGCCTGTGCGCACAACCGTTTACCAGGCATAGGCCGGGCACCCATAGGATTGAGCCCAAACCACACACTCCCACCCAGAGGATCGCTGCATGCCTGGCATCACGCGCGAGGAGGTCGCCCACCTCGCCCGGCTGGCGCGTCTGGAGCTGAAGCCCGAAGAGCTCGACCACTTCGCCGGCCAGCTCGACGACATCATCGGCGCGGTCGCCCGCGTCAGCGAGGTCGCCGACCAAGACGTACCGCCGACCTCCCACCCGCTGCCGCTGACGAACGTCATGCGTGCGGACGAGGTCCGTCCGTCGCTCACCCCCGAGCAGGCGCTCTCCGGCGCCCCGGCCCAGGAACAGCAGCGTTTCAAGGTGCCGCAGATCCTGGGGGAGGACTAATCACCATGACGGACATCATCAAGCTCACCGCCGCCGAGACCGCCGCGAGGATCGCCTCCGGCGACCTGACGGCCGTCGAGGTCACCGAGGCCCACCTGGCCCGGATCGAGGCCGTCGACGAGAAGGTGCACGCCTTCCTGCACGTCGACCGCGAGGGCGCGCTCGCGCAGGCCCGCGCCGTCGACGACAAGCGCGCCCGGGGCGAGAAGCTCGGCCCGCTGGCCGGCGTCCCGCTCGCGCTGAAGGACATCTTCACCACCGAGGGCGTCCCGACCACGGTCGGCTCCAAGATCCTCGAAGGCTGGATCCCGCCGTACGACGCGACGGTCACCAAGCGGCTCAAGGCCGCCGACGTCGTCATCCTCGGCAAGACCAACATGGACGAGTTCGCCATGGGGTCCTCCACCGAGAACAGCGCCTACGGCCCGACCGGCAACCCGTGGGACCTCACCCGCATCCCCGGCGGCTCCGGCGGCGGCTCGTCCGCCGCGCTCGCCGCCTACGAGGCCCCGCTCGCCATCGGCACGGACACCGGCGGCTCCATCCGCCAGCCCGCCGCCGTCACCGGCACCGTCGGCGTCAAGCCCACGTACGGCGGCGTCTCGCGGTACGGCATGGTCGCCTTCTCCAGCTCGCTCGACCAGGGCGGGCCCTGCGCCCGTACGGTCCTGGACGCGGCGCTGCTGCACGAGGTCATCGCCGGGCACGACCCGCTCGACTCGACCTCCATCGACGCCCCGGTGCCGCCGGTCGTCGAGGCCGCGCGCAACGGCTCGGTGCAGGGCATGCGCGTCGGCGTCGTCAAGCAGTTCCGCGGCGAGGGCTACCAGGCCGGTGTCGTGCAGCGCTTCGACGAGTCCGTCGAGCTGCTGAAGTCGCTCGGCGCCGAGATCGTCGAGCTGGACTGCCCCACCTTCGACCTGGCGCTCTCCGCGTACTACCTGATCGCGCCGTCCGAGTGCTCCTCGAACCTCGCCCGGTTCGACGCCATGCGCTACGGCCTGCGCGTCGGCGACGACGGCACGCGCTCCGCCGAGGACGTCACCGCCCTCACCCGCGAGGCCGGCTTCGGCGACGAGGTCAAGCGCCGCGTCATCCTGGGCACGTACGCGCTGAGCTCCGGCTACTACGACGCGTACTACGGCAGCGCCCAGAAGGTGCGTACCCTCATCACCCGCGAGTTCGAGGCCGCGTTCGAGTCGGTGGACGTCATCGTCTCGCCGACGACGCCGACCACCGCCTTCCCGATCGGCGAGCGCGCCGACGACCCGATGGCGATGTACCTCGCGGACCTGTGCACGATCCCGACCAACCTGGCCGGCAACGCTGCCATGTCGCTCCCCTGCGGCCTGGCCCCGGAGGACGGCCTGCCGGTCGGCCTGCAGATCATCGCTCCCGCCATGAAGGACGACCGTCTCTACAAGGTCGGCGCCGCCGTCGAGGCCGCCTTCGTGGAAAAGTGGGGGCACCCGCTGCTCGAGGAGGCTCCGTCGCTGTGAGTGCCATGGCAAAGAAGGCCAAGAACTTCAAGAAGTCCAAGACCGGCGTCTACGTCTCGCTGGCGAGCACCGCCTTCGGTGCGATCAGCGTCGCGAAGCAGGCGAAGCTGGCGCGCAACGAGAACGACACGCTGCGGCTGCTCGACGCCGCCGTCTCCGCCGCCGCCATCGCCACCGGCCTGGCGATCCTCTACCGGGAGCTCAAGCGCCTGGGCGACGACGACGTCCTGCTGGGCTGAGAGGGATACGTTTCACCGTGACTGCCACGACTGAACTGGTGTCGTACGAGGACGCCCTCGCGACCTACGACCCCGTCATGGGCCTTGAAGTCCATGTCGAGCTCGGCACCAGGACCAAGATGTTCTGCGGATGCTCCACGGAGCTGAAGCAGGACGCCAACAGCCAGACCTGCCCGACCTGTCTCGGCCTGCCCGGCGCGCTGCCGGTGGTCAACGAGATCGGCGTCGAGTCCGCCATCAAGATCGGTCTCGCGCTGAATTGCGAGATCGCCGAATGGTGCCGCTTCGCCCGGAAGAACTACTTCTATCCGGACATGCCGAAGAACTTCCAGACCTCCCAGTACGACGAGCCGATCGCCTTCAACGGCTATCTGGACGTCCAGCTGGAGGACGGCGAGATCTTCCGCGTGGAGATCGAGCGCGCCCACATGGAGGAGGACACCGGCAAGTCGACGCACGTCGGCGGTGCCACCGGCCGCATCCAGGGCGCCTCGCACTCGCTGCTCGACTACAACCGCGCCGGCATCCCGCTCATCGAGATCGTCACCAAGCCGATCGAGGGCGCGGGCGAGCGGGCCCCCGAGGTCGCCAAGGCGTACGTCGCCGAGCTGCGCGAGGTCATCAAGGCGCTGGACGTCTCCGAGGCCCGGATGGACAAGGGCCAGATGCGCTGCGACGTGAACCTGTCGCTGCGCCCGCACGGCCGCGAGCAGTTCGGCACGCGCTCCGAGACGAAGAACGTGAACTCGCTGCGTTCCGTGGAGCGCGCGGCGCGCTTCGAGATCCAGCGCCACGCGGCCGTCCTGAACGGCGGCGGCACGATCGTGCAGGAGACCCGGCACTTCCACGAGGAGGACGGTTCCACCACCTCGGGCCGGATCAAGGACAACGCCGAGGACTACCGGTACTTCCCGGAGCCCGACCTCGTGCCGGTCGCCCCGTCCCGCGAGTGGGTCGAGGCGCTCCGCTCCGAGCTGCCCGAGCTGCCGCTCGCCCAGCGCAACCGGCTGATCGAGGAGTGGGGCATCACCGCCCACGACATGCAGTCGATCCGCAACGCCGGTGCGATCGGCCCGATCGTCGCCACGATCAACGCGGGCGCGGACGCCACCTCCGCCCGTAAGTGGTGGATGGGCGAACTGGCCCGCAACGCCAACGAGCAGGGCGTCGAGCTGGGCGAACTGCCCATCACGCCCGAGCACGTGGCCCGCGTCTCCGAGCTCGTCGCCAAGGGTGACCTCAACGACAAGCTGGCCCGTCAGGTCATCGACGGCGTCCTCAAGGGGGAAGGCACCCCGGACGAGGTCGTCGACAAGCGGGGCCTGAAGGTCGTCTCGGACGAGGGCGCGCTGTCGGCCGCCGTGGACGAGGCCATCGCCGGCAACGCCGGGATCGTCGCCAAGATCCAGTCCGGCAAGGTGGCCGCCGCCGGCGCCCTGGTGGGCGCCGTGATGAAGGCGACCCGGGGTCAGGCGGACGCGGCCCGCGTCAAGGAGCTGATCCTGGAGAAGCTGGGCGTCTCCGACGGCTGAGCGGAATCGGGGGGGGGGGGGGGGGGGGGGGGGGGGGGGGGGGGGGCGGGCGGCGCGCGGGGGGGCCGGGGGGGGGGGGGCGCCGCCGCGGCCCCCCCCCCCCCCCGGGCCCGGCGCCGCGGCCGCGGGGGGCGGCGGGGGGGGGGCCGCGGGGGCGGG
>NZ_JBITLI010000013.1:0-190193 GCF_044465085.1 Streptomyces sp. NPDC049813 | reverse complement strand
GGAGGTTTTGGCGGGGCGCGGGGTTCGGGGGCCCGGGGCGCGCGTCCTGGTGTGGCGGGGGGGGGCGGGGGGGCGGCCCGGGGGGGGGGGGGCCGGGGGGGGGGGGGCCCCCCCCCCCCGGGGGGCCCCCCCGCCCCTTTGTGCTCACGTCACGGGGCTCCGCCCCGGGCCCCGTTGCCTCTCGTACGAAAGACAAGGCCGGAACGTGCTCGCCTCCCTCGCTCTTCTCGCTGTCACGCTCGTGTTCGCGGTCGTGCGCCCGCGTAACTGGCCGGAAGCGGTGGCCGCCGTGCCGGCCGCCGGGATCGCGGTCGCTGCCGGGCTGGTGAGCGGGGACCACGCCTGGGCCGAGACGAGGGAACTCCTGCCCGTCGTCGGGTTCCTCGCCGCGATCCTGCTCCTGTCCCAGCTCTGCGCCGACGACGGCCTGTTCAAGGCGGCCGGGGACGCCGTCGCACGGGCCTGCCACGGCAGCCCGACGCGCATGCTCGGCGGCGTCTTCGCGGTGGCCGCCGCCGTCACCGCCGTCCTCAGCCTGGACGCCACGGTCGTCCTGCTCACCCCGGTCGTCTTCGCCACGGCGGCCCGGATCGGCGCCCGGCCGCGCCCGCACGTCTACGCCGGCGCCCACCTCGCCAACTCGGCGTCCCTGCTGCTGCCCGTGTCGAACCTGACGAACCTGCTGGCGTTCACCGCGAGCGGGCTGACCTTCAGCCGGTTCGCCGGCCTCATGGCGCTGCCCTGGCTGGTCGCCGTCGGTGTCGAGTACGCGGTGTTCCGCCGGTACTTCGCCGACGATCTCGCGGCGCCCGCGCACGAGCCGGACCCCGGCGAGGCGACCCCCGTCCCGGTGTTCACGCTGGTCGTGCTGGCGCTGACGCTCGCCGGGTTCGTCGTCACGTCGTTCGCGGGCATCGAGCCGCTGTGGGCGGCGCTCGCGGGCGCCGTCGTGCTCGGCACCCGGTCGCTGGCGCGGCGCCGCAGCACCCCGGGCGAACTGCTGACGGCCCTGAACCTCCCCTTCTGCCTCTTCGTCCTGGCCCTCGGCGTCGTCGTCAGGGCCGTCGTCGACCACGGGCTCGGCGACGGCATCGCGCACCTGCTGCCCGACGGCTCGTCGCTGCTGACGCTGCTCGCCGTCGCGGGCGTGGCCGCGGTGCTCGCCAACCTCATCAACAACCTGCCCGCGATCCTCGCCCTGCTGCCGGCCGTCGCCCCGGCGGGCCCGGGCCCGGTGCTCGCCGCGCTCATCGGCGTCAACGTCGGTCCGAACCTCACCTATGTGGGGTCCCTGGCCACCCTGTTGTGGCGGCGGATCGTGCACGCCCACGGCACGGAGCCCGACCTGGGCGACTTCACCCGGCTCGGACTGCTCACCGTGCCCGCCACGCTGGTCGCGTCGACGGCCGCGCTGTGGGCCGCGCTCGCGGTTCTCCCGTAGCCGGGACCTCTGCCGGGACCGGTCTGCCGGGGCCCTCTTCCGGGGGCCTTCCGCGGTCTCCCCGGGTCGACCACGGTCCCGCCCGCACTTGGACCTTTGTCCGGAATGCTTGGACGTTTACGTTTCGGCTGGTTCTCGTACTTCCCAGGGACATCTGGCGTGGCTAGCGTCCCCGCCGAACCAGTCAATGGGTCAGTTGCAGACCATTACGCGCGGAGGTCCCGTGTCCTCGTCCTCGCAGTCCCCGGCAGCCGACGGGTCCCCCGACGTGTCCCGCAGACGCCTCATGGCCATCGGCGGGGGCGCGCTCGGCGCCGCGGCCGTGGGATCGTTCCTGCCGCCCTCGCTCCAGCAGGCCGTCGCCGCACAGGCCGAGCACGGGGCGCCGCCCCGCGGCGGGCTCGACGCCATCGAGCACGTGGTCGTCCTCATGCAGGAGAACCGCTCCTTCGACCACTACTTCGGCACCCTGCGCGGAGTGCGCGGCTTCGGCGACCGCAACGCGATCCGGCTGCCCGGCGGCACGAGCGTCTTCGAACAGCCGGGCGCCCCGCGCACCGTGCTGCCCTTCCCCGTCCGGGAAGCGGCCCGGACGCAGAAGAAGGACCTCCAGTACATCGGCGCCCTCGACCACTCCTGGTCCGGCGGTGCCAAGGCCGCGCACGGCGGCTGGCACGACGGGTGGATCACCGCCAAGACCGCGGCCACCATGGCGTACTACACGCGCGAGGACATCCCGCTCCACTACGAACTCGCCGACACCTTCACCGTCTGCGACGCCTACCACTCCTCCATCCACTCCTCGACCAGCCCCAACCGCAACCACCTGTGGAGCGGCAGGACCGGCTATGAGCCGACCGGCGCGCGGGCGGTCGGCAACGACGCGTACGACGAGGGCACGCACCCCGGCTACGACTGGGGGACGTACGCCGAACGCCTGGAGAAGGCGGGGGTGAGCTGGCAGACGTACACCGAGTGGGAGAACTTCACCGACAACCAGATCGAGTTCTTCTCCACCTTCAAGGCGATCGCGCGCAAGGTCCTGGCCGGCACCGGCCTGACGTACATGGAGGCCTTCTACGCCCAGGTGCGCGACGCGAAGGACGACGCCGCGCGCGCCGAGCTGCTGGCCACCCTGGACAAGGGCGTCGCGACGCTCGGCAAGCGCGAGCGGTCGCTGTTCGAGCGGGCGCTGCGGCGCGTGCCTACCGGCGAGCTGGCCACGGCGTTCGCCCACGACGTCGCGCACGGCAAGCTGTCCCGCGTCTCCTACCTCGTCCCGTCCGCGGTCGACTCCGAGCACCCGTCCGTCTCCTCGCCGGTCCACAGCGCCACCATCGTCTACAAAGTGCTCGACGCGCTCGCCTCGCACCCCGAGGTGTGGAAGAAGACCGCCGTCTTCATCAACTACGACGAGAACGACGGCTTCTTCGACCACGTGCCGCCGCCCGTCCCCGGCCCCGACGTCGCCGAGGAACACTGGCAGGGCCTGCCCACCGGGCTCGGGGTGCGGGTGCCGATGCTCGTCGTCTCGCCGTGGACCGTCGGCGGACACGTCTGCTCGGAGGTCTTCGACCACACCTCCGTGATCCGGTTCCTGGAGCAGTGGACCGGCGTCCGCGAACCCAACATCGGCGCCTGGCGCCGCCAGGTCACCGGCGATCTGACCGGCGCCTTCGACTTCCGCCACGGCCACCGGCAGCCGGAGGTCGAACAGCCCGGCGCCGTCCCGGAGTTCAGCGGCCGCTGGGCCCCGCAGCCGCCGCTGAACCAGACCATGCCCGTGCAGGAGCCCGGCACCCGGCCCGCCCGCGCGCTGCCGTACCAGCCCGACGCGCACCTGCGCGCGCACGACGACGGGCTGACGCTGAACCTTGTCAACACCGGACGCTCCAGCGCCCACTTCGCGCTCTACCCCTACGCGGGCGAGTTCACGGCCCCCGTCCACTTCGACGTCGTCCGGGAGACGGCCGTGCCGGTGCGCGCGGGCGCGTACGACTTCGTGGTGACGGGACCGAACGGGTTCCGGCGCGAGTTCCGCGGGCGCCCGGACTTCGGGGCCGACGTCACGACGACGGTGGACGCCCGCGCGCGGGCCCTGCGCATCCGGCTGCGCGGCACGGGAAAGAGCGCCCGGACCTTCACCGTGGGGGAGCGGACGGTCGTCGTCCGGCCCGGCCGGACCGTCACCGTGGTGCACGAGACCGAGCGGACGCACGGCTGGTACGACGTGGAGATCAGCTCGGGGGACGCCTTCCACCGGCGGCTGGCCGGGCACATCGAGAACGGCCGGCCGAGCGTCTCCGGCTGACCCGGGGCGCGGCACGGACCCATGTGAGTAAGGCCACGAAAGCGACAAAGGATCACTTCTGGCTGTAAGAGTGACAGCCCCTTGCTCAAGTGTTCTTTGCGGGCCCGTTCAGCTGATACAGCCGATCACCGACTGTTCCCGGTAAAGATCCACAAAACCCCCAGGGAGCACGTCCGTGGCCGCACTCGCACGGTGGTGTGTCAGGCACCGGCTCGTCGTCGTCCTGCTGTGGCTGCTCGCCCTCGGTGCCACGAGCGCGGCCGCCGCGGCCGCCGGGTCCGCCTACTCGAACGACTACGAGGCGCCCGGCACCGAGTCCGGCCGCGCCACCCACCTGCTCGACGAGGGCTTCTCCGGTCTCGGCGGCGACAGCGACACCGTCGTCTGGCACATCGACGGCTCCACCGTGCGCGCCGCCGACGTCGAGACGGCCATGAGCAACACCCTGGACCGGATCCGCGAGCTGCCCGGCATCTCCTCCGTCGCCTCCCCCTACGACGCCCGGGGCGGGGGACAGATCAGCGCCGACGGGCACACCGCCTACGCCACGGTCACCTTCGCCGAGCAGGCCGACGACATCCCGGAGAGCCAGGCGCGGGCCGTCGTCTCCACGGCGCGCGCGGCCGAGACCCAGGGCCCGGACGGCCTGCGGGTGGAGCTCGGCGGCAGCGCCGTCGCCCTCACCGAGCCGACCTCCGCCCACCTCTCCGAGATCATCGGCGTCGTCGTCGCGGCCGTCGTGCTCCTGCTCGCCTTCGGCTCACCGGCCGCCGCCGCCCTCCCCATCGCCACCGCGCTGACCGGCGTCGGCACCGCCTACGCGGGCATCGGGCTGCTCGGCCACGCCATGACCGTCGCGGACTTCGCGCCGATGCTCGGCATGCTCGTCGGCCTCGGCGTCGGCATCGACTACGCCCTGTTCATCGTGGTCCGCCACCGGCGCGGACTCAAACGCGGCCTGCCGGTCGCCGCCGCCGCCGAACAGGCCGTCGCCACCACCGGCCGGGCCGTCGTCTTCGCCGGTGTCACCGTGTGCATCGCCCTGCTCGGCATGCTCGTCCTGCGGCTCGGCTTCCTCAACGGCGTCGCCATCGCCGCCTCCCTCACCGTCCTGCTCACCGTCGCCGCCTCCGTCACCCTGCTGCCGGGCCTGCTGTCCTTCATCGGGATGCGGGCGCTGTCCCGGCGCGAGCGGCGCCGGCTCGCCGCGCACGGGCCCGAGCCGGAGGTGCCGACCGGGCTCGCCGCCCGCTGGGCCGCCTTCGTCGAACGCCACCCGAAGCTCCTCGGCGGTCTCGCGCTGGCCGCCGTCACGGTCCTCGCGCTGCCCACCCTCTTCCTCCACCTCGGCACCTCCGACCAGGGCAACAACCCCGAGTCCAGCACCACCCGGCAGGCCTACGACCTGCTCGCCGACGACTTCGGGCCCGGCGTGAACGGGCCACTCACCCTGGTCGGCACCGTGCACGGCGCCCCGGACAAGCTCGCCCTCGGCCGGCTCGCGGGCGACCTGCGCGCCACCGACGGCGTCGCCGCCGTCTCCCCGGTGACGTACAACCACGACGACACCACCGCCTACCTCACCGTCGTCCCGGACTCCGCGCCGCAGTCCGGCGCCACCAGCGACCTCGTCGACCGGCTGCGCGCCGACGTCGTCCCCGCGGCCGAACAGGGCAGCTCCCTCCAGGTCCAGGTCGGTGGCGTCACCGCGAGCTACGACGACTTCGCCGACGTCGTCATCGGCAAGCTGCCGCTCTTCGTCGGCGTCGTGGTCGGACTCGGCTGCGTCCTGCTGCTCCTCGCGTTCCGCTCGGTCGGGATCCCGCTGAAGGCCGCCGCGATGAACGTCGCGGCCGTCGCCGCCTCCTTCGGCGTCGTCGTCGCGGTCTTCCAGTGGGGCTGGGGCAGCGAACTCCTCGGACTCGGCCGCTCCGGACCCATCGAACCCTTCCTGCCGGTCATCATGGTCTCGGTCCTCTTCGGCCTCTCCATGGACTACCAGGTCTTCCTCGTCAGCCGGATGTACGAGGAGTGGCTGGAGACCGGCGACAACCGGCGGGCCGTGCGGGTCGGCCTGGCCGAGACCAGCCGCGTCATCAACTCGGCCGCCGTCATCATGATCTCCGTCTTCCTCGCCTTCGTGCTCAGCGGCGACCGGGTGATCGCCATGTTCGGCATCGCCCTCGCCGCCGCGGTCGCCGTCGACGCCTTCCTCCTGCGCACCCTCCTCGTCCCCGCCCTGATGCACCTGCTCGGCGGCGCCAACTGGTGGCTGCCCGGCTGGCTCGACCGCCGGCTGCCCCGCCTCAGCATCGAGCCGCCGCAGTGCCGGGCGGCGGCGGATGCGAGGATCCCCGGGCAGCGCGCCGCGGCCGACGGCCCGCTGGACCAGGCACGGCCGAGGGAGCTTGATGTACGCGATACCGCTGAGTGACGACGGCGCCGAGCTGCGCCCCCTGGAGACCTGGCACGCCGCGGAGTTCCTGCGCCACCTCGACCGCGGCCGGCAGTTCATCGGGCGGTTCATCCCCTTCGGCAAGGACGCCACCGACGTCGCCTCCGCCCGCGCCCTCCTGCGGCGCTACGCCGACAAGCGCGCCGCGGACAGCGGAAGCCTGCACGGCATCTGGCAGGACGGCGAACTCGTCGGCGGCGTCCTCTTCCGGGTCTTCGACGCCGCGGCGGGCACCTGCGAGGTCGGCTGCTGGCTGGAGCCGGCGGCCACGGGGCGCGGACTCGTCACCCGCGCGGCCAGGATCCTCATCGACTGGGCGGTCGAGGAGCGAGGCATCCACCGGATCGAGTGGGTCGCCGCGGCGGGCAACACCCCCAGCACCAGCGTCGCCCGCCGCCTCGGCATGCGGCGCGACGGCGTCCTGCGCGAGGCGTCCCTCCACGACGGCGTCCGCCACGACCTGGAGATCTGGTCCGTCCTCGCCCCCGAATGGCGCGCCGCGCGCGAGGCCCCCGGGAAACGTTAAGAGACTTCTCAGACTCCGTCCGTACGGTGCCCAGCATGACTACGAAGACTGACGCGCAGCCCGACGCCGCCGAGCGGAAGGAGAACGAGGAGGCCGTCGAGGCGACCGCACCGACGGCCGGGGCCGAGACGGCCCGGGGCGAGAAGTCCCCGGCCGGGCCGGCCACGGCAGGCCCCGCCACGGCCGGCGCCGAGTCGGCCGGTGACGGCTCCGCTACCGCCGGTACGCACGCGGACGGCTCCCACGCCGATGGCTCGCACGCCGATGGCTCGCACGCCGACGGCTCGCCCGCCGATGGCTCGCACGCCGACGGCTCGGACGACGACGGTCTGGACGAGGAGCTCGCCGCTGAGGCGGCCGCGGCCGCCGCCGCCCGGCCCGCCGGTGTCGGCCAGGGCGCGGGCGCCATCGTCTCGGTGGGCCTCGGCATCATCGCCCTCAGCGGCAGCTGGCTGGGCACGGTCGCCTCCGCCCGCGAGTCGCTGATCGGCCAGCTCAACACCGCGCAGACCGCGAGCGTCTCCCAGCAGGTCTCCGAGGTCTACGGCGATGCCTGGCACGCCGCCGCCCTGGTCGGCGGGGTCTTCGCCCTCATCGGCCTCGTCCTCGGCGCGTTCGTCCTGGCCAAGCCCGCGTTCGGCGCACCCGGCAAGCCCCAGGCGACCTGGATCAAGTCCACCGCCTGGGCGGGTGTCTCGCTCGGCGTCCTCGGACTGCTGCTCGCCGTCGCGAAGTACTCGGACCTGCTCCTGGGCCTGCCCAAGACCAGCTGACCCCGACGACACCGAACCGGCCCCGGGCGCCTCAGAGGCCCCGGGGCCGGTTCGGCTCCTGAGGCACCCAGGGCTGGATCAGACCTCCAGGCACCTGGACCGGCCTCGGCTCCCAAGGCCCCCGGACAGGCCTCGGCCCAAGGCCCCCGGACTGGGCTCGGCGCCTGAGGCCCCCGGACTGGCCCGGTCCCTGAGGTCCCTGGACTGGCCCGGTCCCTGAGGTCCCTGGACCGGGCTCGGTCCCTGAGGTCCCTGGACCGGGCTCGGTCCCTGAGGTCCCTGGACCGGGCTCGGTCCCTGAGGTCCCTGGACCGGCCTCGGCTCCTGAGGTCCCTGGACCGGGCTCGGTCCCTGAGGTCCCCGGGCCGGGCTCGGCCCCCAAGGCACCCGGGCCCGGTTCGGCCTCTGAGGCACCCGGGCCCGCTCGCCTAAGGCACCTGAGGCCCCGCCTAAGGCACCCCCGCCCTCGAACATGCGGCACTCTCCCGATGTGGCGCACCCCCCTGGGAAACGACAGTTGAGGCATCGCGGAGAACGGTCCGCGAGAACCGCAGACGATCGTCACCAGGGAGACGAGATGTTCGAGTACGAACTGCACCAGGTCCGCTCCGCCGAACTCATCCAGCAGGCGGAGGGATACCGTCGGGCCCGCGCCGCCACCGAGGCCCGTCGCGCCGCGCGCCGCTCGGCCCGCCAGGAGGACGAGGGGCGGGTGAGGACGCACGGCCCCCGCCGCCACCGCGCTCCGCGCACGGCATGAGCGGCGTCCCCCGGCCGGGGAGAACACGCACGGCACCCGGTCCCCGCGCGGCCTCGCAGCGACGCTCGGGCGACCCCGCGGGGACGCCCGAGGGCGGCCTCGCTCAGGAGCCCACCGGACAGCCCTCGCGCGAGTCGGCGGGGAGCCCCGCCGAGCAGCCCAGCAGGGGGTTCGCGGGGAGCCCCGCTGAGCAGCCCATGAGGGGGTTCGCGGGGAGCCCCGCCGAGCAGCCCACGAGGGGGCTCTCGCGGAAGCCCGCGGGGGACTGCGCCGGTGAACCCGCGGGGGAGTTCACCGGGCAGCCCGCGAAGGGGTTTTCGGGGGATGGCGCCGGCGAGCCCGCGAGTGGATTCTCGGGTGAGCCCGCGGGGGAGCTCACCCGGGAATCCGCGAGAGGATTCGCCGGGAGGCCCCCAAGCGGGCTCTTGGAGGAACCTGCGCGGGAAATCGCCGGACAGCCCACGAGGAAGCTCTCCGAGGTCAGCACCGGTGAGCCCGAGGGAGGGCTGGCCGGTGAACCCGCGGGGGAGTTCACCGGCCAGCCCGCGAGAGGGCTTTCGCGGGGGTCCGCCGGGCGGCCCGGGGGAAGGTCCCCGGGGGAGGGCGGGTTGCCCGGTCTTCTCCGGTCCCGCGCCGCGAGCCACCGCGGCGAAAACCCCACCACCCCCTCGCACCCGTGTGCGATGCTCGGCCCTGTGGAGACCAGGTCCGTCAGCCCGGTGTTCGTCGGCCGCGCCGATGAACTGGGCATACTGCACACCGCCCTGGGGCGTGCCGCCGACGGCGCGCCCCAGGCGCTGCTGCTCGGCGGCGAGGCCGGGGTCGGCAAGACCCGGCTCGTCGAGGAGTTCGCCGAAGTCGCCCACCGCCAGGGCGCCGTCGTCGTCACCGGCGGCTGCGTCGAGATCGGCGCCGACGGGCTGCCCTTCGCCCCCTTCTCCAGCGCCCTGCGCGCGCTGCGCCGCGCACTGCCCGCCGCCTTCGACACGGCGGCCGCCGGCCAGGAGGACGAACTGTCGCGCCTGTTGCCCGAGTTGGGTGACCGCACCTCCCGCAACCAGCACGAGCGCGGCGACGAGAGCGCCACCGCCCGCCTCTTCGAACTCACCGCCCGGCTCCTGGAACGCGTCGCCACCGACCACACCCTGGTCGTCGTCCTCGAAGACCTGCACTGGGCCGACGCCTCCACCCGCCACCTCCTCGCCTACCTCTTCCGCACCCTGCGCAGCGGCCGCCTCGGCGTCGTCGCCACCTACCGCGCCGACGACGTGCACCGCCGCCACCCCCTACGCCCCCTGCTCGCCGAACTCGACCGGCTGCGCACCGTCACCCGCATCGAGCTCGGCCGCCTCACCCGCGACGAAGTGGCCCGCCAGATCGCCGGGATCATGGCCGCCGAACCCGACCGCGCCCTCGTCGACGACATCTACCGCCGCTCCGACGGCAACGCCTTCTTCGTCGAGGAACTCGCCGTCTCTGCCGCGGAGGGCTGCGCCACCGGCCTCACCGACTCGCTCCGCGACGTCCTCCTCGTCCGCGTCGAATCGCTCCCCGAGTCCGCCCAGCGCGTCGCCCGGATCTGCGCCGAGGGCGGCTCCACCGTCGAGTACCCGCTGCTCGCCGCGGTCGCCCGGCTCGGCGAGGACGACCTCATCGAAGCCCTGCGGGCCGCCGTCGGCGCCAACATCCTGCTCGCCACCGAGGACGGCGACGGCTACCGCTTCCGCCACTCCCTGGTCCGCGAAGCCGTCAGCGACGACCTGCTGCCCGGCGAACGCTCCCGCCTCAACCGCCGCTACGCCGAAGCCCTTGAGGCCGAGCCGGCGCTCGTGCCCGCCGACGCCCGCGCGATGCGCCTCGCCACGTACTGGTACCGCGCCCACGACCCGGCCAAGGCCCTGCCCGCGGTCCTCGACGCCTGCGTCGAAGCCCGCCGCCGCCACGCCTACGCCGAACAACTCAGGCTGCTCGAACGCGCGATGGAGCTGTGGGACGGCGCCCCGGAGTCCCTGCGCGCCACCCTCCACCTCGGCGGCTACGCCGACTCCTACCCGGCCCACGGCTGCGACCCGGCCACCACACCGCTCAGCTACCTCGACCTGATGGGCGAGGCCGCCGTCGCCGGGCGCCTGTGCGGCGAGCGGGAACGTGCCCTGAAGATCAGCAAGCGCGCCGTACGCATCCTCGAAGAGGCCGCCTCCCAGGGCGAGGGCGACCCGCTGCGCGCCGCCTGGTTCTGGATCGAGCGCTCCCGCATCAGCTCCCACACCGGCCGCGGCGACGGCTGGGACGAGATCGCCACCGCGCAGGAACTGGTCCGCGGCCTGCCACCCTCCGTGGTCCACGCCCAGGTCCTCACGCACGTGGCCGCCTGGGGCATGCTGCACAGCCCGGGCGCCGAGACCCTCGCCGCCGCCGAACGCGCCGTCGAGTACGCGCACATGGTCGACGACGAGGAGACCGAACTCCACGCCCGCCTCATCCTGGGCGGCCTCCTCGTCGACGCGGGCTCCATCGAGCAGGGCCTCGCCACGATGTACCGGGTGCGCGACCGCTCCACCGAGGTCGGCCTCATCGCCCGCATCAGCAACGTCAATGTCAACCTGACCTCCTGCCTCGAAGGCGTCGGCCGCTCCGAGGAAGCACTGCGCCTGTGCGACGAGGGCATCGTCCTCTGCCGCCGCTACGGCCTCACCGACACCAAGGGCTGGGTCCGCTCCAACAAGGCCGAGTCCCTGGTCTCCCTCGGCCGCTGGGACGAGGCGGTCAAGGCCGCGGAGTGGACCCGCCGCTCCGCCCTGAGCACCAAGCCGCGCGGCACGTCCTGCGTGCACCTCGCCACCGTCTCCCTGGAGCGCGGCGCCCTCCAGGAAGCGGCGGACCACCTCGCCGCCGCCCACGCGTACTACGGCACCCACGACCCGATGCCGCAGTACACCCTTCCCCTCGCCCATCTCACCCTCGCTCTCGCCGCCGCCCAGGGCCGCCTCCCCGACGCCCGCGCCACCCTCGAACGCGTCGTCACCGCCGGCCTCCCGCCCTCCATGCACCGCTACATCTGGCCCCTGCTGCGCACCGCCGCCGCCGCGGAGGCGGACGCCCGGGGCCTGCCCGCCGCCGACGCGGGCCGCGCCGCCACCATCGAACGGCTCCGGGACGCGGCCAAGCGCCAGGCCACATCGGCCCCCGTCTGGCAGGCCCACGAACAGTGGGTCCGCGCCGAACTCCTGCGCGCCGAGGGCCGCGACACCCCGGACGACTGGTCCGCCACCGTCACCCTCCTCGAACCCCTCGGCCGCCCCCACGACCTGGCCCGCGCCAGATTCCGTCTCGCCGAGTCCCTCCTGCTCACCCCCGGCACCGGCCCGGGCCCCGGCCCTGGCGAGACCGACCGCGCCCGCGCCACCGAACTGCTCCATCTCGTCGGCGCCGTCGCCGACCGCCTCCGCGCCCGCCCGCTCACCGAGTCCGCCGCGCTGCTCGCCCAGCGCGCCCGGCTCAGCCTCACGTCCACCGCGCACCGCCGGGACATCCCCGCCGCCCCCGCCGACCCCGCCGGGGAACTCGGCCTCACCAGCCGCGAACGCGACGTCCTGCGCCTGGTCGCTGCCGGCCGCAGCAACCGCCAGATCGCCGGGGAACTCTTCATCTCCCCGAAGACCGCCAGCGTCCACGTCTCCAACATCCTCGCCAAGCTGGGCGTCACCGGCCGCGGCGAGGCGGCCGCCCTCGCCCACCGCCTGCGCCTCTTCCCCGAGCAACTGGTGCCGGTGCCGCCCGCGAGCGCCGGCCGGGCCCCATAGCGCGGACCGCGGTGCCCGCCGGTCCCTCCCGTACGCTGAACGGGAGGGCCCGGCCGCCACGCGCACCTGGAGGCGCAGTGTTCAACATGTTCGAGGAGCTGTTCGCGCCCGGCCGCAAGCACACCAACGACGAGCGCAAGCGCCTGGAGCTGACCCGGGTCGACCTTAACGACGGCGACCCCGGACGCGGCCCCATAGACCTCTCCTCCGGCAAGGTGACCGTCCGCGCCCCGGACCGGCCCCAGGACGACCAGGCCCCGCCACCCGGTCCGACGGCCCCGCGAACCGGCCCGACGGCCCCGCCACCCGGCCCGGCGGCCCCGCGAACCGGACCGGCAGCGCCGCGGCCCGGCCCGGCGTCCGAGCCCGGCCCCGCAGTCCCGACGGACTGACCCGCCACCCGGCCCCGCCCGGGGGACCCGGTCAGCTCACCTTCAGCTCCAGGATGCGGTCGTCCCCCTTGGCCGGGGTGCCCCGCGTGTCCGTCTCGCTCGTCACCAGCCACAACTTGTCCCCGCCGGCGGAGACCACCGTGCGCAGCCGCCCGTATCTCCCCTTCAGGAACTCCTGCGGTTCGTGCGCCTCCTTCGTGCCGTCCAGCGGGACGCGCCACAGGCGCTCGCCGCGCAGGCCCGCCATCCAGACCGAACCCTCGGCATACGCGATGCCGCTGGGGGAGGCGTCGTCGGTGTGCCACTGCGCGACCGGGTCGTGGTAGCCGGAGTCGCCGCTCTTGCCCTCGGCGTCGGGCCAGCCGTAGTTGTCGCCCGCCACGATGTCGTTCAGCTCGTCCCAGGTGTCCTGGCCGAACTCCGAGGCCCACAGCCGCTTGTCCTTGTCCCATGCCAGGCCCTGGACATTGCGGTGCCCGTACGAGTACACCGGCGACTTCCCGAAGGGGTTGCCCGGGGCCGGGTCGCCCTCCGGGGTGAGCCGCAGGATCTTGCCGCCGGGGGACTTCTTGTCCTGCGCGTACTCGGTCCGGTAGGTCTCACCCGTCCCCACGTACAGCAGGTCGTCCGGGCCGAAGGCGATACGGCCGCCGTTGTGGTTCGTGCCCTTCGGGATGCCCTTGAAGATCGTGTCCGGCGCGCCCAGCTGCTCGCCGGCGGGCTTCTTCGCGTCGTACGGCATCCGTGCGATGCGGTTGTCCGACTCCGTCGTGAAGTACGCGTAGACCATGTGGTCCGAGGCGTACGACGGGGAGAGCGCGAGGCCCAGCAGGCCGCCCTCGCCCGCCGGGGCCACCCCGGGCACCGACCCCAGCTCCGTCTTCTTCCCGGTCTCCGTGTCGACGCGGGTGATCGTCCCCTCGTCCCGGGACGACACCAGCAGACCGCCCTCCGGCAGGGGCGCCAGGCCCCACGGCGACTTCAGGCCGTCGGTGACCGTGCGCACGACGCGCACCGAACCCTTGGCGGGCGGGAGGTCACCGCTCGGGGACGCGGTCGAGGCCCCCGCGCCGCTGGAACTCGGCGCGGACCGTGAAGATGCGGTGTCTCTGCCCGCCTGGCCATCGTCACCGGAGGAGCACCCCGCCGTGACTGCCGTGACTGCCGTGAGCAGGAGCGCGGCACAGGCGGCCTTGGCCAACGCGGGCCGCACAGCTTGACGTTGCACGATCAGGATCCCTTCGACGCGACGGTTCTACCGTTCATACACCGCCCACGCCCCGCAGGTTCCCGACCCCGCCGACCGGAACCCACCCGGCCCCGCCAGGACCCGCCAGGAGCCGCCGGGCCCCACCCGGTCAGCCAGGCCCCACGGCCCCACCCGGCCCCGCCCGCCCCGCCCCCTCAGTCCCAGGACCCCTGCGCCCGCGGCAACCCCGCGATCTCCGCCAGATCCGCCGCGGTCAGCGCGAGCCCCGCGGCCCCCGCGTTCTCCGCCGCCCACCGCTCGTGCTTGGCCCCCGGCACCGGCACCACGTTCCTGCCCTGCGCGAGCACCCACGCGAGGGCCACCTGCGCCGGGGTCACCGCCGCGCCGTGGCGGGCCGCGACCCGGCGCAGCCCCGCCACGATCGGCTGGTTCGCCGCCATCATCTCCGCGGTGAACCGGGGGTGGCGGGCCCGCACGTCGTCCGGCTCGAAACCCTGCCCCGGCGTCAGCGTCCCGGTCAGGAACCCGTTGCCCAGCGGCATCGCCGCCAGGAACCCGACGCCGCGCACCGCGCACCACGGCAGCAGCGACGCCAGCGCCTCCGGCGACCACACCGACAGCTCCGCCATCACCGAGCTCACCGGGAACACCTGTTGGATCCGCTCCAGCTGCCGAATCGTTCCGGCATGCAGCCCGGCCCGGCCGCCGCGGCGCGTGGTCCGCGCTCCCACCGCGCACAGCCCGAGCGAGCGCACCTTCCCGGCCCCCACCAGCTCCGCCATCGCGCCCCAGGTCTCCTCGACCGGGACCTCCGGATCCGCCCGGTGCAGCTGGTAGAGGTCGATGACGTCCGTCTGGAGCCGGCGCAGCGACGCGTCGCAGGCGCGCTTCACGTACCCCGGGCGGCCGTTGGCCACGATGTGCTGTTCGCCGACGAGCAGTCCGACCTTCGTCGACACGAACGCGTCCGCGCGCCGTTCCTTCAGGACCCGGCCGAGCAGCAGCTCGTTGGTGAACGGCCCGTACATGTCGGCCGTATCGACCAGGGTGCAGCCCCGGTCCAGCGCGGCGTGCACGGTGCGCAACGACTCCTCGCCCCGCTGCCGCGAGCCGGTGTAGGCCCAGTTCATCGGCATGCAGCCGAGTCCGACCGCCCCCACCTCGAGCGCCGCCGCCCCGATCGCCTTGCGCTCCACCTGCTCGTGACCCTCCCTGTCTTTGGCCACCAACCTAACCTCTGCGCTCCGGAGCGGCTGACATAGCCTCCTGACCATGACTGGTGATGTATGGCTGCCCTTCCCCGCCGACGAGGTCCCGGGCCTGCCCGAGGGGCTCGACTACCGCTTCTGGAACGGTGAGCCGGACTTTCCCGCGGACCCGGCCGACTGCGCGTACTACGTCGTCCCCTACATGAAGGGCGCCGAGGTGGCCGTGCGGCCGCTGGCGCGGATGACGGCCGTGCGGACGGTGCAGACCCTCTCCGCGGGCGTCGACCACGTACAGGGCGGCCTCAAGTACCTGCGTCCGGGCGTGCAGTTGTGCAACGCGCGCGGGGTGCACGACGCCAGCACCGCCGAACTGGCGCTCACCCTGATCCTCGCGTCGCTGCGGGGCGTCCCCGACTTCGTGCGCGGGCAGGACCGCGGGGAGTGGCGCTCCGGATTCCGCCCGGCCCTCGCCGACAAGAACGTCCTCATCGTGGGCTACGGGGCGATCGGCTCCGCCATCGAGGACCGGCTCGTGCCCTTCGAGGTCGCGCGGGTCGCACGCGTCGCACGCTCCGCGCGCACCACGGAGCGCGGCCCCGTGCACCCGCTCGCGGACCTGCCGGAGCTGCTGCCCGAGGCCGATGTCGTCATCCTGGTCACCCCGCTCACTGAGGAGACCCGGGGTCTCGCGGGCGCGGAGTTCCTCGGGCGCCTCAAGGACGGGGCGCTGCTGGTGAACGTGGGCCGCGGCCCCCTCGTCGACACCAAGGCGCTCCTCGCGGAGCTGGAGGGCGGCCGGATCACCGCCGCCCTCGACGTCACCGACCCGGAACCGCTGCCCCGGGAACACCCGTTGTGGCAGGCTCCAGGAGTGCTCATCTCCCCGCACGTCGGTGGTCCCACGTCCGCGTTCATGCCGCGCGCCAAGCGGCTCCTCGCCGCTCAGCTCACCCGGTTCGCCGCCGGACAGCCGCTCGAGAACGTCGTGCTCACCACCGACTGACCCGCGGCGCACGGGCCCCACGGACCACGCCCGTACGGCAGTTGGCGTCCGGGCGCGCACGCTCCGCGCCCGCCCGGCTGCACCGTGTGCCGCCATAACCGCTGGTCGTCACGGAGCGTAGAGGAACTATGTCCCTGAGTGACCATCCTGGTGTATCGTCCCGATGGGGCAGCGCCGCGCAGCACGCGGTGCCGGGGACGAGTGACGGACTGCGAGGGGGGCGACGGGCGATGCACGGCCTATGGGTGAACGATCCGACGTGGCGGAGTCGCCGGCGGCGACCCTCGCACGCACCGATGCGCGGGCGGAGCCCGGGCTGCCGCAGGAGCCACGCGCACCGCGGCGGCGCCCGTGGCGGTCGCAGAAGGCATCCGCATACCGGCCCCGGCAAGCGGGACGCCGGAGCGGCCCGGCGGACCGGAGCGTCCCGGTGACCGCCCAGTCGACGGAGACCCCACCGATGGCAGCCCCGCTGCGCGCCGCGGCCCCGGTCCTCGCGCGCGCACCCCGGCGCACCACGGGCATGGGCCCGCACGTCGTGCTCACGGTCCTGTGCGGGGCCTACGCCATGGGGTCGGCGCTCGGCTGGGGGAGCGAGGAAGTCGCGCTGTTCATGGGCGACTTCGGGCTCAGCACCGCCGCCGCGGTCGCCGCCGTGTCGAACTTCCTGTACGCCCGCCGCCGGCGCAGCCGCTTTCGAGCCGCCTGGCTCCTGTTCGCGCTGTCCTCCCTGATGGCGGCGGTGGGCAACGGCGTCTGGGGCTGGTACGAGGTCGTCCTGCGGGTGCCCGTGCCGACGCCGAGCCTCGCCGACCTCTTCTTCCTCTGCTTCGCGCCCCCCGCGATCATCGGCCTGCTCGTCCTCGCGAAGCGGCCCGTCACCAAGGCGGGGTGGATCTGCCTCGGCCTCGACGCGTGGCTGATCGCCGGATCGCTCGTCACCCTCTCCTGGAGCCTCGCCCTCGCGCACACCGCCGAGTCCGAGGGGCAGAGCGTCACCCGCACCGCGCTGTCGCTCACCTACCCGCTGCTGGACATCGCGCTGGTCAGCATGGTGCTTGCGCTGCACTTCCGGCGCTCGCCCGGAAACCGCACGGCGGTGAACACCGCGATCGGCGCGCTCGCCCTCACGGTGATGTGCGACGCCCTGTTCACCTCGCCGCTGCTGCACGCCAGTTACCGCTCGGGGGAGATCCTCGACGCTGGCTGGTTCGCCGGTTCGCTGCTGCTGGCGTACGCGCCGTGGGTCGGCCCGATGGGCGGACCGGCGCCCGAGGAGCGGGCCCCGGGCCCCGGCGGGCGCTACCAGGTCAGTCACACCCGGCCCATCTCCGGCTCGCTGGCCGCGCTCACCCCGTACCTGGCCGCGGCCGTCTGCACGCTGGGGATCTTGTACAACGTGCTGAACGGGCACAGCGTGGACCGGGTCGTCCTCTTCACGGCCTGCACCGTCGTCCTGGCCCTCGTCGTGCGCCAGGGCATCATGCTGCTCGACAACATCACGCTCACCCAGGAGCTGGCGCAGAAGGAGAACCACTTCCGCTCCCTGGTGCAGGGCTCCAGCGACGTCATCATGATCGCCGCGCCGAACGGGATCCTGCGCTATGTGAGCCCGGCCGCCGCCGGCGTCTACGGACGCGACGCGGACGACCTGGTCGGCTCCGAGCTCGCCTCGATCATCCACCCCGAGGACCTGGGGCGCGTGGTGCACGAGGTGCGCAGGTTCCTCGCCGCCAGCCAGGTCGAGGAGCCCACCACCCGCATCGAGTGCCGCTTCAGGTCCGGCACCGGTGCCTGGCTGAACGTGGAGTCCACCATCAACCGCCACCACGGCGGCCTGATCCTCAACAGCAGGGACGTCACCGAACGGGTGCGCCTGCAGGCCCAGCTCCAGCACAACGCCGAGCACGACCCGCTCACCGACCTGCCCAACCGGGCCCTGTTCACCAAGCGGGTCGGCCAGGCGCTCCACGGACGGCGGGCCACCGACCGGGGCACCGCCGTGCTCTTCATCGACCTCGACGGCTTCAAGCAGGTCAACGACACGATCGGCCACCAGGCGGGCGACGAACTGCTCGTGCAGGCGGCAAGAAGGCTGGCCGACTCCGTACGGTCCGGAGACACCGCGGCCCGTCTCGGCGGTGACGAGTTCGCGGCGCTCATCGTCGGCGACGGAGGCCGCGACCACACCGCCAGAGAGCAGCAGATATACGAACTGGCCGACCGGCTCAGGGTCACGCTCTCCCAGCCCTACACGATCGACGGGCACAAGGACGTGCGGGTCGCGGCCTCCATCGGCGTCTCCTTCGCGGAGCCCGGCATCTCGGCGGGCGAGCTGCTGCGCAACGCGGACCTGGCGATGTACCGGGCCAAGGCCGGCGGCAAGGACCGGGTCGAGCTGTACGCCCCGCAGATGCAGGCCGACGTGGTCCGCAAGGCGGAGCTGGCCACCCGGCTGCGCACCGCGCTGCACGAGGGCCAGTTCGCGCTGCTCCACCAGCCGATCGTCTCCCTGGACGACGGCCGGATCACCGCGGTCGCCGCCCAGGCGCGCTGGCGTTCGGCGCAGGGCATCCTCTTCACGCCCGGCGAGTTCCTGCGCGTGGCCGACGACGGCGAGCGCACCGCGGAGCTGGGGCGCTGGATGCTGGAGGAGGCCGTCGCGCAGGCCGCCGAGCGGGGCCGCAGCGGCCACACGACCCCGGTGGCCGTGCGGATGAGCGCCCGCCGGCTGCTCGACCGCGCCATGCCGCTGGGCTCCGTCGAAGGGTTGCTGACGCGGCACGGACTGCCCTCGGGCGCGCTCGTCATCGAGCTGGCCGACAGCGATCCGCGCGTCCCGCTCGACGAGCTGGAGCGGCGCCTGACGGCACTGCGCCGGCTCGGCGTCCGGATCGCCCTGGACGGATTCGGCAGCGGCTACGCGGCCATCACGGCGCTGCGCCGACTCCCCGTGGACGTACTGAAGCTGGACCGTTCGCTCGTCGAGGGCGTCGTCGAGTCCGCGCGCCTGCACAAGATCACCAGCGGGCTGCTGCGGATCGCGGGCGACCTGGGTCTGGCGTCGGTGGCCGACGGGGTGGACCTGCCCGAGCAGGTGCGCGCCCTGCGGGCGATGGGGTGCACGCACGGCCAGGGAGCGGCCTTCTCCGGACCGCTCGACGAGTACCGGCTGCGCCGCGCGCTGGCCTCGGGGGAGTACGCCGTACCGGGGATCGTGGCCGAGCCCGCGTTCGCCGGGGCACCCGGGCCGGGCTCACATGATGAGACTCCCGTCCCACCCACTTGACACGCCCCGTGTGCCGGGGGGAGGGTCAATGCCATGCGCACCCGAATTCTCGTACTTGGAAAGCGCGTCGGCTGAAGCTGGGATCAGCGGTGGGACCACCGCGACTTCCCGGCAACCGCTCCCGGCGCGCTCCCCTCGCTTGCCTCACGGCACGAGGGGTTTTTTGTTGCACCGGGCAGGCCGCGCACTTGATGAAACCCTGCACAACCCTCGCAAAAACCCTCAGCATCGAGAAGAGAATGCCGATGACCGAGCAGGCCACCGGGGCCCACCATCCGCAGCCGCGGCCCCGTTCCGGAGGACAGTCCGCCCCCGTCGAGCACGTCACGGGTGCCAAGTCCCTCATCCGCTCGCTTGAGGAGGTCGGGACCGACACCGTATTCGGCATTCCCGGCGGCACGATCCTTCCGGCCTACGACCCGATGATGGACTCGAGCCGGGTGCGCCACGTGCTCGTCCGTCACGAGCAGGGCGCGGGGCACGCGGCGACGGGTTACGCGCAGGCCACCGGCAAGGTCGGGGTGTGCATGGCCACCTCGGGGCCGGGCGCCACCAACCTGGTGACGCCGATCGCCGACGCGATGATGGACTCGGTGCCGCTCGTCGCGATCACCGGCCAGGTCGTCTCCAAGGCGATCGGCACGGACGCCTTCCAGGAGGCGGACATCGTCGGCATCAGCATGCCGATCACCAAGCACAACTTCCTGGTCACCAAGGCCGAGGACATCCCGAAGACGATCGCCGAGGCCTTCCACATCGCCTCGACCGGCCGCCCGGGCCCGGTGCTCGTGGACATCCCCAAGGACCTGCTCCAGGCGCAGACGACGTTCTCCTGGCCGCCGCAGATGGACCTGCCCGGCTACCGCCCGGTGACCAAGCCGCACGCCAAGCAGATCCGCGAGGCCGCGAAGCTCATCACCAGCGCGAAGCGCCCCGTCCTGTACGTGGGCGGCGGCGTCCTCAAGGCCCGGGCCACCGCCGAGCTGAAGGTCCTCGCCGAGCTCACCGGAGCGCCCGTCACCACCACCCTGATGGCGCTCGGCGCGTTCCCCGACAGCCACCCGCTGCACGTGGGGATGCCGGGCATGCACGGTGCGGTCACCGCCGTCACCGCGCTGCAGAAGGCCGACCTGATCGTCGCCCTCGGCGCCCGGTTCGACGACCGCGTCACCGGCAAGCTGGACAGCTTCGCCCCGTTCGCCAAGATCGTGCACGCCGACATCGATCCGGCGGAGATCGGCAAGAACCGCGCCGCCGACGTGCCGATCGTCGGGGACGCCCGCGAGGTCATCGCCGACCTGATCCAGGCCGTCCAGAAGGAGCACGCAGAGGGCCACACCGGCGACTACACCGCCTGGTGGAAGGGGCTCAACCGCTGGCGCGAGACCTACCCGCTCGGCTACGACCAGCCGGCCGACGGTTCGCTCTCCCCGCAGCAGGTCATCGAGCGCATCGGCCAACTCGCCCCCGACGACACGATCTTCGCGGCGGGCGTGGGCCAGCACCAGATGTGGGCCGCGCACTTCATCCAGTACGAGAAGCCCGCCACCTGGCTGAACTCGGGCGGTGCCGGGACCATGGGCTACGCGGTCCCCGCCGCGATGGGCGCCAAGGCCGGTGCGCCGGACAAGCCGGTCTGGGCGATCGACGGCGACGGCTGCTTCCAGATGACCAATCAGGAGCTCACCACCTGCGCCCTGAACAACATCCCGATCAAGGTCGCCATCATCAACAACGGCGCCCTCGGGATGGTCCGCCAGTGGCAGACGCTCTTCTACAACCAGCGCTACTCGAACACCGTGCTGCACGCGGGCCCCGAGGGTGACACGCCCCCCAACAAGGGCACCCGCATCCCGGACTTCGTGAAGCTGTCCGAGGCGATGGGCTGCTACGCGATCCGCTGCGAGCGCCCCGAGGACCTCGACAAGTGCATCGAGGAGGCGAACTCGATCAACGACCGGCCGGTCGTGGTCGACTTCATCGTCCACGAGGACGCCATGGTGTGGCCGATGGTGGCCGCCGGGGCCTCGAACGACGAGGTCATGGCCGCGCGCGACGTCCGCCCCGACTTCGGCGACAACGAAGACGACTGAGAGCCGACCGGAAGAGGGAATCCGCACCATGTCCACCAAGCACACGCTCTCCGTCCTGGTCGAGAACAAGCCGGGCGTGCTCGCCCGCATCACCGCCCTGTTCTCGCGCCGCGGCTTCAACATCGACTCGCTCGCCGTCGGTATCACCGAGCACCCCGACATCTCCCGCATCACCATCGTCGTGAACGTCGAGGGACTCCCGCTCGAACAGGTCACCAAGCAGCTCAACAAGCTGGTCAACGTCCTGAAGATCGTCGAACTGGAGCCGGGCGCCGCCGTCCAGCGCGAGCTGGTGCTCGCCAAGGTCCGCGCCGACAACGAGACGCGCTCGCAGATCGTCGAGATCGTCCAGCTGTTCCGCGCCAAGACCGTGGACGTCTCGCCCGAGGCCGTCACCATCGAGGCCACCGGCTCCAGCGACAAGCTGGAGGCGATGCTCAAGATGCTGGAACCCTTCGGCATCAAGGAGCTCGTCCAGTCCGGGACCATCGCGATCGGCCGCGGCGCGCGCTCCATCACCGACCGGAGCCTGCGCGCGCTCGACCGCACGGCCTGAACCGGCCCGCTCCCGGTCTCGTTCCGCTCGCATCGCGAGACCTGAAAACTTCCTGTCCACCTCCCGCCGTACGGTGGGACGCAACACCAGCACACATAGGAGAACCCCAGTGGCCGAGCTGTTCTACGACGACGACGCCGATCTGTCCATCATCCAGAACCGCAAGGTCGCGGTGATCGGATACGGCAGCCAGGGCCACGCCCACGCGCTGTCCCTGCGCGACTCGGGCGTCGACGTGCGCGTCGGTCTGCACGAGGGCTCCAAGTCCAAGGCGAAGGCCGAGGAGCAGGGCCTGCGCGTGGTCACCCCGGCCGAGGCGACGGCCGAGGCCGACGTCATCATGATCCTGGTCCCGGACCCGCTGCAGGCCAAGGTCTACGAGGAGTCCATCAAGGACAACCTGAAGGACGGCGACGCGCTGTTCTTCGGCCACGGCCTCAACATCCGCTATGACTTCATCAAGCCGCCGGCCGGTGTCGACGTCTGCATGGTCGCCCCCAAGGGCCCGGGCCACCTGGTGCGCCGTCAGTACGAAGAGGGCCGAGGCGTGCCGTGTATCGCGGCGGTCGAGCAGGACGCCACCGGCAAGGCCTTCGAGCTGGCGCTGTCCTACGCCAAGGGCATCGGCGGCACCCGCGCCGGCGTCATCAAGACGACCTTCACCGAGGAGACCGAGACCGACCTCTTCGGCGAGCAGGCCGTCCTGTGCGGCGGTACCGCCGCACTGGTGAAGGCGGGCTTCGAGACGCTGACCGAGGCCGGCTACCAGCCGGAGATCGCGTACTTCGAGTGCCTGCACGAGCTGAAGCTCATCGTGGACCTCATGTACGAGGGCGGCCTGGAGAAGATGCGCTGGTCGATCTCGGAGACCGCCGAGTGGGGCGACTACGTCACCGGCCCGCGGATCATCACCGACGCCACCAAGGCCGAGATGAAGAAGGTCCTCGCCGAGATCCAGGACGGCACCTTCGCCAAGAACTGGATGGACGAGTACCACTCGGGCCTGAAGAAGTACAACGAGTACAAGACCCAGGACGAGAACCACCTCCTGGAGACCACCGGCAAGGAGCTGCGCAAGCTCATGAGCTGGGTGGACAACGAGGAGGCGTAAGCCCTCCGGGGACGGGGCCGCGGCACACGCCGCGGCCCCGTTCTCCATAGCCGCTCCACACCGTTGTCCACGGCGTCCAGCCACGGACGAGTGATCCTTCCAGGGAGGCGTAAGCCCGCCCCCCTCGCGCCACTACACTGCTGAACTACATTCGCGTCGGGCCCACAGCGTCGTGCGTCTTTCACGCGGCTAGCCACCTCCACCGCTTGCGGCCGTCGGGACGGCCGTCCGCATTGGGACTTGTGAGGACTCACGTGAGCACTGCTGACACCGGCAAACCCGTCGTACTCATCGCCGAGGAGCTGTCGCCCGCCACCGTCGACGCCCTGGGCCCGGACTTCGAGATCCGCCACTGCAACGGCGGGGACCGCGCGGAGCTGCTGCCCGCCATCGCCGACGTCGACGCGATCCTGATCCGCTCGGCCACCAAGGTCGACGCCGAGGCGATCGCCGCCGCGAAGAAGCTGAAGGTCGTCGCACGAGCCGGCGTCGGCCTGGACAACGTGGACGTCTCCGCCGCCACCAAGGCCGGCGTGATGGTCGTCAACGCCCCGACGTCGAACATCGTGACCGCCGCCGAGCTGGCCTGCGGCCTCCTCATCGCCACCGCGCGCAACATCCCGCAGGGCAGCCAGGCCCTCAAGGGCGGCGAGTGGAAGCGCAGCAAGTACACCGGTGTGGAGCTGGCCGAGAAGACCCTCGGTGTCGTGGGCCTGGGCCGCATCGGCGCCCTCGTCGCCCAGCGCATGTCGGCCTTCGGCATGAAGGTCGTCGCCTACGACCCGTACGTGCAGCCCGCGCGCGCCGCGCAGATGGGCGTGAAGGTCCTCTCCCTCGACGAGCTGCTCGAGGTCTCCGACTTCATCACCGTGCACCTGCCGAAGACGCCCGAGACCCTCGGTCTCATCGGGGACGAGGCACTGCACAAGGTCAAGCCGAGCGTGCGGATCGTGAACGCCGCGCGCGGCGGGATCGTCGACGAGGAAGCGCTGTACTCGGCGCTCAAGGAGGGCCGCGTCGCCGGCGCGGGCCTGGACGTGTACGCGAAGGAGCCCTGCACGGACTCCCCGCTCTTCCAGTTCGACCAGGTCGTCTGCACCCCGCACCTCGGCGCCTCGACCGACGAGGCGCAGGAGAAGGCCGGCATCGCCGTCGCCCGCTCGGTGCGGCTCGCGCTCGCCGGTGAGCTGGTCCCGGACGCGGTGAACGTGCAGGGCGGGGTCATCGCCGAGGATGTCAAGCCGGGTCTGCCGCTCGCCGAGCGCCTCGGCCGCATCTTCACCGCGCTGGCGGGCGAGGTCGCGGTCCGCCTCGACGTCGAGGTGTACGGCGAGATCACCCAGCACGACGTGAAGGTGCTCGAACTCTCCGCGCTCAAGGGCGTGTTCGAGGACGTCGTCGACGAGACGGTCTCCTACGTGAACGCTCCGCTCTTCGCCCAGGAGCGCGGCGTCGAGGTCCGGCTGACCACCAGCTCCGAGTCGCCCGACCACCGCAACGTCGTCACGGTGCGCGGCACCCTCGGCGACGGCCAGGAGGTCTCGGTCTCCGGCACGCTCGCCGGCCCCAAGCACCTCCAGAAGATCGTCGCCGTCGGCGAGTACGACGTGGACCTCGCGCTCGCCGAGCACATGGTCGTCCTGCGCTACGAGGACCGCCCCGGTGTCGTCGGCACGGTGGGCCGTGTCCTCGGCGAGGCGGGCATCAACATCGGCGGCATGCAGGTCGCCCGCGCCGACGTGGGCGGCGAGGCGCTGGCCGTGCTGACCGTCGACGACTCGGTGCCGCAGGGTGTCCTGAACGAGGTCGCGGCGGAGATCGGCGCGACGTCGGCCCGCTCGGTCAACCTCGTCTGACGCAGGCCAGGACCGGACAGGACAGGCACGGCGCACGAAGCACGACGCATGAGGGCCGGGTCACCCGCGGGTGACCCGGCCCTCATGCGTCGTGGCACGGAGGCTCAGCCGGACGGGCTGGTCTCCGGCTCGATCAGCCCCTCGCGGTAGGCGATGCCCACGGCGTCGGTGCGGCTCGCCGCGCCCAGCTTGGCGAGGATGTTCGACACATGGACGCTCGCCGTCTTGCCGCTGATGAACAGCTCCTCGCCGATCTGCCGGTTGGTGCGCCCCCGGCCGAGCAGCCGCAGGACGTCGCTCTCCCGGGCGGTCAGCGCGGCGATCCGCTCCCGCTCGGGCGCCCCGGCGAAGCCGCCGCGCCGGGCCAGCTCCGCCAGCGCCTCGCCCAGCGGCACCGCACCGAGCCGTACCGCGGTGGCTCGGGCCGCGCGCACCTGCTCCGCCGCCTCCTCCCGGCGGTCGGCGGTGAGCAGCGCCTCCGCGAGCCGCCGCCGGCAGCGGGCCAGCTCGTACGGTTCGCCGTAGCCGAACGCGGTGACGGCCCGCTCCCACGCCGCCACGGAAGGACCGGTGGTGGCCCGTGCCTCCTCGGCCTCGGCGCGCGCCAGCCACGCCTGGCCCTCGGGCCCCTGACCGGTCCCGTCCTCGCCCCGGGCCGCCGTGGTCCGGGCCAGCTCCACCAGGTCGGCGGCGATCCCGGTCCAGCGGTCGAGCGCCTGCGCGTCGCCGGTCAGCCGGGCCTCCTCGGCCGCGTCGGCGACCGCGGAGAGGGTCAGCGCGGCGAGCCGCACGAAGGCGTCGGGCCGCTCGGAGCCCGCGCCGTCCGTCAGCCGCTCGACCGCGGCCCGCATCGTGCGGACGCAGTCGTCGGCGGCACCGCGCAGCGCCGCCGCGTCGATGAGGACGATGTTCGCGACGAGCGCCGCCATCCAGTCGCCGTCCGGGGACAGCAGGGCGCGGGCCCCGGCCTCGGCCGCCTCGAACTCGCCGCGCGCCAGGGTGACGTAGAGAGCGGGCGCGGTGGTGAAGGCGACGGCGGCCGGGAGCAGTTCGGCGTCGGCCTCGGCGGCCCGCGTGCACTCGTCCCAGCGGCCCAGGGTGTAGAGCAGCACCGACTGCACGTAGCGCAGTTCCAGGGCGTACGGCGAGGTGAGGAGGGCGGCGCGGCGGGCGAGGTCGAGGCCGTCGGCGAGCCAGGTCAGGCCGGCGTCCAGGTCGCCCGACTCGTAGCAGCCGAGGCCGAGGTTGTAGAGCGCCCGCAGCTGGACCGGGAGGTTCCCGGCGGCCACGGCCAGTTCGCGGGCGCGCACCAGGCGGGAACGGCCCTGCGGGGTGCGCCGGTTGTGGGCCTCCAGGCCGACCAGCGAGATCATCAGGTCGGCCTGGGCGTCGGGCAGCCGGAGCCGCTCTGCCACCTCCAGGGCCTGGCGGGCGACCCGCTCGGCGTCCGCGTCGCGGCCCACGTACCGCGCGGCCATGACGTGCGTCGCCGCCGCCCAGATCCAGGTGGACGAGGGGGGCTCGGCCGGGATCAGGGCGAGCGCCTCGCTGCTGTACGTGAACGCCGCTTCGAGGTTGTCGATCCGCATCAGGTTGCCCGCGAGCGTGTAGCGGACCCGGGCGGCGAGTTCGGAGCCGGTGTCGGAGCCGACGCGGGCGAGCGCGGAGCGGGTGAGCTGGACCGCGCGGTGCGGTTCGCCCGCGCGGGCGGCGGCGGCCGAGGCGCGCAGGGTGAGGGTGACCGTGTCGGTGCCGCCGGGGCGGGCGGGGGAGTCGACCACGCTCCACAGTTCGAGTGCGGTCTCCAGGTGGCGCAGCTCCTCGGCGGGGGCGCCGACGCGCTGGGCGTGGTCGGCGGCTTCGAGGGAGGCGGCCAGCGCGTCGGCCAGGTCGTGGCTCTCGCGCGAGTGGTGGGCGCGCTCGGCCGCGCCGGCGGCCGGGCGGCCCTCGGCGGCGAGCAGCCGGGCGAAGACCCGGTGCAGCCGGACCCGTTCGCCGGGCAGCAGGTCCGCGTAGACGGCTTCCCGGGTGAGGGCGTGCCGGAAGGAGTACGTCGCGTCGTCGCCCGGCAGCAGCAGCTGGCGCCCGACGGCTTCGCGCAGCGCCGACTCCAGCTCCTCCTCCGGGAGCCGGACGGCGTCGCGCAGCAGGTCGTGTCCGACCCGGCGGCCCGCGACCGCGGCCGTGCGCAGCACCTGCTGGGCGGTCTCGGAGAGCTGCTCGATGCGGATCAGGAGGACGTCGGCGAGGCCGCCCAGGGCCTCCGGGCCGGTGGGCGGGCCGGCCGCGCCGGAGGGGTCGTCGGCGGGCAGGGCGGCGAGCAACTCCTCGGCGTAGAAGGCGTTTCCCTCGGCGCGGTCGACGATGCGGCGGACCGTGCTGTCGGGGACCGGGCCGGTGCGCTGCGCGCGCACGAGCCGGGCCACGTCCGCGTCGGCCATCGGGCGCAGTTCGAGGCGGTCCACGGCGGGCAGCCGGACGAGTTCGGCGAGGAGGGGCCGCAGGGGGTGGCGGCGGTGCAGGTCGTCCGCGCGGTACGAGCCGAAGACCGCGAGGCGGTGCGGGGGGCCGCCGGGGGCGGGCCGCTGGAGGACGCCCCGGCTGAGCAGGAAGCGGAGCAGGTCGCGGGAGGACCGGTCCGCCCAGTGCAGGTCCTCGATGACGAGGAGCAGCGGGACCGTCGCGGCCAGGTCGGCGAGGAGGCCCGCGACGCCCTCGAAGAGCTGGAGGCGGCCGTCGGGGTCGGGGGTGGTGCCGGTCCCCGGTGCGGTGCCGATCAGCCGGTTGACGGCGGGGCGGTCCGCGAAGGCCGCGGCGAACCGGGTGTCGGCGGCGGCCGTGCCGAGGATCTCCGTGAACGGGAGGTAGGGCAGGCCCACGTCCCCCAGGTCCACGCAGTGGCCGGTCAGGACGGTCATGCCGGTGGCGGCGGCGCGGGTGGCGGCCTCCGTCAGGGTGCGGGTCTTGCCGACGCCGGCGTCTCCGCCGACGAGGACGGCGCGGGGTTCGCCGGCCGTGGCGCGATCCAGGATGCCGGTGAGCCGGGCGAGTTCGCCTGTCCGGCCGATGAACGGCGTGTCGAATGTCTGTGGCACGGGGCCATCCTGGCATGGGGGGTGGGGGTGCCCCCGGCTCACGGCCAGTTCGTCGTCCGGCCCGCCGTAGGGGTGGCCCGCGCCCCTTAGGCGTCAGTTGTTCGGCTGTCCGGCGGGGTGGGGGGCGGGTCGCGCAGTTCCCCGCGCCCCTGAGAGCAGTTCTTCGACTGTCCGACCGGTGGGGCTTCTCGCGCAGTTCCCCGCGCCCCTGAAAGGCGCACTGCGTGCGCCCCCGTTTTCGTCCGCGGGTCCGGTGGGGCTTCTCGCGCAGTTCCCCGCGCCCCTGGAGCATGCGGCTCCGCCGCAGCCCCATGCCCCGATGAGAGGCAGCACGAAGTGCGCCTCTCAGGGGCGCGGGGAACGGCGCGAGCAACCACGACGGTGGGTCAGTCGAAGTCTTTTAGGGGCGCGGGGAACGGCGCGCTCAGCCACGACGGCGGGTCAGCCGAAGTCTTTCAGGGGGCGCGGGGAACAGCGCGAGCAACCACGACGGTGGGTCAGCCGAAGTCTTTTAGGGGCGCGGGGAACGGCGCGCTCAGCCACGACGGTGGGTCAGCCGAAGTCTTTTAGGGGGCGCGGGGAACTGCGCGACCAGCCACGATGGCGGGTGAGACGAAGTCCTCTCAGGGGCGCGGGGAACTGCGCGCTCAGCCCCAGCGGCGCCGCGGACGAAGTCCTTCCAGGGGCGCGGGGAACCGCGCGCTCAGCCACACTGGTGCGGCGCAGCGGAGACGCAGGGAACCCCGGCCGCATCGGACTCGCGCGCGCAGGGAACCCCGGCCGCGTCCGACTCGCCCGCACACCCCCGCCCCCCGCGCAGAGACGTCACGGCCAGCACGGCCCCCGCCAACAACAGGACCACCCCGGCGACCGACGCGGCCCGCATCCCGTCGGTGAACGCCTCCCGGGCCGCCACCGCCAGGGCCTGACCCGCATCGCCGGAGAGCCGGCCCGCGACCGCCAGCGCGCCGCCGAGCGTCTCGTGGGCAGCGGCCGGGGCGTCGGCCGGGACGCCATGGCGGAAGACGGCCGTGCCGATGGAGCCGAGGACGGCCATGCCGAGCGCGCCGCCGAACTCCGCGCCCGTCTCCAGGAGGGAGGCGGCCGAGCCCGCGCGGGCCACCGGGACGGTGCCGAGGGCGAGGTCCATCAGCTGGGACATGACGGTGACGATGCCCGCGGCGAGGACCCCGGCCCCGGCCAGGACGAGCCACAGCGAGCTGGTGCCCGCGCCGGCCAGCAGACCGTACCCGCAGGCGGCGACGGTGAAGCCGCCGGCCACCACGTGGGCGCGGTGCACGCCCCTCTGGACGAGCCCCGCGGCGACGGGCGCCGCCGCCCCGACCAGGAGGGTGGGCAGCAGCGACCAGAGCGCGGCCGCCATCGAGCTCTTGCCGAGCACGGACTGGAGGTACTGGGTGGTGAAGAAGGCCGATCCCATCATGCCGAGCGTGGACAGTAGGTTCAGGACGACCGCGGGGGCGAAGCCCCGGCTGCGGAACAGGGCGGGGGAGATGAGCGGGGCGGCCGCGGTGCGCTGGCGGTGCACGAACAGCGCGGCGAAGAGCATGCCCAGGGTGATCGAGACGACGTACCGCACGCTCCAGCCCTCGGACGGGATCTCCTTGATGCCGTAGATCACGGGCAGCACGGCGGCCAGCGACAGCGGCACGCTGAGCAGGTCGAAGCGGCCCGGGGCCGGGTCCCTGGACTCCGGCAGCAGGAACGGGCCGAGGACCAGGAGCAGCACCATCGCGGGCAGGTTGACCAGGAAGACCGAGCCCCACCAGAAGTACTCGACGAGGACCCCGCTCAGCACCGAACCGAGCGCGACGCCCCCGGTCATGACGCCGGACCACAGGCCGATCGCCTTCGCGCGCTGGCCGGGGTCGGTGAACATCGTGCGCACGAGCGCCATCGTGGAGGGCATGAGGGTCGCGCCGCCGACCCCGAGCAGCGCGCGGGCGGCGATCAGCGTCGCGGCGCTGTCGGCGTACGCGGCAAGGACGGAGGCGGCGCCGAACGCGGCGGCGCCGGCCAGGAGCAGCTTGCGGCGGCCGATCCGGTCGCCGAGCGAGCCCATGGTCATCAGCAGCCCGGCCAGCACGAACGCGTAGATGTCGAAGATCCACAGCTGCTGCGTGCCGCTCGGGTCCAGGTCGGCGCTGATCGCGGGGACGGCGAAGTAGAGGACGGAGACGTCCATCGAGACCAGGAGCAGCGGCAGCATCAGCACGCCGAGGGCGGTCCATTCGCGGCGCCCGGCCCGGGAGTTCGGGGGTGCGGTCGTGCTCGTCGTGCTCGTCGGGTTCGTCATGCCAGGGACTGTACGAGCGTATTAAACGCTTGTCTAGTACGTGCGTATAAGACAGCCGTCTGAATCGCCGGTAGGCTGGCGGCATGGGACACCGCGAAGACTTGCTCGAAGGCGCCAAGCGCTGCCTGCTGGAGAAGGGGTTCGTGCGCACGACCGCGCGCGACATCGTCCGGGAGTCGGGGACCAACCTGGCGTCCATCGGCTACCACTACGGCTCCAAGGACGCGCTGCTCGCGCAGGCGTACGTATCGCTCGCCGAAGGCGCCGCGGACGAGTGGGGAGCGCCGCTAGAACTCCCGGGAGCCGACGGCTCGTTGGAGCGCTTCCAGGCCGTGCTCGCGGGCGTCACCGAAAGCCTCGGCAAGCCGGGTTCCATCTGGCACCTGAGCATCGAGCTGATCACGATGGGCGACAAGCTCCCGGCCGTGCGGGAGTATCTCTCGGCCGCTCAGCGCGAGGCGGGCCGCGGCTTCATCGGCATGATCATGGGCGGCGCCGAGCCGCCCGCCGACGACCCGAGCGTCGACACCCTCGGCAAGTTCTTCTCGGTCCTGGTCCTCGGCCTGATCGCCCAGCACACCTTCGACGCGGACTTCTCCCCGAGCGCCGCGGAACTCACCGAGGGGATCCGGCAGCTGATGGCGACGGCGGCCGGGCCGTCACAGGCGTGAGGCCTTGAGCCCCATGTGCAGCAGCAGCCGGTCCTCGCCCTCGTCCAGGTCGAGGCCGGTGAGCTGCTCGACGCGGGACAGGCGGTAGTAGAGCGTCTGCCGGTGGATGCCGAGGGCGGCGGCCGCCCGGCCCGCCTGACCCGCGCAGTCCAGGAACGTCTCGGCGGTGCGGGCCAGCTGCCGGTGCGCGGGGGCGAGCAGCGGCGCCACCGCCGGATCGTGCGCGGCCTCCGCGGGCACGGCGGTGAGCAGGCGGTACGGGCCGATCGCCGACCACTGCGCGTCGGGGCCGAGCCGCGGATCGGCCAGCGCGGTGCGCGCCGCCGCCGTCGCCTCCTGCCAGGCCGCCGCCAGCTCGGCGAGGTCCGTGCGCGGGGCGCCGATGCCGGCCGCGACCGTGCCGGCGTCGCCGGCCCGCGCCCGCAGCTTCGCCGCCGCCGTGAGCGCGGGGGCCAGCACCTCCGCGGAGCGCAGCCGCACGAGCAGCGCCAGGCACTGGCCCGTCGCCCCCCACGGCACGGTGCACAGCGCGTCCGCCGCCGGGAGCGAGCGGACCGACGGCGCGTCGTCGGGGTCGGCCGAGGGCCAGGGCGCCACGCACACCACCGTGTGCAGGCCCTCCGCGCGGCTGCCGAGCGCCGTGCGCAGCGCCGCGACCGCCATGTCCCGCTGCCAGCCGCGCTCCGCCGTCAGGACGGAGTGGAACTCGCGGGTCAGGTCGGCGCCCGCCGCCGCCTCGTCCGCGAGCTGCGCCCCGATCCGGCCGGCCACCTCCATCGCCGCGTCCAGCTGGTCCCGGGTGGGCCCCGGATCGTCGTCGAGCAGCCAGACGTAGCCGAGGACGATGCCCCGGTGGCGCACGGGCAGGCAGATCCGGCCGCGGTAGACCCCGGCCTCGGGCGTCGCCGGGATGCGGACCGGCTCCGTCGCGCGCGCGATGCCGAACCCCTCGAACCAGGTGCGCACGGCCTGCGTGGAGCCGCGGGTCAGGATCGAGCGGGTGCGGACCGGGTCGAGGGCCGAGGCGTCGAAGTCGGTGTCGGCGTCGCTGAGCTGCGCGCCGAACGCGATCAGCCGGAAGTCGCGGTTCTCCAGGGTCGCCGGGGCGCCGAGGAGGGCCGAGATCTCGTCGACCAGTTCCTGGTAGTCGCCTTTCACCCCGCCATTCTCCCGCACCCCGCCCGGCTCCTCATACAGATGTATGAGGTGGGGGCCACAGATGCGTGACAGCTGTCGATGGCACAGGATCGGAGGGATCCTTAGATTTCACGGTGGTTCCCCGTGCCGATCCCCCGTTCGCAGGGGTCCGGCCCCCTCAACTCTTGCTCCGTGGAGGTGCCCCGTGCTGGCTCCCCTGATCCTCGCCGCGTCGCGCAGTGACAAGATGCGCTCGTTCGTGTCGGCGGCGCCGGGCACCAAGCAGGTCGTCGACCGCTTCATCGCCGGTGAGAGCGTCGACCAGGTCGTGCCCGTGATCGAGGACGCCGCAGCCAAGGGCCTTGAGGTGACCCTCGACGTCGTCGGTGAGGACATCACCACCGTCGAGCAGTCGCACGCCGCGCGCGACGCCTACCTGGAGCTGATCGGCCGCCTCGAGGAGCTGGGTCTCGGCACCAAGGCCGAGATGTCCGTAAAGCTGTCCATGTTCGGCCAGGCGCTTCCCGGCGGCCACGAGCTGGCCCTCGCCAACGTCCGGCCCGTCGTCGAGGCCGCCGCCGCCATCGGCACCACGGTCACCCTGGACGCCGAGGACCACACCACCCTCGACTCGATGTTCGCCATCCACGAGGAGCTGCGGAAGGACTTCCCGCAGACCGGCTGCGTCATCCAGGCCTACCTCTTCCGCACCGAGGACGACGCCCGCCGCCTGGCCGCCGCGGGCAGCCGCGTCCGCATCGTCAAGGGCGCCTACAAGGAGCCCGCCGAGGTCGCGTACCAGGACAAGGCCGAGACCGACAAGGCGTACGTGCGGATCATGCGCATCCTCATGGAGGGCTCCGGCTACCCCATGATCGGCTCGCACGACCCGCGCCTGATCTCCATCGCGCAGGAGCTCGCCCGCACCGCGGGCCGCAAGCTCGACGAGTACGAGTTCCAGATGCTGTACGGCATCCGCAGCGACGAGCACCTGCGGCTTGCCGCCGAAGGACACCGGATGCGCGTGTACACCGCGTACGGCACCGACTGGTACGGGTACTTCATGCGCCGCCTCGCGGAGAAGCCGGCCAACCTGCTCTTCTTCGCCCGCTCGATCCTCACCAAGGACTGAGCCGCCCGCACCCCGGGCCCCTGACCTCCCGATAACCCTCCGACCCCCCGAAGGAGATACGGACCCATGACGCTGGACGCCGTGACCCGAGTCCCCGCCCCGGTCAACGAGCCGGTGCACGGCTACGCCCCCGGTTCGCCGGAGCGCGCCCGCCTGGAGGCCAAGCTCAAGGAGCTGGCCGAGAACCCGATCGAGCTGACCTGCACCATCGGCGGCGAGCGTCGGATGGGCGGCGGCGAGCGCTTCGACGTCGTGCAGCCGCACAGCCACAAGGCCGTCATCGGGACCTACGCCAACGCCACCGAGCAGGACGCCAAGGACGCGGTCGACGCCGCCCTGGCCGCCGCCCCCGCCTGGCGCGCGATGTCCTTCGACGACCGCGCCGCGATCATCCTGCGCGCCGCCGAGCTGCTCTCCACCACGTGGCGCGAGACGCTGGCCGCCTCCACCATGCTGGGCCAGTCCAAGACCGCGCAGCAGGCCGAGATCGACACTCCCTGCGAGCTCGTCGACTTCTGGCGCTTCAACGTCCACTACGCCCGCAACCTGCTCGCCGAGCAGCCGCCGGCCAACTCCACGGGCGTGTGGAACCGTATGGACCACCGCCCGCTGGAGGGCTTCGTCTACGCGATCACGCCGTTCAACTTCACGGCCATCGCCGCCAACCTGCCCACCGCCCCCGCGCTCATGGGCAACGTGGTGGTCTGGAAGCCGTCCCCGACGCAGACGCACGCCGCCGTCCTGATGATGCGGCTCCTGGAAGAGGCGGGCCTGCCCAAGGGCGTCATCAACCTGGTCACCGGTGACGGCCTCGCCGTCTCCGAGGTCGCCCTGAACCACCGCGACCTGGCCGGCATCCACTTCACCGGCTCGACCAAGACCTTCCAGCACCTGTGGAAGACGGTCGGCAACAACATCGAGAACTACCGCACCTACCCGCGCCTCGTCGGCGAGACCGGCGGCAAGGACTTCGTCGTCGCCCACCCGAGCGCCGACCGCGCCGTCCTGAAGACCGCGCTGACCCGCGGCTCCTTCGAGTACCAGGGCCAGAAGTGCTCGGCGTCCTCGCGCGCGTACATCCCCGCGTCGATCTGGAACGACGGCTTCAAGGAGGAGTTCGCGGCCGAGGTCGACGGCATCGCCATGGGTGACGTCACCGACCTGTCGAACTTCATCGGCGCCGTCATCGACGAGCGCTCGTTCGCCAAGAACAAGGCCGCGATCGACCGCGCGAAGGCGGACGACTCCTGCACGATCGTCGCGGGCGGCACGTACGACGACTCGGTCGGCTACTTCGTGCGCCCGACCGTCATCGAGTGCACCGACCCGGCCAACGAGGTCTTCACGACGGAGTACTTCGGCCCGATCCTCGCTGTGCACGTCTATGAGGACGACCAGTACGACGCCATGCTGGAGCAGATGGAGTCGGCGTCCGACTACGCGCTCACCGGTTCGGTCATCGCCAACGACCGTGCCGCCGCCGCGTACACGATGGAGAAGCTCCGCTACGCCGCGGGCAACTTCTACATCAACGACAAGTCGACCGGCGCCGTCGTCGGCCAGCAGCCCTTCGGCGGCGGCCGCGCCTCCGGCACCAACGACAAGGCCGGTGCCCCGCAGAACCTGATGCGCTGGACGCTGACCCGCGCCATCAAGGAGACGCTGGTCCCGCCGACCGAGTACACCTACCCCCACATGGGCTGACGCCCGCCCGGCGGACCGCCGTCCGCCCCCTGATCCCGCCCCCGGCCACGGGCCCCACCCCGGCCGGGGGCGGTGTTTCTCCGCGTCCGGACCCCGCGCGCGCGACGGCGCCCGGGTGACGTCCGTCTCAGATAGTAGGAAGTCCGAGTAATTGTGGAGACAGGAGCGGCGACCTGTCCTAACTTTGTAGAAGCCGAACGTCTCGCTTACCTGGCGAATGGCGGCCGCGAGCCGGAGCATCTTGGCAGGCAACCCCTGCGGCTCCCCGCTCCCCGCCCCTTCCGGCCCTCGAAATCCCCGTGATCTCAAGGAGTCGATCCGTCATGGCCACTGCGACGCCCGCCCGCCGCCGAGTCCGTCACGTCTCCCCGTCGACCGAAGCCGACCGGCAGACCGCAAAGATCGCCGCCGCCGCGCTCCAGCGCTCCCTGGACCGCAGGGACAACGGCGGCGAGACGGGGCACTGACCGCTCAGCGCCCCCGCCGCACCACGAAGTGGTCGATGCGCGCGCCGCTCTCGGCGAGCGCGGAGACCGTCATCCGGGCCGCGGGCCCGGCCTCCACCTCCACCGCGAGGAACGAGAAGCCGGTGTACCGCACCCGGGACCACTCCACGACGTCCCGGACGGACACGGAGGCGCCGGGCCCGTCCGACGCCGTCCAGCGCAGACTGGCGATCGCGTCGCGGTCGCGCACGTGCCCTTCGTAGCTGTCCGGTACGCCGGGGCCGAAGCCGTAGAGGTCCTTGCCGGCGCCGCCCGCGGTGACATACACGATGCCGTCGCGCGTCGGATCGGTCGACGCGCCGACCGGCACCGGCTTGCCGACCTCCCCGCCGACCCCGCCCCCGGCCCTGGCCGGCACGGCTCTGATGGCGTCCGTGCGTTCGTACACGTGGTTGTGCCCGTTGATCACCAGGTCCACCTGGTGCTTCTCGAAGAGCGGGACCCACGCGTCGCGCACCCCGCCGTCCGAGGCGTGCCGGGACGTCGCGTACGCGCAGTGGTGGAAGAAGACGACGACGAAGTCGATGTCCTGGCGCGCCCGCAGCTCGCCGAGGCGCCGGTCGAGCCAGGCGGTCTGCCGGCCGTCCGTGCAGCCCCGGTTGACGGGGATCTCGTGGGAGACGTCGTTGGCGTCCAGCGCGACCACGCCCAGATTCCCGTGGACGAACGAGTAGACGCCCGGCGCGTGCCGGGGGTCCGGCCCGTTCTCCGGCAGCGACCAGCGGGCGCTCTGCCCGCCGTAGCCGTGCGGGGAGTACCAGGCCTCCATGTCGTGGTTGCCGGTCGTCACCATCCACGGCACGGACTTCGCGACCGTCTCGGTCTGCGCGAGGAACTGGTCCCACACCCGCGCGTCGTACGTGTCCCCGACCTTGCCGCCGCCCGAGCTGTCGGCGTAGCAGATGTCGCCCGCGTGCAGGTGGAACGCGGGGCTCTGACCGAGGATCACCTGGTCGTTGGCGAGCGCGTCGTAGCTGACGCCCTGGTCGCCGAAGGCGGTGAAGACGAAGGGTTCCGGCGCGGCCGGCGCCGTGCGGAACGTGCCGAGGGTGCCCAGGCGTTCGGCGCTCGCCGGGTCGAAGCCGTCGTGGCCGACGCCGTAGTAGTACGTCGTGCCGGGCCGCAGGCCGTCGAGTGCCACGTGCAGATAGAGCTGTTCGACCGCCGGGAGCTTCGCCGTCAGCGCGGGCGTGTGCAGGGCGCGCACCTCCGCCTCGATCCTGCGGCTCAGCTCCCAGGGCTTGAGCCCCACCCGCAGGAAAGGGCGGCGCACGGCGAGCGGCACCTGCCAGGAGACCCGCATCTGCGTGCGGGGGTCGGCGCCGTAGGCCAGATGCCGCCCGAACGGCGCCACCAGCCCGCCGTCGACCCGCACCTTCGGACGGCGTGCGGGCGCCGCCGCCTGGACGGCGGAGGCCGCGGCGCCGCCGCCGAGCAACCCGGCACCGCCCACGGCGGCCGCCGCTCCCGTCAGCGCGCGCCGTCTGCTGAACCGCGCCCGCAGGTACGCGTGCTGCTCGGGCATGCTCAGGCGGCGAGCGAGTGGGGCGGGGATGCCGACATCGGGGGTGTCGTGGGCAGGGCTCATGCCCGGAACCTCCCCGCCGTCCCCAACACCCGCCCTACAGAAGGGTGAACAGCACACGGCCGCAGGACAGCCTGTCCGTATCCTGGACGCCTTGTGTCATCCCATGGGACAAGGGGATACGGTGCCGACATGTCTCGCAGCATCAATCTCGCAGTGATCCCCGGTGACGGCATCGGCCAGGAGGTCGTGGCCCAGGGTCTGAAGGTCCTCTCCGCCGTGCTTCCGCAGGATGTGAAGCTGGAGACCGAGGAGTTCGACTTCGGCGCCAAGCGGTACCACGCGACCGGTGAGACCCTCACCGACGCCGACCTCGACGCCCTCAAGAAGCACGACGCCATCCTGCTCGGCGCCATCGGCGACCCGAGCGTGCCCTCCGGCGTCCTGGAGCGGGGCTTCCTGCTCAAGCTCCGCTTCGCCTTCGACCACCACGTGAACCTGCGCCCGAGCAAGCTGCTCCCGGGTGTCGCGACGCCGCTCGCCGGTGAGCCCGCGATCGACTTCGTCGTCGTCCGCGAGGGCACCGAGGGCCCGTACACGGGCAACGGCGGCACGATCCGCAAGGGCACCGAGCACGAGGTCGCCACCGAGGTCTCGGTCAACACCGCCTTCGGTGTCGAGCGCGTGGTCCGGGACGCCTTCGCCCGCGCCCAGGCCCGCCCCCGCAAGAAGCTCACACTGGTCCACAAGAACAACGTGCTGACCTTCGCGGGCCACCTGTGGACGAACGTCTTCAACAAGGTGGCGCAGGAGTTCCCCGAGGTCACCACCGACTACATCCACGTCGACGCGGCGACGATCTTCCTCGTCACCGACCCGGGCCGCTTCGACGTGATCGTCACCGACAACCTCTTCGGCGACATCATCACCGACCTCGCCGCGGCCGTCTCCGGCGGCATCGGCGTCGCGGCCTCCGGGAACATCAACCCGGCCCGCGAGTTCCCCTCGATGTTCGAGCCCGTGCACGGCTCGGCCCCGGACATCGCGGGCCAGGGCAAGGCCGACCCCACGGCCACCGTCCTGTCCGTCGCGCTGCTCCTGCGCCACCTCGGCTACGAGACCGAGGCCGCCCGCATCGAGACGGCCGTCTCCGCCGACCTCGGCGAGCGCGGTACCGCCGTCCGCTCGACCGAAGAAATCGGCGACGCCCTCGCCGGCCGAGTAGCCGGCTGACTCCGGCGCTCACCTCTCACAGCAGCAGCAGCAGCCGCCGGATCGCCTCGCGCGCCCGGCGGCTTCTCCTGTGCGGCCCCGGGTGCCACCATCAGCAGGGGCCGCACCACACCTGCGCACCTCCGGGCCCGTTTCGAGCACACCGTCCCACGCGCGATAATCGGACGTGGGGCCGCGATGTACGTGGAGATGCTCGGACGTCCTAGTACCAGGAGTGCAGGCGTGAACGCGGTCCGTCACAACCAACGGTGAAGGACACGCAACCATGACGACGCCCACGATCGAGCTCAAGCCCACCGCCACCCCGCTGTCCGCCGCGGAGCGCGAGGCGGTCCTGGCCAATCCGGGATTCGGCCGCCACTTCACCGATCACATGGTGACGGTCCGCTGGACCGAGGGCCGCGGCTGGCACGACGGGCAGCTCGTGCCCTACGGACCGCTCTCCCTCGACCCGGCCACGAACGTCCTGCACTACGCGCAGGAGATCTTCGAGGGCCTCAAGGCCTACCGTCAGCCCGACGGCACCGTCGCCACGTTCCGGCCGGACATGAACGCCCGGCGCTTCCAGCACTCGGCCTGGCGCCTCGGCATGCCCGAGCTGCCGGTGGAGACCTTCATCGAGGCCTGCGACCTGCTGGTCCGGCAGGACCGCGACTGGGTCCCGGCGCACGGCGGCGAGGAGTCCCTCTACCTGCGCCCGTTCATGATCGCGACCGAGGTGGGCCTCGGCGTGAAGCCCGCGAACGAGTACCTCTTCATCGTCATCGCCTCGCCCGCCGGCGCCTACTTCCCCGGTGGCGTGAAGCCCGTCTCCATCTGGCTCTCCGAGGACCGCGTGCGCGCCGTGCCCGGCGGCGTCGGCGACGCCAAGACCGGCGGCAACTACGCGGCCTCACTGCTCGCGCAGGCCGAGGCCGCCGCCAAGGGCTGCGACCAGGTCGCCTACCTCGACGCCGTCGAGCACAAGTGGGTCGAGGAGCTGGGCGGCATGAACCTGTACTTCGTGTACGGCGACCGCATCATCACGCCGGGTCTCACCGGCTCGCTCCTCGCCGGCGTCACCCGGGACTCGCTCCTGTCCGTCGCCGAGGACCTCGGCTACAAGTCGGAGGAGGGCCGCGTCTCGATCGAGCAGTGGCAGGCCGACTCCGCGTCGGGCGAGCTGACCGAGGTCTTCGCCTGCGGCACCGCCGCCGTCATCACGCCGGTCGGCACGGTCAAGCGGGCCGGCGCCGAGTGGCAGCAGTCCGGCGGCGAGGCCGGCGAGGTCACCATGAAGCTGCGCAACGCGCTCCTGGACATCCAGCGCGGCACCGCGCAGGACCGGCACGGCTGGATGCACAAGCTGGGCTGACCCGCCCCCGCCCGGGCGCCTGTCTCCGCGGAGGCAGGCGCTCAGCTCTGTGCGGCGGCAGCGGCGTCGAACCCCGCGAACATGTCGAACAGCTTCTGCTGCGCGTCCGGGCCGAACATCAGCGTGAGGTTGCCCGCCGAGTCGGTCGCCGTCGCCTCGCTGCGCGGGAACAGCTCCTTCTCGTACGCGGTGAGCGCCGCCTCCGGGTCGCCGGGGTGCTCCACGATCGCGCGGGCCAGCTCGGCGCCGTCGAACATCGCGAGGTTGGCGCCCTCGCCCGCGAACGGCGACATCAGGTGTGCCGCGTCGCCGAGCAGGGTGACGCCGGGCACCCGCTCCCACCGCGTGCCGATGGGCAGCGCGTGGATCAGCCGGGGTGTCAGGGGCCCCGCGGCGTCCGCGATCAGCGCGCGCAGCCGCTCGTCCCAGCCGTCGAACAGGGCGAGCACCTCGGCGCGCGCGGCGTCCGGGTCGGTGAAGTCGAGCGTGCTGAGCCACTCCTCGGGGGCCCGCACCGCGACATAGGTGTGGATGCGGCCGTCGCCCTCGCGGTGCGTGAGCAGGCCCTTGCCGTCGCCGAGAGTGAAGGAGCTGCCGCCGCCGATGAACGCGGCCAGCTCCTCGAACCGCCGTGCGCCCGGCAGGATGTCGGTCTCCACGAACGAGATCCCGGTGTACGCGGGCCGGGCGTCGGTCAGCAGCGGGCGCACCCGGGACCAGGCGCCGTCCGCGCCGATCAGCAGGTCGGTGGTGAACCGGCTGCCGTCGGCCAGGGTGACCAGGTGGCGGCCGGCCGGCTCCGCCGGCTCGGTGGCCGTGACCTTCGCGCCCCAGCGGATCGTCCCCGCGGGCAGCGAGTCCAGCAGGAGGCGGCGCAGATCGGCGCGGTTGACCTCGGGGCGGCCGCCGTCGCCGTCGTCCGCGTCGCGCCGGCGCAGCGTGCCGTCCGGGTCGATCATCCGGCTCTCCTCGCCGCCGGGCAGGACGAGCGCGCGGAACTCCTCGTACAGGCCGGCCGCGCGCAGGGCGGCCTGGGCCGTCTCCTCGTGCAGGTCGAGCATGCCGCCCTGGTGCCGGGCGTCGGCCGAGGCGTCCAGGTCGAACAGGGTGCAGGGCACGCCGTGCACGTGCAGGACCCGGGCGAGCGTGAGACCGCCGAGTCCGGCGCCGACGACGGCGATCGGGTGGTGGGGAACGGGGGCGGGGGTGTGCGGTGCGGTGTTCATGGCGGCCTCCTCGTGAACGTGCTGACTCCTTCACGGTAACGAACATGTTCGTAACGAACAAGTTCGTTGGGGGGTGTGCGGGAGTGTGAAGAGTGCGCAAGGGGGGCTATGCGCCGGTGACCGGCGGTTCGGGCGCCGCCTCGATCCCCGCGATCAGAGTGGCGAACCCCCAGCTCAGGCGGCCGGCGCCGCCGCCGGCCACCAGGACGTCGCCGAGCCGGGCGAGCTCGGGGTGCCGGGCGGGGGAGGCGGTGGCGATCGCGGTGAAGGTGTCGTCCAGGCTGTCCGGGTGGTCGCCCGCGTGCTCGGCCGCCATCGCGGTCGCGTACTGGAGCAGCAGGTCCACGCCCCAGGCGGCCCGGGCGTCCGATACGCCGCCTTCGCGCAACAGCACGAGCAGGGCCTCTACGAGGTCCAGGTAGTGCGCGCCGGCCGGGTGCACGGTCAGCGCGGACCGCGCCAGCGACGGGTGGCGGAAGAGCATCTCCAGGTACGAGGTCAGGAGCCGGGTCAGCCGCTCCCGCCACTCGCCCCCGGGCTCGCGCGCGGGGGAGAGGTCCACCTCGGCCAGGAGTTCGTCGAGCACCGCTGCGTGCAGTTCGTCGGTGTTGCGGACGTACACGTACAGCGAGGCGGGGCCGGTGTCGAGCTCGCGGGCGAGGCGGCGCATCGTCACCTTGCCGAGGCCTTCGGTGCGCAGGACGTGCACGGCGGCGGCGACGATGCCGGCCCGGCTGAGGGCGGGCTTCGCGGGGCGCTCGCGGCGGCTGCGCGGGGTGCGGGTCGGGTCGGCGCTGTTCACGGGGCCACGGTAGCCGCAGTGTGGATACGCCCACTCTTTTAGAGCGCTGCTCCAAGGCAGTGGAGCCTTGTTCACCGCGCTCGCTTGGCATGATTGCCGGAGGTGTTTAGAGTGATGTTCAAATCTTTAGGAGGTGTACGGGCGTGCGACTGACCCCCACCGAGCGCGACCGCCTGCTGCTGTTCGGCGCGGCCGAGCTGGCCCGGGCCCGCCGGGCGCGCGGGCTGCGGCTGAACGTGCCCGAGGCGACGGCCCTGATCGCGGACACCGTCTGCGAGGCGGCCCGGGACGGACGACGGCTCGCCGAGGCGATCGAGGCGGCGCGCTCCGTGCTCGGGCCGGACGACGTGCTGCCGGGCGTCGCCGACGTCGTCACCGAGGTGCACGTCGAGGCGGTCTTCGACGACGGGTCGCGGCTCGCCGTCGTGACCGACCCGCTCGGCGGCGGCCTCGGGGAGCTGGCCCCCGGCGCCCTGCTCCCCGGCCCCGAGCACGCCGAACCGGAGCCGCACGTGACGCTCACCGTCACCAACACCGCGACCGTCCCCGTCTCCGTCACCTCCCACTTCCACTTCTTCGAGGCCAACCCGCGCCTGGACTTCCCGCGCGCCGCGGCGTACGGGATGCGGCTCGCGGTCCCGGCCGGCTCGTCCGTCCGGTTCGGCCCGGGCGAGAGCCACCGGGTCGGGCTCGTCCCCATCGGAGGCGCCCGGGTCGCCATCGGTTTCGCCGGGCTCGTGGACGGGCCGCTGGACGCCCCCGGCGCCCGCGAGGAGGCGCTGCGCTCCGCGGCCGCCTGCGGATATCTGGGCGTCGACACCAAGGAGGCAGACCGATGAGCCGCCCCGGAGGCCACCCCGCAGAGGCCCGCCGCCTCACCCCGTACGAGTACGCGAGCACGCACGGCCCCCGCGCCGGCGACCGGCTGCGCCTCGGCGACTCCGGGCTCACCATCGAGGTGGAGTCCGACTCGCAGGCGTACGGGGACGAGTTCCTCGCCGGGTTCGGGAAGACCGCGCGCGACGGGCTGCACCTGAAGGCCGCCGCCGTCCGCGACACCTGCGACGTCGTCATCAGCAACGTCGTGGTCATCGACGCCGTGCTCGGCATCCGCAAGGTCTCCATCGGCATCCGCGAGGGCCGCATCCACGCCATCGGCCGCGCCGGGAACCCGGACACGCTGGACGGCGTCGACGTGGTCGTCGGCACCGGCACCTCGATCGTCTCCGGCGAAGGGCTCATCGCCACCGCCGGAGCCGTCGACACCCACGTCCACCTGCTCTCCCCGCGCATCATGGAGGCCTCGCTCGCCTCCGGCGTCACCACGGTCATCGGGCAGGAGTTCGGCCCGGTCTGGGGCGTCGGCGTCAACTCGCCCTGGGCCCTGAAGCACGCCTTCTCCGCCTTCGACGCCTGGCCGGTCAACATCGGCTTCCTGGGCCGCGGTTCGTCCTCGCACGGGGCTCCGCTGGTGGAGGCGCTCGCCGAGGGCGGCGCCTGCGGGTTCAAGGTGCACGAGGACATGGGCGCCCACACCCGCGCCCTGGACACCGCGCTGCGCGTCGCCGAGGAGCACGACGTCCAGGTCGCGCTGCACAGCGACGGGCTGAACGAGTGCCTCTCGGTCGAGGACACCCTGAAGGTCCTCGAAGGGCGGACCATCCACGCCTTCCACATCGAGGGGTGCGGCGGCGGGCACGTCCCGAACGTGCTGAAGATGGCGGGCGTCCCGAACGTCATCGGCTCCTCCACCAACCCGACCCTGCCCTTCGGCCGGGACGCCGTCGCCGAGCACTACGGCATGATCGTCTCCGTCCACGACCTGAAGACGGACCTGCCCGGCGACGCCGCCATGGCCCGCGACCGCATCCGCGCCGGGACCATGGGCGCCGAGGACGTCCTGCACGACCTGGGCGCCATCGGGATCACCTCGTCCGACGCGCAGGGCATGGGCCGCGCGGGCGAGACCGTGCGCCGCACCTTCGCGATGGCCGGGAAGATGAAGGCCGAGCTGGGCGAGGCGGCCGGGCCGGCCGCCGGCCACGACAACGAGCGCGTCCTGCGCTACATGGCCAAGCTGACCATCAATCCGGCCATCGCCCACGGCCTCGCGCACGAGATCGGCTCCATTGAGCCCGGCAAGATGGCCGACATCGTGCTGTGGCGCCCCGAGTTCTTCGGCGCCAAGCCGCAGCTCGTCCTGAAGTCCGGCTTCCCCGCGTACGGCGTCGTCGGCGACCCGAACGCGGCCACCGACACCTGCGAACCGCTGGTCCTCGGACCGCAGTTCGGCGCGCACGGCGCGACGCCCGCGGAGCTGTCCGTCGCCTTCGTCGCCCAGGCCGCCGTCGACCAGGGCCACGACGGGATGCCCACGCGCCGCCGCCGCGTCGCCGTGCGCGGCACCCGCGGCATCGGCCCCGCCGACCTGCGCCTCAACTCCCGCACCGGCGCGGTCGACGTGGACCAGCGCACCGGCCTGGTCACGCTCGACGGCGAACCGCTGCGCTCGGAGCCCGCCGAGTCCGTCTCCCTGAACCGTCTCTACTTCCTCTGAGGACCCCGCGATGACGACGCAGTACTTCATGCCGCCCGAATGGGCCCCGCACGAGCGGACCTGGATGGCCTGGCCGGGCCCCAACCCCACCTTCACCGACGAGCGGGAGCTGGCCGAGGCGCGTACCGCCTGGGGCGCCGTCGCCCGTGCCGTGCGCCGGTACGAGCCGCTGACCATGGTCGTCGGTACCGGGCAGCTCGACTCGGCCCGCGAACTGGCCGCCGACGGCATCGAGCTGGTGGAGCTGGACCTCGACGACGCCTGGATGCGGGACATCGGCCCGACCTTCGTCAAGGACCGCGCGGACGGCGGCCTCGCCGCCGTGGACTGGACGTTCAACGGCTGGGGCGCCCAGGACTGGGCCCGCTGGGAGCACGACTCCGCGATCGCCCGGCGCGTCGCCGCCCTCACCGGGGTGCCCGCGCACTCCTCGCCCCTGGTCAACGAGGGCGGCGGCCTCCATGTCGACGGCGAGGGCACCGTCCTGCTGACCGAGACGGTGCAGCTCGACCCGGACCGCAACCCGGGCTGGACCAAGGAGCGCGTCGAGGCCGAGGTCCACGCCCGGATCGGCACCACCGAGGCGATCTGGCTGCCCCGCGGACTGACCGGCGACTACGGCGAGTTCGGCACCCGCGGCCACGTCGACATCGTCGCCGCGTTCGCCGCGCCCGGCGTGGTGCTCGTCCACTCCCAGCGCGACCCGGCCCACCCCGACTTCGAGGTGAGCCGCGAGATCATCGGCACCCTCACCGGGCGGACCGACGCGGCGGGCCGCCCCCTGGAGATCGTCGAGGTGCCCGCCCCGACCGTGCTCGCGGACGACGACGGCTGGCTCGACTACTCCTACATCAACCACTACCTCTGCAACGACGGCGTCGTCCTGTGCGGCTTCGACGACCCGCGCGACGAGGAGGCCGCGGCGCTCTTCCGCCGCCTGTTCCCCACCCGCACGGTCTCCCTCGTCGACGCGCGGACCGTCTTCGCGGGCGGCGGCGGCATCCACTGCATCACCCAGCAGCAACCCGTGGCAGGGTTCTGACGTGACCCGTCGCCGCACCCCCGCCCCGCCCCAGGACACCGTGCTCGCCACGACCATGGCGATGATCGCCGAGAGCGGTCTGGAGCGGCTCACCCTGGCCGCGCTCGGCCGCGAGGTCGGCATGAGCAGCGGGCACGTCGCCTACCACTTCGGGTCCAAGGACGAGCTGCTGCTGCGCACGCTGGAGTGGAGCGAGGGGCGGCTCGGCGAGGAGCGGCGGGCGCTGCTCGCGCGGGAGGGCAGCGCCCGCGAGCGGCTCGACGCCTACGTCGCCCTGTACGTGCCCGACGGGCACCGCGACCCGCACTGGACGCTCTGGCTGGAGGTGTGGAACCGCTCGCAGAACGCGGCGGCCGACACCTCCGCCCGCGCCCGGCAGTCCGCCATCGAGCGGGCCTGGCACCGGGACCTGGTGGCGCTGCTCGCCGAGGGCAGTTCACGCGGCGAGTTCCGGCCGGTCGACCCGGACCGGTTCGCGGCCCGGCTGCGGGCGCTGCTCGACGGCTTCGCCATCCATGTGGCGATCGGGCTGCGCGGGGCGGGCCGGGACGCGGCCCTGGCCCACGTACGCGAGTTCCTGGACGACGGGCTCATGGCGCAGGGGGGCCCGCGCTCCTGATCCGCGGCGCCGTTCAGTGACGGACGAAGCGCACCGGGGTGCCGGGCACGGCCTGGGCCGCCGCGGCCAGGGCCTCCGGCGCCACCACGGCGATCACCGGGTAGCCGCCGGTCGTCGGATGGTCGTGGAGGAAGACCACCGGGCGCCCGTCCGGCGGCACCTGTACGGCGCCCAGCACCATGCCCTCACTGGGCAGTTCGCCCGCCCGGCCGCGCTCCAGGGCGGGCCCCCCGGTCCGCAGCCCGATGCGGTTGCTCTGCGCCGACACCGTGTACGTGGCGGTCAGGAAGGTGCGCAGCGCCCCGGCGGTGAACCAGTCCGCGCGCGGGCCGGGGCGGGCGGGGAGCACGAGCGCCGTCGGCGGCGCGGGCCAGGGGGGCGCGGCGGGCAGCGCCGGGGCAGCGGCGGGCTCCGGCCGGCCCACGGGGACCACGTCGCCCTGCGCGAGCGGGCCCGGGCCGAGCCCGGACAGGAGGTCGGTGGAGCGGCTGCCCAGGACGGGCGGGACGGCGATCCCGCCGGCGACGGCGACGTAGGAGCGGACGCCCGCGGTGGCCGGGCCCGCGTCCAGGACGGCCCCGGCCGGGACGCGGACCGGGGCGCCCCAGGGGGCGGGGCGTCCGTCGAGCGTGACCCGGCAGGGGGCGCCGCCGACCACCAGGGTGACGTCCGCGTCGGGGCGCAGGGCGCACCCCGTCAGGGTCGTCTCCAGGACGGCGGTGCCCTCCGGGTTGCCGGCCAGTCTGTTGGCCAGGTCCATCGAAGGGGCGTCCAGCGCGCCGGAACGGGGCACGCCCAGGTGGGCGTGGCCGGTCCGGCCGGTGTCCTGGATCGTGGTGAGGGCGCCGGGGCGGGTGACCGTCAGTTTCGTCGTCATCGCTCGTCCGGTTCCGGCTGCTCGCCGTGGCATGTCCGCTCGGCTGCCGTCCCCATGTCGTCCGTGGCTGGTCGCGCCGTTCCCCGCGCCCCTGACGGGGCGAATCGCACCCGGCATCCCGGGGTCAGGAGGGCCGCCTGTTCCCGGTCGGTGTTCCACAAACGGGACGGCTCCGCCATCGTGCCGATGATCTGCCAGCCGCCCGGCGTCGCCCGCGGGTACACGGCCGAGTACGGGCCCGCCAGGGCCAGGGCCCCCGCCGGGACCCGGGTGCGCGGCGTGGCGCGGCGCGGGACGTGCAGGTCCTCGGGGAGGCCGGTCAGATAGCCGAAGCCGGGGGCGAAGCCGCAGAACGCGACGCGGTAGGTGTACGAGGCGTGGCGCGCGGCCACCTCGTCCTCGTCGACTCCCCACAGCGCGGCGACATCGAGCAGGTCCGGGCCGTCGTAGGCGACGGGGATCGTCACCACATCGCCGTCCGCGGGGGCGGCCGCGGGGACGGTCCACCCGGTCAGCGCCCGGGTCAGCGCGGCGGGGTCGGCGACGCCGTCCAGCAGCACCGTGCACGCGCCGGGCACGATCTCGGCGACCGGCGGCAGCGTCCCGTCCGCCCGGCGCCGCAGCAGCTCCGCGTGGAAGGCACCGGCGCGTCCGGCGTCCGCCAGCTCGACCAGGAGCGCGTGCCGCCCGGCCGGGCGGACCACGAGGCCCGTGCTCACGCGAACGCCTCCACCGTGACCCCGGCCTCGGCCAGCGCCGCCCGCACCCGCGCGGCGATCCGGGCCGCGCCCGGGGTGTCGCCGTGCACGCACAGCGAGCGGGCCGCGACCGCGACGCGCGTGCCGTCGGCCGCGTCCACTCCGCCCTCCACGGCGAAGCCGACGGCCCGGCGCACCACCGTGTCCGCGTCCTCTACGACGGCGCCCGGCTCGCGCCGGGGGACCAGCGTGCCCCGCGCGGTGTACGCGCGGTCCGCGAAGGCCTCGCGCACGGGAGCCAGCCCGGCCTCCGCCGCGGCGGCGAGCAGCTCGGAACCGGGCAGCCCGAGCACCGGCAGACCGCCGCCCGCGAGCCGGACCCCGGCCACCACGGCCCGCGCCTGCGCGGTGTCGTGGACCGTCCGGTTGTAGAGCGCCCCGTGCGGTTTCACGTACGTCACCTCGGCCCCGGCCGCCTGGGCGAAGACCCGCAACGCCCCGATCTGGTACGCCACTTCGGCCGCCAGCTCGTCCGGGGGCACGTCCATGGCGCGGCGGCCGAACCCGGCGAGGTCCCGGTAGGAGACCTGCGCGCCGATCCGTACCCCGCGCTCGGCGGCCAGGTCGCAGACCCGGCGCATCACGGCGGGGTCGCCGGCGTGGAAGCCGCAGGCGACGTTGGCGCTGGTCACCACGGAGAGCAGGGCCTCGTCGTCGGTGAGGGTCCACCGGCCGAAGCCCTCGCCGAGGTCGGCGTTGAGGTCGATCACGCGCGGAATGTCGTCTCGGGTCACCCGCTCAACGTAAGGGATCGTTCAACAATCCGACAAGGGGTCGATCGGGTGGGTGATATGCCACAACCCCTTGTTCGATCGTTCAACGATCCCCTAGTGTCCGTGCATCCCCCACGGAGACGGACCCCCTCCCGATTCCGTGTCCTCCCCGTGCCCTCGTCCCGAAGAAGGCGGCCGCATGATCGTGCTTCTCGGCGTGCTCGTGGTGATCCTCGGATTCGTCACGCGCCGCAATCCCGTCCTCGTGGTCGGTGTCGCCGGTATCGCCACCGGACTGCTCGGCAAGATGAACCCGCAGGAGATCCTCGCCGCGTTCGGCCACGCGTTCGCCGACAGCCGGTCCGTCACCGTCTTCGCCATCGTGCTCCCGGTGATCGGCCTGCTGGAGCGGTACGGCCTGCGCGAACAGGCCCGCACCCTCATCGGCAAGCTCGGCAGGCTCAGCGCCGGCCGCTTCCTCACCGTCTACCTGCTCGTCCGCCAGGTCACGGCCGCCTTCGGGCTCAACAACCTCGGCGGCCCCGCGCAGACCGTGCGCCCGCTCGTCGCCCCGATGGCGGAGGCCGCGGCCGAACGCACCGCGGGCGCCAAGCTCCCCGAGAAGCTGCGCGAGAAGGTCCGCTCCTACTCCGCCTCCGCCGACACCGTCGGCCTCTTCTTCGGCGAGGACTGCTTCATCGCGATCGGCTCGATCCTGCTGATCACCGGCTTCGTGAACTCCACCTACCACCAGGAGCTGGAACCGACCCAACTCGCGCTGTGGGCCGTGCCGCTGGCCGTCTGCGCCTTCGTGATCCACGGCGCCCGGCTGCTGCTCCTCGACAAGAAGCTGGAGCGCGAGATGGCGCTGGCCGCCGCCGAGAACGACCTGCCGCTGCCCGCGCAGGCGCCGGGACAGTCCCGTGAGGAGTCCGCCAAGTGATCAAGGTCGAATGGCTCTACTGGCTCATCGGTCTCGTCTTCGTCGTCATGGCCCTCCAGATGGCGACAGACCGCACCAATCCCAAGCGCTGGACCTCCGCCGCCTTCTGGGGACTGCTCGGACTGACCTTCCCCTACGGCACCGGGGTCGTCGAGGGCGGTGCGAGCTGGACCCTGCCCGCCGAACCGCTCGGCGTCGCCGTCCTCGCGCTGATCGTGCTCGCCGGATTCAACTTCATCGGCAAGGGCGTCCCGGTCACCACCACGGGGGAGCAGCGCGAGGCCTCGGCGGCCCGGCTCGGCAACAAGCTCTTCATCCCCGCGCTCACCATCCCGCTGGTCGCCATCGTCTGCGCGTCCTTCCTCGACGAGTCGGGCCTCTTCGAGACCGGCAAGGCCACGCTGATCGGGCTCGGCCTCGGCTGCATCGTGGCGCTCGTCGTCGGCATGCTGGTGACCGGCGAGCGCAAGGTGTCGGTGCCCCTCCACTCCGGGCGCTCCATGCTGGAGGCGATGGGCTCGGCGCTGCTCCTGCCCCAACTGCTCTCCGTGCTCGGCTCGATCTTCGCGGTCGCGGGCGTCGGCACCCAGGTCGGCAAGATCGTCAACGACGTGCTGCCCGACAACTCCAAGTACTTCGCGGTGGTCGCGTACTGCGTCGGCATGTTCCTCTTCACGGTGATCATGGGCAACGCGTTCGCGGCGTTCCCCGTCATGACCGCGGCGATCGGCTGGCCGGTCCTCATCCAGCAGATGCACGGCAACGAGGCCGGGGTGCTCGCGGTCGGCATGCTTGCCGGGTTCGCCGGCACGCTCTGCACGCCGATGGCGGCCAACTTCAACATCGTCCCCGCGTCCCTGCTCGAACTGAAGGACCAGTACGGGCCCATCAAGGCGCAGCTGCCGACGGCGCTCGCGCTGCTCGTCTGCAACATCGTGATCATGGCCGTCTTCGCGGTCTGACGGCCCCAGCGGCCTGGAAGGAGCAGCCAATGACCCGCGTCCTGGTCACCGGCTTCGAACCGTTCGGCGGGGAGGCCGTCAACCCGTCCTGGCAGGCGGCGGAGCTCGTCGCCGCCGCGCCGCCGGACGGGCTCGCCGTCACCGCGGTGCGGCTGCCCTGCGTCTTCGGGGAGTCGCTGGTGGCGCTGCGCGCCGCGGTCGAGCGGGTCCGGCCCGAGCTGGTGCTCTGCCTCGGGCAGGCGGGGGGCCGGCCCGGCGTCACCGTCGAACGCGTCGCGATCAACGTCGACGACGCGCGCATCCCGGACAACGCCGGGGCTCAGCCCATCGACGAGCCCGTCGTGGCCGGGGGGCCCGCCGCGTACTTCTCCACGCTGCCGGTGAAGGCGTGCGTGGCCGCGGTGCGGGCGGTGGGGGTGCCTGTGGCGCTCTCCAACACCGCCGGGACGTTCGTCTGCAACCACGTCGCGTACGGGTTGGCTCATCTGCTGGCCACCGAGTTGCCCGGGGTCCGGGGCGGGTTCGTCCATGTGCCGTGGGCTCCGGCCCAGGTCACGGACGGGTCCGCGGCGTCCCTGCCGGCGGAGGTCGTCGCGGAGGGCCTCCGCGCGCTGCTCGCCGCCGCGGCCTCCACGACGACAGACCTCCACGCCACAGAGGGCACCACCCACTGACCCCGAGTCCCCAAGACACTCCGTCCGCGGCTCCGGCGGGGGTTGGTCGCGCAGTTCCCCGCGCCCCTGGGTAGCTCTTCGGGTGCGGCCCGGTGGGGGCTGGTCGCGCAGTTCCCCGCGCCCCTGGGTAGTTCTTCGGGTGCGGCCCGGTGGGGGCTGGTCGCGCAGTTCCCCGCGCCCCTGGGTAGTTCTTCGGGTGCGGCCCGGTGGGGGTTGGTCGCGCAGTTCCCCGCGCCCCTAAAAGACTTCGTCCGCGGGTCCGGTGGGGCTTCTCGCGCAGTTCCCCGCGCCCCTGGAGGCTTGCGGCTTCGCCGCTGCCTCCGGGGCCCGATGAGATGGCGCACGAAGTGCGCATCTCAGGGGCGCGGGGAACTGCGCGACCAGCCACGACGGCGCCGCAGACAAACCGGGGCGCACGAAGTGCGCATCTTGGGGGCGCGGGGAACTGCGCGACCAGCCCCCACCGGAGCCGCAGGCAAGCGACTACCCAGGGGCGCGGGGAACTGCGCGACAGGCGGGCCCGGCCGCGCCTCAGGGCAGGCACCCCCACAGACCCGGCCCCCCGGCCTCAACCCAGCCCCCCAGCCCCCCACGAAAGGCCCCCATGCTCACCCCGGAGGAAACCGCCCAGCTGGCAGCAGCCAACGTCACCAGGGAGTACCCCAACTTCCCCGCCCACCTGGTGACCGCAGCCACCGAGAACACCCGCCCCCGAACACTGCACCCCACCTTCTACGGCGCCTACGACTGGCACTCCTCCGTACACATGCACTGGCTACTCGTGCGCACCCTCCCGTCCCTGCCCGCCGCCGAGGCGACCCCGTACACAGACGTACTGGACCGCCACCTGACCCCGCAGAACCTCGCCACGGAGGCCGCCTACCTCCTGGACAGGCCCGGCTTCGAGCGCCCGTACGGCTGGGCCTGGCTCACCGCGCTCGCGGCCGAGACCAGGGACACCCGCTGGGGCCCGGCGTTCCGGCCCGCCATGGACGCCGTGGAGCGGCTCCTCGCGGGCTGGCTGCCGAAGGCCACGTATCCCGTGCGCCACGGCATCCACACCAACAGCGCCTTCGCCCTCGGCCTGATCCTGGACACCGGCCCGGCGGCCGGCCTGCCCGCGGCCACGCTGGAGAGCGTCCGCACCCGCCTGCGCACCTGGTTCACCGACGACCATGACGCACCCGCCCACTGGGAACCGTCCGGCCAGGACTTCCTGTCGCCCGCGCTCAGCGAGGCGGACGCGATGCGCCGGGTGCTGGACGCGGAGGCGTTCGCGCGCTGGCTCGACCGGTTCCTGCCGGCGCTGCGCACGGGCGCCCCCTGCGCCCTGCTCGACGTGCCGGTCGTCTCCGATCCCGCCGACCCGCACATCGGTCACCTCCTCGGCCTCGCCCTGTCCCGCGCCGCCGCCCTGCGCACGATCGCGGGCGCGCTGCCCGAGGGCCCGGTACGGACCCGGCTCACCGCGGCGGCCGGGGAGCACCTCGCGGCGGGCCTCCCGGCCGTGGACAGCGGCGACTTCACCACGGACCACTGGCTGGCCACGTTCGCGGAGCTCGCCCGCACCGCGTGAGCGCCCCGCGCCCGGGACCGTGACCGCAATGAACACAAGTACGCGCGATCGTTGCCCCGTACACCCTTGTCACACGGCCCGGCGGTCCCCCAGTGTGGCCGGTCATGGGACGAGAGCAATGGAAGAAAGTCCTGGTCGGATCGGCCGGGAACATGGTCGAGTGGTTCGACTGGTTCGTGTACGCGAGCTTCGCGACGTACTTCGCGGGCGCGTTCTTCCCCGACGGGAACCCGACCGCGCAACTGATGAACACCGCGGGCATCTTCGCCGTCGGCTTCTTCATGCGCCCGGTCGGCGGCTGGCTGCTCGGCCGGGTCGGTGACCGCAAGGGCCGCAAGGCGGCGCTGACCCTGACGGTGACGCTGATGTCGGCGTCGGCCGTCCTCATCGCGATCGCGCCGACCTACGCGGTCGCCGGGTACGGCGGCGCCGCCGTCCTGCTCGTCGCCCGCCTCCTCCAGGGCCTGTCGGTCGGCGGCGAGTACGCGGCCAGCGCCACCTACCTCACCGAGGCGTCCGACCCGAAGCGGCGCGGCTTCGCCTCCAGCTTCCAGTACGTGTCCATGACGGCCGGCCAGATCGTCGGCCTCGGGCTCCTGATCGTCCTCCAGCGCACCCTCTCCGACGACGCGCTGCACGGCTGGGGCTGGCGCATCCCGTTCGTCGTCGGCGCGCTCGGCGCGGCGATCATCTTCTACCTGCGCCGCAGCATGCTGGAGACCGAGGTCTACGAGGAGTCCGCCGACGGCGGCGTCGTGGCCGGGGACGACAAGGGCAGCATGAAGGCCCTGTGGGCGCACAGGCGCGAGGCGTTCCTCGTCGTCGCGCTCACCATGGGCGGCACGGTGGCGTACTACACGTACACGACGTACCTCACCAAGTACCTCTCGAACTCGGCCGGTCTCAGCAAGCAGACCGCGACCCTCGTCTCGTTCTGCGCGCTCGTCGTCTTCGCCTGTCTCCAGCCGCTCGCGGGCGCGCTCTCGGACCGGATCGGCCGCCGCCCGCTGCTGATCACCTTCGCCGTCGGCTCGACCTTCCTGACCGTGCCGATCATGACGATGCTCCAGCACGCGGGCTCCTTCTGGCCCGCGCTCGGCCTGTCGCTGCTCGCGCTCGTCGTCGTCACCGGCTACACCTCCATCAACGCGTGCGTGAAGGCGGAGCTCTTCCCGACCGGCATCCGCGCCCTCGGCGTCGCCCTGCCGTACGCCCTCGCCAACGCCCTGTTCGGCGGCACCGCCGAGTACGTCGCCCTCTGGTTCAAGGACGGCGGCATGGAGTCCGGCTTCTTCTGGTACGTGGCCGGCTGCGCGGCCGTGTCGCTGGTCGTCTACCTGAGCATGCGCGAGACCCGCACCATCGACCTGAACCGGGTGAAGCAGGCGCAGGAAGCCCCGCAACCGGTGGCCTGAACCCCACTGACCGCATCGTGAGACCACGGTCCGGGCCCGGCCCGGGCTGTGGCAGACTGCGGGCGTGCTCTCGTTCGCCATGATTATTGGCAGCAGGCGCGCCGGTCCGCAGTGACCGTCTCGTACGACCACGTACGGGCGGACACCGTCGTCCTCGACCCGCGCGCAGACCTCTCGCACCCGCGAGGGGTTTTTCTCGTTTCTGGCCCACCCCATGCCAGGCGCAGAGCGCGCGGGATCATAGCCGGACGGTGGAGCCGGTCATTCCGGTAGACCGAGATCCCATACAGGAGCCCGATCAGCATGAGCAGCAGCCCCAGCGAACGCACCGACGAACGCACCGGCGAACTCGACGATTCCTTCCACGTCTTCGACACGACGCTGCGCGACGGCGCGCAGCGCGAGGGCATCAACCTCACCGTCGCGGACAAGCTGACCATCGCACGGCACCTGGACGACTTCGGCGTGGGCTTCATCGAGGGCGGCTGGCCCGGCGCCAACCCCCGCGACACCGAGTTCTTCGCCCGCGCGCAGGAGGAGATCGACTTCCGGCACGCCCAGCTCGTGGCATTCGGCGCGACGCGCCGCGCGGGCGCCAAGGCGTCGGAGGACCCGCAGGTCAAGGCGCTCCTGGACTCCGGCGCCCCGGTGATCTGCCTGGTCGCGAAGTCGCACGACCGGCACGTCGAGCTGGCCCTGCGCACGACCCTCGACGAGAACCTGGAGATGGTCCGCGACACCGTCTCCCACCTCGTCTCCGAGGGCCGCCGGGTCTTCGTCGACTGCGAGCACTTCTTCGACGGCTACCGCGCCAACCCGGCCTACGCCAAGGCGGTCGTACGGGCCGCGCACGAGGCGGGCGCCTCCGTCGTCGTGCTCTGCGACACCAACGGCGGCATGCTGCCCGCCCAGGTCCAGGCGATCGTGCACACCGTCCTCGACGACACCGGCGCCCGGCTCGGCATCCACGCCCAGGACGACACGGGCTGCGCCGTCGCCAACACCCTCGCCGCCGTCGACGCGGGCGCCACCCACGTGCAGTGCACCGCCAACGGCTACGGCGAGCGTGTCGGCAACTCCAACCTCTTCCCGGTCGTCGCGGCCCTGGAGCTGAAGTACGGCAAGAAGGTCCTGCCCGAGGGCGCGCTGAGCGAGATGACGCGCATCTCGCACGCCATCGCCGAGGTCGTGAACCTGACGCCGTCCACGCACCAGCCCTACGTCGGCGTCTCCGCCTTCGCCCACAAGGCGGGCCTGCACGCCTCCGCGATCAAGGTCGACCCGGACCTCTACCAGCACATCGACCCCGACCTCGTCGGCAACCGCATCCGGATGCTCGTCTCCGACATGGCGGGCCGCGCCTCCATCGAGCTGAAGGGCAAGGAGCTCGGCGTCGACATCTCCGGCGACCGCGAACTGGTCGGCCGCGTCGTCGAGCGGGTCAAGGACCGCGAGCTCCAGGGGTACACCTACGAGGCCGCCGACGCCTCCTTCGAACTGCTGCTGCGCGAGGAGGCCGAGGGCCGGGCCCGCCGCTACTTCCGCGTCGAGTCCTGGCGGGCCATCGTCGAGGACCGCCCCGACGGCAGCCACGCCAACGAGGCGACCGTGAAGCTGTGGGCCAAGGGCGAGCGCATCGTCGCCACCGCCGAGGGCAACGGCCCGGTCAACGCCCTCGACCGGGCCCTGCGCGTCGGCCTGGAGCGGATCTACCCCCAGCTCGCCGAGATGGAGCTGGTCGACTACAAGGTCCGCATCCTGGAGGGCAAGCACGGCACGTCCTCCACGACCCGCGTCCTGATCTCCACGACCGACGGCGCGGGGGAGTGGTCGACGGTGGGCGTCGCGGAGAACGTGATCGCGGCGTCGTGGGGCGCGCTGGAGGACGCGTACACGTACGGACTGCTGCGGGCGGGCGTGGAGCCGGTCGAGTAGCCCTTGAAAGCCCCTCCGGCGATTGAGGAGCGGGGTCCGGGGCAGAGCCCCGGGCCTCAGCTACAAGAGCGTCCACTTCTGATTGGCGGCACCGGTGCACGACCACAGCTGAGTCGCAACCCCGTCCGCGCTCGAATTCCCGGTCACGTCAAGGCACTTGTCGGCAGCCGCGTTCACCAGGTCCCCGGAGGGCTCCAGCCGCCACTGCTGAGCCCCGCTCCCGTTGCAGTCGTACAGCTGCACCTTGGCCCCGTCGGCGGTCGAACCCCCGTTCACATCCAGGCACCTGCCGAGCGCCCGCACGGTGCCGTCCGCCTTGAGCGTCCACGTCTGGTTCTGCGAGCCGGTGTAGCAGCTCCAGATCTGTGCGGCCGTCCCGTTGGCCGTCGACCCGTCCTTCACGTCGAGGCACTTGCCGCCCAGACCGCGCAGGGCGCCGGTGCGGTCGGCGCCGCCGGCCTGCGTCCCGTTCCAGGTGAACGTCGCGGAGGTCTTGCCCGGCAGCGAGTAAGTGACGTGCTGACCGCCCCAGTTGATCGTGACGTCCTTCGCGGCGGAGGCGTCGTTGTAGGCGATCAGCGCCTTCGAGCCGTCCGTGTTGCGCCAGGCGACGTTCGGCACGGCGCTCGACCCGGTCGAGGCGATCCGCGAGGCGCCGGGCCGGACGAACTTCGTCAGGTGGCCCATCGTGTAGTACTCGATGGTGTAGTCGACCTGCCCGGAGCGGGAGTCGCCGTTGTGGACGGTGACGAGGCCGTCGCAGGTGCCGCAGCCGCCGTTGTGCGGACCCCGGTTCTGGTCCACGGCGAGCGACCACTTCGTCACCGACTTCGCCCAGTTGCGGGTGTAGTCGATGATGTTCGTCATGTCCTCGCGCTGCTGGTTGGCGATCCAGGTGCCACCGGAGTGCTCGGTCTGGAAGGCGTCCAGCTGCGGGTACTTGGTGTGGATCTCCGTCTGCTTGGCGACGTCGCCGCCGTAGCCGTGCCAGGCGATCCCGCCGAAGTTCGGGTGCGAGCGCACCGCCGCGTCGTCCACGGTCGGCGCCGCGTACGCGTCGTAGGTGTCCCAGTTCCAGTCGTGGGCGAGCACCTTGGTCCGCAGGTTCGCGCCCGCCAGCTTCGGCAGCAGCTCGCTCTTGGTGAAGTACGCGAGCCCGGAGCCGTTCCAGCTCATCGAGGGGTAGCCCGAGCAGCACGTCGGCTCGTTCTGCGCGGTGACGTAGTCGATGGGCACCCCGGCCGCCTGATAGGCCTGGATGTACTTCACGAAGTAGTTCGCGTAGGCGCCGTAGTTCTCGGCCTTGAGCCAGCCGCCGTTGAGCTGGCCGTTGTCCTTCATCCAGGCGGGCGCGGTCCACGGCGATGCCATCACGGTGGCGGCCGGGTTGAGCTGCTTGGCCTGCTTGGTCAGGGGGAGCACGTCGGCCTGGTCGTGCGCGATCGAGAACTTCGCCAGCGAGGGGTCGCTCTGCCCGGCCGGTACGTCGTCGTACGTGTATCCGAACCGGGCGAGGTCCGAGCCGCCCATGGGGTTGCGGATGAAGGAGAGCCCGATGCCCTCGCTCGGGGAGAACAGCTTCTTCATCGTCGCGTCCCGGGTCGCCCCGGAGAGAGCGCCGCTGGAGTTCAGCAGCCAGGCCGCGGTGTCCGTGAAGGACGCGCCGCCGCCGGTGAAGGTCTGGTACCGGGTGTTCTCGTCGACGGTGATCGTGGTGCCGGTGGCGCCGCCGCCCGCCTGGAAGGGGACCGGGGTCTGCGGTTGCAGCCCGCGCGTGACGTGCCGGCCGCCGCCGTCGTCGGTGGTGGTGAGCCAGACGGTGACCTGCTCGCCCGCGGCCTGGGCGGGGGCCGCGACGGCGCCGGCCAGTCCGGCGGCGGTCAGGGCGCCGGCCAGCAGCAGCCGGAGCAGGGTGGGGGGTCGTGTGGGGGTGGTTGTGGGGGTGCGCACGATGCCTCCTGTGTCCCAACAGTCAACTCTCATGGCTTAGTTCAAGACGTGAGTTAAAGGGCGTTCCCCAGTCGCGTCAAGACTTCACGTCGCGAACGCCCCGACCCGTCATTCACACCCCGCCTGCGTTAGCGTCGAGGTATGAGGCCCTTGCTCGCCGTCCTCGCCGCACCGCTGCTCGCCCTCGGCGCGACGCTCACCGTCACGCCCGCCGCCTTCGCCGCGTCGGACGTCTCCACCGTCGCGGACGCCCTGGAGAAGAGCCCGGTCTACGTCGACCCGGCCGCGGCCACCGGCCTGACCTCGGCGGACGTCGACGCCCTGGAGAGAAGGATCAAGGACGCCGACAAGCCGGTGATGGTGGCGGTCCTGCCCGCCGACTTCCCGAAACAGGACCTCTTCACGGACCTGCGGACCAAGACGGGCATCGTCGGGGTCTACGGCGTGCGGCTGGGCGGTGCCTTCGACGCCCGCGCCGACCGCCAGGTCCTGTCGGCCGACGCCGTTCACAACCTGACGGCGAGCGTGCGGGGCGAGCCGCTGCGCGCGCAGCTCGACGACTTCGTCTCCACGGCGGTCCGCTCGGCCCGCGGCTCGGCGCCCTCCTCGTGGGCCGGTGCGGGCGGCGGTGGCGAGAGCGGCACCTCCGTGGGCCCGCTGATCGGCGTCGGCGCGGTCGTCGTGGCGGGCGGCGCGGGCGCGTACGCCCTGGTCCGGCGCAACCGGCGGCGCAAGGAGGAGGAGCGGCGCGTGGCCCTGGAGCGGCTGCGCGTCGTGGTCGACGAGGACATCACCGCGTTCGGCGAGGAGCTGGACCGGCTCGACTTCCATCCGGCGGAGGCGGGCGCGGACGACGCGATGCGCGCGGACTACGAGCGGGCGCTCGACGCGTACGAGAAGGCCAAGCAGTACATGGCGGCGGCCCAGCGCCCCGAGGACGTCCGGGGTGTCACGCAGGCGCTGGAGGACGGCCGCTTCTCCCTCGCCCTGCTGGCCGCCCGCCGCGAGGGCCGTCCGCTGCCCGAGCGCCGCGCCCCCTGCTTCTTCGACCCGCGCCACGGCCCCTCGGTCGAGGACGCGGAGTGGACGCCGCCCGGCGGCTCGCCCCGGCAGGTCCCGGTCTGCGCGGCGGACGCCACCCGGCTGCGGGACGGGGACGAGCCCCTGATCCGCACGGTCGACGCGGGGGCGGGCGAGCGCCGGCCGTACTACGAGGCGGGCCCGATGTACGGCCCCTGGGCCGGCGGCTACTTCGGCGGCGGCATGCTGCCCGGGCTGCTGGTCGGCACCGTGCTCGGCTCGATGATGTCGGGCCCGGCCTACGCGGCGGACTACGGCTCCGGGTACGGCGACTTCGGCGGGAACGACGTCACGGGCGGCGACTACTCGGGCGCGGACTTCGACTCCTCGGACTTCGGCGGCGGATTCGGCGACGGTGGCGGGTTCGGTGACGGCGGCGGCTTCGGCGGGGGCGGCGGCGGAGGCGACTTCGGCGGCGGATTCTGACCGTGCACCGCGCCTGGTGACCGAATTCGGCGCCTTATGGGCGGTGATGTTTCGGGGCCGCAAGCCCTCCGCGCCGACCCTGGCCCGGTAAATGGGGGGCTGCTTTAATCCCTCCATGACTCCGGGGGGAATGTGTCATGAGCGGTGGGGCGAATGGCGGCGGTGGGCCGGACGATCAGGGATTCTTCCACCGGGCCGCGGGAATCTGGACGATCGTCGGCGCGGTGTGTGCCGTACTCAGTGTGGTGATCGCGCTGGTCGCGATCAAACTCGGCACGGCAGGACCGTCGGACGCGCTCGGGAGCGGCTCCGGCGGCATCGCCGACCCGATCGGCACCTCGGTCCCGCCCACCCCGACCGCGACCCCCACGACCAGCGGTGATCCGTCGGCGGACGAGCCGACACCGACACCGTCGCCGACGGACGAGCCGACCGACGCTCCCACGACCGGGGAACCGACGGACGAGCCGGTCACGGACGAGCCGACTCCGACGAGCACCTATACCCCGGTCTATTACTGGAGCAGCGGCACCTCGTTCTACTCGTGTGACAAAGAGGGGCAGCTCGCCTCGTCGGCCGGGATGCCGATCACCTGGCGCGTGGAGAACGAATCCAGTACCGATCTCACCGTCTATTGGCTGGGACCCGACGGGCTCCGCAGCGAACAACGGCGTCTCGAATCCGGCGGAAGTCTCGCTTTCGACCGGGTGTTCACCGGAAGCGTTTTCGTCTTCACCGAGAGCAGTTCACGCTGTTCGAAGATCGTCCGTGTCTCACCCGGGGCGGCGCAGGCCGTGACGACCGTCGTCGACAAGGACTGACGGTCCGCGGCCGTACGCCGCCTCAAGCGCGGCTGAGCGCCCGGGTCACCCCGGCCAGGACGGTCGTCGTCAGCACCCAGCCGAGCGCGATCAGCGCGTACGCCAGCCCCTGGACACCGCCCTCGGCCCAGTGCCAGCCGTCCCGCTGGCCCAGCCCGCCCACCGGGATCAGCAGGTCCAGGGTGTACGCGACCGGATTGAAGGGTGCGCCCTCGCCCGGCTTGTTCGGCACCGGCCGGTGGGCGTGGAAGACCAGGGAGCCCAGCAGGGTGAGCACGGCCAGCCAGATCCCGGCGATCCAGGGCCGGTAGCCGTAGCCGACGGTCGCCTCCAGGAGCCAGCCCCAGATCCGGCCCAGCGGCCGCATCGTGGTGCGCCGCTGCCGCTCCCGCACCAGCAGGACCCGCCGGGCCTCGTCCTCGTGCCCCAGCTTCCGGTAGTAGGAAGCGAGTTGTTCGTACGGCTGCGGGGTGAAGCTGTTCTGCTTGCGCAGCCACGCCAGGCGGTTGACGGTGTCCTCGCGCTGGGTGGCGGCGGTCGACTCCATCCAGTCGTACATCAGCCCGTCCAGGCCGAGGGGGGCCCGCCAGGTGCCTGGCCGGTCCTGGATGCGGGTCGCCCGGGCGTTGCGCAGGTCCACGCCGCCCGCCGGGGGCGCGGCGAACCGCAGGTCGAGCGCCTCCACCTGCGCACCGACCGCCATCAGCGACGAGGGCCCGCCCCGGAGTTCGGCCTCGTGGAACGAGAGCAGGTCCTCGATCCGGGCCCCGCGCAGCCGGACCCGGCCCTCGGCCCGGAACCCCTGGTGCAGCCGGACCGTGGAGGCCCGCAGCGCGTCCCCGTTGAACGCGATCTCCTCCGGCGCCGGCACCACGATCCGGGCCCCGTCCATCCACAGGCCGCCGGGCAACTCGGCGCCGGGGAAGAGTACTTGCCCGTGCGCCACGAAACCGATCTTGCAGAAGACGCCGCCCTGCATGACGAGCCCGCCCGCGTGCAGCGCGATCCCACCGGGCGCCACCAGGTGGGCCCGGTCCAGCACGAGCGCGCCCGCTATGTGGGTGAGCGTGACGTTCACGGCCCCCCGGTGTCCGCCGGTGATCGTGGACCCGCGCAGGTCGAGCCGCCCACCGATCTGCGCGGTCGGGGCGACGAAGCCGGGCAGCTCGCAGTCGGTGACGCTGAACGCGAGCGTGCTGGCGCCTTCCAGGGTGACCGGTCCGTCGAACCGGCACTCCTCGAATTTCACCAGCCGCCCGATCTCGGCGCCGTCCAGCGCGAGGGCGCCGCGGATGTGTGCGCCGCGCAGGAGATACGGGTCGGACCCGGCGTCCGGGTCGAGGATCTCCCGCTTCACCGCCTCGGCGGTGACGCTCCGCTCAGGGGCGGGTGACATGGGGGCGCAGGAACGCGGTCCAGGTGTCGGGGGCGACGGTGAGCACGGCGCCGGTGGCGGGGTCGTTCTTGGAGTCGCGGATGTGGATGGCGGTGCCGTTCGCGGCTACCTCCAGGCAGTTGCCGCCCTCGCTGCCGCTGTACGACGACTTGAACCAGGCAAGTCCGGTTCGCCCGTCAGGACGGGGTGCTGCGGTGCTCATCGCTCTCCTAGCAGTTCGTCCAGCAAATGTGTGCTCTCCGCTGGAGACAGTGCCTGTGACCGCAGCATTCCATACTTGAGTTGGTAGATACTCACCTCGTCGGGATCGTCGACGACGCTGCTCACACGTTGGCCCTCCAGGTACGCCACGAAGTCGTGGTCAGGGTTTTCCAGCAGCTCCAAGGGACCGTCGAGCCCGGCGTGCGGCACTCGATCCGCAGGCATGATCTGGAGCCCCAAACAGTCGAGCCGGCTCAGTTCCAAGAGGTGCCGGATCTGCGCGCGCATGACTTCGCGACCGCCGATGGGCCGCCTGAGGATCGTCTCCTCCAGGATGAAGTTGGCGCCGGGCGGGTCCTCACGCTCCCATACCTTCTGCCGCTCCAGGCGGCCCAGCACCCAGTCGTCCAGCATGCCGCGTCCGATGGGCGGGTAGCGGCAGTTGAAGACGGCCCGCATGTACTCCTCGGTCTGGAGCAGCCCGGGTACGACCTGCGCCTCGTACGACAGGATCGACACGGCGACCTGTTCGATCTCCACCAAGTCGGCCACGAGCACCGGAAACTTCTCCCTAGCCGGAATCTTGGCCACGGCAACGGCCAAGGCTCCCTTGGTGTCGAGGTATTCATCGATCTGGGCAGCCAGGGCCAGATCGACCGGACGCCGCCCTTGCTCGATCGACGCCATCTTGTCGTGGCTGACGCACAGTTGGTCTGCCAGCCCCGCCTGTGTGACGCCCACATACTTCCGGAAGTGGGCGATCTGAGCCCCAATGGCGTGCCACGACGTCACTCGCTTCTTCATACGCGGACCGTTCCCAAATCTCACCCGCCCCGACCGGCAGGCACTCGTACAAATGCAGATGTACGACCTGCCGCGCTGCCCTCACGCCGCGCACGCCCATCACAGTCACCGCATGGAACAACTGCCCTACGAGCGCGAGGCGTTCTACACACGCGAGCGCAAATCCATCCCCGCGGCCCGCGCCTTCACAGCCTGGGCCCTGCACGACTGGCAGGCGATCGAACGCCTTGACGACGTCCTCCTCTGCGTCAGCGAGCTGACGACCAACGCCCTGCTGCACGGGGTCCCGCCCGGAAGGGGTTTTCGGCTGCACATCGCGATGTGCGCCCACCGCGTCGTGCGCGTCGAGGTGCACGACAGCGGCGGCGGCACGGTCACCGCGACCGCGCCGCCGCCCGAGGCCGAACACGGGCGCGGGCTGCACCTGGTCGCCGCGCTGGCCGACACGTGGGGGGTCGGTGACCGGGACCCGGGCAAGGTCGTGTGGTGCGAGTTCGGGGCTCAGTGACGCCCGGAGCCGGCCTCCAGCTCCTCCCGCCGGGGCTTGGCGATCCGCGACCCCTCCCCGTGCATCCACCGGGAGAGCCGGACCCGCACCCGGCCCGTCCCACCCGGGCCCGCGTCCGGCAGGGCCCCCGGCTCCTCGTGCTGGGTCAGCCGGTACAGCTCACCCCGCGGCAGCGGCTCGTGGAGTTCGACGTACTCGCCGTGCGGGAGGCGCTTGACGCGGCCCGTCTCACGCCCGTGCAGCACCTTGTCGCGGTCCCGGCGCTGGAGGCCGAGGCAGATGCGCTTGGTGACGACGTACGCGAGGACGGGACCGGCGATCAGTGCCACCCGGGCGCACCAGGTGATGGCGTTGACGGAGAGGTGCAGGTGCGTGGCGATGAGATCGTTGCCGCCCGCGCCGAGCGCCACGAAGAAGCCGGTCAGCCAGGCGACACCGAGAGCCGTGCGCACGGGCCGGTTGCGGGGCCGGTCCAGGAGGTGGTGCTCGCGGCGGTCCCCGGTGATCCACGCCTCGAAGAACGGCCACACCCCGATGAGGACCAGCCACAGCGGGAACGCGACGAGCGGGACGAGGATGCCGAGGTTGAGGGTGTGGCCCCAGAAGGCGTACTCCCAGCCGGGCATCACCCGCACCAGCCCCTCCGCGAACCCGAGGTACCAGTCGGGCTGGGCGCCGGTGGAGACCTGGTCGGGGCGGTAGGGGCCGTAGACCCAGACCGGGTTGATCGAGGCGACGGCGGCGACCAGCGCCACGACCCCGAAGACGAGGAAGAAGAAGCCGCCGGCCTTCGCGACGTAGACGGGGAAGAACGGCTGGCCCACGACGTTGCGCTCGGTCTTGCCGGGGCCGGGGAACTGGGTGTGCTTGTGGTAGAAGACGAGGATCAGGTGGGTTACGACGAGGGCCGCCATGATGCCGGGCAGCAGCAGGACATGGATGGAGTAGAACCGGGCCACGATGTCGTCGCCCGGGAACTCGCCGCCGAAGAGGAAGAAGACGAGGTACGTCCCGACGACCGGGACGGCGAGCGTCATGCCCTCGATGAGCCGCATCCCCGCGCCGGAGAGCAGGTCGTCCGGGAGCGAGTACCCCAGCAGGCCCTCGAACAGGGCGAGGAACAGCAGCAGCCAGCCGAACAGCCAGTTCAGCTCGCGCGGTTTGCGGAACGAGCCGGTGAAGAAGTGCCGCATCATGTGCACGAACATCCCGGCGACGAAGATGAGCGCCGACCAGTGGTGGATCTGCCGGATCAGCAGACCGCCGCGCACGTCGAAGCTGATGTCGAGCGTCGAGGAGTACGCCTCGGACATCCGGACGCCGGTCAGCGGGACGTAACTGCCGTGGTACTCCACCTCGTTCATCGACGGATGGAAGAAGAGGGTCAGGTAGACACCGGTCAGGATCAGGATGATGAAGGTGTAGAGGCAGATCTCGCCCAGCAGGAACGACCAGTGGTCGGGGAAGATCTTCCGCAGGTACTTCCGGCCGAGGGTGTGGACCCCGAGCCGCCCGTCGACCCAGTCGGCGACCCGCTCGCCCGCCGGTGCCTGCGGGCGTCCGGCGCGGGTGGTGCTGTCGGACATGACTGCCTCCCGTCGGTGCTCACAGGTGTGACCCCGGGGGAGGGGCGGAATGTGACACAGGGACCCGGCTTTGTGACGCAGGTCACGCGGGGGTGCCGGTTCTGGGCGGTCCGGGCGTGCGAAGTGGCGGCCACGTGTTCCGTGGCCGCCACGACTTCGCACACATGTCCGGTGCCGGACCGGGTCAGGCGTTCTTGATCGCCGAGATGTCGAAGTTCAGCTTGATCTTGTCGGAGACGAGGACGCCGCCGGTCTCCAGCGCGGCGTTCCACGACAGGCCCCACGCGGAGCGCAGGATCTCGGCCTTGCCCTCGAAGCCGGCGCGCTCGTTGCCGAACGGGTCCTTCGCGGAGCCGTTGTACTCCAGGTCGATGGTGAGCGGCTTGGTGGTGCCCAGGATCGAGAGGTCGCCGGTGACGCGGTAGTCGCTGCCGCCCAGCGCCTCGACGGACGTCGAGCGGAACGTCATCGTCGGGAACTCGTCGGTCTTGAAGAAGTCGGCGCTCTTGAGGTGGCCGTCGCGGTCCGCGTTGCCCGTGTCGATGCTCTCCATCCGGACGTCGAAGGAGGCGGAGGACTTGGCGGGGTCCGTGCCGTCGAGGTGCAGCTCGCCGGTGAAGTCGGTGAAGGCGCCCTTCACGTTCGTCACCATCGCGTGCCGGGCGACGAAGCCGAGGGTGGTGTGCGCGGGGTCGACCGTGTAGTCACCGGTGACGGCCGCGAGCGCCGGGTCGGCCGGGGAGGCGGCGGTGGTGGTGTCGGTCTCGTTCTTGCGGCCGAAGATGCCCATGGCGTGCTCCTTAGGGACGGTCGGCACGGTGGGGTGCCGGGTGATGTTGAACGTTGAACCATCAACAGGAACGACTGTAGCGCGGTGATGTTCAACTTTCAACATCAAGCACGGCGTGTCGTCGTGGTGACCACGCGTGAGTGACGCCCGAACGGCAGGATGACGCCCGGCCGAATTCGCCGGGAGATCGTGCGCGCGCTCTTCCGGACGCGCGTAGAACCCGGGACCATCTCCTTGCTCCACCTGCACCACAGCCGTCTCACCGTCAGCACGGTCAACAGCAGGAAGGGATCCCCCCATGCGCATCCGCTCGGCGCTCACCGCGCTCGCGCTCACCACCGGCGCCCTCGTCGCCCCCGGCTTCGGCGTCCTCGCCTCCGCGACCGACGCCTTCGCCGCCACCAAGATCACGCACGCCACGGCGACCTCGATGTTCAGCTCGGTCGGCGTCACCTGGTCGTCCTCCGGCGGCTGCTCGAATCGCAACAACAGCACCTGCACGTCGTTCGACCAGCTCAACCTGGCCACCGCGCAGGGCGCCCAGACCCTCAAGCGCGCCACCGGCTGCGCCCTGAACATCACCGGCGGCACCGAGACGGGCCACGCGAGCGGCACGTACTCGCACTGGAACGGCTACAAGCTCGACTACGGCAAGAACACCTGCGTCACCAACTACATCAAGAACACCTTCACGTACATCGGGCTGCGCGGTGACGGCGCTGCCCAGTACAAGTCCGGCTCGGGCAACATCTACGCCGACGAGGGCAACCACTGGGACGTCCTCTACTACAACTGCGGCGGCTGCTGAGCGGGCCGCGGGCCGGCCGCTGGGCGGCCGGCCTCAGCGCGCGGCGATGCGCTCCATGAGCGCGGCGCCGCGCGCCAGCAACTCCCGCTCCTCGCCGGTGAGTTCGGCCTCGATGGCCTGGGCGAGCCAGCCTGCCCGGCGAGTCCGCTCCGTCTCGAGCGCGGCCCGTCCGGCGTCGGTGAGCCGCACCAGGGACTTGCGGCCGTCGGTCGGGTGGGGGTGGCGGGCGACCAGACCCTGCTCGCCCAGCAGGCCCACGGCGCGGGCCATCGACTGGGGGCGCACCCGCTGGTCCGCGGCGAGGTCGCTGGTGGTCATGGCGCCCTCGCGGTCCAGGACGCCGAGCACGGCGACCTGGCCGAGCGGGATCCGGTCCTCGTGCTTCACGCGCCGCGAGAGCTTGCCCATCGCGGTACGCAGTTCGGCGGCGACGGCGGCGGATTCCGGGGAGGGCATACGGAACTCTAACCCGCAGGTGGGCGGCGCCTCAGGCGCCCCGGCCGAACTCGACAGCAGGACTGAACAGCACAACTGAACAGCCTGACTGAACAGCAATGCTGTAGAGTTTTCCGTGTCGGGCTCAGCGCCAGCGTCGTCGCAGCCGGGGCCCGGCTCGTGACCAGGCAAAGGAACTCCCATGCCCGCACCGGCCGTTGGTTCCACCATCCGCACCGTCACCGCCCGCGCCGTCCTCGACAGCCGCGGCAACCCCACCGTCGAGGTCGACGTGGTCCTCGACGACGGCTCCCTGGGCCGCGCCGCCGTCCCCTCCGGCGCCTCCACCGGCGCCCGCGAGGCCGTCGAACTGCGCGACGGCGACCCCGGGCGCTGGCACGGCAAGGGCGTCGACCGCGCCGTCGACCACGTGCGGGGCGAGATCGCCGCCGCGGTCACCGGGCGCGACGCCGACGACCAGGCCGGTCTCGACGCCGCCCTGATCGCCCTCGACGGCACCCCCACCAAGTCCCGGCTCGGGGCCAACGCCGTGCTCGGCGTCTCCCTGGCCGCAGCCAAGGCCGCCGCGGCCGCGCACCGCCTGCCCCTCTACCGCTACCTCGGCGGCTCCGACGCCCGTGTCCTGCCCGTCCCGATGATGAACATCGTCAACGGCGGCGCCCACGCCGACAATCCGCTGGACTTCCAGGAGTTCATGATCGCCCCGGTCGGCGCGGCGACCTTCGCCGAGGCGGTCCGGATGGGCTCCGAGGTCTTCCACACCCTGCGCCGCGACCTGCTCGTCGCGGGCCACTCCACCGGCGTCGGCGACGAGGGCGGCTTCGCGCCCGCCCTGCGCACGGCCGAGGAGGCGCTCGACTTCGTCATGGCCGCCATCGAGCGCACCGGGTACCGGCCCGGCGCCGACATCGGCCTCGTCATGGACCCGGCCACCTCGGAGTTCTACCGGGACGGGGTCTACGCGTACAGCGGCGAAGGCGTCCGCCGCACCACCGACGAGCAGGTCGACTACCTGGCCAAGCTGATCGACGCCTACCCCGTCGTCTCCGTCGAGGACCCGATGGCCGAGGACGACCTCGACGGCTGGCGCGCGCTCACCGCCCGCGTGGGCGACCGCTGCCAGCTCACCGGCGACGACGTGTTCTGCACGAACGAGACCCTGGTCCGCGACGGCATCCGCACGGGCGTCGGCAACGCGGTGCTAATCAAGGTCAACCAGATCGGTACCCTGACGGAGGCGCTCGGCACCATCTCCGCCGCGCGGCGGGCCGGCTGGGCGGCGGTCATCTCGCACCGCTCCGGCGAGACGGAGGACACCACGATCGCGGACCTGGCGGTCGCCACGGGCTGCGGCCAGATCAAGACCGGCTCCCTCTCCCGCTCCGACCGCACGGCCAAGTACAACCAGCTCGTCCGGATCGAGGAGGAGCTCGGAGCGGCGGCCGTCTACGCGGGCACCCTCGGCTGACCGCTGCGGAGTGTGACGGGACTCTCACGGGTCCCACTTGTCCGACCCCTACAAGCCGACCCGGTCCTGAGCAGTGACTTCAGCTGCATGTGGGCACGGTTCTGTTCAGGGCTACCAGGAAAACGAGCCGGAGACTGTGCGAAGTCGACGGCCCGTTTTCTTGGTCGGCTTCGTAAGGTCACTACATGACCGTTTTGGACGACACCGCCTCCACCCCCGGGGACGAGCCCACCGACGCCCGCGGGCGCGTGGCCGAGCTGCACGCGATCCGTGAGCAGGCCCTGCGCGGACCCAGCGACAAGGCGACCGAGGCCCAGCGGGCCAAGGGCAAGCTGACGGCGCGCGAGCGCATCGAGCTGCTCCTGGACGAGGGGTCGTTCAAGGAGGTCGAGCAGTTGCGCCGGCACCGGGCGGTCGGGTTCGGTCTGGAGGCGAAGAAGCCGTACACGGACGGTGTGATCACCGGCTGGGGCACGGTGGAGGGCCGGACGGTCTTCGTCTACGCGCACGACTTCCGGATCTTCGGCGGCGCGCTGGGCGAGGCCCACGCGACGAAGATCCACAAGATCATGGACATGGCCATCGCGGCGGGTGCGCCGCTGGTGTCGCTGAACGACGGCGCGGGCGCCCGCATCCAGGAGGGCGTCTCGGCGCTGGCCGGGTACGGCGGCATCTTCCAGCGCAACACGAAGGCCTCGGGTGTCATCCCGCAGATCAGCGTGATGCTGGGCCCGTGCGCGGGCGGCGCGGCCTACAGTCCGGCGCTGACCGACTTCGTGTTCATGGTCCGTGACACCTCGCAGATGTTCATCACCGGCCCGGACGTCGTCAAGGCGGTCACGGGTGAGGAGATCACGCAGAACGGGCTCGGTGGCGCGGACGTGCACGCCGAGACCAGCGGCGTCGCGCACTTCGCCTACGACGACGAGGAGACCTGCCTCGCCGAGGTCCGCTACCTCCTGTCGATGCTCCCGCAGAACAACCGCGAGAATCCCCCGGCGACCCCCACCGACGACCCGGCCGAGCGCCGCGGCGACGTCCTGCTCGACCTGGTCCCCGCCGACGGCAACCGCCCGTACGACATGACCAAGGTCATCGAGGAGCTCGTCGACGACGGCGACTACCTGGAGGTCCACGAGCGCTGGGCACGCAACATCATCTGCGCCCTGGCCCGCCTCGACGGACAGGTCGTCGGCATCGTCGCCAACCAGCCGCAGGCCCTCGCCGGCGTCCTGGACATCGAGGCGAGCGAGAAGGCCGCGCGCTTCGTGCAGATGTGCGACGCCTTCAACATCCCCATCGTGACGCTGCTCGACGTGCCGGGCTTCCTGCCGGGCGTCGACCAGGAGCACGGCGGCATCATCCGCCACGGCGCCAAGCTCCTGTACGCGTACTGCAACGCCACCGTGCCGCGCATCTCGCTCATCCTGCGCAAGGCCTACGGCGGCGCCTACATCGTCATGGACTCGCAGTCCATCGGCGCCGACCTCACCTACGCCTGGCCCACGAACGAGATCGCCGTGATGGGCGCCGAAGGTGCCGCCAACGTCATCTTCCGCCGCCAGATCGCCGGAGCCGAGGACCCCGAGGCCATGCGCGCCCGCATGGTCAAGGAGTACAAGGCCGAGCTGATGCACCCCTACTACGCGGCCGAGCGCGGCCTGGTCGACGACGTGATCGACCCCGCCGAGACCCGCGAGGTACTCGTCCGCTCGCTCGCCATGCTGCGCACCAAGCACGCCGACCTGCCCTCCCGCAAGCACGGCAACCCGCCGCAGTAGCGGCACCTACTCGTAGGAGACCTGCCCCATGTCCATGCCTGACATCCGTGTCGAGAAGGGCCACGCCGACCCCGAAGAGGTCGCGGCCATCACCGCGATCCTCCTCGCCCGCGCCGCCGCGGCCCCGCAGGCCCCGGCCCACCGCGTCCGGCAGGACCGGGCCGGCTGGCGCCGCCTGGAGCGCGAGCCCGGCTTCCGCGCGCCGCACAGCTGGCGCTGAGCCCCACGCCGCACGACGAAGCCCCGCTCTCCCTCGGGAGAGCGGGGCTTCGTCGTGCGCGCGGCCCGCGGCCGGACCGGGCGGGGGCGCCTCAGCGCAGGCGCGCCATCAGCGCGTGCTCGACCAGGGTGATGAGCGAGGACTTGGCGTCCGCGCGGTGCCGGGCGTCCGTCGTGATGATCGGGGTGTCCGGGCCGATCTGGAGCGCCTCGCGCACCTCGTCGGGCCCGTAGGGCTGGTTGCCGTCGAACCCGTTGAGGGCGATGACGAACGGCAGCCCGGAGTTCTCGAAGTAGTCGACGGCCGGGAAGCAGTCGGCGAGCCGGCGGGTGTCCACGAGGACGACCGCGCCGATGGCGCCGCGCACCAGGTCGTCCCACATGAACCAGAAGCGGTCCTGTCCCGGCGTGCCGAACAGGTACAGGATCAGGTCCTGGTCGAGCGTGATGCGGCCGAAGTCCATGGCGACCGTGGTGGTCGTCTTGTCCCCGGTGTGGGTGAGGTCGTCGATGCCCGCGGACGCGGACGTCATGACGGCCTCGGTGCGCAGCGGGTTGATCTCCGACACGGCGCCGACGAACGTCGTCTTGCCGACGCCGAAGCCGCCCGCCACCACGATCTTCGCGGACGTGGTGGAGCGACTCTGAGCAACCGGCCCTCCGCTAGAGCTTGCGAAGTCCACTGAGCACCCTTTCGAGCAGTGTCACGTCTGGCTGGCCGCCGGCGTTCTCGTCGCCGCCGGGCTGATGGATGGCGACCAGGCCCGCCTCCGCCAAGTCGGCGACGAGAATCCTGGCCACGCCGAGGGGGATGGAGAGCAGGGCCGAGATCTCGGCCACCGACTTGATCTCTCGGCAGAGGTGGCAGATCCGCTGGTGCTCGGGCAGTTGGCCCTGCAACTGGTGCGGCTGCGCGGTGGTGTGCACCAGCGCCTCGATGGCGAGCTGGTAGCGCGGCCTGGTGCGGCCGCCCGTCATGGCGTACGGGCGCACCAGGGGATTGTTCGCGGCGGCGGGCCTCGCGTCAGGACGCGGCTGCGGCTGCACAGGCTGGATCCGGGGCGCCGGCGGCTGGTCGTAGGGACCGGGCTGCCGGGTCGGCCGGGCGTGGCTCGGCGTGCGAGGGAAGTTGTACCGGTTCTGCGAACCGTCGCCCTGGCCCGCGCCCGGCTGACCCTGCCCCTGGACGGGGCCGTAGGGCGGCCAGTGGGCCGACGAACCGCTCGGGGGTGTTGCTGAACCAGACACGTACTCCTCCTCCGACTGCGCTGGGCACCATCACTGTGGAGCCGCGTCCCGAAACTTTACGGCCACGGGACGCGAAAACGCACCGCCTGTCTGTTAGTTGAGAAGGCTTCCCTGAAGCTCCGCACGCAGGTCGGGCGTGAGAACCGTGCCCGCGCGGTCGACAAGAAGTGCCATCTCGTACCCAACGAGGCCAATGTCCGCCTCCGGGTGTGCAAGGACGGCAAGAGAAGAACCGTCGGAGATGGACATGATGAAGAGGAATCCTCGCTCCATCTCCACAACTGTCTGGTTCACCGCGCCACCCTCGAAGATGCGGGACGCGCCCGCGGTCAGCGAGGTCAGTCCCGACGCGACGGCCGCCAGCTGGTCGGCGCGGTCGCGGGGGAACCCTTCGGACATCGCCAGAAGGAGTCCGTCGGCGGAGACCACCACCGTGTGGGACACCCCGGGGGTGTTGTCCACGAAGTTGGTGATCAACCAGTTCAGGTTCTGTGCCGCCTGGCTCATCGGGCTCACACTAACGCTCCTGGTTGTAGGTGCTGTCAGGGCCACCGGGAAACCCGCTGTCCTGGCCGTTCGTCGTCACTACGGTCACTGCTGGTCACTACTGCCTTCACTGCGGCCGCGCTGCACGCCGCGGCGCAGATTGCTCAGCCGGCCCCGCACGTCCTCGGGGGCGCGGGAGATCGAGGGGCCGCCTTGCGGCGTCGACTCCGCGGCGCCCTCCACCAGGTTGGCCTTGGGCACCCGGCGCGGCAGGCCGGACGAGGTGACCCCGCCCGCCTTCGGCTGCTTGAGCCGCTCCGCACGCCCCCACCGCTCGTCGTTGGCCGAGCGCCAGCTGGTGTCGTCGGGGGTGGTGTCGGCGGGCTGGTCCTGCGCCGGCTCCTGGCGCTGGGGGGCGCCGGAACCACCGCGACGCGGCAGACCCGCGTCGGTGAGATCGTGCGTGACGGAAGGAGAGGGGCCCGCCGCAAGCGCAGGACCGGCAGGGGTACCCGGGCCGAAGCCTACGCTCTCCCGGTCCGTCGCGTCAGGGCTCTGCGCGGATTCCGCTTCGGGCGCGTACGGGGTGCCGAAGTCGCCCTGGTAGCCGTCCCGCGCCTGCCAGTCGTCCTGCCGGACGGGCTGCTCGAAGGCGTTGTAGGGCTCCTGGGGGGAGTCCGCATAGCCGTTCTGCGGGGCGAAGCCGGGGTCGTAAGGGGCCGGCTGGGATCCGTCGAAGGCCGACTGCGCCGGAGCGTATCCGTCGTACCCGTTCTGGTGCTGTTCGCCGTAGGCGGCCTGCTGCCCGTTGTCGTAGACGCCCTGACCCTGATCGTCGTAGGCGATCTGCTGCTGCTGGTCGTAGCCGTGCTGCTGAGCGTCGTACGAGGGCTGCTCGGCGTACGGCTGCGGGGACTGCCGCTGCTCGATCTCGTCACGGAAGAGCGGGCGGTCGTCCTCGGCGTCCTGCCCCAGGGTCTGCGCCTCCAGGGCGGCACGCCGCTCCTCACGCATCAGGGAGCGGCCGACGGGGTCCAGCTCGCGGGCGTCGTCCGGGACGTCGTAGCGGCTGTCGTCGAAGCCGAGCTCGGCCGCGGTGCGCAGCGGCTCCTTCTCGAAGGCCTGCTGCTGCGGGATCATGGTCGAGACGGTGAACTCAGAAAAATCGGGCTCGCCCGGCTGCTGGCCGCTGCCGCCGTGGGTGATCGCGTCCGGGAGCATGACCAGCGAGGTCGTGCCCGCCTGCTCGCCAGAGGGGCGCAGCTGGACGCGGATGCCGTGCCGGTCGGCGAGCCGCCCGACCACGAACAGGCCCATGCGCTGGGAGATCGCGGCGTCCACGGTAGGCGGGTTGGCCAGCTTGTGGTTGATGTCCGCGAAGTCCTCGGCGGTCAGGCCGATGCCCTTGTCGTGGATCTCGATCATGATGCGGCCGTCGGGCAGCCGGGTCGCGGTGACGCGGACCTTGGTCTGCGGCGAGGAGAACGTGGTGGCGTTCTCCAGCAGCTCGGCGAGGGCGTGCACGAGGTCGGTGACCGCGCGGCCGTGGATGTCGGCCTCGGGGACGCCGGAGAGCTCGACGCGCTCGTACTGCTCCACCTCGGAGGAGGCGGCGCGCAACACGTCGACCAGCGGGACCGGCTGGTCCCAGCGGCGGCCGGGCTCCTCACCGGCGAGGACCAGGAGGTTCTCGCCGTTGCGGCGCATACGGGTCGCGAGGTGGTCCAGGCGGAAGAGGTTCTCCAGCTGGTCCGGGTCGGCCTCGTTGTTCTCCAGGTCGGTGATGAGGGTCAGCTGGCCCTCGATCAGCGACTGGTTGCGGCGCGACAGGTTGGTGAAGATCGCGTTGATGTTGCCGCGCAGCAGGGCCTGCTCGGCGGCGAGCCGGACGGCCTCCCGGTGCACCTGGTCGAAGGCGCGGGCGACCTCGCCGATCTCGTCCCTGGTGTTGATCGGGATGGGCTGGACGCGGGTGTCCACCCGGCCCGGGTCGGTGCGCGAGAGCTGGTCGACCAGCATCGGCAGCCGCTGCTCGGCGACGTCGAAGGCGGCGGAGCGCAGCCGGCGCATCGAGCGGGACATCTGGCGGGCCATCATCCCGGCGATGATGAACGCGGCGAGCAGCGCGACGACGACGGCGGCACCGATGATGAACGCCTGCTGCTTGGCGTCGGCGGCGATGCCGGAGGCCTCGGTCACGGCCCGGTCGGCGAGATCCGACTCGATCGTGCGGTAGGCGTCGAACTTCGCGGTGTTGACCGCCCACCAGTTCTCGGCCGTCACGCCCTTCTGGGCGAGGGCGAGCCGGGCGCTGGGCTGGGTGCTGGGCAGCGCCACCAGATCGCCGACCATCTCGGTGGAGTCGGCCGGCGGCGGGATGTAGCTCGGGTCCTTCGCCTTGGCGGCGGCGGCCTGCTTGGCGCCGTCCGTCTTCAGCTGCTTGATCGTGGCGTCGAGCTTCTTGAGGTCCTCGGGCGTGCCGCCGCCCTTGTACTCCTCGATGGCGATGCCCTCGAGGTAGGCGTAGCTGCCGAGCGCGGTGCGCTGCTTGGCGAATTGCGTGACGGTCGGACCCGGCTTGACCAGCAGGTGCATACCGATGGAGCGCTCCAGGGAGAGCGCCGCCTTTGTGAGCGAGATCGCGTAGACCGTGCGGCCGTAGCTGGTGATGTTGCCGGTGCCCAGGCCCAGCTCGTTGGCGAACTCCATCAGCGGGTGCTGGATGGCGACGTAGCCCTCTTCGGTGGCCACGCCGGGCAGCTTGGCGGTGTAGGAGGCGGCGCGCAGCTTGCTGAGGCCGCCCTCGACCTGGGTGAACTGCGCCATGCGGCGCTCCAGGCCCTCCTTGTGCGGCATGTTCTTGGCGGCCGTGTGGAACGCGTCGGCGGCGGCGTCCGTCGCCGCGCGGGCCTTGACGACGTCCGGGTCGTTCTTCTTGCCCTGGAGCAGCGGAGCGGCGGAGATGTCGCGCTCCTCGACGAGGCGGTTGCCGTACGTCAGCGAGGCCTGGACGAGGCGGGCGGTGCTCTCCGCGTCCTCGGCCTCGTGCCAGGTGTCGATGGAGTTCTTCACCTGGAAGCCGCCCATGACCAGGCCGACCAGCACGGGTATGAGCAGGATCGCGTTCAGCTTCGTGGGCACGCGCCAGTTGCGCGGCGACATCCGGCCGCCCGACGGCTCGGGCGCCGCCGTCTCGGCCGGAGCGGCCTGCGCCGCTGTACGCGGCGGCGGGGTGAAGTTGCCCCGCGCCGACGCCGGCTCGGGACTGTTCTTGCTTCGCCTCACTCGACCAACAACCTCTCGGCGTCGGCACCTACGTTGTGCCGCGGTATGTCTCCAGGCCCGTACCTACTGGGCAGTTCAGCGCATTCCAGCACGTCAGACGGCGCACCTCCAAACAGTCGGAAGCGGAACCTCCCGGTGATGTATGCCCTAGATAAAACGGTCATAAAGAGCGAGCCCCGCCAAAAGGCGGGGCTCTTGTGAGCGCAGTGGAACCGGGTGTGCGCGACGTGTGTCGGCCCACCCGGAATTCTCTGTCGAAACGTTATGAACACAGCAGCCCCGCGTGTCAAACGCCACAGGGGCCGCCGCGACGGACCTGCGACAACTACGACAACTACCGTACGAATCCAGCCACTTGGTGGCCGACTTCCGACCGTTTCTGACTACTTGAGCCGCGCCATCAGCGCGTGCTCCACCAGCGTGATCAGGCCACTCTTTGCATCCGCACGGTGCCGGGCGTCCGTCGTGATGATCGGGGTGTCCGGGCCGATCTGGAGCGCCTCGCGCACCTCTTCCGGGTTGTACGGCTGGTGCCCGTCGAAGCCGTTGAGGGCGACGACGAACGGCAGCCCGGAGTTCTCGAAGTAGTCGACGGCCGGGAAGCAGTCGGCGAGCCGGCGCGTGTCGACCAGCACGATGGCACCGATGGCGCCGCGCACCAGGTCGTCCCACATGAACCAGAAGCGGTCCTGTCCCGGCGTGCCGAACAGGTACAGGATCAGGTCCTGGTCGAGCGTGATGCGGCCGAAGTCCATGGCGACCGTGGTGGTCGTCTTGTCCCCGGTGTGGGTGAGGTCGTCGATGCCGGCGCTCGCCGAGGTCATGACGGCCTCGGTGCGCAGCGGGTTGATCTCGGAGACAGCGCCCACGAACGTGGTCTTGCCGACGCCGAAGCCACCGGCCACCACGATCTTGGCCGAGGTGGTCGAACGGGGAGCGGCCCCCGTGGCGCCGTCAGAGCTTGCGAAGTCCACTGAGCACCCTTTCGAGCAGAGTCACGTCCGGAGCGCCACCGTTGGCCTCGTCGCCGCCGGGCTGGTGGATCGCGACGAGCCCGGCCTCGGCCAGGTCCGCGACGAGGATCCGGGCCACCCCGAGCGGCATCGACAGCAGGGCCGACACCTCGGCGACCGACTTCACCTCGCGGCACAGGTGGCAGATGCGCTGGTGCTCGGGCAGCAGCGTCCCCAGGGCCGAGGGGTCGGCGGTCGTGCTCACCAGCGCCTCGATGGCGAGCTGGTAGCGCGGCCGGGTCCGGCCGCCGGTCATCGCGTACGGGCGGACCAGCGGCTGGTCGCCCTCATAACCGTAGGCGGCCTGTGCGGCTGCACTGCCGTACGGATCGTGAGGAGCGGTGGGCGGGGTCATGGATCCTCCGGGCGGGACGGCGAGCCGGGGCTGCCGTCTGAGGGTGGGCCGGTGGGGGGATTGTGACGGCCATACGGTGACGGGACGCAGATCGGAAGGGGATTACGTGACTGCTCTGGATTCCGGGCCTTGGGATACAGCAGACTTGCGGTGTGGCCGGGGTTACCGGCCGTCACCCCCGTCAGTGCAGCAGGCTGCCCTGCAGCTCGGCACGGAGATCCGGGGTGAGGACGGCGCCCGCCCGGTCGACGAGGAGCGCCATCTCGTACCCGACGAGGCCGATGTCGCAGTCGGGGTGCGCGAGCACGGCGAGCGATGATCCGTCGGAGACGGACATGATGAAGAGGAAGCCGCGCTCCATCTCCACGACCGTCTGATTGACCGGGCCGCCCTCGAAGATTCTCGACGCCCCCGCCGTCAGCGAGGTCAGCCCCGACGCGACGGCCGCCAGCTGGTCCGCGCGATCGCGCGGGAAGCCCTCGGACATCGCGAGCAGCAGACCGTCCGCGGACACCACGACCGTGTGGGAGACCCCCGGCGTGTTGTCCACGAAGTTGGTGATCAACCAGTTCAGGTTCTGTGCCGCCTGGCTCATCTGGCTCAACTAACGCTCCTGCTGGTGAGTGGGGCGGGGGTGGCTGCCGGTCTGACCTGTGCCGCCGGCCTGCCGTCCCTGCTGGATGCCCCTACGGAGATTGGTCAGCCGTCCTCGCACGTCATCGGGGGCGCGCGAGACCTGAGGGCCGGTCTGGTTCTGCTGTTCCTGGGCCGTGCCCGCCACGAGGTTCGCCCGCGGCACACGGCGCGGCAGACCCGAGACGGTGACGCCGCCCGCGGCGGGCTTGCGTACCCGCTCGGCCTGACGCATCAGCTCGTCGTTCGGGGACTGCCGCCAACTCGCCTGGCCCTGGCCCTGACCGGCGGCCGAGGGGGCCGCCGCGGCGCCCGGCTGGGCACGCCGCGGAGCCTGCTGCGGAGCGGCCTGCTGGCCACCGCGCTGCGGCAGCGAACGGCCGGGCCGCCCCTGCTGCGGGTCCTGGGCGTGCTGCTGGGCCTGCCCCTGGTGCTGTCCCTGGTTCTGGGCCTGGCCCTGGTGCTGTCCCTGGCCCTGCTGGCCGTGGAACCAGTTCGTCTCCAGCGTGTCGTACAGCGGCGTACGGCCGTCGCCGGGCCCGGTGGCCGGCGGCAGGTACTCCTGCTGCGCCGGGACGCCCCGGTCCTGACCGGCCGGACGCGGCCCGGGCGGGAAGTCCTGGCCGCCGCGCTGACGCGGGGCCGTCGGCCGCTCGTACTGGCCGGTCCCGAGCGGGTCCTGCGCCTGGCCGTACTGGCCGGTGTGCGCCGGGTCCTGGGGGCGCGCGTACTGCCCGCTGTCCGCGGGACCGGGCAGCCGGCCGTACTGGCCGGTGTGGGCCGGCTCCTGCGGACGCTCGTACTGCCCGGTGGCCGCCGGGTCCTGCCCGCGGCCGTACTGGCCGTACTGCCCGGTGTGCGCGGGGTCCTGGGGGCGCTCGTACTGGCCCGTGCCGGACGGGTCCTGCGGACGCTCGTACTGGCCCGTGTGCGACGGCTCCTGGCGGCCGGGGAAGCCGCCGTCCTGATACCCGCCGTCCTGGTAACCGCCGTCCCGGAAGCCACTGTCCTGGAAGCCGTTGCCGTTGCCGTTGCCGCTGGGGTTGGCGTTGCCGTTGTTGTTGCCGGTCCCGGCGCCGTTCCGGTCGGGCGCGCCGCCGAAGACGTCGGACCGGACGAACTGGCCGGTGCCCTGACCCTGGTTCTCGTCGCGGGGCGCGGGGCGCGGCGCGTCGTAGTCGGGGCGGGCGAACTCGGCCGTGGAACCCGGCCCCTGGTGCTCGTCCTGGATCCGCGGGAACTGCGACGTCGAGTCCGGCTCGTCGTGGCCGCGCGGCGCGTCGAGGTGCGGCTGCGCGTTCTCGTCGCTCCAGCTCGGCACACGGGGCGCCGGGCTGCCACCGGGCAGTTCGGCGCGCGGGCCGCCGCGGGCGGGCAGCACCGGACGGCGCCGGCCCTGCTTCTCCGCCGGGTCCTTGTGCGTGCGCTGCTGCGGCGGGACCGGGCCCTGCGGGGCGTTGCTGAAGACGCCGGTGCCCGAACCGGTCACGGCCTGCGGGTTCGGCGCGTTCTGCGGGTTCTGCTGGGCGCGGGCGGGCAGCGGGGCGCCGGGACGCTGCGGGGACTGCGGGGCCGCCGGGTTCTGCGGACCGCGCTGCTGCCCCGGATCCCGCGGGCCCTGGGGACCCTGCGGGTTCAGCGGACCCTGGGGCCCGCCCTGCGGGTTCGGGAAGCCGCCGTCGCGGGCGGGCAGCGCCGCCCGCGGGCCACCGGCACCGGCACCGACCTGCGGCCGTGCCGCACCGGGACCGGAGTTGAGCCGGCCCGCGGCGCCGCCGCCGGAGCCCGGCGCGACACCGCGCCGCGCGGCACCGGCACCGGCCGCGGCCTGCGCGGCGGCGGGACCGCCACCGCCGGGACCCGCCTGGCCGGGAATCTTCTTGCCGCCCTGGGCGACGTCGACGGGCAGCATGACCAGGGCGGTCGTACCACCGGAGTCGGAGGGGCGGAGCTGGATCCGGATGCCGTGCCGCTGCGAGAGGCGGCCGACCACGAACAGGCCCATGCGGCGCGAGACCGACACGTCCACGGTGGGCGGCGAGGCGAGCCGCTCGTTGATCGCCGCGAGGTCCTCGGGGGAGAGGCCGATACCGGTGTCGTGGATCTCGATCAGCACGCGCCCGTCGGGCAGCGCGTGACCGGTCACCTTCACCTTGGTCTGCGGCGAGGAGAACGAGGTCGCGTTCTCGAGCAGCTCGGCGAGCAGGTGCACGAGGTCGTTGACGACGCGGCCGGCGACCTCGGTCGCGGGGACCGCGGCGAGCTCGATGCGCTCGTACTGCTCCACCTCGGAGGCCGCGGCACGCAGCACGTCGACGAGCGGGACGGGCCGGGTCCAGCGGCGCCCCGGCTCCTCACCGGCGAGGACGAGGAGGTTCTCGCCGTTACGGCGCATGCGGGTCGCGAGGTGGTCGAGCTTGAACAGCGAGGAGAGCTGGTCGGGGTCGGCCTCGCGGGACTCCAGCTCGGAGATGAGGGAGAGCTGGCGCTGGATGAGGCCCTGGGAACGGCGCGAGAGGTTGGTGAACATCGCGTTGACGTTGCCCCGCAGCAGGGCCTGCTCGGCGGCGAGGCGGACGGCCTCGCGGTGCACGTCGTCGAAGGCCGCGGCCACCTGGCCGATCTCGTCCCGGGAGTGCACACCGACGGACTCGACGGAGGTGTCGACGTCCTGCGGGTCGGACTCGGAGAGCTGCTTGACCAGCTCGGGCAGCCGGTCCTGGGCGACCTTGGTCGCGGTGTCCTGGAGCCGGCGCAGCGAGCGGATCATGGAGCGGGCCACGACGAACGCGCCGACGAGGGAGACGCCGAGCACGAGCAGGATCAGCGCACCGTTGATGATGGCCGACTGCTCGGAGGAGTTGCGCAGTTCGCGGGCCTGCTGCTCCATCTGGTTGAGCAGCGTCAGCTCGATCTTGGACATCTCCTGGATACGGGAGCTGTCCGCGTCGACCCAGTCCTTGTAGGAGCGCTTGTCCTGGGTCGCGATGCCACCTTCCTTGGTGAGCACCCGGTTCGCGTAGTTGTCCGCCGCCTTGATGGTGGCGTTGTTCTCGTCGAGGGGCTTGAGCAGCTCCTGCGCACCCACCTCGCCGTAGACGCTCTTGAAGGAGTCCAGCTCCGACGACTGGTTGTCCTGGGCCGCCGACGCGTACTGGCGGTCGACCTCGGAGAGCTTGCCGGACGTGGAGCTGTTGGGCGGCAGGGCCGCCGCGATGACCGCCCGCTGCTCGGAGGCGTACTCCTTGGCGGAGGAGAACGCGGCGAGCGCGCGGGTGCGCTGGATCATCTCGGGGCTGCTGGTGGCCTGCGCCATGTCGGTGGACAGGGAGAGCAGCTGCTCGATGATGCGGGCGTAGGCCTCGACCGTCTGCGACGAGTTGGTCTTGGAGGCGTACGCGCTCTGCCGGATCTTGTTGAGGTTGATCAGCTCGCTGGCGATCTGAACGGCGTGCTCCCGCACACCGTTCAGGCTGCCGGAGCCGCTCTCGCCCTCGATGTCCGTCGTGCTTTCCAGGAACGTGCCACGGGCGCGGTCGGTCTTCTGGCGCGCCGCCTTGATGCTGAAGTCGCTGGTCGCCTTGGGGTCGTTCGACAGCGGACCGGCCGACTGGTCGCGCTCCTCCTGGAGCGCCGACGCCAGGTCGGTGGCCTGCTTCGTCATCTCGGTCAGCAGCTTCATGTTGTCGAGCTGCTGGATGTCGTCGAGGGACTCCGAGATGCGCAGCGCGCCCAGCGAGGTCGCGGCGACCACGGGCAGGGTCAGCAGCGCGACCAGACGGGTCGAGATGCGCCAGTTGCGCAGCGCTATTCGCGGGCCGGGCCCGGGCGTCGCCTTGGCCTTGGCCGCCGCGGGCTCCGGGGTGGCCGGCCCGCCGGAGACCTGGGAGCGCCCGTCGCGCTCACCCGTCTCGACGGACGCCGTGCGCCCCGGGTTCTGGGCGTGCGGGGGCTGGGAGCCGCCTGTTATCGGGCCGGTCCCGCCGCGCGGCTCCGGCTCCGCCGCAGCGCTGCCATCCCTGTTCTTACGTCCCTGCACTAGCGTCGCAACCTCTGGACCAGGCGTCCCCACCGCATACGCGGGCAGGACGGTGTCGGCGTAGTTCGAAGGGCGACCTGAAACGCCCCCCTGTGGTCGTGAGTGACCGGCGCTGGCTCCCCTCCCCGTCGCAGCTCGGCGCTGACTCGCGCCTGAGTGCGCCGGTTCCATCCCGCGACGGTCCCGGGAATTTCAGCACAGTGCAGGATCTCCAACAAGGCCCGCGGGACGCGCCGCACCTGCCGTGACCCCGTGTGAGGAGAGGGTAACGAGACGTAGAAAGTGATCTAGGGGAAAGCGGGCATTCATGGACGTTCCCCGTACGGGCGGGGGGTGTCCCAGTCGCCATGATCGAGAGCGGAATGGTGGCTTCGGTGGAGCAATGTCCGTTTCGGGGATACCGGTGGGCGGCCCGAAGTGCCCTATTTGAGAGGCGCCTGGTGAGCAAACTCACATGGCGACGATCACAACTTCCCGGCTTTCGGTGGGAATCAGATGTTTAGCCTGACGCTTTACACGGACGGACCGACCGACAACCGAGAAGGTGCACGAGCGCAGCCATGAAGACGACGACGATGTTCCTCAACCTCGCCAACCCGCGGCGCACCACCCTGGCCCACCTCAAGGACGCCGAGGAGATCCAGGCCGCGCCGCAGCTGCCGGAGCACCCCGTCGAGCTGCCGGCCAACACGGCCAACCCGAAGCGCACCATCCTCATGGAGAAGCCGCAGCAGACCGTGGCGCAGGTCTGACGGAGCAGCCGCGGCAGGTGGCGCCGCGTTAGCCTGGACCGGTCACATCCCACCCGGGCCCAACGCAAGAATGAGGGGCGCAGCCACCCGTGCGCATCGCCAGATTCTCCATCGACGGGAACGTCGCCTTCGGCGCGGTCGAGGGCGACAAGCCAGACGAGCTCGTCCTCGACATCATCAAGGGCATCCCCTTCGCGGACTTCGAGCTCTCCGGCACCAAGGTCCCGCTGAGCAAGGTCCGCCTGCTGCCGCCCGTGCTCCCGAACAAGGTGATCGCCTTCGGCCGCAACTACGCGGAGCACGCCAAGGAGCTGGGCAACGAGGTCCCGGACGCCCCCTTCGCCTTCTTCAAGCCGTCCACGTCCGTGATCGGCACCGGCGACGAGATCCAGTACCCCTCCTTCTCGCAGGAGCTGCACCACGAGGCCGAGCTGGCCGTCGTCATCGGCCGGATGTGCCGCGAGGTCCCGGCCGCGCGCGTCAACGACGTGATCCTCGGCTACACCGCCGCGAACGACGTCACCGCCCGCGACGTGCAGAAGCGCGAGAAGCAGTGGGCCCGCGCCAAGGGCTTCGACACCTCCTGCCCGCTGGGCCCCTGGGTGGAGACGGACCTGGACGTGGCGGCCGCCTCCGACCTCGGCATCCAGTGCACGGTTAACGGGCAGCAGCGCCAGCTCGGCTCCACGTCCCAGATGATCACGTCCATCGCGGACCTGATCGCCAACATCTCCGAGGCCATGACCCTCCTCCCCGGCGACGTCATCCTCACGGGCACCCCCGAAGGGGTCGGCCCCCTGCAGATCGGCGACGAGGTCGCGGTCAGCATCGAAGGCATCGGCACTCTCACCAACAAGGTTGTCAAGCGTGGCTAGCGCACCCGCCCCCTCCGTCCGTGTCCGTTTCTGTCCCTCGCCCACCGGCAACCCGCACGTGGGCCTGGTCCGCACGGCCCTGTTCAACTGGGCCTTCGCGCGCCACAACCAGGGCACCCTGGTCTTCCGCATCGAGGACACCGACGCGGCCCGCGACAGCGAGGAGTCCTACGAGCAGCTCCTCGACTCGATGCGCTGGCTCGGCTTCGACTGGGACGAGGGCCCCGAGGTCGGCGGCCCGCACGCCCCGTACCGGCAGTCGCAGCGCATGGACATCTACCAGGACGTCGCGCGGAAGCTGCTCGACGCCGGCCGCGCCTACCACTGCTACTGCTCCACGGAGGAACTGGACGCCCGCCGCGACGCCGCCCGCGCCGCCGGCAAGCCGTCCGGCTACGACGGCCACTGCCGCGAGCTGACCGCCGAGCAGAAGCAGGCCTACGAGGCCGAGGGCCGCAAGCCCATCGTGCGCTTCCGGATGCCCGACGAGACGATCACCTTCACGGACCTGGTCCGCGGCTCCATCACGTACGAGCCGGAGAACGTGCCGGACTACGGCATCGTCCGGGCCAACGGCGCTCCGCTGTACACGCTGGTCAACCCGGTCGACGACGCGCTGATGGAGATCACCCACGTCCTGCGCGGCGAGGATCTGCTCTCCTCCACGCCCCGGCAGATCGCCCTGTACGCGGCGCTCAAGGACCTCGGCATCGCCAAGCAGACCCCGCTCTTCGGGCACCTGCCGTACGTGATGGGCGAGGGCAACAAGAAGCTCAGCAAGCGCGACCCCCAGTCGTCGCTGAACCTCTACCGCGAGCGCGGCTTCCTCCCCGAGGGCCTGCTCAACTACCTCTCGCTGCTCGGCTGGTCGCTCGCCGCCGACCGGGACATCTTCTCGATCGACGAGATGGTCGCGGCCTTCGACGTCTGTGACGTCCAGCCGAACCCGGCCCGCTTCGACCTCAAGAAGTGCGAGTCGATCAACGGCGACCACATCCGCCTGCTCGACCCGAAGGACTTCGCGGCCCGCTGTGAGCCCTGGCTGAAGGCCCCGTTCGCCCCCTGGGCGCCGGAGGACTTCGACGAGGCGAAGTGGGCGGCGATCGCCCCGCACGCGCAGACCCGCCTCAAGGTCCTCTCCGAGATCACCGCCAACGTCGACTTCCTGTTCCTGCCGGAGCCGGTCTTCGACGAGCCCAGCTGGACGAAGGCGATGAAGGAGGGCTCCGACGCCCTCCTCGTCACGGCCCGCGAGATGCTGGAGTCCGCGGACTGGACGTCCCCGGAGGCGCTCAAGGAAGCGGTCCTGGCGGCCGGCGAGGCCCACGGCCTCAAGCTCGGCAAGGCCCAGGCCCCGGTCCGCGTGGCGGTCACCGGCCGCACGGTGGGCCTCCCGCTCTTCGAGTCCCTGGAGATCCTGGGCAAGGACGAGACCCTGACCCGCATCGACGCGGCCCTGGCGAAGCTCACGGGCTGACCGGCGCAGTGCACCACGGACGGCCCGGCCGACGGATTCCCCCCGTCGGCCGGGCCGTCCGGCGTTACGGTCGTGCCATGCCGCAGCAGCAGGGGTCCGGAGCGATCAAGGCCATCGTCTGGGACATCGACGACACGCTCTTCGACTACGCGACCGCCGACACCGCCGGGATGCGCGCCCACCTGACCGCCGAGGGGCTGCTCGGGGCCTTCGGGACGGTCGAGCAGGCCCTTGCCCGGTGGAAGGAGCTGACCCGCGCGCACTGGGCCCGGTTCGAGGCGGGGGAGACCGACTGGGAGAGCCAGCGCAGGGACCGCGTCCGCGCGTTCGTGGGCGGGTTCATGGCTGACGGGGCCGTCGCGGACGACGCGGCGGCCGACGCCTGGTTCACCCGCTATCTGGGCCACTACGAGGCGGCCTGGAGCCTCTTTCCGGACACCGTGCCCGCGCTCGACACCCTCGCCGCCGGCTACCGGCACGCGGTCCTGTCCAACTCCTCGCAGCGCAATCAGGACCGCAAGCTCCGCGTCCTCGGCGTCCGCGACCGCTTCGAGGCCCTGGTCTGCGCGGCCGAGCTGGGGGTCGCCAAACCCGACGCGGCCGCCTTCCACGCCGTCTGCGCGGAGCTGGACCTGCCGCCGCACGAGGTCGCGTACGTGGGGGACCAGCCGGACACCGATGCCCGGGGAGCCGTCGAGGCGGGGCTCGCCGGGATCTGGCTGGACCGGGCCGGGATCGGCGGCCGGCCCGAGCTCGTCCGCATCACCGGTCTCGCCCAGCTGCCCCCGCTGCTGGCCCGCGATACCCGTTTTGGAGCGCCGGAGACCTTCAGGTAATGTTCTTCCTGCGCCGAGGGAAGCGAGCCGCAAGGCCGGGTCCCGGAAGCGCAAGCCGAACGGACATCCCCCCGGGGATGGTGGTTTGGTGGCCTATGGTGTAATTGGCAGCACGACGGTTTCTGGTTCCGTTAGTCTAGGTTCGAGTCCTGGTAGGCCAGCTCGCAGAGCTTATCTGCACTGTGGATTCCAGATCCACGAAGCCCCCGTTGTGTAGCGGCCTAGCACGCTGCCCTCTCACGGCAGTAGCGCCGGTTCGAATCCGGTCGGGGGTACAGATCCTTCCCGCGAGGACGGTACGGGTAGCTCCCGCCGACCTTGATGCAGGATCGCTAGGGCCCCCGTTGTGTAGCGGCCTAGCACGCTGCCCTCTCACGGCAGTAGCGCCGGTTCGAATCCGGTCGGGGGTACGGGTCGGACCCGCAGTGGTCTGGACCACTATGGCCTATGGTGTAATTGGCAACACTACGGTTTCTGGTACCGTCATTCTAGGTTCGAGTCCTGGTAGGCCAGCTCGCAGAGCTCATCTGCATCCGCGGATCGTATCCGCGAGGCCCCCGTTGTGTAGCGGCCTAGCACGCCGCCCTCTCAAGGCGGTAGCGCCGGTTCGAATCCGGTCGGGGGTACAGAGACGACAGAGGCCCTTCCCTTCGGGGGAGGGCCTCTTCGCGTACGGTGCCCGTCACCTCGGTGTCATCGCTACGGCCGCCCCCGCAGACAACTCCGGCCGGCCGCTGCGGCGTTGGAGCGACCGGCCGGAACTGGCGAGACTGGCGGAACTTTGCGGAACTGGCGGGACTGTCAGAGAAAGACGGCGACTTGGGCGTCAGCCGGTGCGGCGCAGGGCCTCGGAGAGGCGGCCCGCCGCGTCGATCACGGCCTGGGCGTGCATCCGGCCCGGGTGCCGGGTCAGCCGCTCGATGGGGCCCGAGACGGAGACGGCGGCCACCACCCGGTTCGACGGGCCGCGCACCGGCGCGGAGACGGACGCGACGCCCGGCTCCCGCTCGCCGATCGACTGGGCCCAGCCGCGGCGCCGGACACCCGACAGCGCCGTCGCCGTGAACCGGGCGCCCTGAAGGCCTCGGTGCAGGCGCTCCGGCTCCTCCCACGCCATCAGGATCTGCGCGGACGACCCCGCCTTCATCGTGAGCGTCGAACCGACGGGGACCGTGTCCCGCAGTCCGGAGAGCCGCTCCGCCGCGGCGACACAGATACGCATGTCGCCCTGGCGGCGGTAGAGCTGCGCGCTCTCGCCCGTGACGTCGCGCAGGTGCGTGAGGACGGGGCCCGCCGTCGCGAGCAGCCGGTCCTCGCCGGCCGCCGCCGAGAGCTCCGCGAGGCGCGGGCCGAGAATGAAACGGCCCTGCATGTCCCGCGCCACCATGCGGTGGTGTTCCAGAGCCACCGCCAGGCGGTGGGCCGTGGGTCTTGCCAGTCCGGTGGCCGCTACAAGTCCTGCGAGGGTCGCGGGCCCGGACTCCAGAGCGCCCAGGACAAGGGCTGCCTTGTCCAGAACGCCGACGCCGCTACTGTTGTCCATGCGTCGATACTCCCGTCTCACTCTGTGAAACGCAAGTTCAATTTTCCGTGGAACTTGCCACTCTGTACGGACACCGGCCCGCGGACCGACGGGCCCGGCAGCCGACGTCCGGTACGAGGGGTACGAGCGACGGCACTCCGAATCTCTAGTTGGGCCGGCGCACTTGGTCGGTCGAAGGGAAAGCGATGGGTAGGACACTCGCGGAGAAGGTCTGGGACGACCACGTCGTCCGGCGCGCCGAGGGCGAGCCCGACCTCCTCTTCATCGATCTGCACCTGCTGCACGAGGTGACGAGCCCGCAGGCCTTCGATGGTCTGCGCAAGAGCGGCCGCCGGGTGCGGCGCCTCGATCTCACCATCGCCACCGAGGACCACAACACCCCGACCCTCGACATCGACAAGCCGATCGCCGACCCGGTCTCGCGGGTGCAGCTGGAGACGCTGCGCAAGAACGCCGCGGAGTTCGGGGTGCGCCTGCACTCCCTGGGCGACGTCGAGCAGGGCGTCGTCCACGTCGTGGGGCCGCAGCTGGGCCTGACCCAGCCGGGCACCACCGTGGTCTGCGGGGACTCGCACACCTCCACGCACGGCGCGTTCGGCGCGCTGGCCTTCGGCATCGGCACCTCCCAGGTCGAGCACGTGCTGGCCACCCAGACGCTGCCGATGGCCCGCCCGAAGACCATGGCGATCACGGTCGACGGCGAGCTGCCCGAGGGCGTCACGGCCAAGGACCTGATCCTGGCGATCATCGCCAGGATCGGCACCGGCGGCGGCCAGGGCTACATCCTGGAGTACCGCGGCTCGGCCATCGAGAAGCTCTCGATGGAGGCCCGCATGACCATCTGCAACATGTCGATCGAGGCGGGCGCCCGGGCCGGCATGATCGCCCCGGACGCCACCACGTTCGACTACCTCAAGGGCCGCGTCCACGCGCCCGAGGGCCAGGACTGGGACGACGCGGTCGCGTACTGGAAGACGCTGCGCAGCGACGACGACGCGGTCTTCGACGCCGAGGTGTTCATCAAGGCCGAAGAGCTCTCCCCGTTCGTCACCTGGGGCACCAACCCGGGCCAGGGTGCGCCGCTTTCGGCGGCCGTCCCCGATCCGGCTTCGTACGAAGACGCTTCGGAGCGCTTCGCCGCCGAAAAGGCCCTCGAGTACATGGGGTTGACCGCCGGGCAGCAGCTGCGCGACATCAAGGTCGACACGGTCTTCGTAGGTTCCTGCACCAACGGCCGCATCGAGGACCTGCGCGCCGCCGCCGAGATCGTCGGGGGCCGCAAAGTCGCCGACGGCGTACGGATGCTGGTCGTGCCCGGCTCCGCGCGGGTGGGCCTGCAGGCCGTCTCCGAAGGCCTGGACAAGGTCTTCAAGGAGGCCGGCGCCGAGTGGCGGCACGCGGGCTGTTCGATGTGCCTGGGCATGAACCCGGACCAACTCGCCCCCGGCGAGCGTTCCGCGTCCACCTCCAACCGCAACTTCGAGGGCCGGCAGGGCAAGGGCGGCCGCACGCACCTGGTCTCGCCCCAGGTCGCCGCCGCCACCGCCGTGCTGGGCCATCTGGCCTCCCCGGCCGACCTGTCCGACGCCGACGCCCGTACGCCCGCTGGAGTCTGATCAGCCATGGAAGCATTCACCACACACACCGGCCGGGCCGTCCCGCTGCGCCGCAGCAATGTCGACACCGACCAGATCATCCCTGCTCACTGGCTCAAGAAGGTGACCCGGGACGGGTTCGAGGACGGACTGTTCGAGGCCTGGCGCAAGGACCCGGAGTTCGTGCTCAACAAACCGGAGCGCGCGGGTGCCACGGTGCTGGTGGCGGGCCCGGACTTCGGGACCGGCTCCTCCCGTGAGCACGCAGTGTGGGCCCTGCAGAACTACGGGTTCAAGGCCGTCATCTCCGCCCGGTTCGCCGACATCTTCCGCGGCAACTCGCTGAAGAACGGTCTGCTGACCGTGGTCCTGGACCAGCAGGTCGTGGACGCGCTCCAGGACCTGGTCGAGCAGGACCCGACCGCCGAGATCACCGTCGACCTGGAGAAGCGCGAGGTGCGCGCCGAGGGCATCACCGCCGCCTTCGAGCTCGACGAGAACTCCCGCTGGCGGCTGCTGAACGGCCTCGACGACATCAGCATCACGCTGAGCAACGAAGCCGACATCGCCGCCTACGAGTCGAAGCGCCCCGCCCACAAGCCGCGGACCGTCCAGGTCTGAGCCGCCCCCGGACAAGGCGTATTCCGGCCACATCCGCAGGCCTCGTACCCCCAATCGTGCAACGGTTGGGGGTACTTCTGCGTCCGGCCCCTGCGGCTCTCCTCCGGGCCCCGCGGGCGACCCCTGTGGCCTGCCAACTCCCCTGATTGCCACGGGTGTTCCCCGGGTACGCGAGCCCCGGCGCCGCTCCGCGGGAGCGTGCCGCGCGAGGGCTCAGGAGGCCCTACTGGGGCGGGAGTTACCCCCTGCGGAGGCGACAACTCGCCCCAGATGGCACAATCTGTGCATGGAACACGACGGCCAACTCCCGATGTACGCGGCGGTCGCGGACCAACTCAAACAAGCGCACGCCCGAGTGCGCGCACTGCAAGTCCCGGAGGGCGTACGGATGGCGCTGACCCGGAAGCTGCTGGCCATTACGGCCGCGGCCAAACACGATCTCGCCGGTGCGGCGAGACGTCTGGAGCGATTCGGTGCGGACCTCGACGACTTCGAAGAGGGCTCCCGCACGGAAGAAGAACTCTGAGACGGCCGAGTTCGTTGCGGCACAAGGGTGATTAGCCCGTTTCGTGTTTGATTTGCGGTATATATCTGCCTAACGTGCGAAAAAGCCGGGGCGAAAGAGATTCGTTCCGGCAATGTCTCCGAAGGGGAAGACGTGAACAAGGCGCAGCTCGTAGAAGCGATTGCCGACAAGGTCGGTGGCCGTCAGCAGGCCGCCGACGCCGTCGACGCGGTACTCGACGCCGTCGTCCGTGCCGTGGTCAACGGTGACCGCGTCTCGGTCACCGGCTTCGGTTCGTTCGAGAAGGTGGACCGTCCGGCCCGTTACGCCCGCAACCCGCAGACGGGTGAGCGCGTCCGGGTCAAGAAGACCTCGGTCCCGCGTTTCCGCGCCGGCCAGGGCTTCAAGGACCTCGTCGCGGGCTCCAAGAAGCTCCCCAAGAACGACGTCGCGGTCAAGAAGGCGCCCAAGGGCAGCCTGACGGGCGCCGCTTCGGCGACGGTCAAGAAGGCCGCGGCCAAGAAGACGACGGCCAAGAAGGCCGCCGCCAAGAAGGCGACGCCGGCGAAGAAGGCCACCGCGAAGAAGACGACCGCCACGGCGAAGAAGACCACCGCCACGGCCAAGAAGGCCACGCCCGCCAAGAAGGCCACGGCGACGAAGGCCACCGCCAAGAAGGCGGCCCCGGCCAAGAAGGCGACCACCGCCAAGAAGGCCACTGCCAAGAAGACCGCGCCCGCCAAGAAGGCCACGGCCAAGAAGGCGCCCGCGAAGAAGTCGACCGCGCGCAAGACCACCGCCAAGAAGACCACCGCCCGCAAGAAGTAAGGGCGTACGTCCCAGGCTGCTTCACGCGCCGGGCCGGGCTCCCCTCGGGGAGCCCGGCCCGCGGCATGTCCGCGCCCGTCAGAAGGTCTGCAGCGTCACGAGCGCGATCTGCCGCGCCTCGCCCTCGCCCCGGACCTCGATCCGCACCCGCTGGCCCGGCCGCAGCAGCCGCAGGCCGCCCGCGTCGAAGGCGGCGGCATCGAAGGGGAGCGGCGTGCCGTCGTCCAGCAGCACGCTGCCGGAACGGGAATCGGAGTCGTACGTGTACGCGGTGGCCTGCATGCAGGCAGCGTACTCAGTCCACACTCAGCAGCCCGGCCGCGGCCCGCGCGGTGTACGGGCCGACGCCCATGCCGAGCGCCGTCCGCAGGTCCTCGCCGGTGTCGACGTCCTGGCGCACGGAACCGACCTCGCCCGGCGCGAGTTCCACGGCGCCGGACGCACGGTGCCGCGCCCGTGAGTCCGTGCCGAATTCCGGAAGCAAATCCGCGCCGGGAGCCGCGGACAGGAACGTGGTGCCGATTCCGGCGGCATCGGGCAGAAATGCCCGGGGAAATGCGGCCGCCGCGGCCAGAACTCCTGCCAATTCCGCGGGGCGCAGCGCCGGGAGATCCGCGTTCAGCGCCGCCACCGCCGCGGCGGGCCGCACCGAGCGGACCTGGGCCGCGCCGTGCGCCAGCGCGGCGTTGAGTCCGGCCCCCGGTGTGTCGGCGACGATGCGCGCGCCGAGCGCCGCCAGTTCGCGTCCCGCCAGGGCGTCGTCCGTGACGACCACCACATCGCGGACCGCCGGGCAGGCCCGCGCGGCGGCCACGGTGTCCTGCGCGAACGCCAGTGCCAGGTCCGGGCGCAGGTCCCCCGCCGCGGGCGCCAGCCTGCTCTTCGCCCGCACCAGCGGTTTCAGCGGTATCACCAGGGTCCACTGCACGCGCCTATTGTGACCTGTGCATGAGGGGCCCCGGTGCGTAAGGCCAGGTACGCGAGGTGCGTACAGGGGCGGTGGCTCGCGACAGGCGGGCGTACGGTGTTCTCGACAGACCGGTGGACTGGGGCGACACTTGTGCGGCCCGACGGGGTCCCACGTGCCAGGTCCTAGAGGAAGGTGTCCGAGTGTCCCGCCGCAGAATCGGCTTCTGGTACCGCTTCGCAGCGGTCCTCTGCAAACCGCCGCTGGTGGTTCTGTTCAAGCGGGACTGGCGCGGAATGGAGAACATTCCTGCCGACGGCGGATTTATCACCGCGGTGAACCACAATTCGCATCTCGACCCGTTCCTGTACGCCCACTATCAGTACAACACCGGACGGGTCCCGCGTTTCCTCGCCAAGCACGGCCTCTTCCGGAAGGGCTTCGTGGGGGCGGCGATGCGCGGCACCGGACAGATTCCCGTGTATCGCGAGTCCACGAACGCGCTGAGCGCCTTCCGTGCCGCGATCGACGCCGTCGAGCGCGGTGAGTGCGTCGCCTTCTATCCCGAAGGAACGCTCACCCGCGATCCCGATCTGTGGCCGATGACCGGTAAGACCGGCGTGGCGCGCGTGGCGCTCCAGACCCGGTGCCCGGTCATTCCCGTCGGCCAGTGGGGCGCCACCGAGGCACTCGCCCCCTACGCGAAGAAGCCGCATTTCTTTCCGCGCAAGACGCATCAGGTCCTGGCCGGCCGGCCGGTCGACCTGACGCGTTTCTACGACAAGGAAATGACCCCGGAACTCCTGAAGGAGGTGACCGAGGTCATCATGACCGAGATCACCTCCCTGGTGGCGGAGCTGCGCGGCGAGCAGGCTCCGCCGAAGCGGTACGACCCCCGCGAGGCGCGCATCGAGCAGCGCCGCAAGTTGCGGGCGCAGAGCGGTAGTTCGGAGGAGACGAAGTGACCCGACCCGTGCGGACAGCAGTCTTCGGGACCGGCTCGTGGGGCACGGCCTTCGCCATGGTGCTCGCCGACGCCGGCTGCGAGGTCACCCTCTGGGGCCGCCGCGCCGAACTGGTCGACGCCATCAACTCCACGCACCGCAACCCGGATTACCTGCCCGACGTGGAGCTGCCCGCGAGCGTGCGGGCGACGGACGACGTGGCCGAGGCCGCCGCGGACGCCGACTTCACCGTGCTCGCCGTGCCCTCGCAGACGCTGCGCGCCAACCTCGCCGCGTGGGCGCCCCTGCTCGCCCCCGACACCGTGCTCGTCTCCCTCATGAAGGGCGTCGAGCTGGGGTCCGCGATGCGGATGAGCGAGGTCATCGAGGACGTCACGAAGGTCGGCGAGGACCGGATCGCGATCGTCACCGGACCGAACCTCGCCCGGGAGATCGCCGCCCGCCAGCCCGCCGCCGCGGTCGTCGCCTGCCGCGACGAGGAAGTCGCCCAGCGTCTTCAAGTCGCCTGCCACACCCCGTACTTCCGGCCCTACACCAACACCGACGTGGTCGGCTGCGAGCTCGGCGGCGCCGTCAAGAACGTCATCGGTCTCGCCGTCGGCATCGCCGACGGCATGGGCTTGGGCGACAACACGAAGGGCTCGCTCATCACCCGCGGCCTCGCGGAGACGACCCGGCTCGGGCACGCGATGGGCGCCGACCCGCTGACCTTCTCCGGCCTCGCGGGCCTCGGCGATCTCGTCGCCACCTGCTCCTCACCGCTGTCGCGCAACCACACCTTCGGCACCAACCTCGGCAAGGGCATGACGCTGGAGGAGACCATCGCGGTCACCAGGCAGACCGCCGAGGGCGTCAAGTCCTGCGAGTCCGTGCTCGACCTGGCCCGCCGGCACGGCGTCGACATGCCGATCACCGAGACGGTCGTCGGCATCGTCCACGAGGGCAAGCCGCCGGTCGTCGCCGTCAAGGAGCTCATGTCGCGCTCCGCCAAGCCCGAACGACGCTGAGCCACCCGCGGCACGGCACGGCTCCGCAGCGCTGACTCCGGTACTACCAGCAGGTACGCTCATCGCGATATGAGCAGCGAGAACCTCCCCCAGAGCCCCAGCCGTGCGAGCGAGAGCCGTGCGAGCGAGCGTCGTACGAGCGGGCAGAAGCCGCGCGTCGCCGTCGTCTTCGGTGGTCGTAGCTCCGAACACGGCGTCTCGGTCGTCACGGCCGGCGCCGTACTGCGCGCCATCGACCGCTCCGTGTACGACGTCCTGCCCATCGGCATCACGCGCGAGGGACGCTGGGCGCTGACGACGGACGACCCGGAGCGGATGGCGATCACCGACCGCAAGGTTCCGGACGTCGCCGATCTCACGGAGTCACCGGAGGGCGGCGTGGTGCTTCCCGTCGACCCGGCCTCGCGCGAGGTCGTCTACACCGAGCCGGGCTCCGTGCCCAAGGTCCTCGGCGACGTCGACGTCGTCTTCCCCGTCCTGCACGGTCCCTACGGCGAGGACGGCACGATCCAGGGGCTCCTGGACCTGTCCGGCACGCCGTACGTCGGCTGCGGGGTGCTCTCCTCGGCCGTCGGCCAGGACAAGGAGTACATGAAGCGGATCTTCACCTCCTTCGGTCTGAAGGTCGGCCCGTACCTCGTCGTGCGGCCCCGCGAGTGGGAACGCGACCAGGAAGGGGCCCGGCGGCGCATCGCCGAGTTCGCCGGCGAGCAGGGCTGGCCGCTGTTCATCAAGCCCGCCCGCGCCGGTTCCTCCATCGGCATCACCAAGGTGGAGTCCTTCGCCGGACTCGACGAGGCGATGGAGACCGCCCGCGCCCACGACCCCAAGGTCATCGTCGAGGCGGCGATCGCCGGACGCGAGATCGAGTGCGGCGTCCTCGAGTTCGAGGACGGGCCCCGCGCCTCGGCCCCGGCCGAGATCCCGCCCGTGCAGGCCCACGACTTCTACGACTTCGAGGCGAAGTACATCGACTCCGCCGCCGGGATCGTGCCCGCCCCGCTCACCCCCGAGCAGACCGCGGAGGTCCAGCGGCTCGCCGTCGCCGCCTTCGACGCCGTCTCCTGCGAGGGCATCGTCCGCGCCGACTTCTTCCTCGGGGAGGACGGCGAGTTCGTGATCAACGAGATCAACACGCTGCCCGGCTTCACGCCCATCTCGATGTACCCGCGGATGTGGCAGGAGAGCGGCGTCAGCTACCCGGAGCTGGTGGACCGCCTGCTCCAGGCCGCCCTGCGCCGCCCGACGGGCCTGCGCTAGCGCTCCGCTCGGGGGCGGGACCGGCTCGGGGCCCGGGCGCCCGCACGCTGGATGCCTGGGCGCCCGCGCGCTGGATGCCTGGGCGTCAGGTGCCGGGACGCGGGTGCTGGTCGACCCCGGCGGTCCGAAGACGAAGCCCCGCAGAACGCGAAGCCCGCAGAACGCGAAGCCCTCAGAAGGCGAAGCCCTCAGAAGGCGAAGCCCTTGGGGATCGCCTTCTTCAGCGCCGGGGCCAGGTCCACGAGCACGCCGGACGCGTCCCGCCCCTTCTCCGCCCGGACCTCGACGTACGCCCGGCGACTGGCGGTGGTGTAGCGGTACGACCCGTCGTCCTGCTTCTCCATCAGCCAGTCGACCCCGTTCACCCCGCCGGCGACCGCGTCGGGGTCTGCGCCCTCGGCCACCTTCGGGTCGACCATCTTGGGGGGCCGCTCGACACCGCAGCGCAGTATGATCGCGTTGCTTCCCCAGGCCGCGGTCAACGTGGACGCGGGTTCGGGGTCCTCGCGGCTCAGGCCGTCCACCTTCGACGGCAGGGCCTGGTCCAGGTCCCGGCACAGCCTCGCGGTCGTCGCGCCCGGACGGGGAACCACGACCGACGCACGACCGTCTGCCGAGGAGCAGCCCGCCACGGCAGCCAGCAGGCAGAGCGCGGGCAGCCCGATGAGATGACGGAGCCGGTGACGGAAAAAGTCCACCGGAACAGGGTAGACGGGGGCTAGAGGTGGACGACCGGGCAGGTCAGGGTGCGCGTGATGCCGTCCACTTGCTGGACTCTCGCGACCACCATGCGACCCAGCTCGTCGACGGTGTCGGACTGCGCCCGCACGATCACGTCGTAGGGACCTGTGACGTCTTCGGCCTGGATGACTCCCGGAATCTTGGCGATCAGCTCGGCGACGGTCGACGCCTTGCCGACTTCGGTCTGGATCAGGATGTACGCCTGTACCACGGAACCTCCAGGGCGGCCACGAGGATCATGTGGGGGAAAGGGACGCCACGGTATCGCGTCGCCGCTCGTCGCGGGGAGACCCGGGGTGGCTGTGGCGTACACACCGTGGACACGGCGGCCGCGCGAGTGATCGCAGGGGGCAGGCCCACAAGGAAAGCGGAGGGCGCGCCCATGACAGAAACCGTACCCATGACAGAGACGGCTCGCGACCGCAAGCAGGCCGGGGCAGAAGGGGTAGTACGCGCATGAAGGGCACCGTCGGCGAGCTGGGGGAGTTTGGGCTCATCCGAGAACTGACCTCGCGGCTCACCACCACCCCGGCCGTACGGATCGGCCCCGGGGACGACGCCGCGGTGATCGCCGCGCCGGACCGCAGGGTCGTCGCCAGCACGGACGTCCTGCTGGAGAACAGGCACTTCCGGCGCGACTGGTCCACGGCGTACGACGTCGGCCGCAAGGCCGCCGCACAGAACCTCGCCGACATCGCGGCCATGGGCGCCGTGCCGACCGCCCTGCTGCTCGGCCTTGTCGTGCCCGCCGAACTCCCCGCGTCCTGGCCGTCCGAGCTGATGGACGGCCTGCGCGACGAATGCCAGGTGGCCGGTGCCGCCGTGGTCGGCGGTGACGTCGTCCGCGGCGAGACCATCACCATCGCCATCACCGCCCTCGGCGACCTGCGCAACCACGAGCCCGTCACCCGGGCCGGCGCCTGCCCCGGCGACGTCGTGGCCGTGACCGGCTGGCTCGGCTGGTCCGCGGCCGGATACGCCGTCCTCTCCCGCGGCTTCCGCTCCCCGCGCGCCTTCGTCGAGGCCCACCGCCGCCCCGAGCCGCCGTACCACGCGGGCCCCGCCGCGGCTGGACTCGGCGCGACCGCCATGTGCGACGTCAGCGACGGACTCATCGCCGACCTCGGCCACATCGCGGAGGCCAGCAAGGTCCGCATCGACATCGCCTCCGGGAAGGTGGACGTGCCCTCCCAGATGAACGACATCGGACAGGCCGTCGGCGTCGACCCCCTGCAGTGGGTGCTGAGCGGGGGAGAGGACCACGCGATCGTGGCCACCTTCCCCCGGGACGTGAAACTGCCCGCCCGCTGGAAGGTGATCGGCGAGGTGCTCAACCCCTCGGCCTTGCCCCAGGTCACCGTGGACGGTGCGCCCTGGACCAGCAAGGGCGGCTGGGACCACTTCGGGGACGACTTCCCCGGTGGGGAGATCGAATCGTGAGCGCCGCCACCTCCGCGCCGGTCCGCGTGCTGACCGTCGCCGGATCCGACTCGGGCGGCGGCGCCGGCATCCAGGCCGACCTGAAGACCATGCTCGCGCTCGGCACCCACGGCATGAGCGTCGTCACCGCCGTCACCGCGCAGAACTCCCTCGGGGTACAGGGAGCCTGGGAGCTGCCCGTCGAGGCGGTCCGCGCCCAGTACCGCAGCGTCGTCGACGACATCGGGGTCCAGGCCGTCAAGACGGGGATGCTCGCCTCTCCCGAACTCGTCGAGTGCGTCGCCGAGCTGCTCGCGGGAACCGACGCCCCGGTCGTCATCGACCCGGTCGGCGTCTCCAAGCACGGCGACTCGCTGCTGGCCGCGTCCGCCCTGGAATCCGTGCGGACCAAACTGCTGCCGACCGCCACCGTCGCCACCCCGAACCTCGACGAGGTCGCCCAACTCACCGGCCTCCACGTCGAATCGGAGGACGGCATGCGCCGCGCCGCCGCGGCGATGCTCGCGTACGGGCCCCGCTGGGTGGTCATCAAGGGGGGACATCTGCGCTCCGTTCCTGCGTCGGGTGGGGTGGCCCCGGCCGGCGGGGGGCCGGGCGTCGCGGGGGCCGGTTCGGCGGGGGCTGTCGCGAGCGGCGCGGCCACGGCGGAGGCCCAGGGCGATGCCGTGGATCTGCTCACGGACGGGTCCGAGGAGTACTGGCTGCGCGCGCCGCGTCACGACAACCGCCACACACACGGCACGGGCTGCACCCTCGCCTCCGCGATCGCGGCACAGCTGGCAAAGGGACAGTCGGTGCCCGATGCCGTACAGGCGGCCAAGGCGTACGTGACCGGGGCGATCGCTGCCGGGTTCGCCCTCGGCGGGGGCATCGGGCCGGTGGATCACGGCTGGAGGTTCAGGCCGGCCTCGGGCACGGACTCACCGGCCAGGCCGTAGTCCTTGAGCGTCAGGTCGTCGGCCGCCTTCTCGGTGAGGCGCTTGAAGAAGCTCGCCAGGAGGCGGGACCCGAGCATCCGGTAGACCCGGTTGCGGCTGCGTATCTTCGCCTCGGTGGGCGGGGCGAAGAACGGCCCGGCGTTCCCGGAGAGCTTCTGGCAGCCCTTCGCGTACTTCGTGATCTCCGCCTCGAAGGCCGCGAAGGCGGTGCGGTGGTCACCCCGCGCCGCGACCAGCTCGCCCGTGAGGACATAGGCCGACACCAGCGCCGTACCGGTGCCCATGCCGCCCATCGTGGCGCCGTGCCCCGCGTCCCCGAGCAGGACCACCCGGCCCTGGGAGAGCCGGTCCACGTGGACCTGGGCGATGGCGTCGAAGTACAGGTCGTCGGCGGCGTCGAGCGCGTCGCGCATCTGGCGGGCATGCGGCCACGCCATGCCGTGCAGCTGCTCGGCGACGATCCGCTTCTGGTGTGCCACGTCCTTGCGGTCGTAGGCCAGCTGCTCCGAGCGGAACACCACGGCGGCGCCGGCCCGCTCCGGGTCCCCGTCGTAGTTGTTGATCATCGCGGTGCGGCCCGGCTCGCTGTACAGCCGGGCGGTGCGGTCGAGTTCCAGGTGATTGGGCATGTCGAAGCCCGCGATGTAGTAGTCGAGGAAGCGCAGGTACTGGGACTCGTCGCCGAAGGCGAGGCGGCGGGTGTGGGAGTGCAGGCCGTCCGCGCCCACGACCAGGTCGAAGGAGCGGGGCGCACCTTGCTCGAACGTGATGTCGACGCCGGTGGCCGTCTCGGTGAGCGTGTCGATGGAGTCGCCGAAGACGTAGGAGACGCGGTCCTTCGTCCGCTCGTACAGCAGCGCGGAGAGATCGCCGCGGAACACCTCGACGTCTCCGCTCATCAGGTGGGCGGGCAGGTCGACGCGCTCGCTGTCGTCCGCGGCGACGATCGTCTGGCGGCCCATGTCCGTCTGCATCTCGTGCAGGGCGTCCCAGATGCCCATGCGGGTGAGGACGGTGCGGTGGACCGCACCGCGGAAGTCGACCGCGAAGCCGCCCTCGCGCAGTGCGGGGGCCTTCTCGACGACCGTGACGCGGGCGCCTTGGTGGGAGAGCCAGTAGGCGATTGCCGGGCCGGCGATGCTTGCTCCGGAGACCAGGATGTTCAGGTGGGCCAGGGTGTTGTCTGCGTGCGTTCGCTTTGTCATGGCAGTGAGCTTGCGGCCCGGCGCTTACCGTTCGCTGACCATCCGCTGACCGCGGCTTACCGTTGCCACTGGTGGGGCATGGCCGGGGTCGGGGCTGACCCCGCTCGTGCCTCGGACCGGGACCCGACCTCGGCGATCGCCGTCCGCGGGTCCGGTGGGGGTGGGTCGCGCAGTTCCCCGCGCCCCTCAATGGGTCGTTGCTCGGCTGCCCGGCCGGTGGGGCTTCTCGCGCCGTTCCCCGCTAGGCAGTCGTTCGGCTGGCCCGCCGTGGGGGCTGGCCGCGCAGTTCCCCGCGCCCCTGGGTAGTCGTTCGGCTGGCCCGTCGTGGCGGTTGCTCGCGCAGTTCCCCGCGCCCCTGAGATGCGCACTTCGTGCGCTATCTCATCGGCCTCTCGGGCCTGGGGGCAGCGGCGAAGCCGCCTGCCTTCAGGGGCGCGGGGAACTGCGCGAGCAACCACGATGGTGCCGCAGCCGAACGACTGCCTAGGGGCGCGGGGAACTGCGCGACCCGCCCCCACCGGGCCCGCGGTCGACGTACTACTGCGGGACGCATCGCGCAGCCCAATACCGAGGGCCGTCGCGCAAAGCGGCATGGCCAGGTCCCGCCCCCTACGGCACCCGCACCGCGTCGCCCCGCAACACCCCGCCCAACTCGAACGCCTTCTGGAACACCTCGGGCGCCACCAGCCGCCGAAGACGCCGCTCCGTCGGAGTGACATCCGGGTCGTCCACGATGAGCTGCCCCCGCAGCGCGGACGCGGCGCCGAGCAACATCACCGCATGCTCGGCCTCACCCGGAACCCCACCCTCCACGACCCGGCACGCCAACGCCTCCGCCACCCGCGCAAGCTCGAGCCGCTGAGGCGGCGGCCCCGCCGACAACGTGCGGGCCTGCGCGAACCAGTCGTCCGCCTCGTCCGTACGCCCCTCGGCCAGCGCCACCCGCCCGAGGCCCAGAAAGATGTGCACGGTCTGCCCGAGGCTGAACCAGGAACGGGCGCTCGTCTCCAGAGCCGCTTCGTAATGCTCGCGCGCCAGTGCCGTGTCCCCGGCCAGCCGCGCCGCGTCGCCACTGCCCCACAGCGCCCCGGCCACCTTCTCGGGCGCGCCCGCCGCCCGAGCCTGCTCACCGGCCCGGGCGAAATCCGCGGCGGCCTCCTCGTACGCCCCGGTGCGCAACAAGATGGCGCCGCGTCTGCACAGCAGGTCAGCGGTCTCCTCGGGCGCGGCCAGCGCGTGCGCGTGCCGAAGCGCCTCGTCGATCAGCTCCAGCGCGCGCTCACGCTCACCGCGCCAGTCGGCGAACAACCCCAGCTGATCAAGGGAATTGGCCATGCCCCAGCGGTCCCCGGTCTCCCGGAAACCGGCCAGGGCCTGGGCGAAGAGGGCTTCCGACGCCGCCGGACGCCCGGCGAACTGCTCCTGGAACCCGAGGCCCACGGCGAGCAGCGCCCGCCCCCACGGATCGGCGCCGATCTGCGCGCGCACCCGCTCGTCGCGCGATCGCTCGGGCCCCACGGCGAGCGTCCACAGCACCACCGTGAACGGCAGCCGCAACTGGTGGTCCATCGTGGCCAGCGCACGGTCCGCCCGCGCCAGCCGGGCCTCGTCGCTGTCGCCGCTCACCGCGTTGAGCGCGCACAGCGCGTACTCCTCCTCCAGGCCGGGCGGCGGCTGCGCGCCCACCACGTCCATCAGCTCACGGGCCAGGGCGACCCGCTCACCGGCCAGCCCGCGCAGCCGCCAGAACCAGGTCAGGTCCGCCATCAGACGCAGCGCGTCGGTCGGAGCGGCATGAAGGAGGTGGCGCAGGGCGGCGTCCAGATTGCCGCGGTCGGTGGCGAGCCGGGCCAGCCAGGGGAGTTGGTCGTGGCCGCGCAGACGCGGCTCGGCCGCCGCCGCGAGCCGCAGGAAGTAGGCGGCGTGAGCGGCCTTCAGCTCTGCCAGGAGGTCGCCGGCCAACTGCTCGGCGCAGAAGGCGCGGATCGTCTCCAGCATTCGATAGCGCCCGTCGGACGCTTCCAGGAACGACTTCTCGGCCAGCGAGGCCAGCAGATCCTCCGGGTAGGGGATGCCGCACACCGCCTCCACGGCGTCCAGCGTCGCGCCGCCCAGGAGGCCGCTGCCCACGAACACCGTCATCCGGCAGGCGAGGTCCCGCTCCTCCTCGTCGAGCAGCTCCCAGCTCCACTCGACGACGGCCCGCAGCGTGCGGTGGCGCGGCGCCTTGGTGCGGTCCCCGCGCGACAGGAGCCGGAAGCGGTCGTCGAGCCGGTCGGCCAGCTCGTCGACCGTGAGCGTGCGCAGCCGGGCGGCGGCGAGCTCGATCGCCAGCGGCAGTCCGTCCAGGGCTTCGCAGATGGCGGCGATCCGGGTGTCGTGCGTGCCGTCGCCCGCCGCGAGGTCCGGGCGTACCGCCGCCGCACGGTCACGGAACAACTGCGCCGCGGGGCCGGCCGCGAGCGGTGGCACCGGGCACAGCACCTCACCGGTGATGCCGAGCGCCTCCCGGCTGGTCGCCAGGACGCGCACGTCAGGACAGCTGCCCAGGAGCGTGCCCGCGACCTGGGCGGCGCCCTCGACCAGATGCTCACAGTTGTCCAGCACGAGCAGCAGAGTGCGGCCGTCGAGCGCGCTCACGAGCCGCTCCATGCCCTTCTCGCCCTGCGGCCCCCGCAGCCCTTCCCGCACTCCGAGCGCGGTGAGGAGCGCGTACGGGATCGCCGCGGGGTCGGTGAGAGGCGCCAGCTCCACGTAACAGACGTCCTCGCGGGCCCGGCCCGCCTCGATGGCGAGCCGCGTCTTGCCGGCGCCGCCGGGTCCGGTCAGCGTCACCAGCCGGGCCTGATCCAGCAGGGCGGCGATCCTGGCCAGTTCGTCGGTGCGCCCCACGAAGGGCGTCAGCTGGGCCGGCACTCCACGCTGCCGCGATGGCGCCTGCCCCTGGTCCCGCAGCAGCTCCAGGTGGAGAGCCGACAGCTCGGGCGACGGGTCCGTGCCCAGCTCGTCCGCCAGCACCTGCCGCGCCTCGTCGTAGACGCGCAACGCCTCGGCGGGCCGCCCTGCCGCGTGCATCGCGCGCATCAGCAGTCCGTACAGGCGCTCGCCGAGCGGGTTTCGTGCGATCAGCTCGCGCACCTCGGCGACCAGGTCCGCCGCCGCTCCTTGGGCGAGGTCGGCTTCGATCCGGTCCTGCACGGCTGCGAGGCGCAGCTCGTCCAGGCGCGGTGAATCCACCGGCGCCGGACCGCGCCACAGGGCGAGGGCCTCGTGCAGGAGCGCCGCCGCGCGCGCGTGGTCCCCTGCGGTCAGCGCGAGCCTGCCTTCCCGGGATAGCCGGGTGAAGCGGTGCACGTCCACGGTGTCCGGGTCGACGACGAGCCGGTATCCGGCGGGCCCCGCCTCGATCTCCACGCCCAGCCGCTTGCGGAGCCGGGAGACATGCGACTGCAACGCGTTGGCGGCGTTGGCCGGCGGGTCCTCGCCGTACAGACCGTCGATGAGGCGCCCGGCCGGGACCGCGCGTCCGGCGTCCAGCAGCAGCACCGTCAGCAGGGCACGCGGCCGCGGCCCCCCGGGGTCCAGGGGGCTGCCGTCGTGGGCCCGCACGTCGAGGGGGCCGAGGATGCCGAACCGCATGCGCAGAGTCTCTCAGCCGCCACTGACAGTGGCGCCGGGTCCAGGAATGCCGGGGCGGATCCGGCGCGGGACATACGAAAAAGCCGGCCCCCGAGGGGACCGGCTCTTCCAAGCAACCAGCTAGGTGGCCGCGCTACGCGAAACGTCAGCGCGAGACCTTGCCGGCCTTGATGCACGAGGTGCAGACGTTGAGCCGCTTCGGCGTCCGACCGACCACTGCACGCACACGCTGGATGTTCGGGTTCCAGCGACGGGACGTACGGCGGTGCGAGTGCGAAATATTGTTGCCGAAGCCCGGCCCCTTGCCGCAGACGTCGCAGTTGGCAGCCACGGGTCACTCCAAAGACTTCAGATGCACTTACGGTTGATCCCGGCATGCCGGGATCAGGATCGGAGGATCTGAGTGGCGGTGCCAGGGGTGGCCCGATGGATATCGGGCAACCGGAGCAGCATACAACGGCTGCTTCGGTACAACGAAATTACCATGGGTGCCCGGCCCACTGCCCCGGGCACCTGGGGCGGGCCCCTTCCCCGGCGTCCGGCGGGCGGGGTCTACTCTGCGAGGCCAGTCCAGCCGCTCAAGGAGGCGCAGGTGCCGCAGGTGCTCGACGTCGTCGCGGTGCGCGCCTGGTGCTCACTGGCCCTGGAGGGGCTCGGCCGCGACCGCGCGGAGATCGACGCGATCAACGTCTATCCCGTGGCCGACGGCGACACCGGCACCAATCTCTACCTGACCGTCGAGTCCGCGCAGCAGGCCGTCGAAGCGGTTTTCGCGGGCCTGCAGGCCGGTCGTGAGCCTGCCGTCCCCGCGCTGCCCGAGGTGATGCGCGCGATGGCCCACGGCGCTCTCATCGGCGCCCGCGGCAACTCCGGGACGATCCTCGCGCAGCTCTTGCGCGGCATGGCCCAAGTTCTTGTCAGTGGCGGGGACGACTGCGACACCGGGGGCGGCGCGGTGCGTGAGACGGATCACGTGGACGCGCACACGCTGCGGCTCGCGCTGGAACGGGCCGCAGTCTCCGCGCGCGAGGCGGTCGCCCACCCCGTGGAAGGCACGGTCCTGACCGTGGCCACGGCCGCCGCACACGCCGCCGCGGGCAGTGACGGCGACTGCGCGGCCGTGGTCCGCGCCGCCTACGAAGGCGCGTGCGCGGCGCTCGACGAGACGCCCGGACAGCTCGCGGCGCTCGGCCGGGCCGGGGTCGTCGACGCGGGCGGCCGCGGCCTCGTCGTGGTGCTCGGGGCGTTGAGCGAGGCCGTCTCCGGACGGGCCGCCCCGGCACGCGCCCAAGTCACGGCGCCGCACGCGCGCGTGGAGAGCACGTCGGCCCTGGAATGTGCGGAGGAGCCCGACGCCGCCGGACCCGCGTTCGAGGTCATCTACCTCCTCGAAGCCGAGGAGGGGGCCGTGACGCGGTTGCGGAGCAGGCTCGACGCCCTCGGGGACTCACTGGTCGTGGTCGGCGGAGACGGACTGTGGAACGTCCACGTGCACGTCGACGACGCCGGGGCCGCCGTGGAGGCGGGCGTCGAGGCGGGCCGGCCGTACCGCATCCGCATCACGCACTTCGGGCTCGGCGACGCGCACGCGGCCCGCTCCTCGGCGCCGCCGCGCGAGCGGGCGCAGCGGGCGGTCGTGGCGGTCGTGCCGGGCGACGGGCTCGCGGGCCTGTACGCGGAGGCGGGTGCGACGACCGTGCCCGACCGGCCCGGCGAACCGCCGGCCAGCGGAGAGCTGGTCGACGCGATCCGGCGGGCCCACGCCCGCGAGGTGGTGCTGCTGCCGAACGACGCGGACCTGCGGCACACCGCGGCGGCCGCGGCCGGACAGGCCCGGTCCGAAGGCGTGCGGGTGGCGCTCATCCCGACCCGGTCCGCGGTGCAGGGCATCGCCGCGCTCGCCGTGCACGAACCCGACCGGAGCTTCGACGAGGACGTCGTCGCGATGACCTCGGCCGCCGGGGCGACCAGGTACGCCGAACTGGCCGTCGCCGAACGGCAGTCGTGGACGATGGCCGGCATCTGCCAGGCCGGTGACGTCCTCGGCCTCATCGACGGCGACGTGGCCGTCATCGGAGCCGAGGTCCCGGCGACCGCCCGCGCCGTCCTCGACCGCATGCTCGCGGCCGGGGGCGAACTCGTCACCCTCGTCCTGGGCGAGGCGGTGCCCGACGAGGTCGCGGCCGGCCTGGAGCAGCACGTCCGCGAGACCTATCTGGCGGTCGACACCGTGGTGTACCGGGGCGGGCGGGGCTCGGCGCCGATGCTCATCGGCGTCGAGTGACCACGCCGCTTCGCGGCCGCCTCTAGCTAGCGGGAGAGCGCCGCGCGGGCCTCGTCGCGGCGGTCCGTGTCGCCCGCCTCGTCGAAGGCTGCCGCGGCGCGCTCCAACTGCGCCGCACTCTCCTTGTCCTCACGCCGCTCCAGGAGTTCGGCGAACTGCCGGTGCGTGTGACCGCGTTCGGACCACACCGCCTCGCGGTCCGCGTCCTCGGCGGACAGGGCCTCCTCGCAGGCACGGATCGCCGCGGTCATGAACGCCCGCTCGTCCTCCGCCGACGCGGAGTCCAGCCAGGCACGCGCGCGCAGGCAGCGCACCACCGCATACACGTTCCCCACCGAGCTCCACAGCTCGCCCGCGCGCGCGTAGGCGCGATCCGCGTCCTCCGGTCGGCCCGCCCGGTCCAGGGCGTCCGCCGCAAGGTTCGCCAGCATGGCGTGATCGCGCTGCTCGGGCCAGTGCTGGGCCAGCTCCGCCGCCTTCAGCCAGGCCTCGGCGGACTGTGCGTGCTCGCCGAGCGCGCGGGCGCAGTCACCCAGCCACCACAGGGCCTGGACCAGCGCTCCGTCGCCGTGGTCCTCCGCGGTGAGGTCCAGCAGCGCCGACTCCAGCACCTCAGCTGCCTCCGCCATGCGCTCCTCACGCAGCAGATGGCCGCCCAGCTGGAAGCGGGCCCAGGCGCCGAGTCCGGAGTCACCGCCCGCCTCGTCGGCCCAGTGCGCGGCCTCCAAGGCATGCGCGGACGCCGAGCCGAACTGTTCGGTGGCGGCCAGCACGTCGGCGAGCTGAAGGTGGAGCCGCGCCGCACCGTAAGGGTCCAGATAGCCCTCGCCGTACTGCAGCGCGGCCCGCAGCGCTTCCTCGGCGCCTGCCAGGTCGTCGCGCTCCCGGGCGAGCCCGGCCAGCCGCACCGAGCAGTCCACGGCGAGCCAGGGGCGCTCGGCCGCCACGTGCGCGGCCGCGGACTCCTCGTACAGCGCCACGGCCGACTCCAGGTCTCCGCGGTGCACCGCGATGTCACCCAGCATCGACCGCGCCGACGCGGTCTGGGAGGCGAGCCGCGGCACGTCGCCGTACGGCTCGGTGACGGCGAGCAGCTGCCGGACGCACTCCTCGGCCTCGGCGGCCCCGGCGTCGTCAGCGTCGTCGGTGTGGGCCGCCAACAGGATGCGCGCCCGGCAGGCCAGGACGGCGGCGGTAGGCCGGGCCGACGCCGCGTCCAGGTCGTGCAGAGCGCCGAGCACCTGCGCGTACGGCTCCTGGATGGCGGCGAGGGCCTCCTCGGTCCGCCCTACGCGGGACAACGCGTACGCGCCCCGCGCGCGTGCCGCCCACGCCTCGTCCGGGTCCCCGGCGGCCTCGTACAACTCGGCGGCCCGCGCGAACAGTTCCGGGGCGTCCCCGGCGTCCATCGCCGCGTAGTCGGTGACCTCCGCACGGTCGTGGATGGTGAGCTCCAGACCCTGCGCCTCGGCGGCCCGGGCGGCGGTCTGCCAGGCAGCGGCCGCGTCCGGGCCGCCCTCGGTCTCCGACAGCCGCCGTGCCTCGGCCACCAGGGCCGCCGCGTCCCGGTCGGGCTCCGCGGGCGCCGCGGCCACGGGCTGCGCCGCCGCGACCGGGCGGGTCACCCGCACGCCAAGAGGGAGCCGGTCCAGCAGGGGCGGCTGGTCCATCCGCCGCCGCAGCCGTGCGCCGATCCGGTCGGTGCCGTTGCGCGCGTCGAAGCGCGCCGCGATGGACAGGGCCTCTCCGCGCGCGTGGACGGCGAGTTCGGTGGCGGTCCAGGCGCGGCCCGCGGGTCCTGGGACGGTCTGCTCGCCCAGACCCAGCGCGACCAGCCGGTCCATCACCAAGGCGGTGACCCCGAGGAAGTCCATCAGGGCCTGGGGATTGCCGTTGTCGGTGAAGTAGGCGGGCCGCTCCGCCAGCAGCTCCAGGGCCCGCGCCTCGTTGCCGGTCAGCGCGCAGAACTCCACGTGCGAGGCGAACGCGCTCCGCATGGACTCCATCGACCGTACGAGGCGGTGGCCGCGCAGGTGGTGGGCGCGGGCCTCCTCCGGGCGGCCCAGCCGCAGCAGCGGCACGAGCGAGACGGCGAGGGTGGCGTGCGGCTCGTGGGCGCACGAGAGTTCGCCCTTGAGGACCGGCCCCCACAGCTCCAGAGCACGCTCGTCGCGCAACAGGTCCGCCTGGCGCTCGCCCTGCCCGTTCAGCTCACAGGCATGGCAGTCGGCCATGTCGTCGCGGTCAGCAGCCAGCCACGCGTCGTACGCGCGCGTGGCGCGTTCCTCGTCACCTATGTGGTCGGCGATGTAGAACTCGCTCATCCGGACGGCCCGCTCCGAATGACCGGCCACTCTGTAGCGGTGCTCCATCTCGCCGAGCCACTTCTCTATGGAGGCGAGCGGAATGTGCGGCTGGTGCAGCATGCCGCCGGACATCCACTTGAAGACCCAGTGCAGCGCGTGCGTCTCGTAGGCGTCGAAGTCCTCCGGGCGCTCGTCCCACATGCGCAGCAGCCGCGCGAAGGGGACGAACATCTTGTCCTTCTCGGAGCTGTAGTTGTACATCTGCAGCTGATGGCCGAGCGCCTCGATCACGGCGAGCGGGGCGCCGATCCGCTCGGCCTCGGCGAGCAGTTGCTCCGCGCGGCCGCCACGGGCGGGGCCCTCCGGCTGCGCGGCGTTCTCCGCCATCGCCCTGCGCAGTGTGTCCAGGTCCATAAGGTCGCTCATCGGGGGTCGTCCTTTCCGGTGCCGGGGTGCGTGGCCCACTCCAGGAGGCCGATGAACGAGCGGTTCAGGAGCGCGGAGTCGGCGGGGCGCAGCGGTCGCTGCGCCATCAGCAGGGCCTGTCCGTACAGCGCCTCGGCCGCCGTGCCGATCAGCTCGGGGTCGGCGAGCGAGCTGATCCGGCGGATCAGCGGGTTCAGGTGGTTGAGCACCAGCCGTGCGCGGGGGGCGCTGCCGCGCAAGGAGCCGAGGATGCCCGACCACAGGTCGTCGGCCTGCGCCTCGGCGTCCGCGCGCGCCTGCTCGTGCCGGGCCGCCCGGTCGTCCAGGTGCAGCGCGGGCACCGTCAGGGGGTGGAAGGCACGCAGCACGACGTCGCAGCCCAGCGGGTCGAGCCTGGCCCGCGCGGCCGACAGGAAGCCCGCCAGGGCCAGCTCAGCGGCGGGGTCGACGGCGTCCAGGTGCGCGGTGACCGTGTCCGCGTCCAGTTCCGACACGGCGGTGCCGGGACGCACCGAGGGCAGCGCCTCGACGAGATCGGCGTCATACGTGTAACCGCCGTTGACGACCCCGACGCCCTGCGCGGAGGCGATCGGCGCGACCTGCCGGTACTCCTCGACGGTCCGCGTGAAGTGCACGACCGGATGCCGCTGGGCGAACTCCTCCAGGGACAGCCGCCCGTCGGTCGTCTCGAACGGCAGCCAGGGAAGCATCGTGCGCAGCATCTCCTTGTCGTGCCGCGCGAGGGACTTGACCCCCAGGTGGTGCACCGACAAGAAGGCGGCCAGCCGCTCGGGGTCGCCGGCCGCCAAGGAAGTCAGCCACTCCCGGATGCGCTCACCCAGGGCCTCGCGCACGGCGGCCAGGGTCTCGTCCTCGTACAGGGACTCGCGCGAGGCGGTGGGGCGCAGGCTGTCCGTGTCGATGACGCAGCGCACGAAGAAGGCCCAGTCGGGCAGCAGTTGCTCGGCCCGGTCGGTGAGCAGCATTCCCTTCAGGTGGACCCTGTGGCCGGCGCGCTGGGCCGGGCTGACCGCCTGCGGCAGCACGTGGGCGACGCCCCGGACGCCGGCGAGCGGCACATCCAGGTCGATCGAGTCCAGCGGGGTGAAGCCGAACAGCTCGTGGCAGTGGCGGGCCAGGGCCACCCGGCGCGCGGCCGGGCTGGGATACGTCCGGCTCCAGGCGGCGGGCAGCTCGGTGACCGGGGTGTCCCCGACGCGCACGTCGTAGGGCAGCAGCGAGCCGAAGTCCCGCGCCAGGGACAGCACGCGCTCCTCGGTCAGCCAGTCGGCGGCGCCCGCACGGGCCTGGAGGTACACGGTCGTGCCGGGCTCGGCGCGGGCCTCGTCCGGGAGCGTGCGGACCGTGTACGAGCCGTCGTCGCGCGCCGTCCACTCGACCGGTGGCGCGTCGGGCGTGCGCGCGCTGCGACTGACGACGCGGATGCGCTCGGCGACCACGAAGCAAGCGAGCAGACCGATGCCGAACTGCCCCAGGAAGTCGGCGCGGGCCGCTTCGAGCCCCTCGCCGCGCTTGGAGCTGCGGCCGATCGTGGCGAGCAGGCTGTGCACGTCGGACTCGGTCAGGCCGATGCCCGAGTCCTCCACGCGCAGCGACCCGGCCGCCGCGTGCAGGCGCACGGTGGCCGGGGTGCCGGGCTGCTCGGCGCGCCGGGCCGTGATGGCGTCCACGGCGTTCTGCAGCAGCTCGCGCAGGTAGACCTTGGGGCTGGAGTACAGGTGGTGGGAGAGGAGGTCGACGAGGCCGCGCAGGTCGACCTGGAAGGTGTGCGGTGTCTGTGAGTTCATCGTCGCTGCGCCGGTGGGGGGACGGGCGACGGCGCGGGTCGGGCGGTCCCGCGAGAGGTGACCGCGATCAAGGTCTGAGCCGGTCATCCTAGGGCGGGACACTCCCTTGTGACCAGCGGTTTTTCAGGGGTGATCGGGGGATCGGCGCGGGAATGTCAGTGGCGTGGTGTGCAATGGATCTCGTGCCCGTGCTCGAAGAACCGCTGAAGAAGGTGCTCGGCCCTCCCACCGCGAAGGTGATGGCCGAGCATCTAGGCCTGCACACCGTCGGTGACCTGCTCCACCACTATCCGCGCAGATACGCCGAGCGCGGGGAGCTCACCCGGCTCGCCGAGCTGCCCCTCGACGAGCACGTCACGGTCGTCGCCCAGGTCGCGACCGCCCGCGTCCTGCGGTTCAACGGGGGCAGTGGCCAGCGTCTCGAAGTCACCATCACCGACGGCAGCGGCCAGCTCCAGCTCGTCTTCTTCGGGCGCGGCATCCACAAGCCCCACAAGGACCTGCTGCCGGGCACCCGCGCGATGTTCGCCGGCAAGGTCGGCGTCTTCAACCGGAAGATGCAGCTGGCCCACCCCGCCTACCAGTTGCTGACCGCGGACTCCTCCGAGGACGCCGCCGAGACCGTGGGCTCCTGGGCCGGCGCGCTCCTGCCGATCTACCCGGCCACCGCCAAGCTGGAGTCCTGGAAGATCGCCAAGGCCGTCGACCTGGTGCTGCCCAGTGCGCGGGAAGCCGTCGACCCGCTGCCCGAGTCGTTGCGCGAGGGCCGCGGGCTCGTCCCGCTCACCGAGGCGCTGCTCAAGATCCACCGGCCGGGGACGAAGGCCGACATCGCCGACGCGCGCGCCCGGCTCAAGTGGGACGAGGCGTTCGTCCTCCAAGTCGCCCTCGCCCGCCGCCGTTTCGCCGACACCCAGCTGAGCGCCGCCCCGCGCGTGGCGAAGCCGGACGGACTCCTCACGGCCTTCGACGAGAAGCTGCCGTTCACCCTCACCGACGGTCAGCAGAAGGTCTCGAAAGAGATCTTCGACGACCTCGCGACCGAGCACCCGATGCACCGGCTGCTCCAGGGCGAGGTCGGCTCGGGCAAGACGATGGTCGCCCTGCGCGCCATGCTCGCCGTCGTCGACGCGGGCGGCCAGGCCGCCATGCTCGCCCCCACCGAGGTCCTCGCCCAGCAGCACCACCGCTCGATCACCGAGATGATGGGGGAGCTGGCGCAGGGCGGCATGCTGGGCGGCGCCGAGCACTCCACCAAGGTCGTGCTGCTCACCGGCTCCATGGGGACCGCCGCGCGCAAGCAGGCGCTGCTCGACCTCGTCACCGGCGAGGCCGGGCTCGTCATCGGCACGCACGCGCTGATCGAGGACAAGGTGCACTTCCACGACCTGGGTCTGGTGGTGGTGGACGAGCAGCACCGGTTCGGCGTGGAGCAGCGCGACGCGCTGCGCTCCAAGGGCAAGCAGCCCCCGCACCTGCTGGTCATGACCGCGACGCCGATCCCGCGCACGGTGGCCATGACCGTCTTCGGCGACCTGGAGACCTCGGTCCTCGACCAGCTCCCGGCCGGCCGCTCCCCGATCGCCAGCCATGTGGTGCCCGCCGCCGACAAGCCGCACTTCCTCGCGCGCGCGTGGGAGCGCGTACGGGAGGAGGTGGGCAAGGGGCACCAGGCATACGTGGTCTGCCCCCGCATCGGCGACGACGAGGACGAGAAGCCCAAGAAGGGCGGCAAAAACGCGGCGAAGAAGCAGTCCGCCGAGGACGAGGCGGAGAAGCGGCCCCCGCTGGCCGTGCTCGCCGTCGCCGAGGAGCTGGCGCACGGCCCGCTCCAGGGCCTGCGCGTCGAGGTGCTGCACGGCCGGATGCACCCCGACGACAAGGATGCGGTGATGCGCCGCTTCGCCGCGGGCGAGACCGACGTCCTGGTGGCCACGACCGTCATCGAGGTCGGGGTGAACGTGCCGAACGCGACGGCCATGGTGATCATGGACGCCGACCGCTTCGGTGTCTCCCAGCTCCACCAGCTGCGCGGCCGTGTCGGCCGTGGCGCGGCGCCCGGCCTCTGCCTCCTGGTGACCGACATGCCCGAGGCCGGCCCGGCCCGCGCGCGCCTGGGCGCCGTCGCCTCCACCCTCGACGGCTTCGAGCTGTCCCGCATCGACCTGGAGCAGCGCCGCGAGGGGGACGTGCTCGGACAGGCCCAGTCCGGCGTGCGGTCCTCGCTGCGGATGCTCGCCGTCATCGAGGACGAGGAGATCATCGCCGAGGCGCGCGAGGAGGCCACCAGAGTGGTCACGGCCGATCCGGAGCTGGCGGGACTGCCGGGCCTGCGCACGGCGCTCGACGCCCTCCTCGACGAGGAGCGCGAGCAGTACCTCGACAAGGGGTGACCCCCTACCGGCCAGGTCACGAGGCCCGTCCTTTGAGACACTGATCGGGACGGGCCTCGCCGGCACCCCAGGTACGGGCGGGCCTGCCGCAGTGATTCGATCAGCTGTGATCCAGAAGACTCGACAAACGAGTAGGCCAGCAAGCCAGCAGGCCAGCAGGCCAGCAAGCCAGCAAGCCGACAAGCCGACAAGGACCGAGATGACCCGCGTGATCGGCGGCCGCGCCGGCGGACGCCGCCTGACCGTGCCGCCGGGCAACGGCACCCGCCCCACCTCCGACCGGGCGCGCGAAGGCCTCTTCTCCACCTGGCAGGCGCTGCTCGGCACGCTCGACGGCACCCGCGTCGCCGACCTGTACGCGGGCTCCGGCGCCGTCGGCCTGGAAGCGCTCTCCCGGGGCGCCGCGCACGCCCTGCTCGTCGAGGCCGACGCCCGGGCGGCCCGCACCGTCCGCGAGAACATCCGCGCGCTGGGCCTGCCCGGAGCCGAGGCACGGACCGCCAAAGCGGAGCAGGTCGTGGCGGGAGCGCCCCCGGCCGACCCCTATGACCTGGTCTTTCTCGACCCTCCCTACGCCGTCTCGGACGACGATCTTCGGGAGATACTGCTCACACTCCGCACTCAGGGCTGGCTCACGGACGACGCGCTCGTCACCGTTGAACGCAGCACCAGAGGCGGCGATTTCCGGTGGCCCGACGGTTTCGAGGGACTGCGGTCCCGTCGCTACGGCGAGGGCACGTTTTGGTACGGTCGCGCCGCCCTGAACACCACCCTCACGTGCGACGACGCACGATGACCGGACCGGAGAGCGAGGGACTTCCCGTGCGCCGCGCAGTCTGTCCCGGGTCGTTCGACCCCATCACCAACGGCCACCTCGACATCATCGCCCGAGCCTCCAAGCTGTACGACGTCGTGCACGTCGCGGTGATGATCAACCAGTCCAAGAAGGGCCTGTTCACGGTCGACGAGCGGATCGAGCTGATCCGCGAGGTCACGGCCGAGTTCGGCAACGTGGAGGTGGAGGCCTTCCACGGCCTCCTCGTCGACTTCTGCAAGCAGCGCGACATCCCGGCCATCGTGAAGGGCCTTCGCGCCGTCAGCGACTTCGACTACGAGTTGCAGATGGCGCAGATGAACATCGGCCTCTCGGGCGTCGAGACCCTCTTCGTCCCCACCAACCCCACCTACAGCTTCCTGTCCTCCTCGCTGGTCAAGGAGGTCGCGGCCTGGGGCGGTGACGTCTCTCACCTGGTCCCGCCGCGGGTGCACGGGGCACTGACCGAGCGCCTTCCCAAGAAGTGACACCCACCCGCCAGTTGGGCTTACAGTCGTCCCGTCCGTCTCCACACCCCCTGTCAGCCCAGTGACGACAGTGACAAGACGAGAGAGTGGCGAGCACACGGTGGACGTGCAGAAGAAGCTCGACGAGATCGTCGCCGCGGTCGGCAGCGCCCGGTCCATGCCCATGTCGGCCTCGTGCGTGGTCAACCGCGCCGACCTGCTCGCCATGCTCGAAGAGGTGCGCCAGGCGCTGCCCGGCTCCCTCGCGCAGGCCCAGGAGCTGATCGGGGGCCGCGAGCAGATGGTCGAGCAGGCCCGTGCGGAGGCCGACCGGATCATCGAGACGGCCCACGCCGAGCGCGGCTCGCTGATCTCCGACACCGAGATCGCGATCCGCTCGCAGAACGAGGCGGAGCGGATCCTCGCCGAGGCCCGTCAGGAGGCCGAGGAGGTCCGCGCGGAGGCCGACGACTACGTCGACTCCAAGCTGGCCAACTTCGAGGTCGTGCTCACCAAGACGCTCGGCTCGGTCGGCCGGGGCCGCGAGAAGCTCCTCGGCACCGGGCCCGGCCCGGACGAGCAGGGGTACGTGGACCCCGAGCTGGACGACGCCCCCGAGCGCAGCCACGACCCGGAGACGCTGCGCCGCGACGCCGACGCGTACGTCGACACCAAGCTGGGCGCGTTCGAGGCGGTCCTCGCCAAGACGCTGGACGCCGTCGGCAAGGGCCGCCAGAAGCTGCACGGCCGGATCGCCAGCGACGACCTGGGCGCGCTGTCCATGGACGTCGACGGTGGCTCCCAGGCGCACACCAGCGACGCCGACTACCTGGCGGGCCTCGCCGACATCGGCGGCCAGGACCAGGGCCGCGCACAGAGCCAGGAGCAGCAGCCCGAGCCCGCCGCGATGCCGCCGGTCCCGGACCAGCAGCCGGTCGCCGCGTACCAGGATCCGCAGGACGCGTACGGCTACCAGCAGCAGGGATACGGCCAGCAGGACCCGTACGCCGCCTACCAGCAGCAGGACCCCTACGGCTACCAGCAGCAGGACCCGTACGCCGCCTACCAGCAGCAGGATCCCTACGGGTACCAGCAGCAGCACCAGGACCAGCAGCACCAGGGGCAGCAGCACCACGGCCAGCAGCAGGAGCAGGCCGGCGCGCTCGACGAGACCAGTCTCTTCGACACGAGCATGATCAGCCTGGAGCAGATGCGCCAGTACGAGCAGGGGCGCTGACGCCGCTGTCCCCGGGGGCGTCGCGGGGCGGCCGGGACCGGATTGGGCCGTGAGCGAAAGGTCCAGTACCCTGGTGGTTCGGTCGCGCGTACACGTGTGATCTCAAGCTGCCCGGACAGTTCGCGGCGGCGACCCCATGAGTTTCGAAGATCGAAAGCAGGAACAGCCCTGAGTACTCGCCTCGACCACCGCAACCCACTTGTGTTCGACACACACGAGCTGGGCCGGCGTCCTGGTGCCATGCAGCGGCTGTCCCGCACGATCGACGCTCCCGCGGATCTGGGTATCCAGGGAGTCATCGGAGTGCCGGAAGGCGCCCCGGTGGAGCTCGAGCTCCGACTGGAGTCGGTCATGGAAGGGGTGCTTGTCACAGGCACCGCCCGTGCACTGGCGAAGGGGGAGTGCGTAAGGTGTCTCGAGCCGATCGGCCTCGAGGCCGATGCGGACTTCCAGGAGATGTTCTCGTACCCTGACGCCGACGACCGGGGCCGTGTCCGCACGGAGCCGGCCGACGACGCCGGGGAATCCCCAGAGGACGAGGACAGGCTCTTTCTCGAGGACGGCTTGTTCGACCTCGAGCCCGTGCTGCGTGATGCGGTAGTGCTCGCACTGCCGATGCAGCCGGTGTGCCAGGACGACTGCGAGGGACTGTGCTCCGAGTGCGGAGTGCGGCTCGCGGACGAACCGGGACATCATCACGACGCCGTCGACATCCGTTGGGCGGCTTTGCAGGGACTCGCTGGATCCATCCAGGACGGCGAGAAGGACGAGATGAGCGGCGCCGAAGCGGAAGCGGGCGTCGACGAGAAGCAGGAGAAGTAGCCGTGGCTGTTCCGAAGCGGAAGATGTCGCGCAGCAACACGCGCCACCGCCGGTCGCAGTGGAAGGCTGCGGTCCCCACCCTGGTTTCGTGTGAGCGGTGCCAGGAGCCCAAGCTGCAGCACATCGCGTGCCCCGCTTGTGGCACCTACAACAAGCGCCAGGTTCTCGAGGTCTGAGCGGCTGGTGAGAGGCACAGTGGCTAGCCATAAATCGGCGGAAGACGCCAAGAAAAAGGCCGACACCACAGCCTCGTCCCACACGCTTCTGGAAGGGCGGCTCGGGTATCAGCTCGAGTCCGCCCTTCTGGTGCGTGCGCTGACGCATCGCTCGTACGCGTACGAGAACGGCGGACTGCCCACGAACGAGCGGCTGGAGTTCCTCGGGGACTCCGTGCTCGGCCTCGTGGTCACCGACACCCTCTACCGCACCCACCCCGACCTGCCCGAAGGCCAGCTGGCCAAGTTGCGGGCCGCGGTGGTCAATTCGCGTGCACTGGCGGAGGTCAGCCGCGGGCTCGACCTGGGCTCCTTCATCCGGCTCGGCCGGGGCGAGGAAGGCACGGGCGGCCGGGACAAGGCGTCGATTCTCGCCGACACCCTTGAAGCGGTGATCGGCGCGGTCTATCTGGACCAGGGGCTGGACGCGGCCGGTGAGCTGGTGCACCGGTTGTTCGACCCGCTGATCGAGAAGTCCTCGAACCTCGGAGCCGGCCTGGACTGGAAGACCAGTCTCCAGGAGCTCACGGCGACCGAAGGGCTCGGTGTCCCCGAGTACCTGGTCTCCGAGACCGGCCCCGACCACGAGAAGACCTTCACTGCTGCCGCCCGCGTCGGAGGCGTCTCGTACGGCACCGGCACCGGCCGCAGCAAGAAGGAAGCGGAGCAGCAGGCCGCCGAGTCCGCGTGGCGTGCGATTCGCGCCGCCGCGGACGAGCGGGCCGAGGCCGCGGCAGCTGCCGCCCCCCAAGGGGCAGCGGCAGAGACCGCGCCCGGCGTCTGATCGCTGCGCTTCCTGCGCCCGTCCCCAATCGGTTCCGACCGGTGGGGGCGGGCGTTTTTGCGGGCCGGCCCCGGCCTCGTGTTGTATGTGCGGCCTGGTGGGGGCTGGTCGCACTGTTCCCCGCGCCCCTTCCGGGGCACGATCCGCCCCGCCCCTTTCCGGAGGTTCCCGTGCCAGAGTTGCCCGAGGTAGAGGTCGTCCGGCGCGGGCTGGCCCGGTGGGTCGCGCACCGGACCGTCGCCGACGCCGAGGTCCTGCATCCCCGCTCCGTCCGCCGGCACGTCGCGGGCGGTGACGACTTCGCGTCACGTCTCGTGGGGCAGCGGATCGGCGAACCCAGTCGCCGTGGCAAGTACCTGTGGCTGCCGCTCGAGACGGCGCACATGTCCGTGCTCGCGCACCTCGGCATGAGCGGCCAGCTCCTGGTCCAGCCGCACGACGCCCCGGACGAGAAGCACCTGCGCATCCGCGTCCGGTTCGCGGACGAACTCGGTACCGAACTCCGCTTCGTCGACCAGCGCACCTTCGGCGGCCTGTCCCTGCACGAGACCGCTCCGCACAGCGCGGACGGGCTGCCCGACGTCATCGCGCACATCGCCCGCGACCCGCTCGACCCGCTCTTCGACGACGCCGCCCTCCACGAGGCGCTCCGCCGCAAGCGCACCACCGTCAAGCGCGCGCTGCTCGACCAGTCGCTCATCAGCGGTGTCGGCAACATCTACGCGGACGAGGCGCTCTGGCGCGCGCGGCTGCACTTCGAGCGCCCGACGGCCGGGCTCACGCGCCCGCGCACCGCCGAACTCCTGGGCCACGTCCGGGACGTGATGAACGCGGCGCTCGCGGTGGGCGGGACGAGCTTCGACTCGCTCTACGTGAACGTCAACGGGGAGTCGGGCTACTTCGACCGCTCCCTCGACGCGTACGGGCGCGAGGGCGAGCCGTGCCGGCGGTGCGGTACGCCCATGCGGCGCCAGGCGTGGATGAACCGGTCCAGCTACTTCTGCCCGCGCTGTCAGCGCGCCCCGCGCGTCCCGTCGTAGCGCTCGCGCGCCGCCAGGACGTCGTCCATCCGCCCCTCCAGGAGATGGATGAGGGCCAGCAGCCGGTCGGTGACGTCCCGGCCGAGCGGCGTCAGCTCGTAGTCCACGCGCGGCGGGTTCGTGGGCTGGGCCTCACGGTGGACGAGGCCGTCGCGCTCCAGGGCGTGCAGCGTCTGGGAGAGCATCTTCTCGCTCACGCCGTCCACGCGGCGGCGCAGCTCGTTGAAGCGGAGCGAGCCCTCGGACAGCGCCCCCAGCGTGAGCGCGCCCCAGCGGCCCGTGACGTGCTCCAGGGTGCCCCGCGAGGGGCATGCCTTGGAGAAGACGTCGAAGGCGAGGTCGGTGCTGTCCATACGCCGAGAGTACTCCCGCGCAGCGCGATCCCAGGGGTGGCGCTTGCCCAGGGTAAGCGTGTGCTGTGCCGGGGGGACGGGCTCAGAAGCCGAAGTCCTGGGTCCACCACGGGCCGCCGGAGCCGAAGTGCACGCCCACGCCGAGGGTCTTGTAGTCGCAGTTGAGGATGTTCGCCTTGTGGCCGGGGCTGTTCATCCAGGCCTCCATCACGGACTGCGCGTCGGCCTGGCCGCGGGCGATGTTCTCCCCGCCGAGGTTGCTGATGCCGGCCTTCTTGGCGCGGTCCCACGGGGACGCGCCGTCCGGGTCCGTGTGGTCGAAGAAGTCCCGTGCCGCCATGTCCTCGCTGAACGTGGTCGCCAGGGCGGCGAGGTCGCCGTCGGCGGTGACGGGGGAGCAGCCGACCTTGGCCCGCTCCTGGTTGACGAGGCTCAGCACCTGGGCCGCGGTCGCGCTCTGTGCCGAGGTGGCGGGCGCGGCGGGGGTGGGTGCCGCCGTCTTCTCGGGGGCCGCGGTCGAGGGGCTCGCGCTGCGCTTCGTACCGGTGTCGCTGTCCGCGGTTGTTTTCGACGGCGCGGGTTTCCTGGACGGCGCGGCAGAAGGCTTGGCCGCGGCGGATCTGGAGGCCGGGGCGGAGGGCGTCCGCCGCTCGGTGGTGCGGCTCGCGGCCGACGGGGCGCGGCCGTCGACCGTGCCGTCCGTACCGCCCTGTGCCTCGATGGAAGGGGAACCGGCGGCCTGCACCTTGGTCGCGTCCTGATCGCCGCCGAACTTGTACGTGTCGGCGCCCGGTATCAGGCCGGACGCCACCGCGACCGCGCCCATGGCGACGGCGGCCGAGACCCCCAGCAGCCCCGTGCGGACGGGGACGGCACCGCGCTTCTTCCGGCGGTGCGATCGGCCGAGCGCCTCCTGCCCCGCGCCACCGGCGTCGGATATGGACCCGTACACCGCGGCCACGGTCGCGTCGTCGTCCGTGAAGGCGGAGAGGTCCGGGAAGGGCTCAGGATCGAGGGAGACCGAGGGGCCCGGGGAGACCGAGGGGCCCGGGGACGTCGCGGTGTACGAGGTGCGTGGCGCGTAGGTGTCGTAGTCGTAGGAGGCGCGCGGTGCGTATGCGTCGTACGCGTCGTGTGGGGCGTACGGGTCGTACGAGGTGGATGCGCTCCGCGTGGAGTGGGCACGGGCGGGAGCGGTCGTAGGAGCGGAGGCGTACTGGTGCCAGGGGGCCTCAGGCGTCGCCCGATCCGCGCGGTGCGCATGATTCGCGGGGTACGGCTGTGTCGCAGGGTACGGCTGTGCCGCGGGGTAGGCATGGTCTGCGGGGTACGACCGCGCTGCGGGATACGCATGGTCCCCGGGGTACGCCCGCGCCGCGGGGTAGACCTCGTCCGCGACGAATGTCCCCGGGTGCGGTGCGGCCTGCTGGTGCCCCGCTCCGTACGTCCCCTCGGCGGCCTCCTGGAACCGGGGCTCCGGGGTGTCCGTGGCGCGGCCCGTGGCGGCGCGGCCGGCGTCGGAGCGTCGGTGGCGTCCCATGTGTGGCCTTCCTCGTCTTCGCGGTCGTCCCAGGGGCCTCACCCGTACGGGTGAGGCTCAGTTGGTCGGCGACGGTACCGCAAGGCGCGAGGGGGCGAAGTGCCCCGCGTGCAATTGGCCGGTTAGCGTGCAGGCATGAACGAAGACGTGCGGCTGACCGCGTGGGTGCGGGGACGCGTCCAACGTGTGGGTTTTCGGTGGTTCACGCGTGCGCGAGCCATGGAGATCGGCGGCCTGTGTGGTTTTGCTCTCAATTTGGAGGACGGTCGCGTCCAGGTGGTCGCCGAGGGGCCCCGGCAGGCGTGCCAGCAACTCCTCGACTGGCTCCATGGCAGCGACACACCCGGGCGCGTCGACGGTGTGACTGAGATCTGGGACACGCCACGGGGCGGCTACGACGGGTTTGCCATCCGCTGAACCGTCACCGCAGGCAGGCCCCGCGGAGCCGGAGACGAAGTGCCACCGGCAACTGCGCGGGGCAGGAATGCCCTGGTGGTTGCCAAGACGGGGCGCTCGTGGCAGGCTCCCGGAAAACGGTAGATCGCCACCCTCGCGGGGCCCCGCAGGTCAGGCCGCACCGGACGAAGCGCGGTGCGAAGCCCCCGGGTCGCCCGGCAATACGGGGCGTGATCGTGTTGACCGTCAAACTTTTTGGTGAGACTCTGGAATGCCCGCGCACCTTAGCTGTTTGGCATGGAAGAACGGCACCACAGCACGAAGTGTGCCAAGCACCGCGGGTGCGATTCCCATACGACCCACACCGATTCGGTCGGTCACTCAGTGTGGAGGACCATCCATCATGGCAAAGGCGCTTCTCGGTTACGTCGGCGGCAGCGACCCGCGACTCCTCGCCGAGATGCGACGGCTCCAGCAGCGCGTCCAGGATCTCGAATCCGAGCTCGGCCGTATCCAGGCCGAGAACGACGCGCTCGCGGCTGCCGCTTCTCGCGACTCTCTCATGGAGAGCATCGACGTACCCCAGGCGGAGCCGGCGCTCACCTGATCACGCCCAGCGACGCGCGTGAGCAGGCTGCTCGTACAGCCGCTTGACTGAAATATGCAAGGGACGCTTCGGCGTCCCTTCTTTCTTGCTCCCCCTCGACGCCCCATTGTCCTAACGCTGATGTGCCCTACGGCCTCCCCGGTGAAACCGTGGGTTCATGGAGTGAGACAGGGGTGCCGGGTAGAGTCCGACGGCGTGCATCTCAAGGCTCTGACCCTGCGCGGGTTCAAATCGTTCGCCTCGGCCACCACGCTGCGGTTCGAGCCGGGCATCACCTGCGTCGTGGGGCCCAACGGCTCGGGCAAGTCCAATGTCGTGGACGCCCTGAGCTGGGTCATGGGCGAGCAGGGGGCCAAGTCGCTGCGCGGCGGCAAGATGGAGGACGTCATCTTCGCCGGCACCACCGGGCGTCCCCCGCTGGGCCGCGCCGAGGTCTCGCTCACCATCGACAACTCCGACGGCGCGCTGCCCATCGAGTACGCCGAGGTCACCATCACGCGGATCATGTTCCGCAACGGCGGCAGCGAGTACCAGATCAACGGCGACACCTGCCGGCTCCTCGACATCCAGGACCTGCTCTCCGACTCCGGCATCGGCCGCGAGATGCACGTCATCGTCGGCCAGGGGCAGCTCGACGGCGTCCTGCACGCCGATCCGACGGGCCGCCGCGCCTTCATCGAGGAGGCCGCGGGCGTCCTCAAGCACCGCAAGCGTAAGGAGAAGGCGCTGCGCAAGCTGGACGCGATGCAGGCCAACCTCGCCCGCGTCCAGGACCTGACCGACGAACTGCGCCGGCAGCTCAAGCCGCTGGGCCGGCAGGCCGCCGTCGCCCGCCGGGCCGCCGTCATCCAGGCCGATCTCCGCGACGCGCGCCTGCGCCTGCTCGCCGACGACCTCGTCCGCCTCCAGGAGGCGTTGAGCACCGAGGTCGCCGACGAGGCCGAGCTGAAGCAGCGCAAGGATGCGGCCGAGGAGGAGCTGAAGAGGGCGCTGCTGCGCGAGGGACAGCTGGAGGACCAGGTGCGGCAGCTGACGCCCCGACTGCAGCGGGCGCAGCAGAGCTGGTACGAGCTGTCGCAGCTGGCCGAGCGGGTGCGCGGCACGATCTCGCTGGCCGACGCGCGCGTCAAGAGCGCCACCTCCGCACCGGTCGAGGAGCGGCGCGGACGCGACCCCGAGGACCTGGAGCGCGAGGCCGCCCGGGTGCGGGAGCAGGAGGCCGAGCTGGTGGCGGCGCTCGAAGCGGCCCAGGTGGCGCTCGACGAGACGATCGCGCACCGGGCCGAACTGGAGCGCGAGTTGCTTGTCGAGGAGCGGCGCCTGAAGGACGTCGCCCGGGCCATCGCCGACCGCAGGGAGGGGTTGGCCCGGCTCCAGGGGCAGGTCAACGCGGCGCGGTCGCGGGCCGGTTCCGCGCAGGCCGAGATCGACCGGCTCACCGCCGCCCGGGACGAGGCGCAGCAGCGGGCCGTCGCCGCGCAGGAGGAGTACGAGCAGCTCCAGGCCGAGGTCGACGGGCTCGACGCGGGCGACGAGGAACTCACGACGCAGCTCGAAGGAGCCAAGGCCGCGCTCGCGGGCGCCGAGTCCGCGCTCTCCGCGGCCCGGGAGGCGGCCACGTCCGCGGAGCGCAAGCGGGCCGCGGTCGCCGCGCGGCACGAGGCCCTCGCGCTCGGGCTGCGCCGCAAGGACGGTACGGGTGCGCTGCTGGCGGCGCGGGAGCGGCTGACCGGGGTGCTGGGGCCGGCCGCCGAGCTCCTGTCGGTGGCGCCGGGGTTCGAGGTGCCGGTCGCCGCGGCGTTCGGGGCCGCCGCCGACGCGATCGCCGTGACCTCGCCCGCCTCCGCGGCGGAGGCGATCCGGCTGCTGCGCAAGCAGGACGCGGGCCGCGCGGCACTGCTCCTGACGGGCGACCCGGCGGGCCCTGCTGAGGCGGACGGGGGGCCCGCGGGCCCTGCGACGGGGTCGGAGCCGGGCAGCCCGGCCCCGGTGACGATCGCGGGGACCACCACCGACCTCGAGCCGCGCGACACCGCGCCCGCGGGCACCCCCACCGACCCCACCACCCACCGCACCCCTCCCACCGCCACCGACCCCACCACGCACCGCGTCCCTCCCACCGCCGTCGAGCCGGAGCCGCGCCGCACCCCTCCCACCGCCGCCGAGCTGGTCCGTGGCCCCGCCGAGCTGATGCCCGCCGTGCGGCGGCTGCTGCGGGGCGTCGTGGTCGTGGGCACCCTGGAGGACGCCGAGGACCTCGTCTACGCGCGGCCCGAGCTGACCGCGGTGACCGCCGAGGGCGACCTGCTCGGGGCGCACTTCGCCCAGGGCGGTTCTGCGGGGGCTCCGAGCCTCCTCGAAGTGCAGGCGTCCGTCGACGAGGCCGCCGCAGAGCTCGAACGACTGGCCGCACAGTGCGAGGAGCTGGCCGAGGCGCAGCACGCGGCGGCCGAGCGGCGCACCGAGTGCACCGGGCTCGTCGAGGAGCTGGGGCAGCGGCAGCGCGCCGTGGAGCGGGAGCGTTCGGGCCGCGCCCAGCAGCTCGGGCGGCTCGCCGGCCAGGCGCGTGGCGCCGCTGGGGAGGCCGAGCGCAGCGCCGCCGCTGCGGCCAAGGCGCAGGACGCGCTGGAGCAGGCGCTCATGGATGTGGAGGAGCTGGCCGAGCGGCTCGCGGTGGCCGAGGAGCAGGCCCCCGAAGGGGCGGGGGAGGAGGAGCCGGACACCTCCGTGCGGGACCGCCTCTCCGCGGACGGGGCCAACGCGCGCCAGACGGAGATGGAGGCCCGGCTCCAGGTACGTACGCACGAGGAACGGGTGAAGGGGCTCGCGGGGCGGGCCGACTCGCTCGACCGGGCCGCCCGCGCCGAACGCGAGGCACGCGCGCGTGCCGAGCGACAGCGCGCCCGCCTGCGGCACGAGGCGGCGGTCGCGGGGGCGGTCGCGGCGGGCGCGCGGCTGCTGCTCGCGCACGTCGAGGTCTCCGTCGCCCGGGCCGACGAGGAGCGGACGCTCGCGGAGCGGGCCAAGGCCGGGCGGGAGCGCGACCTCGTCGCCGAGCGGGGCCGCGGCCGCGACCTCAAGGCCGAGCTCGACAAACTCACTGATTCAGTTCACCGAGGCGAGGTACTAGGAGCCGAGAAGCGGCTGCGGATCGAGCAGCTGGAGACCAAGGCGCTGGAGGAACTCGGTGTCGAGCCGGCCGGGCTTGTCGCGGACTACGGTCCGGACCGGCCCGTGCCGCCCTCGCTCCCCGCCGAGGGCGAGGAGCTGCCGGAGGACCCGGAGCATCCGCGCAATCTGCCGCGGCCCTTCGTCCGTTCGGAGCAGGAGAAGCGGCTGAAGTCCGCGGAGCGCGCGTACCAGCAGCTCGGGAAGGTCAATCCGCTGGCCCTGGAGGAGTTCGCGGCGTTGGAGGAGCGCCACAAGTTCCTCAGCGAGCAGCTGGAGGACCTGAAGAAGACCCGCATCGACCTCCTTCAGGTGGTGAAGGAGGTGGACGAGCGGGTCGAGCAGGTCTTCACCGAGGCCTACCGGGACACGGCACGCGAGTTCGAGGGTGTCTTCAGCCGGTTGTTCCCGGGCGGTGAGGGACGGCTGATCCTGACCGATCCCGACAACATGCTCACCACGGGCGTGGACGTCGAGGCCCGCCCGCCGGGCAAGAAGGTCAAGCGCCTGAGCCTGCTCTCGGGTGGCGAGCGGTCGCTCACGGCAGTGGCGCTGCTGGTCTCCATCTTCAAGGCGCGGCCCAGCCCGTTCTACGTGATGGACGAGGTCGAGGCCGCTCTGGACGACACCAACCTGCAACGCCTGATCCGCATCATGCAGGAGCTCCAGGAGGCCTCGCAGCTCATCGTGATCACGCATCAGAAGCGCACGATGGAGGTCGCCGACGCGCTGTACGGGGTCTCCATGCAGGGCGACGGGGTGTCGAAGGTGATCAGTCAGCGGCTGCGCTAGCCCGGTCACCGTCCGCGCCTCCACGCTGTCTTCAAGACTTGAACTCATCCATCCCTTCCATGCCTGAAAACTCACAGCAGACCAACTATTGACTTCGAAACTTGAAGGCATAGTCTCTGCAACGTTGCTTTTACCTTCAGGTGGTGGGCGGCGTGCAGTTGTGCGCCACTGGAAGGGCTCGCCCCCACCCCCGGCAGCGAGGCCGGTGGCCCGAGGAGTACACGTGACCAGCACTGAGGCACCTTCGCCAGGAGCCAGAAACGCCCAGCCCGATCACCTCGGGCACGTCATCTTCATCACGGCGGCGGCCGCGATGGGTGGCTTCCTGTTCGGCTACGACAGTTCCGTGATCAACGGCGCGACGGTCGCCATCCAGCACAAGTTCGACGTCAGCGCCGACATCCTGGGCTGGATCATCGCGTCCGCGCTGCTGGGCTGCGCCGTCGGCGCCGCCATCGCCGGACGCATCGCCGACCGCATCGGCCGCATCCGCTGCATGCAGATCGCCGCGTTCCTCTTCGCGATCAGCGCCATCGGCTCCTCCCTGCCCTTCGCGGCCTGGGACCTGACGATGTGGCGCGTCATCGGCGGTCTCGGCATCGGCATGGCGTCGGTGATCGGTCCCGCCTACATCGCCGAGGTGGCCCCGCCCGCGTACCGCGGCCGGCTCGCCTCGTTCCAGCAGGCCGCCATCGTCATCGGCATCGCCGTCTCCCAGCTCGTCAACTGGGGCATCCTGAACATGGCCGACGGCGACCAGCGCGGCAAGCTGGGCGGCCTGGAGGCCTGGCAGTGGATGCTCGGCGTCATGGTCATCCCGGCCCTGCTCTACGGCCTGCTCTCCTTCGCGATCCCCGAGTCGCCGCGCTTCCTGATCTCCGTCGGCCGCCACGAGCAGGCCAAGAAGGTCCTCGCGGACGTCGAGGGCGAGGGCATCGACACCGACGCCCGTGTCGCCGAGATCGAGACCGGCATGCGCCGGGAGCACAAGTCGTCCTTCAAGGACCTGCTCGGCGGCAAGTTCGGCTTCCTGCCGATCGTCTGGATCGGCATCTTCCTGTCGATCTTCCAGCAGCTCGTCGGCATCAACGTGATCTTCTACTACTCGAACCAGCTCTGGCAGTCCATCGGCAAGGACCCCTCCAGCTCGTTCCTGTACTCGTTCGAGACGTCGATCGTGAACATCATCGGTACGGTCATCGCGATGATCTTCGTCGACCGCATCGGCCGCAAGCCGCTCGCGATCATCGGCTCCGCCGGTATGGCCGTGGCCCTGTTCACCGCGGCCTGGGCCTTCTCCTACCGCACCGGCACCGGCGACAACGTCTCGCTGCCGAACGCGCAGGGCCTCACCGCGATCATCGCCGCCAACGCCTTCGTGCTCTTCTTCGCCCTGTCCTGGGGCGTGGTGGTCTGGGTACTGCTCGGCGAGATCTTCCCCAACCGGATCCGCGCCGCGGCGCTCGGTGTGGCGGCCTCGGCCCAGTGGCTGGCCAACTTCGCCATCACCAAGACCTTCCCGAGCATGTCGGAGTGGAGCCTGACCGGCTCGTACATCATCTACGGTGCCTTCGCCGCGATCTCCATCCCGTTCGTGATGAAGTTCGTGAAGGAGACCAAGGGCAAGTCCCTGGAGGAGATGGGCTGACCGCCCGCTCCCCGCAAGACCCGGGGAGATGGACCAAGTCCCCGCTGCCATCTCCCCGTACACGTCACCGCCCCGGCTCAGTCCTTGAGCCGGGGCAGTACGTTTTCGCAGAACAGGTGCAGGCTGCGCCACCCCTCGTCGAGCGGCATGCCGCCCGACAGCGGATGCAGGACGACGGTGTCGGCGCCCTGGGCCAGGCACTCCTCGGGCGTCAGGATCCGGTAGACGCCCTCCGCGCGCAGCTCCTCGACCGTGGTCGCCGCCGACTTCACCGCGGAGCGGATGTCGGACGACTGCCAGGAGGCGTAGGTCCGCGCCTCGTGCAGGAAGTGCGCTCCGTGCTCGGCCCAGGTGCGGTCCGGGTCCTGCGACAGGTGCAGCAGCGCGGTCGTCTCGGCAGGCATCATGGTCCAGCCCTCGGTCCCGTACTCGGCGAGCCGCTCCTTGTAGTTGGCGTCGAGTCGCGGCAGATGCGCGCTCGGGAAGAACGGCAGGCCGAGCCGGGCCGCCCGGCGCGCGGCCGCCCGGGACGAGCCGCCGACGAGCAGGAGCGGATGCGGCTGCGTGAACGGCCGGGGCGTGACCCGCACCTGCCGGCCGCGGAACGTGAACTCCTCGCCGGACCAGGCCTTCAGCAGCGTCTCCAGGAGTTCGTCCTGGAGCCTGCCGCGCCGCGCCCACTCCACGCCGAACTGCGCGTACTCCTGCGGCCGGTACCCGATCCCGGCCACCGTCACCAGCCGGCCGCCGCTCAGCAGGTCCAGGACGGCGATGTCCTCGGCGAGGCGCAGCGGATCGTGCAGCGGGCCGATGATCGCGGAGACGGTGACCGCGATGCGGCGCGTCGCGCCCAGGACCGCGCCGGCGAAGGTGAACGGCGACGGCAGCCAGTTGTTGGCGACGCCGTGGTGCTCCTCGGTCTGCACCGTGTCCACGCCCCGGTCGTCGGCGTACGCCGCCATCTCGACCGCCGCCTTGTAGCGCGTGCTCAGCGACTCGGGGGTACCGGCGGGATCGACCAGGTTGAACCGTACGACGGAGACGGGCATCGAGAAGTCCCCCTTCACGCGGGCCGGGCTCGGTGAAGCACAGTGAAGGGGGACGGTAGCTGACGGGACGTCAGACGGCCAGAGGTTCGGGCTCCCGGCTCGCGGCCGGGGCCGCGGTGGTGTCCGCGGGCTTCGGCAGCGCCAGGTACAGCAGGCCGGAGACCACGATCGTGACGACCCAGCCGAGACCGTACTCGCCGATGAAGTTGTTCGTGGCGAGCGGCCCGGTGAACCAGTCGGAGGTGGTGAACAGCAGGCCCGAGACCAGGCCGACGGCCCAGGAGGCGACGGCCGCGGGGGAGAAGCCGCCCTTGTACCAGTAGGCGCTGGTGCGGCCCGTGTCGACGAGGGCCGCGGGGTCGTAGTGCTTGCGCGTGAACATGTCCGCGCCGAAGACGCCGACCCAGGCCGAGAAGGCGACGGCGAGCAGCGACAGGAAGGCGATGAACGAGCCCATGAAGCTCGTCGCCACCAGCATCAGGATGCCGCCGAAGATCAGCGAGATCACCGCGTTCACCGAGACGGCCCAGTGGCGCGGGATCTTGAAGCCGAGCGTCTGCGCGGTGAAGCCGGCCGAGTACATCGACATCGCGTTGATCAGCACCATGCCGACCAGCGCGATCAGCAGGTACGGCACCGCGATCCACATCGGCAGGATCTCGCCGAGGAAGGAGACCGGGTCCGCGGCCGAGGCCAGGTCCGGGGTGGAGACCGCCATGACGGCGCCCATCAGGACCATCGGCAGGACGACGATGCCGGCGCCGCCGATCGAGTTGCGCACGATCGCCGCGGAGGAGGCGGTGCGCGGCAGGTAGCGGGTGAAGTCGGGGGAGGACGGGATCCAGCTGACGCCGCCGGCGGCGATCATGCCGATGCCGGCCACCATCAGGGACGTCTGGCCCGCGGGCCGGTCGAAGACCTGCGACCAGTCGGTGTCGACGATCAGGTAGACCAGCACCATCACGGAGAAGAGACCGAAGAGGTACGTCGCATACTTGTTGCACTTCTGCACGACGTTGATGCCCAGGCCCGAGATCGCGAACGTGGCCACTACGAAGCAGAGCAGCGTCACGATCACCAGGAAGTCGTTCTGCGCGACACCGAAGACGATGTCGAGGACGGTGAGCACGGCGTACGCGCCCGTCACCGCGTTGATCGTCTCCCAGCCCCAGCGCGCCACCCAGATCAGCGAGCCCGGCAGCAGGTTGCCGCGCTGGCCGAAGACCGCCCGGGACAGCGCCATGCCGGGGGCGCCGCCCCGCTTGCCCGCGATGCCGATCAGGCCCACGAGCCCGTACGACACCATGGGCGCCGCGATCGCGACGACGACGGCCTGCCAGAAGTTGAGCTTGTACGCCACCACGAGGCTCGCGCCCATCGTGAGCAGCAGCACGCTGATGTTGGCCGCGACCCACGTGGGGAACAGCTCGCGGGTCTTGGCGGTGCGCTCGGCATCGGGGACGGGCTCGATGCCACGCGTCTCCAGGGCGCCTTCGGTTGCGGCGGTCTTGCTCATGCGGTGGGGTTCCGTGCCTCTGTGGGGTGGGGCGGAGTGAGGGATCGCGAGGGACTCTACGCGCGTTGATGCGACCACTACCATCGTAGTTTAGTCCGAGTAATGCCCTGGCGAGACCTTTGTCCTTTGGAGGATGCGACGAGAGCGGCTCCGCCGGGGCCCCATGGCTGATACTGGACGGGTTATGGACATCGTCATCCTTGCTGTAGTCATCGCCGTGGTCGTGATCGGCGCGCTCGGCGGGCTCGTGGTGGGCAGCCGCAAGAAGAAGCAGCTGCCGCCCCCGCCCCCCTCGGCGCCCGACATCACCGCCGCCCCGCCCACCGAGCCGCACGTCGGCGACGAGGCCGAGACGCCCCGCGACGAAGCGCGGCGCACGATCGAGGAGGTCGACCTCCCGGTCGCCGGCCCGGTCACCGAGGAGGTCATCGAGGAGCCGTCGGCGGCTCCCGAGGTAGAGGTGCCCGAGCCGACCGCGGGCCGCCTGGTGCGGCTGCGCACCCGGCTCTCCCGGTCGCAGAACGCGCTCGGCAAGGGGCTGCTCACACTCCTGTCCCGCGAGCACCTCGACGAGGACACCTGGGAGGAGATCGAGGACACGCTGCTCACCGCCGACGTCGGCGTGCAGCCCACCCAGGAGCTGGTCGAGCGGCTGCGCGCGCGTGTGAAGGTGCTCGGCACCCGCACCCCGGACGAGCTGCGCGGCCTGCTGCGCGAGGAGCTCCTCACGCTGGTCGTCCCCGAGTTCGACCGGACCGTGAAGACGGACTCCAATCTGGACACCCCGGGCATCGTCATGGTCGTCGGGGTCAACGGCACCGGCAAGACCACCACCACCGGCAAGCTCGCGCGCGTGCTCGTCGCCGACGGCAAGAACGTCATGCTCGGTGCCGCCGACACCTTCCGCGCCGCCGCGGCCGACCAGCTGCAGACGTGGGGCGAGCGGGTCGGCGCGCGTACGGTGCGCGGGCCCGAGGGCGGGGACCCGGCGTCCATCGCCTTCGACGCCGTGAAGGAAGGCATCGCGGCGGGCGCGGACGTCGTGCTCATCGACACCGCGGGCCGGCTGCACACCAAGACCGGCCTGATGGACGAGCTCGGCAAGGTCAAGCGCGTCGTGGAGAAGCACGCGCCGCTCGACGAGGTGCTGCTGGTCCTCGACGCCACGACGGGGCAGAACGGGCTGGTGCAGGCCCGGGTCTTCGCCGAGGTCGTCGACATCACGGGCATCGTGCTGACCAAGCTGGACGGTACGGCCAAGGGCGGCATCGTGGTCGCCGTGCAGCGGGAGCTGGGCGTGCCGGTGAAGCTCATCGGGCTCGGGGAGGGGGCGGACGACCTGGCGCCGTTCGAGCCCGAGGCGTTCGTGGACGCGTTGATCGGCGAATAGCTGGCCCGGCGCCGGACCGGCGCTGAGGAGCCTCACGTATGCGGGGAGTGGGGGGGCGGGGCGGCCCCCCCCCCCCCCGGCGGGGGGGGGCGGCGGGCGGGGGGGGGGGGGGGGGGGGGGGGGGGGGGGGGGGGGTGGGGGGGGGGGGGGGGGGGGGGGGGGGGGGGGGGCGGGGGGGGGGGGGGGGGCGCGGCGGGCCCGCGGCCCCACTCCCCGTTCTGCGGTCTGCGGCCTGCGGCCTGTGCGGGTCGGGCGCGGTTAGGTGCGGTTGCGTGCAGGGGGGGGGCGGCTCGGGTGCGGTCAGGGGCGGTTGCGGGCAGGGGAGCGGCTCGGGCGCGGTTACACGCTGGGCAGAGCGGTTCAGGCGCGGTCACGCGCAGGGGGTAGCGGTTCGGGCGTGGTCAGGCGCGGCTATACGCGGGGGCTGAGCGGGTTCAGGCGCGGTGAGACGCGGTCACGCGCAGGGGGTAGCGGTTCGGGCGTGGCCAGGCGCGGTTGCATGCAGGGGGAGCAGCTCGGGCGCGGTTATACGCGGGGGCTGAGCGGGTTCAGGCGCGACCACGCGCCGGGAGGAGCGGTTCGGGCGCGGTCAGACGCAGGGGGAGCGGTGGGCGGCGTACGCCAGGGTGCCCAGCAGCAGTCGCGCCTGCGGCGGCTGTGTCGCGGTGTCCAGGGACGGGGCGCGCAGCCAGGCCGCCGGGCCGAGGCCGCCGCGGTCGGAGGGCGGGGCCGTGATGTACGCCCCGGGGCCCAGCGCGTGCAGGTCGAGGGTCGCGTCGTCCCAGCCCGTGCGGTACAGCAGGGTCGGCAGCTGGGCGGCGGCGCCGGGCGCCACGAAGAAGTGGGCGCGGCCCTCGGGGGTGGCGATCACCGGGCCGAGGGGCAGGCCCATCCGCTCCAGGCGGATCAGGGCGCGCCGGCCGGCCGGCTCGGGGATGTCGATGACGTCGAAGGCGCGGCCCACCGGGAGCAGCACCGCGGCGCCGGGGAACCGGCTCCAGGAAGCGGTCACCTCGTCGAGGGTGGCGCCGGCCGGGACCACCGCGGTCGGGTCGAGCGGGTGGGCGCCGGGCGCCGGGCAGGCGGCCCTGCCGCAGGAACAGGCCGGTCCCACCGCGCGGGCGCCGGGGACCACGTCCCAACCCCATAAGCCGGTGAACTCCGCCACCGTGGTGCGGTCACAGGCGCGGCCGACCGCACGACCGCGACGTCGTGTGCTGGAGCGCATCTCGCGAATGCCGCCGATCGTGAAGCCCATGCCCCCTCCAACGGGTCCGGCGCGCCGGTGGTTACGTGACGGAATCGGATCGTTACCCAGTGTGCACGGACCGCCCGGTCATGGCGGAGCAACGTCGTATCCGGGGTGGTGAATCCATCACTGCACGCCGGTGGCGCACACCGTTTCGACTACTTCCGGCTGTCCTATGTCAAGTGAATCGCGTGTGGCTGCCGCTGAGTTCATTCGAAGGGGTGGCGAATGGTGGCGTTTCCGCGTTCGCCCTCGCCGGAGGGGTGATCGTAGGATTACTTTCAGTACACAGCGCCCTGGGGTATGTGCACCCGTGGGTATGCCAAGGGCAAGTCGCTTTCCTGTTCGAGGAGTGACAACTGGCGGACGGGAAGCCGTAGTTGACGGCATCCTGGTAAGGCTTGCGGTCGACAGTGGTCGATAGCGGTCGGCGGGGCGTGACAGTGGGTCTCAGGGACTTCAGGGATGGGGGCGTTCAGTGGGCGGCAGCGGCGGAAGCGTGACGAACGCTGAGAAGCGCCCGAACGAACTGCTCGGCTCGTGGTTCATGCGCAGCGGCTGGTCCAAGGGCGAGCTGGCGCGCCAAGTGAACCGGCGAGCGCGGCAGTTGGGTGCGAACCACATCTCCACCGACACCTCCCGGGTGCGGCGCTGGCTCGACGGGGAGAATCCGCGCGAGCCGATCCCGCGCATCCTCAGCGAGCTGTTCTCCGAGCGGTTCGGCTGCGTGGTCGCCGTCGAGGACCTGGGCCTGCGGGCAGCACACCAGGCGCCCTCGGTCTCCGGGGTCGACCTGCCGTGGACGGGGCCCCAGACCGTCGCGCTCATCGGCGAGTTCTCGCGCAGCGACCTCATGCTGGCCCGCCGCGGCTTCCTCGGCAGCTCGCTCGCCCTCGCCGCGGGACCCTCGCTCATCGAGCCGATGCAGCGCTGGCTGGTGCCGGGCCCGGGCGGCGCGAAGTCCGGCGTCGAGCCCGAGTCCACCGGACAGCGCCGGGGGAACCGGCTGTCCCGGCCGGAGCTGGACCTGCTGGAGTCCACCACCGTCATGTTCCGCCAGTGGGACGCGCAGTGCGGCGGCGGTCTGCGCCGCAAGGCGGTCGTGGGGCAGCTGCACGAGGTCACAGACCTCCTCCAGGAGCCGCAGCCCGAGGCCACCACGAGGCGCCTGTTCAAGGTCGCGGCCGAACTGGCCGAGCTGGCCGGGTGGATGAGCTACGACGTAGGCCTGCAGCCCACCGCGCAGAAGTACTTCGTGCTCGCCCTGCACGCCGCGAAGGAAGCCGGCGACAAGCCGCTCGGCTCGTACGTCCTGAGCAGCATGAGCCGGCAGATGATCCACCTCGGCCGCCCCGAGGACGCCCTGGAGCTCATCCACCTCGCGCAGTACGGCAGCCGCGACTGCGCCGGCCCGCGCACCCAGTCCATGCTGTATGCGATGGAGGCCCGCGCGTATGCGAACATGGGGCAGCCGGGCAAGTGCAAGCGCGCCGTGCGCATGGCCGAGGACACCTTCACCGACGCCGAGGACTGGGACGACCCGGACCCCGACTGGATCCGCTTCTTCTCCGAGGCCGAACTGCACGGCGAGAACAGCCACTCCTTCCGCGACCTCGCCTACGTGGCGGGCCGCAGCCCCACCTACGCCTCGATGGCCGAGCCCGTGATGCAGCAGGCCGTCGAGCTGTTCGGCAAGGACAGCGAGCACCAGCGGTCGTACGCACTGAACCTGATCGGCATGGCCACCGTGCACCTGATCCAGCGGGAGCCCGAGCAGGCCACCGTGCTGGCCGAGCGGGCGCTCTCCATCGCCCGCAAGGTCCGCTCCGAGCGCGTCAACACCCGTATCCGCAAGACCGTGGACACCGCGGTGCGCGACTTCGGGGACGTCGCGGAGGTCCTGCAGCTGACCGAACAGCTCGCCGTCCACCTGCCCGAGACCGCCGAAGCGGCTGTCTGACAGCCCGTGCGCGCCGGCCGCGGCCGACCGTCCCCTCACCATCCGACTCGGCTCCCCCAGCCAGGTCAGCACGGACGGAAGACCGCGGCCGGTCTCTCCTCACCCCGCCCGCCGCGCCTGCACCACGCCCGGCGCCGCCGCCATCCGGCACTTCACCTACGCGTAACACCCAGGACCTCTTCGTCACTGCGGCGAAACATCGAGGGGCACCCCCGGAAACCGCGCTGCGCCAATCTTCTGGCGCATAACCGGCCCACCCCTCATGACCGCTTCTGGCTTCGCCCGCACGGGGCCGTACCAATGACGAGGAGACGCCGATGGCACCAGCCGCCATCACGCTCGCCGCGGAGGCACCCAAGCTCTCCGCCGCGAACACAGGCTTCATGTTGATCTGTTCCGCCCTGGTGATGCTCATGACGCCGGGCCTGGCCTTCTTCTACGGAGGCATGGTCCGGGTCAAGAGCACCCTGAACATGCTGATGATGAGCTTCATCAGCCTCGGGATCGTCACGATCCTGTGGGTGCTGTACGGCTTCTCCCTCGCGTTCGGCAGCGACAAGGGGTCGCTCGTCGGCTGGGACGGCGACTTCGTCGGCCTCAGCGGGATCGGGCTGACCCAGCTGTGGGACGGCTACACCGTCCCCGTCTACGTCTTCGCCGTCTTCCAGCTGATGTTCGCCATCATCACGCCCGCCCTGATCAGCGGCGCCCTCGCGGACCGCGTGAAGTTCACGGCCTGGGCGCTGTTCATCACCCTGTGGGCCACGATCGTCTACTTCCCGGTCGCGCACTGGGTCTGGGGGACCGGCGGCTGGGCCTTCGACCTCGGCGTCATCGACTTCGCGGGCGGCACGGCCGTGCACATCAACGCCGGCGCGGCGGCCCTCGGCGTCATCCTCGTCATCGGCAAGCGCGCCGGGTTCAAGAAGGACCCGATGCGGCCGCACTCGCTGCCCTGGACGATGCTGGGCGCGGGCCTCCTCTGGTTCGGCTGGTTCGGCTTCAACGCCGGTTCCTGGCTCGGCAACGACGACGGCGTCGGCGCGCTGATGTTCGTCAACACCCAGGTCGCCACCGCCGCCGCCATGCTCGCCTGGCTCCTCTACGAGAAGCTGCGCCACGGCGCGTTCACCTCCCTCGGCGCCGCCTCCGGTGCCGTCGCCGGACTCGTCGCGATCACCCCCTCCGGTGGCGCGGTCTCCCCGCTCGGCGCGATCGCCGTCGGCGTGATCGCCGGTGTGCTGTGCGCCATGGCCGTCGGCCTCAAGTACAAGTTCGGCTACGACGACTCCCTCGACGTCGTCGGCGTCCACCTGGTCGGCGGCATCGCCGGCTCCCTGCTCATCGGCTTCTTCGCCACCGGCGGCGGCCAGTCCGACGTGGCCGGCCTCTTCTACGGCGGCGGCCTCACCCAGTTCTGGAAGCAGTGCGCCGGGGTCGGCGGCGTCCTCGCCTACTCCCTCGTCGTCTCCGCGGTCCTCGCCTTCCTCATCGACAAGACCCTGGGCATGCGGGTCAGCGAGGACGTCGAGGTCAGCGGCATCGACCAGGTCGAGCACGCCGAGACCGCCTACGACTTCAGCGGCGCCGGCGGCGGCACCGCCACCCGGGCGCCCCTGCCCACCCCGGCCGCCACGGCCGCTCCGAGCACCAAGAAGGTGGACGCATGAAGCTGATCACCGCCGTCGTCAAGCCGCACCGGCTCGACGAGATCAAGGAAGCGCTCCAGGCCTTCGGCGTCCAGGGCCTGACCGTGACGGAGGCCAGCGGGTACGGCCGCCAGCGCGGGCACACCGAGGTCTACCGCGGTGCCGAGTACACCGTCGACCTGGTGCCCAAGATCCGCATCGAGGTCCTGGTCGAGGACGACGACGCCGAACAACTCGTCGAAGTCGTCGTAAAAGCCGCGCGTACCGGCAAGATCGGTGACGGCAAGGTCTGGGCGGTCCCCGTCGAGACGGCCGTGCGGGTCCGGACCGGCGAGCGCGGTCCGGACGCGCTGTAACCGATTCGACGGACGGAACGGGAGTCGCTGGGTGACGAGTGTGAACGACGTACGGACCGACGAAGCGGACGACGAACCCGGCGGCTACGCGGCGGCCCGGCTGCGCCTCCTCCAAGGAGAGGCGCGGTCCGGGCCGCCGCGCCGCTCCGCCCTCGCGGACCTGACCGACCGCTGGCTGGCGCAGCTGTTCCACGCCGGAACGCCCGGCCCGGGTGTCTCGCTGGTCGCCGTCGGCGGCTACGGGCGCGGCGAACTCTCCCCGCGCAGCGACCTCGACCTGCTGCTCCTGCACGACGGCTCGGCCGACCCGGACGCCGTCGCCGCCCTCGCCGACCGCGTCTGGTACCCGGTCTGGGACCTCGGCCTCGCCCTCGACCACTCCGTGCGCACCCCCGCGGAAGCACGCAAGACCGCCGGCGACGACCTCAAGGTGCAGCTGGGGCTGCTCGACGCCCGCCACCTCGCGGGCGACGCCGGGCTCACCACCGGGCTGCGCACCGCCGTCCTCGCCGACTGGCGCAACCAGGCGCCCAAGCGCCTGCCCGAACTGCGCGAACTGTGCGAGGAACGCGCCGAGCGCCAGGGCGAACTGCAGTACCTTCTCGAACCCGACCTGAAGGAAGCGCGCGGCGGACTGCGCGACGCCACCGCACTGCGGGCCGTCGCCGCGTCGTGGCTGGCCGACGCGCCGCGCGAAGGGCTCGCCGACGCCCGCCGCCGCCTCCTCGACGTGCGCGACGCGCTGCATCTGGCGACCGGCCGCGCCACCGACCGGCTCGCCCTCCAGGAGCAGGACCAGGTCGCCGCCGCCCTCGGTCTGCTCGACGCCGACACCCTGCTGCGCCAGGTCTACGAAGCGGCCCGCAGGGTGTCGTACGCGAGCGACGTCACCTGGCGCGAGGTCGCCCGGGTCCTCAAGTCCCGCTCCGTCCGCCCCCGTCTGCGCGCCATGCTCGGCGGCAGGACCGCGCCCGTCGAGCGGTCGCCGCTCGCCGAGGGCGTCGTCGAGATGGACGGCGAGGTCGTGCTCGCCCGCGCGGCCCGGCCCGAGCGGGACCCGGTGCTGCCGCTGCGCGCGGCCGCCGCCGCGGCCCAGGCCGGCCTGCCGCTGTCGCTGCACGCGGTCCGGCGGCTGGCCGCGGCCACCCGGCCGCTGCCCACCCCCTGGCCCGCCGAGGCCCGCGAACAACTCGTGACCCTGCTCGGCGCCGGCCGCACCACGGTGGAGGTCTGGGAGGCCCTCGAGGCCGAGGGGCTGATCACCCGGCTGCTGCCGGACTGGGAGCGGGTCCGCTGCCGGCCGCAGCGCAACGCCGTGCACACCTGGACCGTCGACCGCCACCTCGTCGAGACCGCCGTGCAGGCCGCGGAGCTGACGCGCCGGGTGGGCCGGCCCGACCTGCTGCTCGTGGCGGCGCTGCTGCACGACATCGGCAAGGGCTGGCCCGGCGACCACTCGGTGGCGGGCGAGACCATCGCCCGGGACGTCGCGGCGCGGATCGGCTTCGACCGGGCCGACGCCGGGACGCTCGCCACCCTCGTCCGGCACCATCTGCTGCTCATCGAGACCGCCACCCGGCGCGACCTGGACGACCCGGCCACCGTCCGCGCCGTCGCCGAGGCGGTGGGTTCGCACGGGACACTGGAGCTGCTGCACGCCCTGACCGAGGCGGACGCGCTCGCCACCGGCCCGGCCGCCTGGTCGGCCTGGCGCGGATCGCTCGTGGCCGACCTGGTCAAGCGGGTCGCCGCGGTGCTCGCCGGGGACGCCCCGGTCGACCCCGACGCCGCCGAGCCCACCGCGGAGGAGGAACGGCTCGCGGTCGAGGCCCACCGCACCGGCGGACCGGTCCTGACGCTGCGGGCGCAGACGGACGCGGCGCCCCCCGCGGAGGAGACCGGCGACGCGCTCGCGCCGGAGCCGCAGGGCGTCGAACTGCTCATCGCCGTACCGGATCAGCCCGGGGTCCTCCCGGCAGTGGCCGGGGTGCTCGCCATGCACCGGCTGACCGTGCGCACCGCGGAACTGCGGACCCTGTCGCTGCCCGAGGAGTGGAGCCAGGGCGCGCGGCCGCGGAAGGAGGAGGGCCGCCCCGCAGAAGGGCGCGCTGTCCTGCTGCTGAACTGGCGGGTCGCTGCCGAGTACGGGTCGCTGCCGCAGGCCGCCCGGCTCCGCGCCGATCTCGTCCGCGCCCTCGACGGCTCGCTCGACATCGCGGCGCGCCTCGCCGAGCGGGACGCCGCCTACCCGCGGCGGCGCGGCGCGGTGGCGCCCCCGCCCCGGGTCACGGTGGCGCCGGCCGGCTCCCGGCTGGCGACCGTCATCGAGGTGCGGGCCCAGGACGCCCCGGGGCTGCTGCACCGGATCGGACGCGCGCTCGAACTCTCCCACGTGCGCATGCGCTCGGCACACGTCTCCACGCTGGGCGCCAACGCGGTGGACGCCTTCTACGTCACCGGGCCCGAGGGAGCGCCGCTGCCCTCGGAAGAGGCGGTATCGGTGGCGCGCTCGCTGGAGGAGGCCCTGCGACCGAGCCCGTCCGGCGTCTGACCGGCACACGCCGGGGAGGGGCGGCCCCAATGCCTTACGTGGCGGCTTGTCCGGGGCGGGCCTTGCAGCCTTCTGCGGCACCCCGGCCGGGGTGGGCCTCCACGCCTTACGTGGCGGCCCCTCCGGTGTGGGCTTCCACGCCTGTCGTAGCGGCCCCTCCGGGGTGGGCCTCGACGCCTTCAGTGACGGCCCCTCCGGGGCGGGCCTCGACGCCTTCCACAGGAGCCCGTGCGGGGCGGGCCGCAGGGGGCGGAACGGCGTCCGCCGGGTAGCCGGCTTCATGCGCGGCTGACGGGGCGCAGACCCAATCCGCCGCGACCGATACCCTGGAAGGCGACCTGTCCGTAGAGCCACCCGACCCGAGGATTCGCGACCGCCGTGTTCGACACTCTTTCCGATCGCCTCGCAGCGACATTCAAGAATCTCCGCGGCAAGGGTCGCCTCAGCGAGGCGGACATCGACGCCACGGCGCGCGAGATCCGGATCGCCCTGCTGGAAGCCGACGTCGCCCTGCCCGTCGTCCGCGCCTTCATCAAGCAGGTGAAGGAACGGGCGGCAGGCGCCGAGGTCTCCCAGGCGCTGAACCCCGCCCAGCAGGTCATCAAGATCGTCAACGAGGAGCTCATCGGCATCCTCGGTGGCGAGACCCGCCGCCTGCGCTTCGCCAAGACCGCGCCCACCGTGATCATGCTCGCGGGTCTGCAGGGTGCCGGTAAGACGACCCTCGCGGGCAAGCTCGGCCACTGGCTCAAGACCCAGGGCCACTCGCCGCTGCTCGTCGCCTGTGACCTCCAGCGCCCGAACGCCGTGAACCAGCTCAGCGTCGTCGCCGAGCGCGCCGGCGTCGGCATCTACGCCCCGGAGCCGGGCAACGGCGTGGGTGACCCGGTCAAGGTCGCCAAGGACTCCATCGAGTACGCGAAGTCCAAGGTCTTCGATGTCGTCATCGTCGACACCGCCGGCCGCCTGGGCATCGACCAGGAGCTGATGCAGCAGGCCGCGGACATCCGCGACGCGGTCTCCCCGGACGAGGTCCTGTTCGTCGTCGACGCCATGATCGGTCAGGACGCGGTCAACACGGCCGAGGCCTTCCGCGACGGCGTCGGCTTCGACGGCGTCGTGCTGTCGAAGCTCGACGGTGACGCGCGTGGTGGCGCGGCGCTGTCGATCGCCCACGTCACCGGCCGCCAGATCATGTTCGCCTCCAACGGCGAGAAGCTGGACGACTTCGACGCCTTCCACCCGGACCGGATGGCGTCCCGCATCCTCGGCATGGGCGACATGCTCACGCTGATCGAGAAGGCCGAGCAGACCTTCTCGCAGCAAGAGGCCGAGAAGATGGCCTCGAAGCTGGCCTCCAAGAAGGGCCAGGACTTCACGCTCGACGACTTCCTGGCGCAGATGGAGCAGGTCAGGAAGATGGGCTCCATCTCCAAGCTGCTCGGCATGCTGCCGGGGATGGCCCAGATGAAGGACCAGATCGCCAACCTCGACGAGCGCGACGTCGACCGCACCGCCGCCATCATCAAGTCGATGACCCCGGCCGAGCGCGCCGACGCCTCGATCATCAACGGCTCGCGCCGCGCCCGTATCGCCAAGGGCTCCGGCGTCGACGTGAGCGCGGTCAAGAACCTGGTCGAGCGGTTCTTCGAGGCCCGCAAGATGATGTCCCGCATGGCCCAGGGCGGCGGCATGCCGGGGATGCCCGGACTGCCCGGCATGGGCGGTGGCGCCGGCCGGCAGAAGAAGCAGGCGAAGAAGGCCAAGGGCAAGCAGCGCTCCGGAAACCCCATGAAGCGCAAGCAGCAGGAGCAGGAGGAGGCCGCCCGGCGGGCGGCCGCCGCCGAGGCGGGCGGCGCGCTCGGCCTGCCCGGCGCCGGGCAGGGCGGCAAGGACTTCGAACTGCCCGACGAGTTCAAGAAGTTCATGGGCTGACGTCATGGACCGGTGACCTTTCCGTACGCGGAGGGGTGAGGGGCGCTCGCTGGTGCGGGCGCCCCTCACCCCTGTACGGAGGTGGTCAGGCGGCCCGCGTGGCGGCCCCGCGTATCTCCGCGCCGTGGGCCAGGCCCGCCGGGTCGAGGCCGAGCGCCGCCGCGGCGGTGGCGCCCACGTCGGCCAGGCTCGCCGCGTCGGGCAGCAGCTCGACGCCCACGGCCTCGGGGCGGTGGATCAGGACGGGGACGTACTCGCGCGTGTGGAAGGCGTGCCCGATCGTCGGGTCGTTCCCGTGGTCGCCCGTGACGATCAGGCGGTCCCCGGGCTCGGACAGCAGGGACACCAGCGCCGCCAGGCCCGCGTCGACCTGCTCCAGGATGCGTCCGTACCGCTCGACGTCCTGCTGGTGCCCCGCGAGGTCGCTCTCCTGCACATTGGCCACGACCAGCGCGGCACCCTCGGCGCGGACCGCCTCCAGCGTGTGCGCGAGGACCTCCGCCGTGTCCACGGCGGGCCGGCGCACCGCCGCCTCGCAGGCCAGGATGTCCGCGGCCTTGCCGACGAGCGTCACGGGCACGCCCGCCCGCGCCGCCAGCCCCGGCAGCTGTCGGGTGTGGTCGAGCTCGGCCCCCAGATGTTGCACCTGCAGCCCGCCGTTGCGGTAGAACCCGGTCGCCGGGGTGTCCAAGCCGACCGTGCCGCCCTCGCCCGGGCGCACGAACGCGCTCAGCGGCCCGTCCGCGTGACCGCCGACCGCGATGACCCGGGCCACCGGGGCGATCGTCCGGACCGTGCGCGCGATGGCCAGGACGGCGTCGAAACCGACGGCGTCGAGCCCGCCCGACGCGTTCCAGTTGATCCCCGGGTCCGCCTCCAGGTTGTCGTGCACGAGGACTGTGCCGTCCACGACCAACAGGGGCTTACCGTCCAGGAGTTCGACCTTGTGGCCCGCGTCCGTGAGGACCCGCTCCACCGCGTCCAGGTGCTCCGCGAGCCGCGCCACCGTCACCCGGCTGAAGTCCGCGCCCATCATCGTCTGGTGCCCGGCGAAGGTGTCCGCTCCCGGATAGCCGAGCGCCGCCCGGCCCACGGCCACCGGCAACGCGGTGCCGGCGGCCAGGTCGGGGTGCGGGTGGACCAGGCCGAGGCCGAGCGCACCGAGGACGGGCAGCCGCAGCGGCCTGCCGAACGCCTCCCGGCACCGGTCCAGCACGTGCCCGCAGGTGTCGGCCGCCAGGTCGCCGGGGCGCAGCGCGCCCGCGTCCGGCATGGCACCGACGCCGAACCCGTCCACCACCACGATCACGGTCCTGCTCATGAGAGGGCCTTCCCTTGCGCGTCGTACAGCCCGATGAGCCGCGGTGTCCCCGTCGAGAGGCCGGCCACCACCGCGACCGTCGAGCGCGTCACGAAGATCTGCGTGCGGAACGCCAGCAGAGCGGTGTCACCGACCTTGAGGTCCGCACCGGTCCCGTCGAGGTCCGCGCCGGACCCGGGCGCGTCGAGCAGCCGGTAGTAGTCGATGTTCTCCGGCGGCGCCTCCTGCACCGGCAGGCGCATGCCGGTGCGGGGCAGGAGCGCCGAGGTGGGGTGCGAACGCGCGTAGAAGCCGCCGCCGAAGACGGCGGGCCGGCCGTCGGCGAGAGTGTGCGCCACCTCGGTGACGTACACATAGGCGGGCGTCTCGGGCTGGCTGAGGTCCCGCGCGTGCAGGGGAGTGGTGCCGGTGAGGGAGTGGCCGGGCTCGCCGTGCGTGGCGCCGAGCTCGGCGAGGAGCGGGAGCGTCGCCATGGACGTGGCGCTGGGGGCGCTCAGTTTGAGGTCCTCGTGCCCGCGCGCGGCCAGTACCCGGCGTGCCGCGAGGGCGAGTTCGAAGTTGGCCGTGGGCGCGGGCAGCCCTGTCCGTGGATCACACAACACGCACGGGAAAGCGGTGACCCCGGCGATCCGCACCCCGGGGAGCCGCTCCACGGCTGCCGCGAACGTCTCCATGCCGGCGAGCGGGACGCCGCCCTCCTGCCCGGGGTACACCGTCCCCGGCGCCCCTTCGAGCCGGACCAGGATGTCCTGCACCAGGCCGAGTCCGAGCGCCGCGTCGGACACCGCCCGCGCGTTCGCCAGGTCGTAGACGGTCACCGTCTCGGGGCGCCAGGCCAGCATCTCGGGCAGCGCGCGGCGCGGGATCTGGACCAGGTGCCCGAGATTGCCCGCCTGCGCGCCGGCCGCGTGCAGGGTCCGGGCCTCGGGCGGATCGATGGCGGCGTACTTCGGGATGTGCCGGGCGATGGCCCTGATCAGCTCGGGGTTGCGGCCGAGCTGCTTGACGACGAACCACAGGCTCAGGCCGAGCCGCTCGGCCTCGGCCGCCAGCAGCGACGCGTTCCCCTCGATCGCGTCGAGGTCCATCACATAGGTGTCCGGCGGGATCGCGCCGCGCCGGTGGAGATCGGTCGCCGCGTCGATCAGCGCGGGATTGCGGGCGAGCAGACTGTCGAGGAACACGGTCGGTCAGTCCTTGCTGAGTTCGTGGAGCGAGCGGCGCAGGACGGCGATGACCAGATCGGCGCCCGCGCGCATCGGGTTGATTCGGACCGTCCAGTCGGCGAGCCCGGGAGCGTCGTCGAGGGACGAGCTGGACATCCGGTAGAAGAGCGGCGCGATCTCGTACCGGGAGTTGGAGCCCACCGGGTAGGGCGCCGCCCCGAACCTCGCCGCCACGGCGGGCAACTCCCGCGCCACCGGCCGGTCGAGCCGCACCAGCAGACAGCGGTCCTGCGCGTTGGCGAGCCGCACCTCGGCGACGCCCGGCACCTCACCGGCCGTGAGGCGCTCGGCCACTTCCGCGCCGACCCGGGACTGCAGCGCCCACATCACCGGCACGTGCGTGAGCGCGCGCAGCGCGTCGAGCGCCTGGTGGCCCTGGACCTGGCCGCCTCCGGAGTAGTTGTCCGCGCGCACGTGCTCGACGAGGTCCCGGGCGCCGACGACGGCGCCGACGCCCTCGGGCCCGTGCAGCTTGAACAGGGAGAAGCAGGAGGCGTCGGCGCCCAGCTCGACACCGCAGGCCGGGACGCGCAGCACGGCGTAGTTGTCGTCGACGACGGTGCGGACCCCGGCCGCGCGGCAGGCCGCCAGCACGGCGCCCGGGTCGTACGCGTCGGCGAGCCGCTGGCGGGTGTGCTGCACGTACGCCCAGCGGAACCGCCCTGAGGCCAGCGCCGTCCGCAGCGCGTCGGAGTCGTTGAAGTCGACTTCGTGCGCCCGCACCCCGAGGCCCCGCAGGGTGACCTCGGTGGTGCGGTAGACGGGTGCCTGGTGGAGGAGCAGCGGGTCGCCCGCGCGCACCGCCGCACTCAGGGCGGCCCGGATGGCGCCCGTGCCCGCCCCCTGGACGAGGGCGGCGTCCTCGGCGCCGAAGAAGTCGGCGAGGACGGCTTCCACTTGTGCGGTGGTCCGGGGGCGACCCAGGCCAGGCACCACGCCCGCGTCCGCGGCGAAGAGCTCGGCACCCTGGAAGTGGGCGGCCGTGCACTCCAGCAGCCGGAACTGCTTGGCCGCGGCCTCTTCCACCGGGACGGTGGCGAGCGGGTGGGTCATCGGCAGGGCGGGCGGCCGGGCGGGGGAGTCGGTCGGGGTCATGGTCAGATCTCCTCCGTGCTCGCGCCGGTCAGGAACCGCAGGGGATTGCGCCGTGTCATCAGGTCGATGAGGTCGTCGTCCACTCCGGCGGCGCGCAACCGTGGCAAGAACGTATGGAACAGGTGCCCGTACCCCTGGCCACCCTCCGATGCCAGGTATCCGTGCCGCGAGATGTCGCAGCTGAGCAGCGCCCGGTCGGCGTGGCCCGCCGCGATGAGAGCGAGCAGGAGCCGCAGCCGGGTGTCGTCGCTCTGATAGCTCTCCTTGCCGACCGTGTCGAAGGCGACGTACGCCCCGCGGGAGGCCAGCTCCTTGTGGATGCCGGGATCGTCCAGCAGGTCCTGGTGGCCGACGGCGACGCGCTGCGCGGGCAGCCCTTCCCCGGTGAGCAGCTCCAGCTGGGCGAGGCCTCCGCGGCCCAACTGGGCGTGCGTGGCGACGGACAAGTCCGTGGTGAGCGCGGCCCGGGCGGCGGCGCGCAGCGAACGGGTCTCGGGCTCGCTGGGCACGTCGCCGTGGCTGCCGACCTCGCCGAGCACGCCGGGCCGGATGCCGGTGGCGTCGCAGCCGTCCTCGATCTCGCGGACGAGGCTCGCGGCGAGGGTCTCCACGCTCGCCGACGCCACCTCCGACGGGTGGAAGGGCTCGTAGTACCAGCCGGTGGCGGCGATGATCGCGACCCCCGTCTCCTGTGCCATCGCGGCGAGCGCGCGTGGGTCGCGCCCCATTCCGCGGCAGGTCAGCTCGATGACGAGGGAGAGGTCGAACGCGTCGCGCAGGGCCGAGATCTCGGTGACGACCGCCGGCCCGTGCCGGACGGGATCGAGGACGGCGCCGCCGTCCCCGGTGCGGTCGAGGTCGAGGACGAGGTGCTCGTGGGAGAGGACGGGGCCGCGCACGGCCTCGTAGGAAAGGGGTCCCGTGACGGTGTGGAGAGTGGTGTGCATGGTGGGGGGTGTTCCTTTCCGGCGTGCTGGTCCCGGTGGGCCGGGTGGTGCTCTCGGCCTCGGTCGTCGGCCGCTCACCTCCTCAACGGTTCGCGTTCCGCACGAGTTCCACGGAAAGTGACGAATCTTGGGGATATTTTCACGGAGAGTGAATCGAGTCGGTGGGTCGGCGGATCGGCCGACGGCGGGAGGCGGAGCGGGTGCGTCCCGCCTCGGCGCCTGTGGCTCTCACGTCTTGAGCGGCGTGAACAGGTCGAGCCAGTACAGGACGTTGAGCGCGATGCCGCCGACGATCACGGCCGCCGGGGCCGCCGCCATCCGTACGACGGGTCGGCCCATCGCCTCGTTCAGCAGGTACAACCCGCCCACGATGAGGATGCCGAGCCCCGCGCCCATCGCGTTCGCCGCCATCAACGAACCGAACAGGATCGCCAGTTGCAGCGTGTCGGTGATCGCGCTGCGCAGGTGCTCCGAGGAGTCGCGCACGCTCGGCAGCTTGCCGAGCACCTTGCCGATGTACGACAGGGCGAGCACCTCGGCCGCGAAGACGAGGGCACCGACGACGGCCGCGAGGAACGGGTTCGGCATCAGGTAGCCGATGGGGTAGACGAGCGTGAAGCCCGCGATGCCGTAGGCGCCGGAGGCCAGGGCCGTGGTCGCGATCAGCGGGATGAAGCCGAAGACGCGGTAGAAGTCGACCTGGGCCGCCTCTCCGTACTGACCCTTGGCGATCAGGAAGCTGGTGGCCTCGCCGCCGCCGAATATGTGCATCTGGGCCAGGACGCAGACGCCCGCGCCGAGCACCATGAACAGCGGGAGGTAACGCCGCAGCCGGGCCGCGCTCGCACTGAACAGGGACGCCATCGGGTCGTCGGCGGGGGCGACCCCCTCGACCCCTTCGACCTGCTCGGCCGCCTGCATCTCCTGCGCGCGGTCCGCCTTACGCTGCTTGAGGTCCTTGGCGATCGCGAGGCCGATGAGCATCAGGACGCCGACGGCCATGGCGATGGCGCCCGCGAAGACGTTCGGCCACAGCTTCATCGTCATCACGACCAGCGCCAGTTCGACGACGCCCGCGATCCCGCCCCACTTGCGCCCGAACTGCTTGGTGATCGCGAGCACCGGGAACAGCGTGAACAGGAAGAGGATCGGCGTCGACATCTGCTGCATCGCGGTGAGGAAGTCGACGGGCAGGTCGTGCGCGAGGTTGTTGGCGCCGTTCAGCCCGAAGACGACGATGGCGCCCCAGGCTCCGCCCAGGATCGGCGCGAGCCACTTCTTCGGCGCGAGGATGCCCAGGATGTCGGTGGGCAGGAACACCAGCCACGGGTTGAGGACACCGGTGGACAGGGCCATCGGTGCGCCCAGGCCGAAGATGAACCCGGCGGACAGGCCGAAGGAGACCGCCGTGGTGGCGCTGCGGGTGGACCGCCCCTGGATGAAGTCGAGCATGAAGGGGCGCACGCCGTCGTTGAAGACGGCCAGGGCCATGTGCGAGATGAACGCGGTCAGCGCGCACAGGGCGATCACGGTGAGCTGCTGCGCGAGCGTGAAGTCGAGGTTCGCGCCGGCGGCGATGACGGTACCCGTCGAGGTGTGCATGGCGGTGTCCTACGCGGTTACGAGCGGGCCGCGATCGCCCGCGCGATCAGCGGGGCGATCCGGTCGATCTGGTCCATGGAGAAGCCGAACACCTTCTTGCCGTCCGCCAGCAGGGCGTCGACCTCGTCCGCGGTCGGCACGCCGCGCCCGAAGGTGTGGCATGCGGGCTGCCCCATCAGGCCGACGAGCACGCCGAGGGAGGCACCGGCGCCGGTGTGGCAGGTGCCCAGGAAGTAGTCGGCCTGTCCGGCGCGCAGCTTCATCGCCGCGTCCATGTCGCTGGAGAGGGTGACCTCGACGCCGTCGAGCCCCAGCTCCTTGACCGTGTTCGCGACCTCGACCTTGCCGACTCCGCCGGTGAGGATCTTCGTCATGAGTGGTTCCTTCTTTCGTAGGACCCGGGGGGACCTGGTTGGGGCTCAGTGGGAGGGGCGCTGCGCCAGGACGGCGAGGTGCATGGCCAGGAAGTTGATCTCGGACTCGGGCAGGGAGGCGCCGAGCTCGGTCCGCGACCGCGTGGAGATCCGCCGGGCGCGCTCGACGGCCTCGGGGTGGTCCGCCAGCTCGGCGGCGATCTGCTCGTCCGTGAGGAACTGATCGATGGGGGCGCCGCTCAGGAGCCGGGTGAGCGCCATCATCAAATGGCTGGTGAGCATCCCGGCGCTCTCCTCGGTCACGGTGCGGCCCTCGCTCTCCAGGGCCGCCAGCTCGGCGGAGACGAAGGTGGCGACCTCCGGCGCGACCTGGCCGCTCTCGCGGAACAGCTGGATGCGAAGGGCTAGTTGATCGTCCATGAGACCTCCTCAGCGAGACAGTAACCGGGATTTTGGATTTTGAGCCGGGACCGAGGCCCCGGGGCGCGTGAGCCGTCTCCGGCTCACATCAGTACGAAGGGATGCGCTCGCCTCGCAGTACCTCGGACTGCAACTGGGCCACCTGGGAGAGGTCGAGAGCGTCGCGCACCGCGGAGAGCGCCTTCGCGCCCTCGGTCCTGCTGATGATCGCGGCACTGGAGTTGCGCAGCGCCAGATCGCGCGTGACCTCGTCGCCCAATGGCAGCACGTCCACCTCCATGCCGAGCCGGCCCTGCACCTCGTCGAGGTTCCAGACCGTGGCGTCGGCCTGCTTCTGTGCGAACAGGTCGCGCAGCTGCATGTAGGACGACTCGACCCACCGGATGTCGCCTCGTCCCGCGAAGGCGCGCTCCGCGAGCATCCGCTGGTCCTCCGACGCGTGGTCCACCGCGACGCGCAGCTTGGGGGCGTCCAGGGAGACCCCTTCACGCACCAGGAAGCCGTGCGCGCCTACGTAGGTGGCCGGTCCGAGGTCGGCGACGAGAGCCAGCTGGTCCTTGTGCTGCTCGACCAGGCCGTCGGCCGCGAGCCGCGACAGGACCACCAGGTCGACCTTGCCTTCCAGGAGGGCCGCCGTCCGGTCACCGGCACCTCGCATGAAGGTGATGGCGAACGGGGTTCCGGCAGCCTCGAAGGCCGCGCGCAACCCTGTCGCGAGGCCCTCGTAGCGGCGTGAGTAGGGGAGCGGCATGGCGGCCAGCAAGGTGCCGAGTCCGGACAGGCGCCACAGTATGGCGCGGTCCGAGCGGACCAGGAAGGTGCCCAGATGGCCCCGGGCGGCCGTCGTGATGCCGCCGGACTCCTCCAGGAGGCGCAGTGCGGCCTGCACGGTTCCGTTCCCGCAGCCCAGTTCCTGGGCGAAGTCCTTGACGCGCGGCAGCCGGGTGTCCGGCTCGTGGCCCATCAGCAGGACCGCGAGCTGCCGGGCCGCGAGGCCGTTGCGCGTAAGGAAGCGATCGTCGAAACCGTTCACGAATCAGACAGTAACCAGGATTCTGGATACTGGCAAGGGTCGGTGATCTGTGCGGTCATGGGCGCAGGGCTCAAGGCCGGAACGGCGCTCCCCGACGGCGGGCGGCAGGAGGAGAACAGGCGTGGCGAACCCCGTACCCCCGCGCGATCGCACCGATCAGCCCTGGCGCTCCGAGGGGGCGCCTCCGCCCCCGCCCCCGCAGAGCCCCAAGCGCAAGATGCCCGGCGGCTGGGGCGGTCTCATCCTCACGGCCCTGATCGTCTACCTGATCGCCAACCTGGTCCTGTCCTTCTTCAACGAGGGCGACGAGCCGACGATCTCGTACACCGAGTTCAGCAAACAGGTCGCCGACGACAACGTCACCAAGATCTACGCCAAGGGTGACGCCATTCAAGGGCAGCTCAAGAAGGAGCAGCCCACTCCGGACGACAGCGACAGCGGCGGCAAGAAGTACACGAAATTCACGACTCAGCGGCCTTCCTTCGCCGACGACGACCTGTGGGCGAACCTGGAGAAGCACGACGTGACCGTGACGGCCGAACCGGTCGTCCAGGAACGCAGCTTCCTGTCCAACCTGCTCATCTCGCTCGCCCCGATGTTGCTGCTGGTCTTCCTGTGGATCTTCATCGCGCGCCGCATGAGCCAGGGCATGGGCGGCGCGGGCGGCATGCTCGGGCGCAAACAGCCGCCCAAGCCGGTCGAGCTGGAACCCGGCAAGAAGCGCACCACCTTCGAGGACGTCGCCGGCATCGACGAGGTCGAGGGCGAGCTCAACGACGTCGTCGACTTCCTCCAGAACCCCGAGGCCTACCGCAAGATGGGCGCCAAGATGCCCCGTGGCGTCCTCCTGGCGGGCCCGCCCGGCACCGGCAAGACCCTGCTGGCCCGCGCGGTCGCCGGCGAGGCGGGCGTGCCGTTCTTCTCGGCCTCCGCCTCGGAGTTCATCGAGATGATCGTCGGTGTCGGCGCCTCCCGCGTGCGGGAGCTGTTCGCCGAGTCCCGCAAGGTCGCCCCGTCGATCATCTTCATCGACGAGATCGACACCATCGGCCGCGCCCGCGGCGGCGGCAGCGGCATGGGCGGCCACGACGAGCGCGAGCAGACCCTGAACCAGATCCTCACGGAGATGGACGGCTTCACCGGCTCGGAAGGCGTCATCGTCATCGCCGCCACCAACCGCGCCGACGTCCTCGACCCCGCCCTCACGCGCCCCGGCCGCTTCGACCGCGTCGTCACCGTCTCGCCGCCCGACCGCGGCGGCCGGGAGGCCATCCTCAAGATCCACTCGCGGGAGATCCCGCTCGCCCCCGACGTGGACCTCGCCCAGGTGGCACGGACGACGCCGGGCATGACCGGCGCCGATCTCGCCAACCTGACCAACGAAGCCGCCCTCCTCGCCGTCAAGCGCAAGCAGGAACAGGTCACCCAGACCGACCTCTCCGAAGCGCTCGAAAAGGTCCAGCTCGGCGCGGAACGGCCCCTGGTGATGCCGGACGAGGAGCGCCGCCGCACGGCCTACCACGAGAGCGGCCACGCCCTGCTGGGCATGCTCCAGCCCGGCGCCGACCCCGTCCGCAAGATCACGATCGTGCCGCGCGGCCGGGCGCTGGGAGTCACCCTGTCCACCCCCGACGCCGACAAATACGCGTACACGGAGGAGTACCTCCGTGGTCGCATCATCGGGGCCCTTGGAGGCATGGCGGCCGAACAGGTCGTCTACGGAGTCGTCACGACAGGTGCCGAGAACGACCTCGAACAAGTCACCGGCATCGCCCGCGGCATGGTGGCGAGGTGGGGCATGAGCGAGAAGGTCGGCCGCCTGTCGGCCCTCCCGAACGACGCTCAGCAGGCCTACGGGCTCGCCGCCGCCCCTGACACCCTCGACACCATCGACGGCGAGATGCGCCGCATCGTGGACGAGTGCTACCAGGAAGCGTGCGACAAGCTGCGGGAGAACCGCGGCAAGCTGGACGCACTCGCCGAGGCGCTCCTGGAGAACGAGACGCTGGAAGAGGCGCACGCCTACCGGGTCGCCGGCATCGCCCGCCTCACCAAGGACTGACGGCTACCGGCTGAGGGCTCCCCGCACCGATGCGCGGGGAGCCCCGCCCCGGTCCCGGGGCGCCTTGTCGCTACGAGGTCACGGGGTCCGGGCGATCAGGTACCGGAAGACGTTCGGCATCCACACGGTGCCGTCCGGGCGCACGTACGGCTGGAGCGCCTCGGCCATCTCCTTGTCCACCTGCGCCGGATCCGTCGCCTCCACCGCCGCGTCGAACAGGCCCGTGGACAACAGCCCCCGCACCGCGCTCTCCGTGTCGGCGTAGCCGAAGGGGCACGCCACCCGCCCCGAGCCGTCCGGCCGCAGCCCGGCCCGCTGAGCCACCTCCTCCAGGTCGTCACGGAGTGCGGGCCGCCAACTGCCCCCACTGCGCAACGGATCGGCGAGTTTCGTGGCCACCCGTAGGACGGCCGACGTGGCGCACCGCTCGGGTGGACCCCACCCGACGAGCACCACGCAGGCGCCCCGTCGCGCCAGCGGTCCCACGCTCTTGAGGAGCGCCGGAAGGCCGGCCGAGTCGCCCGCCACGCAGCCGACCGGCTGGAAGGCGGTGATCACGTCGTACGGAGGCTCGCCGGGCCCGGCCTCGGGAACGCCGTCCCTGCCGCCGTCCGTCAGCCGCGTCGCCCCGGAGCCGCGCCGGCCCCCGCCGGGGGGCAGCAGCCGGTCCCTGGCCAGTGCCAGCCGCTCGGGAGCCGCGGACTCGACGCCCGTCACGGCGGCACCGCGCGAGGCCGCCATCAGCAGGGCGAGTCCGGTACCGCACTCCAGGCCCAGGAGCCGGGTGCCCGAGCCGACCTCGAGCCGCTCGTACACCGCTTCATAGACAGGAACCAGCATCCGCTCCTGGATCTCCGACCAGTCACGCGCGCGTGCGCACAGGTCCGCGCGCGGCGTGCGGGCCGCGTGGGAAAGGTGTCGCCGCACGAGCGTAGGTGTCATCGAAAGTGCCCCAATCCGCCGAGAGATGACGAGAGATGTCGCTGTGGTGTGTCGACCGTGTCGCGCGCTGCTCGCACTCCCCCCGTAAGCCAGAAAACTCCGCATCGTCCGTCACGTCTAGGGGGTGTTTGGCCGGTGTGCCGTCAATGCGCGCGTGCTCCGTCGTGCGCCCCCGGGCCACCGACGGCGGGCGGGCGCAGGCGGGCATCCGGGCGAAAAAGGACGTGAGTGTGCGGCTGTCCGCGCCGTACCATGCGCGCCATGGCCAAAGCCTCTGTTCTCACGCCCCAGGCGGAAGACTTCCCGCGCTGGTACCAGGACCTGATCACCAAGGCCGAACTGGCCGACAACGGCCCGGTGCGCGGCACGATGGTCATCCGACCGTACGGCTACGCGCTGTGGGAGCGGATGCAGCAGGACATGGACGCCCGCATCAAGGAGACGGGCACGCAGAACGCGTACTTCCCGCTCCTGATCCCGCAGTCCTACCTGGCCAGGGAGGCGCCGACCACGTCGAGGGCTTCGCACCCGAGCTGGCCGTCGTGACCCACGGCGGCGGCAAGGAACTGGAGGAGCCCGCCGTCGTCCGTCCCACCTCGGAGATGATCGTCAACGAGTACTTCTCCAAGTGGGTCCAGAGCTACCGCGACCTGCCGCTGCTCATCAACCAGTGGGCCAACGTCGTCCGGTGGGAGCTGCGGCCGCGTCTCTTCCTTCGTACGACGGAATTCCTGTGGCAGGAAGGCCATACGGCGCACGCGACGTACGAAGAGGCGCGCGATTTCGCGGCACGCATCCACCGGCACGTTTACGCCGACTTCATGGAGAACATTCTCGCCATGGATGTCGTCCTGGGGCGCAAGACGCCCAAGGAGCGCTTCGCCGGTGCCATCAACACCCTGACCCTCGAAGGGATGATGGGTGACGGCAAGGCGCTCCAGATGGGCACCAGCCACGAACTCGGCCAGAACTTCGCCAAGGCGTTCCAGACCCGGTACCTGTCCAGGGAAGGCGCGCAGGAACTGGTCTGGCAGACCTCCTGGGGCTCGACGACCCGGATGATCGGCGCCCTGGTGATGATGCACGGCGACGACAGGGGACTGCGCGTACCGCCCCGCCTCGCCGCGACCCAGGTCGTGGTGCTCGCCATCAAGGGCGACGAAGCCGTCCTCGCCAAGGTGCGCGAGATCGGCGACGCCCTGAAGGCGGCCGGCATCCGCGTCCGGATCGACGACCGCACGGACACCCCCTTCGGGCGCCGCGCCGTCGACTGGGAGCTCAAGGGCGTCCCGGTACGCATCGAGGTCGGGCCCCGCGACCTGGAGAGCGGCACCGCGATGCTCGTGCGCCGTATTCCCGGCGGCAAGGAAGCCGTGCCCGTCGACGCGCTCCCCGGGCTGCTGCCCACCGTCCTGGAGGAGGACCAGGCGCTGCTCCTGAAGGAGTCACGCGACCGCCGCGAGTCCCGCACCAGCGACGTCACGACCGTGGAAGAGGCCGTCGAGGCGACCGCCGCCGGCGGGTGGGCCCGCATCCCGTGGGCGACGCTCGGCGAGGCGGGCGAGGCGGCGCTCGCCGAGCACGCGATCTCCGTACGGTGTCTGCTCACCGCCGACGGGGCGGTGCCGACCGCCGATGACGCACCGGGTAACGTCGCGGTCGTGGCACGCGCCTACTGAGCGACCTCCCGCCGGGCGGAAGAGGCCGAAAGGCTGCTTGCGCGACCGGCCGACACGTACGCCCCGGCGCGAGCGGGCAGCTACGCGCCGGGGCGTACGTGTCGCTACGCACCACCTTGGTGCGAGCTGTGCGGCTTCTCCGCAGATCAGCGCACCCGCCCTCGTCCGGATACATGAGCGGCAACTGACTGGTACGTGCAAAATATTTGGGATGCCCCGGAATAGGAACACAGAGGCACTCCTGCTCGTTGTCACGACGTGAGCACGACACCACCTGTTCTCGCCGCAGAGCTGGCAGGGGCGTGGGCCGACATTCAGCGGCACCACCCCGAACTGCCGGATCTTGCCGCGCCCGAATCCCTGATCGGGGAGTCGTCGTCCGCCTGCGGGCACGAGCTCTCCTTCGAGCGACTCCTCCATGAGGCAGTCCACGGCATCGCTGCCGCGCGCGGAATCCGCGACACCTCCCGCGCCGGCCGGTACCACAACCGCAGATTCCTGGCCATCGCCGAGGAGTTGGGCCTTGATCACCCCGAGGAGCCGCACCCCAGCAGCGGCTTCTCGCTGGTCACGCTCAATTCCGAGGCGAAGCAGCGCTACCGGCAGACGATCGAGCGGCTGCACCGCGCCCTCAAGGCGCACACGGCCGCGACGGCCGCGGACACCAAGCGCAGCTTCCGCGGTCCTGCCGCCCGGCACGGCTCCTCCGGGGGAGGCGTCCGCGTCAAGGCCGTCTGCGACTGCGGCCGCAATGTCCGCGTTGTGCCGTCGGTGCTCGCCCAGGCCCCGATCGTGTGCGGCGGGTGCGGCAAGCCGTTCCGCATCCCGGAGGTGGTCGGAGCGGGCGTGGGCTGACCATCCGGGGATCGACGGGGGGCCGAGGGGCGGCAGCCGCCCGGGCGAAGACCGCTGCTCGTACGCGGTCCGGAGCCCGGGGGAGGATTCGGCCGCCCCGGCGACGTATGGCACAATGGCTAGCTGTACTCGACAGTCGCATAGGACCCCTCTCTCCTCCGGCTGACGCGTCCATCGGGCACTCGGGTACCGCAACCCCACGCGGCAATCTCGCCGTGCCCACCCACGTCAAGACCAGGAGACACCACTTCCGTGGCAGTCAAGATCAAGCTGAAGCGTCTGGGCAAGATCCGCGCGCCTCACTACCGCATCGTCGTCGCCGACTCCCGTACCCGCCGTGACGGCCGGGCCATCGAGGAGATCGGCCTGTACCACCCGGTGCAGAACCCGTCGCGCATCGAGGTCGACTCGGAGCGCGCGCAGTACTGGCTGAGCGTCGGCGCGCAGCCGACCGAGCCGGTCATGGCCATCCTGAAGCTCACCGGTGACTGGCAGAAGCACAAGGGTCTGCCCGCCCCGGAGCCGCTGAAGGTCGCCGAGCCGAAGAAGGCCCGCCCCTCCTTCGAGGCGCTTGCCACGGCCGACGAGCCCAAGGGTGAGGCCATCACCCAGAAGAAGAAGGCTGAGAAGAAGGACGACACGGCCGAGGCCGCTGCGTCCGAGTCGACCGAGGCCTGAGCATGCTCGAGGAGGCTCTTGAGCACCTCGTGAAGGGCATTGTCGACAACCCCGACGACGTGCAGGTCGCCTCGCGCAACCTGCGGCGTGGGCGCGTACTCGAGGTCAGGGTCCACCCCGACGACCTCGGCAAGGTGATCGGCCGTAACGGCCGCACCGCGCGTGCCCTGCGCACTGTCGTGGGCGCCATCGGCGGCCGCGGTGTCCGCGTCGATCTCATCGACGTCGACCAGGCTCGCTGACAAAGTTGAACACCGGCTCGGGCCGGGGAGGGCTTACGAGCCGTCCCCGGCCCTAGTCGTATGACAGGAGAGTCACCGATCGTGCAGTTGGTAGTCGGGCGCATCGGCCGCGCCCACGGCATCAAGGGTGAGGTCACCATCGAGGTGCGCACCGACGAACCCGAGCTGCGGCTCGGTCCCGGCGCGGTGCTCGCCACGGACCCCGCCGCCACCGGACCGCTCACCATCGAGTCCGGCCGCGTCCACAGCGGCCGGCTGCTGCTGCGCTTCGCGGGCGTGCGCGACCGGACCGGGGCCGAGGCGCTGCGCAACACGCTGCTGATCGCCGAGGTCGACCCGGAGGAACTGCCGGAGGACCCGGACGAGTTCTACGACCACCAGCTCATGGACCTCGACGTCGTCACGGCCGACGGCACCGAGGTCGGCCGCATCACGGAGATCTCGCACCTGCCCTCGCAGGACCTGTTCATCGTGGAGCGGCCCGACGGCACCGAGGTCATGATCCCGTTCGTCGAGGAGATCGTCACCGAGATCGACCTCGAGGAGCAGAAGGCGGTCATCACCCCGCCGCCCGGCCTGATCGACGACCAGGCGGAGATCGTCTCCAGCCGCGACGCCGACGGCGGGCAGGACGCGACCGCATGAGGCTCGACGTCGTCACGATCTTCCCCGAGTACCTCGAACCGCTGAACGTCTCGCTCGTCGGCAAGGCACGCGCGCGTGGCCAACTCGACGTCCGTCTGCACGACTTGCGGGAGTGGACGCACGACCGGCACAACACGGTCGACGACACCCCCTACGGCGGCGGCCCCGGCATGGTCATGAAGACCGAGCCGTGGGGCGAGGCCCTCGACGACGTCCTGGCCGACGGGTACGAGAACGGGGCCCGGGGGCCCGTCCTGGTCGTCCCCACGCCCAGTGGGCGCCCCTTCACCCAGGAACTCGCCGTGGAGCTCTCCGAGCGCCCCTGGCTGGTCTTCACGCCCGCACGCTATGAAGGCATCGACCGTCGCGTCATCGACGAGTACGCGACCCGGATGCCCGTCTACGAGGTCTCCATCGGCGACTACGTCCTCGCCGGCGGGGAAGCCGCCGTACTCGTGATCACCGAGGCGGTCGCCCGCCTGCTGCCCGGCGTGCTCGGCAACGCCGCCTCGTACCAGGACGACTCCTTCGCCCCCGGCACCATGGCCAACCTCCTGGAAGGGCCCGTCTACACCAAGCCGCCCGAGTGGCGCGGCCGGGACATCCCGGACGTGCTGCTCAGCGGCCACCACGGCAAGATCGCGCGCTGGCGCCGGGACGAGGCGCTGCGCCGCACGGTGCGCAACCGGCCCGACCTCGTCGCGCGCACGGACCCCAAGGCCTTCGACAAGAAGGACCGGGAAATGCTCTCCATCCTGGGCTGGCGTCCCGGCCCCGACGGGCGATTTGGGCCAACGCCCGACGCCGTGGAAGAATAGGCCGCTGCTGTACGTCCAGCCTGCGCCCCTGCCACAGGGGGAACGACGCAAGGCCCGACGCGATCAGCTACCGAAACTCATCGCATACCTCCCGCCGATGACCTGTGGCATCGGTGAAGAAAGCAGACGATCATGACTCACCTGCTCGACTCCGTCGACGCCGCGTCGCTCCGCAGCGACCTCCCGGCCTTCCGCCCGGGTGACACCGTCAACGTCCACGTCCGCGTCATCGAGGGCAACCGCTCCCGTGTGCAGCAGTTCAAGGGCGTCGTCATCCGCCGCCAGGGCGCCGGTGTCCGCGAGACCTTCACGGTCCGCAAGGTCTCCTTCTCCGTCGGCGTCGAGCGCACCTTCCCGGTGCACACGCCGATCGTCGAGAAGATCGAGCTCGTGACCCGCGGTGACGTCCGTCGCGCCAAGCTCTACTACCTGCGCGACCTGCGCGGCAAGGCCGCGAAGATCAAGGAGAAGCGCGAGAACTGATCTCGCGCACGCGAGAGCACCTCTCGCGGACGGCGTCACAGGACGGCCGGATACCATCTGGCCTCGATGGACACCGAAGCACGGCATGAGGAGCGCGATCGCTCCTCCGAGCCCCCCGAGCACACCTCAGCGGGCGAGGAGGACCGGTCGCGCTCTTTCGTGCTGTCCGAGGCCGTCTCCTGGGTGCCGGGCGGCCGCATCACGCTCACGCTGCTCGTCTGCCTGGCGTTCCTGGTGGCGGTCAGCGTCTTCGTGATGCAGCCCTTCCAGATCCCCAGCAGCTCCATGGAGAGCACATTGAGGGTCGGGGACCGCGTTCTCGTAAACAAGTTGGCGTACCGTTTTGGTGCCGAACCGGGCCGCGGCGACGTGGTCGTCTTCGACGGGAGCGGGTACTTCGGGGACGGCGACTACGTGAAGCGCGTCGTCGGCCTGGGGGGAGACCACGTGGTCTGCTGCGACAGCAAGGGGAAGATCGAGGTGAACGGGCAGTCCGTGAACGAGCGCACCCTGCTGCACGCCGGGGACGCGCCTTCGGATGTGCCCTTCGACATCAAGGTTCCCGACGGCACCCTTTTTCTGCTCGGCGACCACCGCAGTGACTCCCGCGACTCCCGTGACTACCTCGGCGCCCCCGGCGGCGGCTTCGTCCCCGTCGGCCAGGTGATCGGCAAAGCACAGTGGATCGCCTGGCCCGCCGGACACTGGCACTCCCTGTCGCGTACGGACGTCTACGCGCGCGTGCCCGCACCCGGCGGTGCCCATGGGTAGGCGCGGCAAGGACCGCCCCGGCCCCGACGAACAGCTGCCCACCGGGACCAGGGCGACCAGCGGTCCGCCCCTGCCCGGCCGCGCCGAGCGGCGCAAACTGGCCCGCAAGGTGAAGCGCCGCAGACAGCGCTCCGCGATCAAGGAGATACCCCTCCTCATAGGCGTGGCCCTGCTCATCGCGCTCGTCCTGAAGACGTTCCTCGTCCAGGCCTTCGTGATCCCCTCCGGCTCCATGGAACAGACGATCAAGATCGGTGACCGGGTCGTCGTCGACAAGCTCACCCCCTGGTTCGGCGCGACGGTGCACCGCGGCGACGTCGTCGTCTTCCGGGACCCGGGAAAGTGGCTGGAGCAGGAGGCCGGCCCGGCGAAGGAGGCCCCGGTCGGGGTCGAGCAGATCAAGGCGGGCCTGACCTGGATCGGCCTGCTGCCGTCCGACAACGAGCGCGACCTCATCAAGCGCGTGGTCGGTGTCGGGGGCGACACCGTGAAGTGCTGCGACGCGCAGGGCCGCGTCACGGTCAACGGCATCCCGCTGCGCGAGACCTCGTACATCCACCCCGGCAACACCCCCTCCGAGTTCGACTTCTCGGTGAAGGTGCCCGAGGGGCGGCTGTTCGTCATGGGGGACCACCGGGCCAATTCGGCCGATTCGCGGTACCACCTCACCGACAAGTTCCACGGGACCGTCTCCGAGGAGTCCGTCGTGGGCCGCGCCCGGTGGATCGTGTGGCCCTTCGGGCACTGGACCGGGCTCGCGGAGCCGGACACGTTCGCCGCAGTGGCCGACGCACATGGCGACGGATCGACCGCGGCCCCTGGTACGTCGCATAGGCTGGCCACCGCGAACAGCACCGGACCGATTTCGAACGCACCGGATTCGGACGGATTGATCCCCCTCCCGACCCCTGCGGAACTCCCGCTCGTTATGGGAATGGTGGGCCTGCATCGCGTAGGGATCAGGCAGCGGCACGGAGTGAGGAGTGGATGTGGGGGACTTGGCGGTCGGCGCACGGTCAGGGCATGGACCCGAAGAGCAGCCCGGGCGATCCGACGACGCGGTGGGTCCGGCCGTGGCGGACCGCGTCCCCGAGGACGGTGACGGCGTGGACCCGGTAGCCGCGCAGGACGCGGGATCCGGCAGCGGCGAGGCCGCGAGCAAGCAGAAGAAGCCCCGCTCCTTCTGGAAGGAGCTGCCGCTCCTCATCGTCATCGCGCTCGTGCTTGCGCTGGTGATCAAGACGTTCCTGGTCCAGGCGTTCTCGATCCCGTCCGCGTCGATGGAGAACACGCTGCAGATCGGCGACCGTGTGCTCGTCGACAAGCTGACGCCGTGGTTCGGCTCGGAGCCGGAGCGCGGCGAGGTCATCGTCTTCCACGACCCGGACGGGTGGCTGGAGGGCGAGCCGACGGCGGAGCCGAACGCGGTCCAGAAGGTCCTCAGCTGGGTCGGCCTGATGCCGTCCGCCGACGAGAAGGACCTCATCAAGCGCGTCATCGGCGTCGGCGGTGACACCGTCGAGTGCAACGGCGTGGGACCGCTCAAGGTGAACGGCAAGGCGCTCAGCGAGCCCTTTATCTACCCGGGCAACACCCCGTGCAGCGCCGACAACGCGGGCGGAACGTTCAAGGTGAAGGTTCCGGACGGCAAAGTTTGGGTCATGGGCGACCACCGCCAGGACTCGATGGACTCGCGCTACCACCAGAGCGACGCGAACAGCGGCTTCGTGCCGGTGGGCAACGTCGTGGGCCGGGCCATCGTCGTCGCCTGGCCGCCCACGCACTGGTCCACGCTGCCGGTGCCGGACACCTTCGACCAGCCGGGCATCAACGCCGCCGCGGGCGCGGTCCCGGGCGCGCTCGGACTCGCGGGCGCCGCGCCGCTGGTCCTGTGGCGCAGGCGCAAGATCAATCAGCGCCTTACCGCCGGGAACACCAGGGTTTCTGCGACCGAAACCGACAGGTAGGGTGCCGTCCCAGATCGCCGATCTTCCATGGTCCGCGCCGCACCGAGGCCGGTCCTGAGGTCGATTTCTCCAACGCGGGGAGCAACTGGGATGAGCAGGACACGTCGTACGGGCGAGGGCCACGGCCGGGCCGGCAGCGTGCTGTCGGGCATAGCCGTGGCCCTCGGCTGTGTGCTCTTCCTCGGCGGGTTCGTGTGGGGCGCCATCGTCTACCAGCCCTACACGGTGCCCACCGACTCGATGACGCCGACGATCGGCGCCGGCGACCGGGTGCTCGCCCAGCGGATCGACGGCAGTGACGTGAAGCGCGGTGACGTCGTCGTCTTCCAGGAGGCGACCTGGGGTGACCTGCCCATGGTCAAGCGGGTCGTCGGCATCGGCGGCGACCGGATCGCCTGCTGCACCGACAACCACCTCACCGTCAACGGCAAGAAGATCGAAGAACCGTATCTGCCCGCCGGTACGAACGCCTCGCTCACCGGGATCAAGTCCACGACCGTCCCCGCGGGCCGCCTGTTCCTCCTCGGCGACGAGCGCAGCGGCTCCCTCGACTCCAGCGTCCACCTCGGCGACGCCGACCACGGTTCGGTGGAGCGCGGTGCGGTGCGGGCCCGCGTGGACGCGGTGGCCTGGCCGATGGACGGCATGCTGGCCAGGCCCACCGGGTTCGAGGAACTGCCCGGCGGGCTCTCGCAGCCGGGACCGCTCCGCCTCATCGTGGCGACCGTGATCGCGGGTGCCGTCCTCGTGCTGGCCGGAGCCGCGTACGGCCCTCTCGCCAAGCGGCGGCAGCGGCCCCGCGCCCGCAGCTCGGAGCCGGTCAGTGTCTGAACGCGGCCGCGCGCTGCGCCGGGTGGCCCGCGTCGTGCTGCTCGACCCGCGGGACCGCGTCCTGCTGTTGCATGGACACGAGCCCGGTGACACCGCGGACGACTGGTGGTTTACGCCCGGCGGCGGCCTGGAGGGCGACGAGACCCGGGAGGAGGCCGCGCTGCGGGAGCTCGCGGAGGAGACGGGCATCACCGACGTGGAGCTGGGGCCCGTGCTGTGGCAGCGGATCTGCTCCTTCCCGTTCGACGGACGGCGCTGGGACCAGGACGAGTGGTACTTCCTGGCGCGCACGACCGCCCCGGCCGCGCGGGCCGAGATCAACGCGACGGGCCTGACCGAGCTGGAGCGCCGGAGCGTCGCCGGAGCACGCTGGTGGACGTACCGGGAACTGGCCGAGGCGCATGAGACGGTGTACCCGACCAGACTCGCCGAGCTGCTGAACCGGCTGCTCGACGAAGGTCCCCCCAGCCGGCCGCTGGTTCTCGACACGGAAATCGTCTAGAGGTTCCAGGGGCTGGCGCACAATGGGGGGACGCGCGGCTGAAGGGGAACATGCCATGAGTGCCGAGGACCTCGAGAAGTACGAGACCGAGATGGAGCTGAAGCTCTACCGGGAGTACCGCGATGTCGTCGGTCTGTTCAAATACGTGATCGAGACCGAGCGGCGTTTCTACCTCACCAATGACTACGAGATGCAGGTGCACTCGGTCCAGGGCGAGGTGTTCTTCGAGGTGTCGATGGCGGACGCGTGGGTCTGGGACATGTACCGGCCGGCGCGGTTCGTGAAGCAGGTGCGGGTGTTGACGTTCAAGGACGTGAACATCGAGGAGCTCAACAAGAGCGATCTGGAGCTTCCGGGGAGCTGAGGCGGGCCGTGACCGCGGCTGTCGCGCCACTGGGCGGGTGGCCGGGTTATCCACAACCCGTGAGTAGTTCACCAAGATCCACTTCTGTCCGTCCCGTGCGTCAGCGTGGGCGTCGGAGGTGGTGCCGACGTGAACGCACGGGGCGCGATGGGGAAGTACGGCGAGGATCTGGCCGCGAGGCGGCTGACCGACGCCGGGATGGCGGTGCTCGCACGGAACTGGCGGGCGGGACGTACGGGCGAGATCGACATCGTGGCCCGCGACGGCGACGCGATCGTCGTCTGCGAGGTCAAGACCCGCAGGGGGCGCGGCGCGGCCGGTAGCGCCTTCGAGCATCCGATGGCGGCGATCACGCCGGTCAAGGCGCAGCGTCTGCGGGACCTCGCGGAGCGCTGGGTGCAGGAGCACGGGGGAGCGCCACCCGGCGGGGTCCGGATCGACCTGGTCGGGGTGGTGGTGCCCGCGCGTGGAGCCGCCCGCGTCGAGCATGTGCGGGGGGCCGCCTGATGGGGTTCGCGCGTACGTGTTCCGTGGCGCTGGTGGGGGTCGAGGGTGTCGTCGTCGAGGTGCAGGCGGATCTGGAGCCGGGCATCGCGGCCTTCACGCTCGTGGGCCTGCCGGACAAGAGCCTGATCGAGAGCCGTGACCGGGTCAGGGCCGCCGTGGTCAACTCCGGCGCGGACTGGCCGCAGAAGAAACTGACGGTGGGGCTCAGCCCGGCGTCCGTCCCCAAGGGTGGTTCGGGCTTCGATCTCGCCGTCGCCTGCGCGATTCTGGGCGCCGCCGAGCGGATCGACCCACGCGTCCTCGCCGACATCGTCATGATCGGGGAGCTGGGGCTCGACGGGCGGGTGCGCCCCGTGCGGGGTGTGCTGCCCGCCGTCCTCGCCGCGGCCGACGCGGGGTACGAACAGGTCGTCGTGCCCGAGTGCACCGCGGGCGAGGCGACCTTGGTGCCCGGTGTCTCCGTCCTCGGCGTCCGCAGCCTGCGCCAGCTCATCGCCGTCCTCACGGACGAGCCGGTGCCGGACGAGGAACCGGACGAGCGTGACCGCCCCGATCCCATGCTCTCCGCCCTGAGCATGCCGGGCGGCGGTGCCGGCACGGGATTGCTGCACGAGGGGCCCGCCCTCGATCTCGCGGACGTCGTCGGTCAGCTGTCGGCCCGCACGGCGATCGAGGTCGCCGCCGCGGGCGGACACCATGTGATGCTCTCGGGGCCGCCCGGAGCGGGCAAGACGATGCTCGCCGAGCGCCTGCCGGCCGTCCTGCCGCCCCTCACCCGCATGGAGGCCCTGGAGGTCACGGCGATCCACTCGGTGGCGGGGATGCTGCCGCCGGGCAAGTCGATGATCGACACAGCGCCGTACTGCGCGCCGCACCACTCGGCGACCATGCAGTCCCTCGTCGGCGGCGGACCGGGGGTCGCACGGCCCGGGGCGGTGTCTTTGTCCCATAGAGGTGTACTTTTTCTGGACGAAGCGCCGGAATTCAGCAGCAAAGCGCTCGATGCCCTGCGGCAGCCGCTCGAAGCGGGTCACGTGGTCATCGCGCGCAGCGCCGGGGTGGTGCGGTTGCCCGCCCGCTTCTTGATGGCGCTCGCCGCGAACCCCTGTCCCTGTGGGCAGTACCGGGCCCACGGGGGTGAGTGCGACTGCCCCGCCGCCACCGTGCGGCGCTATCAGGCGCGGCTGTCCGGGCCGCTGCTCGACCGGGTCGACCTCCGGGTCGAGGTGGACGCGGTCACCCGCAACGAGCTGTCCGGGTACGCACCGCGTGGAGAGAGCACCCAGGTCGTCGCCGACCGGGTGCGGGCCGCCCGCGAGAGGGCCATGGTCCGGCTCGCGGACACGCCGTGGCGGACCAACAGCGAAGTGCCGGGCCATGCGCTGCGGACCCGGTGGCCCGCCGTGCCGGGCGCCCTGGACGAGGCCGAGGCGGACCTGGAGCGCGGCTTCCTGACCGCGCGCGGGCTCGACCGGGTCCTGCGCGTCGCCTGGACCGTGGCCGACCTCGCCGGACACGACCGGCCCTTCGCCCAGGACGTCGCCCTCGCGTTGCAGTTGCGGACCGGCATCTCGCGCGGCGTGCCGATGACGATCGGGGCCGTCTCGTGACGCCGGCGCGGGTGCCCGAGGTGGTACGGCTCGCGCGGGCCCGGCTGACCCGGATCGTGGAGCCGGGCTGGGCCGTGGCGGGCCGATGGCTCAGGGAGTTCGGGCCCGTGGAGACCCTGCGGCGCATCGACGAGGCCGAGGAGCGGACGGACGGCCCGCTGCCGTTGCCGGGGGTGCGGGCCGAGCGCTGGGCCGGGCTCCTCGCGCGGGCGCGTGAAGCACCGCCCGCCGAGCGGGACTTGGAGCGGGTGGCGAAGCTCGGGGCGCGCTTCGTGTGCCCGGGGGATGCCGAGTGGCCCGGGCAGTTGGACGACCTGGGCGACGAGCGGCCCGTCGGGCTGTGGGTGCGGGGTGGGCCGAGCCTGCGGATGTGGGCGCTGCGCTCGGTGGCCGTCGTCGGCGCGCGGGCGTGCACGGACTACGGGGTCCGGATGAGCGCGAGCCTCGGGGCCGGCCTGGCCGAGCGCGGCTGGGTCGTCGTCTCCGGCGGCGCATACGGCATCGACGCGGCGGCGCACCGCGGGGCGCTCGGCGCCGCGGGGGCGACGGTCGCGGTGCTCGCCTGCGGAGTCGACCGGGTGTACCCGCGCGGGCACACCCAGTTGATCGACCGGATCGCGGAACAGGGACTGGTGATCGGCGAGTTGCCGCCCGGTGATCATCCGACGCCCAGCCGGTTCATCCTGCGGAATCGGGTGATCGCGGCGCTCACCCGCGGCACGGTCGTCGTGGAGGCGGCCTACCGCAGCGGCGCGCTGGGCACGGCCCGTTGGGCGCAGCGGCTGGGGCGGCACGCGATGGGGGTGCCGGGCCCGGTGACCAGCGGGCTCTCCGGCGGGGTGCACGAACTGCTGCGCAAGGAGGGCGTACTCGTCACCGACGCCGAGGAGGTCGTCGAACTGGTCGGTGCGATGGGGGAGCTGGCACCGGAGCGACGGGGGCCCGTGCTGCCGCGCGACCTGCTGCCGGCGGCGACGGCGCGGGTGCTCGCCGCGCTGCCCGGGCGGGGCGCGCGCACCGTCGCGGAGATCGGCAGGGAGGCCGGGACGAGCGCGGACGACACGATCGGGAGGTTGTACGAACTGCGCTCGTTGGGGTTCGTCGAACGACACGGCGAGAGCTGGCAGTTGACACGCCAGGCGATCCGCGGAGTGTTTTCGGACGGAGGCCCTCCCTGACGGAGAGTATTGGCCCGTCCGGATGAACCCCCGATGGCCTTGGCAGTTCCGGTAGTTGACGCGGTCGGCCCGATCACGCACGGCAACAGGAGCGCTCCCGCAAGTCCCCCAACGGAACGTATCTGCGCGCGTACGATCCCATAGCCTTCGCACACTGCGACACTCCAGTCACGCTACGCTCACCAGGATTCGGGTTCGTCCCCTCAATCCGTGATCAGGCAGGCGGTTTCGGAACAGTCACCACCAGACGGGCATGACGGCATCTTCATCAGCAAAGCGACTACAGACACCACAGTCCAGGCCACGCACCCCAGCTCCCACCTCGGGTCCCCCTCCGGCTCCCTCTCCGACACTCTCGGTACGCAGCAGAACGGCACAAGGCGGCGCATGCCACAGCACACCTCCGGATCCGACCGGGCAGCGGTACCCCCCGCCGCCCGCGGCTCCAGCGTGCGGCCTCCCGCCCCCTCCTCCCTGGAGGAGCTGTGGAGGTCGTACAAGGAAACCGGCGACGAGCGGCTGCGCGAGCAGCTGATCCTGCACTACTCGCCGCTGGTGAAGTACGTCGCGGGCCGGGTCAGTGTGGGGCTGCCGCCCAATGTGGAGCAGGCGGACTTCGTCTCCTCCGGGGTCTTCGGGCTCATCGACGCGATCGAGAAGTTCGACATCGGGCGCGAGATCAAGTTCGAGACGTACGCGATCACGCGGATCCGTGGCGCGATGATCGACGAGCTGCGCGCCCTGGACTGGATCCCGCGTTCCGTACGGCAGAAGGCGCGGAACGTGGAGCGGGCCTACGCGACGCTCGAGGCCAAGCTGCGGCGCAGTCCCTCGGAGAGCGAGGTCGCCGCGGAGATGGGGGTGGCGCTGGAGGAACTGCATGCCGTTTTCAGCCAGTTGTCGCTGGCGAACGTGGTGGCGCTCGAAGAGTTGCTGCATGTCGGCGGGGAGAGCGGCGACCGGCTCAGCCTCATGGACACCCTTGAGGACCGGGCGGCGGACAACCCGGTGGAGGTCGCCGAGGACCGGGAGCTGCGCCGGTTCCTGGCCCGGGCGATCAACACCCTGCCGGAGCGGGAGAAGACCGTCGTGACGCTCTACTACTACGAGGGCCTGACGCTCGCCGAGATCGGGAACGTGCTCGGGGTCACCGAGAGCCGGGTCAGCCAGATCCACACAAAGTCGGTGTTGCAGCTGAGGGCGAAGCTGGCCAGTTTCGGCCGGTGAGGGGCGGCCGGCGGCCGGTGGTGAATCGTCCCTGCCGGGCCTCGCCCGCCCGGTGGCGCGGGTGACCGGTGAGACTCCCGTCCCGGGCGGCGCGTCCGTAAGGTGGAGCTGTGCCAAGGATTCGAGCGGCCTCTGTGGCCGAGCACCGGTCGATGCAGCGCGGCGCCCTTCTGGACGCGGCGCGTTCCCTGCTGTCCGAAGGGGGGACGGAGGCGCTGACGTTCCCCGCTCTGGCCGAGCGGACGGGGCTCGCGCGGTCGTCCGTGTACGAGTACTTCAAATCGCGTGCGGCCGTCGTCGAGGAGCTGTGCGCGGTCGACTTCCCGGTGTGGGCCGCGGAGGTCGAGGACGGGATGGCCCGGGCCGCGACGCCCGAGGGCAAGGTCGAGGCGTATGTGCGCGAGCAGCTGTCCCTGGTCGGGGACCGGCGGCACCGCGCCGTGGTGGCCATCTCCGCGAGCGAGCTGGACGCGGGGGCGCGCGAGAAGATCCGCGCCGCGCACGGCGGGCTCGTCGCCATGATCGTGGAGGCGCTCGGGGAGATGGGGCACGAGCAGCCCCGGCTGGCCGCGATGCTGTTGCAGGGTGTGGTGGACGCGGCGGTACGGCGGATCGAGCTCGGCGCCGCGGAGGATCCGGGTGTGATCGTGGACGCGGCGGTGGGGATGGCGTTGCGGGGGGTGCGGGGCTGAGGCCGCCCGCTCCAGGGCCCCGCCCCCTCAGTCCTGCAGGCTCCACGCCCACCCCCGCCCCCAGCCCCGCCCCCACGCCCCCGCGCCGGTCGGGTCCCATCCCAGGCCCCAGACCGGCAGCAGCCGGGCCGGGGCTCCGTGCAGCACGGACGGGTCGAGTAGGGAGAGCGGGTCCAGGTAGACCGCGCCCCTCACGAGGCCCCAGTGGAGGCAGGAGGGGGAGACCGGCGGGCAATGGCCGGTGGGGAGTTGCAGGACCCCGAGCGGGTCGCCCGCGTCGACGTGCGCGCCCTTCTCGAGCGACGCCGTCACCGGTTCGTACGTCGTGCGCAGGGGCGGGTCCCCCGTGCCCGTCAGCTGCACGGAGACCACGCCCCGGCCGGCCACCTCGCCCGCGAACGAGACCCGGCCCGCCGCGACCGAGCGCACCGGAGCGCCGATGGGGGCGGCCAGGTCGACGCCGCGGTGGCCGGGGCCGTAGGGCGTGGTCGGCGGGGACCAGGGCCGTACGACCGCGGGGCGGTCGCCGACGGGCCAGAAGCGGGCGTCGCCGCTCGCGTCGGCACGGTGGACTGCGCCGCTCGCGTCGGCACGGTGGACCGCGCCGCTCGCGTCGGCACGGTGGGCCACGCCGCTCGCGTCGGCACGGTGGGCCACGCCGCTCGCGTCGGCACGGTGGGCCACGCCGCTCGCGTCGGCACGGTGGACCGCGCTCCACGCGACACAGCCGTCACCGATCCCGAGGACACAGGCGATCCCGGCGACCACCGTGATCCGAGCGACCCGAGCGACCCGAGCAATCCGCGCGCCCCGGGCGACCCCCGAGATCCGCGCACCCCGGGCGACCCCCGAGATCCGCGCGCCCCGGGCGACCCCCGAGATCCGCGCACCCCGCGTGACCCCCGCGATTCGCGCGCCCCGGGTGCGGAGCCGGCCGCCGGGCGGGCGAGCCGTCCCCGGCCCGCCCGCCCGGCACCCCCGCATGACACTGAGTAGTTTTCGCATGACCGTGACGATCCTCGGTCCCGCCGCTCCCGGTGGATCATGGCCAGGAAACGTGGACTACCGGCCGGTTGTGGACAGGGGCGTCACCCCCTGCCTCGCGGGTCCCGTACACTTCATGTGGCGATCCGGGCCACCGGATCGACTTCGCACGCCCCGACACCGAGCCCTCACCGGTTCCGTGTCAGCGCTTTTCGGCGTTTGCAGCGTCTATCGGTCCCGTACTCACGTACGCGGCAGGCGCGCAGCGGGGCGTCAGGAAACAACCGAGAACACACAAGGAGTACGGCCATGGCCGTCGTCACGATGCGGGAGCTGCTGGAAAGCGGCGTCCACTTCGGTCACCAGACCCGTCGTTGGAACCCGAAGATGAAGCGCTTCATCTTCACGGAGCGCAACGGCATCTACATCATCGACCTGCTCCAGTCGCTGTCGTACATCGACCGCGCCTACGAGTTCGTCAAGGAGACCGTCGCCCACGGCGGCACGGTCATGTTCGTCGGCACGAAGAAGCAGGCGCAGGAAGCCATCGCCGAGCAGGCGACCCGCGTCGGCATGCCCTACGTGAACCAGCGCTGGCTGGGCGGCATGCTCACCAACTTCTCGACCGTCTACAAGCGTCTGCAGCGCCTCAAGGAGCTCGAGCAGATCGACTTCGAGGACGTCGCCGCGTCGGGTCTCACCAAGAAGGAGCTTCTCGTGCTCTCGCGCGAGAAGGCCAAGCTGGAGAAGACCCTCGGTGGTATCCGCGAGATGTCCAAGGTGCCCAGCGCCGTCTGGATCGTGGACACCAAGAAGGAGCACATCGCTGTCGGCGAGGCCCGGAAGCTCAACATCCCGGTCGTCGCGATCCTCGACACGAACTGTGACCCCGACGAGGTCGACTACAAGATCCCGGGCAACGACGACGCGATCCGCTCCGTCACCCTGCTCACCCGCGTGATCGCCGACGCCGTCGCCGAGGGCCTCATCGCCCGCTCCGGCGCTGCGACCGGCGACCAGAAGCCGGGCGAGAAGGCCGCCGCCGAGCCGCTCGCCGAGTGGGAGCGCGACCTGCTCGAGGGCGAGAAGAAGGCCGACGAGAAGCCCGCTGAGGCTCCGGCCGCCGAGGCCGACGCCGCTGAGGCCCCCGCCGCCGAGGCCGAGGCTCCGGCCGCCGAGGCCGAGGCTCCGGCCGCGGACGCCGAGCAGGCCTGACCCGTACGGGTACCGGGATCAACACCGGTTGCATGAGGTGACGGCGGGGGCCCCAGCGGCCCCCGCCGTCCACCCGTGACCTTCGTCTTCAGACTTCGTAGAGAGAAAACCAGGATCATGGCGAACTACACCGCCGCTGACGTCAAGAAGCTCCGCGAGCTCACGGGCGCCGGCATGATGGACTGCAAGAAGGCGCTCGACGAGGCCGACGGCAGTGTCGACAAGGCCGTCGAGGCCCTGCGCATCAAGGGTCAGAAGGGCGTCGCCAAGCGCGAGGGCCGTTCCGCCGAGAACGGTGCCGTCGTCTCCCTCATCGCCGACGACAACACCTCCGGTGTCATCGTCGAGCTGAAGTGCGAGACGGACTTCGTCGCCAAGGGCGAGAAGTTCCAGGCCGTCGCGAACCAGCTCGCCGCGCACGTCGCCAAGACGAACCCGGCCGACATCCAGGCGCTGCTCTCCTCCGAGATCGAGGCCGGCAAGACCGTCCAGGCCTTCGTCGACGAGGCCAACGCCACGCTCGGCGAGAAGATCGTGCTGGACCGCTTCGCGCAGTTCAGCGACGGTTACGTGACCGCGTACATGCACCGCACCATGCCTGACCTGCCCCCGCAGATCGGTGTCCTCGTCGAGCTCGACAAGGAGAACGCCGAGATCGCCAAGGGTGTCGCGCAGCACATCGCCGCCTTCGCGCCGAAGTACCTCTCCCGTGAGGACGTCCCGGCCGAGGTCGTCGAGTCCGAGCGTCGCGTCGCCGAGGAGACCACCCGCGCCGAGGGCAAGCCCGAGGCCGCGCTCCCGAAGATCGTCGAGGGTCGCGTCAACGGCTTCTTCAAGGAGGCCACGCTGCTCGGTCAGCCGTACGCCCTCGACAACAAGAAGTCCGTCGAGAAGGTCCTCCAGGAGGCCGGTGTCACCCTGAAGCGCTTCGCGCGCATCAAGGTCGGCATCTGAGTCCGTACGCGACTCCGTACGCGACAGCCGCGAGACCCCGCTAGGGTCGACAGCAGTCGTCCGGGTACGCGCCGGACGACCGCAGATGTGACGAGGAGGCCATTGCCGCGCATGGGATGCGAACACCCCACCGGCAGTGGCCTCCTTCGTATGTGTGCCAAGTAAAAGAGGCGAGAATCCATGACCACCACCCAGGCCGACAACGGTGACAAGAGCGACGACGGCAAAGGCGCGGGCCGCTTTCTGCTGAAGCTGTCCGGCGAGGCGTTCGCCGGTGGCGGGGGTCTGGGTGTCGACCCCGACGTGGTGCACGCCATCGCCCGGGAGATCGCGGCCGTGGTCCGGGACGGGGCGCAGATCGCCGTCGTCATCGGCGGCGGCAACTTCTTCCGCGGCGCGGAGCTCCAGCAGCGCGGCATGGACCGCGCCCGCTCCGACTACATGGGCATGCTCGGCACGGTCATGAACTGCCTGGCCCTCCAGGACTTCCTGGAGAAGGAAGGCATCGACAGCCGCGTCCAGACCGCCATCACGATGGGCCAGGTCGCCGAGCCGTACATCCCGCTGCGCGCCGTACGCCACCTGGAGAAGGGCCGCGTCGTCATCTTCGGCGCCGGTATGGGCATGCCGTACTTCTCCACCGACACCACCGCCGCGCAGCGCGCCCTGGAGATCCACGCCGAGGCGCTGCTCATGGGCAAGAACGGCGTGGACGGCGTCTACGACTCGGACCCCAAGACCAACCCCGAGGCCGTCAAGTTCGACGCGCTCAGCTACAGCGAGGTCATCACCCGCGACCTGAAGGTCGCCGACATGACCGCGATCACCCTGTGCCGCGACAACAAGCTGCCCATTCTCGTCTTCGAGCTGCTGACGTCGGGCAATATCGCCCGGGCCGTCAAGGGTGAGAAGATCGGGACGCTCGTGGGCGACCAGGGCACCCGCGCCTGACCCTCACGTCCGTACCGCCCCGCGAGGGCCGCAAGGGATGGACAATGTCCTGCCGGTCGGACACCGTGCAAGGACACCGCAGGACCAGCAGGAAACGGCGCGGGGAACAGACACGCGACGCAGCCGGCCGCCCCCGCGCAAGCCGGGCCTCACTCAAGACACGCAGGAGCAAGTGGTGATCGAAGAGACCCTCCTCGAGGCCGAGGAGAAGATGGAGAAGGCCGTCGTCGTCGCCAAGGAGGACTTCGCCGCGATCCGCACCGGTCGTGCGCACCCGGCGATGTTCAACAAGATCGTGGCCGACTACTACGGCGCGCTGACGCCGATCAACCAGCTGGCCTCGTTCTCGGTGCCCGAGCCGCGGATGGCCGTGGTGACCCCGTTCGACAAGAGCGCGCTGCGCAACATCGAGCAGGCGATCCGCGACTCCGACCTGGGCGTCAACCCGAGCAACGACGGCAGCATCATTCGAGTGACGTTCCCCGAGCTCACCGAGGAGCGTCGCCGCGACTACATCAAGGTCGCCAAGACCAAGGCGGAGGACAGCAAGGTCTCCATCCGCTCGGTCCGCCGCAAGGCCAAGGACGCCATCGACAAGGCGATCAAGGACGGCGACATCGGCGAGGACGAGGGCCGTCGCGGCGAGAAGGAACTGGACGACACCACCGCCAAGTACGTGGCCCAGGTGGACGAGCTGCTCAAGCACAAGGAAGCCGAGCTGCTCGAAGTCTGAGTGAGCGCGGAACATCGAGGTTCGAGGAATCCGTGAACGACTCTTCCTGGGGGGCGCCGTCCGGGCCCGGGCACTGGGGGCCTGCCGCCCACGGGCCCGCCTACGGGCAGGGACCCGCGTACGACCAGGGGCGCGCTCCGGCGGGTCCCGCGTATGAACGGCACGCGGTTGAGGAGACTCGGCCCATGCCCATCGTGCCCGATATGCCTGACGTGCCCGCCGGTGGCGGTGACGGTGACCAGGAGGACCGAGGGGCCGCTCGACTGAGCGGCCCCCTGTTCCGCGACGAGACGACGCCGCGGGCGCCGCGGGCTCCCGAGGAGCCCGTGGCCGGTGCGGCGGCGCCGCAGCCCGCACCGGCCGCTCCTTCGCAGCCGCAGCCCCCGGTCCAGCCTCTGCCGCCGAAGAAGAGCGCGGGTCGGGACCTCGGAGCGGCCATAGGGGTCGGCGTCGGGCTCGGCGTGGTGATCGTCGCGTCGCTCTTCATCGTCAAGGCGGTCTTCGTCGGCGTCATAGCGGTCGCCGTCGTCGTCGGCCTGTGGGAGCTGACGTCGCGGCTGCAGGAGCGCAAGGCCATCAAGGCGCCGCTCGTGCCGCTCGCCGTCGGCGGCGCCGCGATGGTCGTCGCCGGTTACGTCCGGGGCGCGGAGGGCGCCTGGGTGGCGATGGCCCTGACCGCGCTCGCCGTCCTGGTGTGGCGGATGACCGAACCGCCCGAGGGCTACCTGAAGGACGTCACGGCGGGCGTCTTCGCGGCGTTCTACGTACCGTTCCTCGCGACGTTCGTCGCGATGATGCTCACCGCGGACGACGGAGCCTGGCGCGTCCTGACGTTCCTGATCCTCACCGTGGTCAGCGACACCGGGGCGTACGCGATCGGCTGGCGGTTCGGCAAGCACAAGCTCGCGCCGCGCATCAGCCCCGGCAAGACCCGCGAGGGGCTGGTCGGCGCGGTCACGTTCGCGATGGCGGCGGGCGTGCTGTGCATGCAGTTCCTGATCGACGACGGGAGCTGGTGGCAGGGGCTCGTCATGGGCGCCTGCGTCGCCGCCAGCGCCACCCTCGGCGACCTCGGCGAGTCCATGATCAAGCGGGACCTCGGCATCAAGGACATGGGCACGCTGCTCCCCGGGCACGGGGGCATCATGGACCGCCTGGACTCCTTGCTGCCGACGGCGCCGGTGGTGTGGTTGCTGCAGGTGCTGTTCGTGGGGTCGACCTGATCCGAGCGGTCGCCTCTGTGGCCTGTGTACGAGCCCTCACCGTTTGACGGTGGGGGCTCGTCGGCGTACCGGGCCCCTGTCCCGTACGGGGCCCCTGTCCCGTACGGGAACCCTGTCGGCCCTCGGCCGCTGCCGCTACCTTCGGGAGCGAGCCGTACGCACTCGGGCGCGAGGAGGCTGCCATGCCGGTCGGGGAACGGGCGGGGACGCCGCGGCTGCCACCACGCTGGTTCATCCGGCTGGCCTGGGTGGCGCACCGCGGCGGCCTGCGGGTGCTGGGTGGCCGGGTCGCGCTGTGGCGGCCGCGCGGCCGGCGCTGGGGGACCCTCCGGCTCAGCACGACCGGCCGCCGCACCGGGACCCGCCGCGACGTCATCCTCGGCTACGTGGAGGACGGGCCGAACCTGGTCACGCTGGCGATGAACGGCTGGGGCGCGCCCGAGCCCGCCTGGTGGCTCAACCTCCAGACCCACCCGGACGCGACCGCCACCCTGGTCGACGGCCCCCGTCCCGTACGAGCCCGCGCCGCGACCGGCGACGAACGCACCCGCCTGTGGGCCCGCTGGCGCGAGACCGACAAGAACCTGGACGCCTTCGCGTCCCGCCGCCCGTCCGAGACGGCGGTGGTGGTGCTGGAGCCCCGCGCGGGGGGCCCGGGGCCCGACTGAGATCCCGGCCGCACGCGGACCTGGACGCGTGCCGGGCGCAAGAGGCATCCGGCCCGCTGCCCTCCGCGAGGGGTGGGCGATACTCCTTCGGTGCGATGGTTCGAGCAGGCGCAGGCGGCCGAGCGCTCCGGTGCCTGGGACAGGGCCATCGCCCTGGTGAGCGCCCACGCCGCGTGCTACTCCACCGACCCCACCGAACACGGCAACCACCTGTGGCACATGGACCTGCTCGCCCACGCCGGACGACTCGCGGAGCTCACGGATCTGGCCCGCACGGACGTCCACGCCCGCCGGCGACTCAACCGAGCGCTTCGCGACCGCGGGATGACAGCGGTGCTCCGCGAGCGCGCGGAGAACGGCGATCGCGACGCCCTCTGCACGCTGGTCCGGTTCCTCTGCAGAACAGGCCGGACCGAGCGAGCACGCGAAACGATCGAGGAGATCGCCCCCCAGGACCGGTATGCGCAGCAGATCATCACGGACTGCGAGGCGTCGTCGGGGACGAGCCGAGGTCACCCCCGCTGATCTGCCACACTGGTACAGCCATGCCTAAGCCCGGAGAACTCACTTTCGTCGCCCCCCGCGGAGCCAAGAAGCCGCCGCGGCACCTTGCCGACCTCTCGCCCGCCGAGCGGAAGGAAGCCGTTGCCGCGATCGGTGAGAAGCCGTTTCGCGCCAAGCAGCTGTCGCAGCACTACTTCGCGCGGTACGCGCACGACCCCGCGGAGTGGACCGACATCCCCGCCGGGTCGCGCGAGAAGCTGCGGGAGGCGTTGCTGCCCGAGCTGATGACCGTCGTGCGGCACCTGTCGACCGACCAGGACACCACCCGCAAGACCCTGTGGCGGCTGTTCGACGGGACGCTCGTCGAGTCCGTGCTGATGCGCTACCCGGACCGGGTGACGATGTGCATCTCGTCGCAGGCCGGCTGTGGGATGAACTGTCCGTTCTGCGCCACCGGACAGGCCGGGCTCGACCGGAACCTGTCGACCGGCGAGATCGTGCACCAGATCGTGGACGGGATGCGCGCGCTGCGGGACGGTGAGATCCCCGGCGGTCCGGCCCGGCTCAGCAACATCGTCTTCATGGGGATGGGCGAGCCCCTCGCCAACTACAAGCGCGTCGTGCAGGCCATCCGCGCGCTGACCGACCCCGAGCCGGACGGGCTCGGCCTGTCGCAGCGGGGCATCACCGTGTCGACGGTCGGGCTGGTGCCCGCCATCAACCGGTTCACCGACGAGGGCTTCAAGTGCCGCCTCGCCATCTCGCTGCACGCCCCCGACGACGAGCTGCGCGACACCCTCGTCCCGGTCAACACGCGGTGGCAGGTGCGCGAGGTGCTCGACGCCGGGTTCGAGTACGCCGCCAGGTCCGGGCGCCGGCTCTCCATCGAGTACGCGCTGATCCGCGACATCAACGACCAGGCGTGGCGTGGCGACCGGCTCGGCCGCATGCTCAGGGGCAAGCCGGTCCACGTGAACCTCATCCCGCTCAACCCGACGCCCGGGTCGAAGTGGACCGCGTCGCGGCCCGAGGACGAGAAGGCGTTCGTCGACGCGATCGCCGCCCATGGTGTCCCCGTCACCATCCGGGACACCCGTGGCCAGGAGATCGACGGGGCGTGTGGTCAGCTCGCCGCCACCGAGCGGTAGCCTGGGGCTCGTACACCGACGTACACACCGACGTGCACGCCGTACGCACCATCGAATCGCTTACATCTGCATATTCCGACAGGGGAGCGCCACAGCGCTGAGAGTGCGGCACCGAAGCAGGACAGGCCGCAGACCCTCTGAACCTCGCCCGGGTCATTCCGGGTAGGAAGTTCGGTCATCACTCATGCTGTTGCGCCCTGCCCTGCGGCCCTTCGAGGGTCGCCGGGCAGGGCCGCGTCTTCTCCTGGTCATTCCAGGAGGAATTCGTAATGAGAACGAGCAGGACCACATACCTGGCGCTCGCCGTGGGCCTCGGGATCGTCGCGCTGTCCGCGTGCGGGTCGTCCGAGGAGGGGGCCTCCGGCGACTCCAGGACCGTCACTCTCGTCAGCCACGACTCGTGGGCCGTCTCCAAGAACGTCCTGAAGGGCTTCGAGAAGAAGTCCGGCTACCGGGTGAAGGTGCTGGAGGACGGTGACGCCGGGCAGGCCGTCAACAAGGCGATCCTGTCCAAGGGGAACCCGCAGGGCGACGTCTTCTTCGGCGTCGACAACACCCTGCTGTCCCGGGCGCTCGACAACGGGGTCTTCGCCCCGTACCGGGCCAAGGGGCTCGAACGGGTGCCCAGCGCGTACCAGCTCGACGTCGCGAAGCACCGCGTCACACCCGTCGACACCGGCGACATCTGCGTCAACTACGACAAGAAGTACTTCGCCGAGCACAAGCTGACGCCCCCCTCCTCGTTCGCCGACCTCGCCAAGCCCGCGTACAAGAACCTGCTGGTCACCGAGAACGCGGCCACCTCCTCGCCCGGTCTCGGCTTCCTGCTCGGGTCCGCCGCCCGGTACGGCGACGACGGCTGGCAGGGGTACTGGAAGAAGCTCGTCGCCAACGGCGTGAAGGTCGTCGACGGCTGGGACCAGGCCTACAACGACGAGTTCAGCGGGAGCGCCGGCGGCAAGAAGGCAGGCGGCGACCGGCCGCTCGTCGTCTCGTACGCCTCCTCGCCGCCCGCCGAGGCGATCTACGCCGAACCGCAGCCGAAGACCTCGCCGGTCGGTGTCGCCACCGGGACCTGCTTCCGCCAGGTCGAGTTCGCCGGGCTGCTCGACGGGGCCGGGAACGAGAAGGGCGGGCGGGCGCTGCTCGACTTCCTGATCTCGAAGGAGTTCCAGCAGGACATGCCGCTGAACATGTTCGTCGACCCGGTGGCCGAGGACGCCACGGCTCCCGCCGACTACCGCAAGTACGCGGTGCGGGTCGACGATCCCGCGACCCTGAGCCCGCGCGTGATCGCGGACCACCGAGACGACTGGGTCAAGTCGTGGACCTCGCTCGTCCGCAAGTGACCGCCAGGGTCCGGCCGCGCGGCGGGAGCGCGGCGCGGCTCGGTCTGATGGCCGTGCCCGTCGCGTTCTTCGCCGTCTTCTTCGCCTACCCGGTCCTCGCGATCGTCCGCCGGGGGCTGTTCGTCGGCGGCGCCTGGCAGTTCGGGCGGATCGCGGACGTGCTGGGCGAGCCGGACCTGCGGCACGTCCTGTGGTTCACGGCGTGGCAGGCGCTCGCCTCGACCGCGCTGACTCTGCTGATCGCGCTGCCGGGCGCCTACGTGTTCGCCCGGCTCGACTTCCCCGGCAAGCAGCTGCTGCGGGCCGTCGTCACCGTGCCGTTCGTGCTGCCGACCGTCGTCGTGGGCACCGCGTTCCTCGCGCTGGTCGGCCGGGGCGGGCTGCTCGACGAGCTGTGGGGCGTCCGGCTCGACACCACCGTGTGGGCGATCCTCGTCGCGCACGTCTTCTTCAACTACGCGGTGGTCGTACGGACCGTCGGCGGGCTGTGGTCGCAGCTGGATCCGCGGCAGGAGGAGGCCGCGCGGATGCTCGGCGCCTCGCGGCTCGCGGCCTGGCGCACGGTGACCCTGCCCGCGCTCGGCCCGGCCGTGGCGGCGGCGGCCCTGATGGTCTTCCTGTTCACCTTCACGTCCTTCGGCGTCGTGCAGATCCTGGGCGGCCCCGGCTACTCGACGCTCGAAGTCGAGATCTACCGGCAGACCGCGCAGATCTTCGACCTGTCGACCGCGGCCGTCCTGACGCTGGTGCAGTTCGTCGCGGTGGGGCTCATCCTCGGCGTGCACGCGTGGAGCGTGCGGCGCCGCGAGAGCACCCTGCGGCTCGTCGACGCCGCGCACACCGCGCGCCGGCCGCGCGGCGTGGGCCAGTGGACGCTGCTCGCCGGCGTCCTCGCGACCGTCGCCGTCCTGATCCTGCTGCCGCTCGGCGTACTCGTGCAGCGCTCGCTGGACACGCCGGGCGGGTACGGGTTCGCGTACTACCGGGCGCTCGGCGACGCCGACGGGGGGACCTTCCTGGTGCCGCCGATCGACGCCATCGGGAACTCCCTGGAGTACGCGCTCGCCGCCACCGGCATCGCGCTCGTCGTCGGCGGGCTCGCCGCCGCGGCGCTGACCCGCCGGGCGGGGCGCCTGGTACGCGGGTTCGACGCGCTGCTCATGCTGCCGCTCGGGGTCTCCGCGGTGACCGTCGGCTTCGGCTTTCTGATCACGCTCGACGAGCCGCCGCTCGACCTGCGGGCGTCCTGGATCCTGGTGCCGCTCGCCCAGGCTCTGGTCGGCGTCCCCTTCGTCGTACGGACCATGCTGCCGGTGCTGCGGGCCGTCGACGGCCGGCTGCGGGAGGCCGCCGCCGTGCTCGGCGCCTCTCCGCTGCGGGCCTGGCGGGAGGTCGATCTGCCGCTGGTGCGCCGGGCGTTGCTGGTCGCGGCCGGGTTCGCGTTCGCGGTGTCCCTGGGCGAGTTCGGGGCGACCGTCTTCATCGCCCGGCCCGACAACCCCACCCTGCCGGTCGCCGTGGCACGCCTGCTCGGCCGGGCCGGCGACCTCAACTACGGGCAGGCGATGGCCCTGTCGACCGTCCTCATGGTCGTCTGCGCCGGCTGCCTGCTGCTGCTCGAACGCCTGCGGCCCGCGCGGGCCACGACCGGGGAGTTCTGACATGGCGGCCTTGCTCGCACTCGACGACGCGACCGTACGGTTCGGGCGGCGCGCCGCGCTCGACGGCGTGGACCTGGAGGTCGCCGAGCACGAGATCGTGTGCGTGCTCGGACCCAGTGGCAGCGGCAAGTCGACGCTGCTGCGAGCCGTCGCGGGCCTGCACCCCCTCGACGGGGGCCGGGTCCTGCTGGGCGGCCGGGACCAGGGCGGCGTGCCCGCGCACAAGCGGGGCGTGGGCCTGATGTTCCAGGACCACCAGCTGTTCCCGCAGCGGGACGTCGGCGGCAACGTCGCTTTCGGGCTGCGGATGCACGGCGCCGGCAAGAGCGAACAGGCGTCCCGTGTAGGGGAGTTGCTGGAGCTGGTCGGTCTGCCCGGGGCCGAGCGCCGGGCCGTCGCCGCCCTCTCGGGCGGCGAGCAGCAGCGCGTCGCGCTCGCCCGGGCGCTCGCGCCGCGGCCCCGGCTGCTGATGCTGGACGAACCGCTCGGCCAGCTCGACCGGTCGCTGCGCGAGCGCCTGGTCGTCGAATTGCGCGGCCTCTTCACCGAGTTGGGCACCACCGTGCTGGCCGTCACGCACGACCAGGGCGAGGCCTTCGCGCTCGCCGACCGGGTCGTCGTCATGCGTGACGGGCGGATCGCCCAGTCCGGCACGCCGCTGGAGGTGTGGCGCAGGCCCGCCGACGCGTTCGTGGCCCGCTTCCTCGGCTTCGACAACGTCGTCGAGGCGACCGTCTCGGTCTCCGGCGACGCCGCGGACACCCCCTGGGGCAAGGTGCCGGTCCCGGCCGGCTCCCCGCGGGGCGCGGCCCAACTCCTCGTACGGCCCGCGGGCGTCCGCCTGGTCGACCCCGCCGACGCCCAGCTGACCTGCACCGTCACCGCCCGCACCTTCCGCGGCACGCACGTGGCCCTGCGGTTGCAGCCCGCTGACGCGCCCCCGCTCGACGCGGCGTGCGCGCTGCGCGCGGCGCCGGAGCAGGGAGCCGAGGTCGGCGTGGCCTTCGACGCGGCCGAAATCGTGATGCTGGCCGGCCGGCCGGCTGCGTAGGGTCGGCGCATGACGTCTTCCCGCCCGTCGCACGGGCAGCTCAGCCACGACCGGTTCTGTGCCGAGATCGTCGCGCAGACCCGCCTGTTGACGGACCAGCTGGCCGGTGCCGATCTCGCGGCGACCGTGCCGACCTGCCCGGAGTGGAGCGTCCGGCAGCTCGCCGAGCACGTCGGACGCGCTCACCGCTGGGCCGAGGCGATGGTGCGCACCCGGGCCGCCGAAGCGCTGCCCGAGGACGAGGTGCCCGACCGCGCGCCCGCGGACGACGCGCCCGCCACCCTGCGCGGCTGGCTCGACGAGGGGGCCGGGCGCCTCGCGCGGACGCTGCGCGAGGCGGGGCCGGACGCCGCCTGCTGGAGCTGGGCCTGGCAGCAGGACGCTGGGTTCTGGGCCCGCCGGATGACCCACGAGACGGTGATCCACCGTGCCGACGCGGCGCTCGCCGCGAAGGGCGGCTACGACGTGGCGCCGGAGATCGCCGCCGACGCGATCGACGAGTGGCTGCGGATCGTGCGGTTCGTCCAGGACATCGACGCGCGGGACTCGGCCCAGGAGTTGAAGGCCGGTGGGCGCACGCTCCATCTGCACGCCACCGACACGGCCCCCGGCGCGGCCGCCGAGTGGTTGATCGAGCTGCGGGACGAGGGAGTCGTCTGGCGCCGCGACCACGCCCGGGCCGACGTGGCCCTGCGCGGCCCGCTGACCGCCGTCCTGCTCGCCTTCTACCGGCGGACGCCGCTCGACGGCGCGGAGGTCGAGGTCCTCGGCGACCGTTCGCTGCTGGAGTTCTGGCTGGAGCGGGCCTCGTTCGGCTGATCGCTCGGCGGGGGGAAAGTAGGGGAGGGCCGGGGGAGGCCCGGGAGACGCACGAAGGGGCCGTACGAGGCGCCCGGCCCGGCTGCTCGGCCGGGACGCCCGTACGACCCCTTCAGAGGACTAGCGCTGGGCCGCACCGCGCTTGCGCAGGGCGAACACCACGCCGCCACCCGCGACGACCAGGGCCGCGGCGATACCGGCGAAGAGCCCGGTGTTGCTGTCCGCACCGGTCTCGGCGAGGTCCGAACCACCGGCCGGGGAGGCCGAGTTGGCGGGGGCCGGGGCCTCCGCGGAGGTGGACTCGGAGACCGAGGGGGCCGGCGTGGCCGTCTCCGCCGGGGTCGAGGCGCTCGGTGCCGCGGAGGACGGCGCCGGGGAGGACGGCTCCGGAGTGGCCGGCGGCGTGGTCGGCTTCTCGGTGGCGCAGGCCGTCGACGGGGTGGTGACGCCACCCTTGATGTCGTCGTCCACATTGAACTTCTTGGTCTTCACGTGGACGCGGTAGTGCGTGTTGGGCGCCCAGTTCTCGGCGAACGTGATGGTGCGGCCCTCGCGGGAACCCGTCACGGTCTGGGTACCGACGAGCTTCTCGGCGCTGCCCTCCCCGGTGAACAGGGTGACGGTGGCGAGGGTGCCGGAGGAGTCGACGTCCTTGACGGTGATGACGCCCTGGTCGCCGTCGCAGACGGCCTCGGCGGTGAACTCACTGATGTTGCACGCCGAAGCGGACCCGGCGACGCCCAGCGTCAGCGCGGTGGCAGCGGCGGCCACACCGGCGAAGCGCGCGGCGCGTGCGGATATACGGGGGGTTACGGACACAGTTGTCCTTCACGGGATAAGTGCAGAAAAGAGACGGATGCCGTGAGGGAACGCGTGGCTCTCGCCTCAGCGTCCTCACGGACACCTCACGTCTACAAGCGCCCATAACGCAACGTCAATATGCTGGCGGCACTTGGTGTCGAGACTTGACCTACGCTTGACCCAACTGATGTTTCACGTCTGCTTTTCCGGCTCCGGAGTTCAGACCATCCGCGCCAGCGCCTCGCCCGCCTCGTCCACCGAGTCGACGAGCGCGATGCGCGCCTCCATCGCCCGGCCGCGCGCGAGCGCCTGGAGCAGTGGCCACGCGGGGAGTTCGCGCGTCCAGTGGTCCCGGTCGACGAGGACCATCGGGGTCGGTTCGCCGCGCGACCCGTAGTAGTTGGGGGTGGCGTTGTCGAAGATCTCCTGCACCGTCCCGGCCGCGCCGGGCAGGAAGATGACGCCCGCGTTCGAGCGGGCCAACAGGCCGTCCTCGCGCGTGGCGTTGGCGAAGTACTTGGCGAGGTGCGCGGCGAACGCGTTGGGCGGCTCGTGCCCGTAGAACCAGGTGGGGATGCCGACGGAGGCGCCGCCGCCCGGCCAGCGCCCGCGCACCTCGAAGGCGGCCGCCGCCCAGTCGGTGACCGACGGCGTGAACGACGGTGTCTTGCCCAGGACTTGCAGGGCCTGGTCGAGCATGCCGTCGGCGAAGGGGGCGGCGTACCCGCCGAGGTTCGCCGCCTCCATGGCGCCGGGGCCGCCGCCCGTCGCCACCGTCAGACCGGCCCGCGTCAGCGTCCGTCCGAGCCGGGCCGCCCCCGCGTACTCCTCGGTGCCGCGCCGCATCGCGTGGCCGCCCATGACGCCCACCACCCGGGCGCCCACGAGGAGTTCGTCGAGCGCGTCGGAGACGGAGTCGTCGTGCACGGCACGCAGCATGGACGCGAAGACGTCGCCGTCGGTCTTGGTCCGCTGGAACCAGGCGTACGCGCGGGCGTCCGGCGTCGCGTCGTACCCCCGCGGTCCCGACAGCCCCTCGAAGAGCTCGTCCGGGGTGTAGAGGTGGCCCCGGTACGGGTCGAACGGCAGGCCGGGGACGGGCGGGAAGACCAGCGCCCCCGCGGCCCTGACCCGCGCGGCCGCCGCCGGGTCCATGGGGCAGCCGAGGAAGACGGCGCCCGTGACGTCGGCAGCGAGCAGCCGGTCCGTACGCTCCGTCAGATCGACCGCCTGCACCCGGTGGTGGGCGAGCGAGCCGGATCCGGAGAGCGTCGCGTCGAACTCGGCGAGCGTCTCTATCTCGCGGTCGGAGGTGGTCCCGGGAGGGGCGGGCACGGGTGACTCTGCTGGCGTCGGCTGCACCCGCCCATGCTAGACACGGCGCCGGCCGGGCCCGGCGGCCGCTCAGCTCTCGATGACCGAGGGGTCCATCCACGCGACCTCGACGCTGTGCCCGTCCAGGTCGTCGAAGGCCCGGCCGTACATGAAGCCGTGGTCCTGCTTCTCCCCGTGCTCGGTGCCGCCGGCCGCCAGCGCCCGCTCGACCAGCTCGTCGACCTTCTCCCGGCTCTCGGCGCTCAGGCAGAGCAGCACCTCGCTGCTGCGCGTCGAGTCGACGATCGTCTTGTGGGTGAAGCCCGCGTACTTCTCCTTGGTCATCAGCATGAACACGATGGTGTCGCTGAGCTGCACGGCGGATGCGGTCTCGTCGGTGAACTGCTGGTTGATGGTGTACCCGAGCTCCGAGTAGAACTTCTTGGCGGCGTCCAGGTCGTTCACGGCCAGGTTCACGAAGATCATCTGCTGGTACATGCGGAGGCCCGTCGCCTTCTGTGGAGGTCGGTGTGGTGCGTACGCAGGGGTAGACGGGCCGGGCCGGCAAAAGTCATCGCGACAGCAGTGGAACGGCCGAAAGTTGTGCGACGGCCCAGGTCAGGGGCGCGAAGACGGCGAGCAGGGTGCCGGCGCGCAGGGCGGCCGCGGCGCGCAGCTTGGCCGCGGGGGCGCCGAGCCGCAGGAGCGCGACCTGGGTGGGCCGGCGCGCCTGGCGGGCCTCCACGGCCGCGGTCAGCAGCGTGGCGAGGGTGCAGCCGGCCACGAGTGTCGCGCCGAGCGCGGTCAGCGGGCCGAGGCCGGGGGAGGCGTCCCCGGCGTGCGCGTACAGCGCGTTGGCCGCGTAGGCGCCCGAGGCGACCGCGCAGACGACACCGAGCGGGCGGCCGATGCGCAGCGCCTCCTCCTGGAGGATGCGCCCGGCCAGCAGCCGCACGGCGCCGGGCCGCACGGCTTGCAGGGCCCGCCCGCACAGATAGGTGAGACCGGGCCCGACGAGCGCGAGGCCGAGCGCGGTCAGCGCCCAGCCGGCCAGCACCCCGCCGGGGCTGCCGCCGAGACCGCCCGGCATCGGGGGCCCGTCGCCGCGCGCGTGCGAGGCGTACGACTCCACGGCGAGCCCGGCGGCGAGCAGGGCGACGCCCCAGGGCAGCCCGGTCGGCGCGGTGACCGGCTCGGCGAACGGCTCCTCCGGCTCGTCCGGCTCCGCGTGCGTGGCCGTCGCCCGGGCGGGCCGGGCGGCGGCCACGGCCCGGGTGCGCAGCGCGAAGGCGCTGGCGGCGGAGGCGGCCAGCGGCACGAAGGTGAGCAGGGTGAGCGTGGCGGCCAGCGGCAGCGGCCGGTCGGCGGCGAGGAGCCGGCGGGCCGCGCCGCCGAACGGCAGCCCGGTGAGGTCACCGCGCAGGTGCAGGAAGAAGAGCAGCGCGAGGAGTGAGCCGAGGGCGCAGGCCAGGGCCGTGGAGACGGCGGCCAGCAGGGTGAGGCGGGCCGGGCCGAGGCCGACGGCCGAGAGGCCGGAGCGGGGGCGCGTGCCCGGGTCCGAGCGGGCCACGGCGACCGCGAGGTACACGGTGGCGGCGAGCGGCACCAGGCACCAGGTAAGGCGGAGCACGGCGGCGGTGGAGGCGTCGGGGTGGCCGAGCGCGTAGCCGAGTGTGCACAGCAGCAGGAAACCGGTGCCCGCCGACGCGGCGGCCACCAGCAGCCTGCGGAGCTGGACCAGGGGGTGTCCGCCGCGGACTAGACGGAGAGCGAGCACGCGGCGCGGCCTTCCGGGTCGGTGGCCGCGGCTGGCAGGTGCACGGTGGTGACGCGGCGTCCGTCGAGCAGCGGGACCGTCCGGTCGGCGAGCGCGCCGACCTCGGCGTCGTGCGTGGCCAGGACCACCGTGACGGCGTGCGAGCGGGCCGCCGCCGTCAGCGTCCGCAGGACGTGCGCGCGGTCGGCGCGGTGCAGGGTCGCGGTGGGTTCGTCGGCGAAGAGCACGTCCGGGCCGTGCACCAGGGCGCGGGCGATGGCCACGCGCTGCCGCTCCGCCATCCGCAGGGCGCCGGGCCGCTTGCGGGCGAGGTGGCCGACGTCGAGCCGGTCGAGCCACTCCTGGGCCGCGTTCTTCGCGGCGCGCCGGCCGGTGCCGCGGAGCATCAGCGGCAGCGCCGTGTTCTCCCACACGTTCAGCTCCGGGACGAGGGCGGGCTCGGTGTCGATCCAGCCGAACCGGTCGCGGCGCAGCCGCTCGCGCACCAGCGCGCCCATGGTGTGCACCGGGGTGCTGTTGAACCACACCTCGCCCTGGCGCGGCAGGAGCTGGCCCGACAGACACCGCAGCAGCGTCGTCTTGCCCGCGCCGCGCGGGCCGGTGACCGCGAGGATCTCCCCGTCCCGGATCTCCAGCGAGACGCCCGTGAGCGCGGGGGAGCCGTTGTGGGAGAAGTGCAGGGCGCGTGCCCACAGCACGTCGTTGTCCGGCGGGGCCACCATGGCGTACACCTCGGTTCAGATCAGTTGTGCCGGGGGAGTTCCCGTCCCCCGTACGGGGGAACGAAGGCAGGGCCGATCGGTCACAGGGCACGCTAGGTTTCCGGGGCGGTACGTCCGCAAAAGACGCGGCCCGGCCGCACCCATCTCACTCGGATGGGTGCGGCCGGGCCGGTGTCGCGGGGACGGTCAGATCTTCTCCCAGGCCTCCGTCAGGACCTGGCGGACGATGCTCTCGATCTCGTCGAACGTCGACTGGTCGGCGATCAGCGGCGGGGAGAGCTGGATGACCGGGTCGCCACGGTCGTCGGCGCGGCAGTACAGGCCGTACTCGAAGAGCTTCTTGGAGACGAAGCCGTAGAGCACGCGCTCCGACTCCTCGTCCGTGAAGGTCTCCTTGGTGGCCTTGTCCTTGACGAGCTCGATGCCGTAGAAGAAGCCGTTGCCGCGGACGTCGCCGACGATCGGCAGGTCGTGCAGCTTCTGCAGCGTCGTCAGGAAGTTGGCCTCGTTGTCGAGCACGTGCTGGTTGAGGCCCTCGCGCTCGAACACGTCGAGGTTGGCGAGGCCCACGGCCGCGGAGACCGGGTGGCCGCCGAAGGTGTAGCCGTGCAGGAAGGTGTTGTCGCCCTTGTAGAACGGCTCGGCGATCCGGTCCGAGACGATCGCGGCGCCGATCGGGGAGTAGCCCGAGGTCATGCCCTTGGCGCAGGTGATGATGTCCGGGACGTAGCCGAACTTCTCGCAGGCGAACATCGTGCCGAGGCGGCCGAAGGCGCAGATGACCTCGTCCGAGACGAGCAGCACGCCGTACTGGTCGCAGATCTCGCGCACGCGCTGGAAGTAGCCGGGCGGGGGCGGGAAGCAGCCGCCCGCGTTCTGCACCGGCTCCAGGAAGACGGCCGCGACCGTCTCCGGGCCCTCGAAGAGGATCTCCTGCTCGATCTGGTCGGCGGCCCAGCGGCCGAACGCCTCGGGGTCGTCGCCGTGGATCGGCGCGCGGTAGATGTTCGTGTTCGGCACCTTGTGCGCGCCCGGGACGAGCGGCTCGAAGGGGGCCTTGAGCGCGGGCAGACCGGTGATCGACAGGGCGCCCTGCGGGGTGCCGTGGTAGGCGACCGCGCGCGAGATGACCTTGTACTTCGTGTGGTTCCCGGTGAGCTTGTGGTACTGCTTCGCCAGCTTCCACGCGGTCTCGACGGCCTCGCCGCCGCCGGTGGTGAAGAAGACCTTGTTGAGGTCGCCCGGCGCGTAGTGGGCCAGGCGCTCGGCCAGCTCCACGGCCTTGGGGTGGGCGTACGACCAGATGGGGAAGAAGGCCAGCTCGGCGGCCTGCTTGGCGGCGACCTCGGCGAGCTCCCGGCGGCCGTGGCCGGCCTGGACCACGAAGAGGCCCGCGAGCCCGTCGAGGTACTTCTTGCCCTTGTCGTCGTAGATGTAGGTGCCCTCGCCACGCACGATGGTGGGAACGGGCGCGTTCTCGTACGACGACATGCGCGTGAAGTGCATCCACAGGTGGTCGTACGCGGTTCGGCTGAGGTCCTGGCTCACGGCTATCGGGTTCCCCACATATAGGTCTGCTTCTTGAGCTTGAGGTAGACGAAGCTCTCGGTGGAGCGCACTCCGGGAAGGGCCCGGATGCGTTGGTTGATGACCTCCAGAAGGTGGTCGTCGTCCTCGCAGACGACCTCCACCATCAGGTCGAACGAGCCCGCGGTCATCACGACGTACTCGCACTCCGGCATGGCCGTCAGCGCGTCCGCCACCGGGTCGAGGTCGCCCTCGACATGTATGCCGACCATCGCCTGGCGCCGGAATCCCACGGTGAGCGGGTCCGTGACGGCGACGATCTGCATCACGCCCTGGTCGAGCAGCTTCTGGACGCGCTGGCGCACGGCCGCCTCGGAGAGGCCCACGGCCTTGCCGATGGCGGCGTACGGACGCCTGCCGTCCTCCTGGAGCTGCTCGATGATGGCGAGGGAGACGGCGTCCAGCGGCGGACTCCCGCCGCTTCTCGAACGGGGTCCCTTGGGGTCTGCGCTGCGACTGGCCACGACCTCACTGTGCACGAGGACTCGATAGTTCCGCAAGCCCGGATCGATGTAATCCGTTGTCTGGGGACTCGATACTCACGGATTTCGTTGATCGGGGCGGGTGGGGGGTGTCGAAAGCGTCGGCCCACGCCGTAGGGTGGTGTCTCAAGCAGTGGACATCCCGACAAGGAGGCCGGTCAGTGACCACCAGTGAACTGCGTCAGCTGCGGACACTTCGGAACTACATCGCTGGCGAGTTCCGGGACGCCGCCGACGGACGGACCACCGAGGTGGTCGACCCCGTCACGGGCGAGGCGTACGCGACCGCACCGCTCTCCGGACAGGCCGACGTCGACGCCGCCATGGAGGCCGCCGAGGCCGCCTTCCCGGCCTGGCGCGACCAGACCCCGGCCGAGCGGCAGAAGGTCCTGCTCAAGATCGCGGACGCGTTCGAGGAGCGGGCCGAGGAACTCATCGCGGCCGAGGTGGAGAACACGGGCAAGCCCATCGGGCTGACCCGCTCGGAAGAGATCCCGCCCATGGTCGACCAGATCCGCTTCTTCGCGGGTGCGGCCCGGATGCTCGAAGGGCGCGGGGCCGGGGAGTACATGGAGGGCCTCACCTCCTTCGTGCGCCGCGAGCCGATCGGCGTCTGCGCGCAGGTCGCGCCGTGGAACTACCCGATGATGATGGGCGTGTGGAAGTTCGCCCCGGCGCTCGCCGCGGGCAACACCGTCGTCCTCAAGCCGTCCGACACCACCCCCGCCTCGACGGTCCTGATGGCCGAGATCATCGGCTCGATCGTCCCCAAGGGCGTCTTCAACGTGGTCTGCGGCGACCGGGACACCGGCCGCATGATGGTCGAGCACAAGACCCCGGCGATGGCCTCCATCACCGGCTCCGTGCGCGCCGGCATGCAGGTCGCCGAGTCCGCCGCCAAGGACCTCAAGCGGGTCCACCTGGAGCTGGGCGGCAAGGCGCCGGTCGTCGTGTTCGAGGACACCGACGTGGCCAAGGCCGTCGAGGACATCTCGACGGCGGGCTTCTTCAACGCGGGCCAGGACTGCACCGCCGCCACCCGCGTGCTCGTCCAGGAGTCCATCCACGACGAGTTCGTCACCGCGCTCGCCAAGGCCGCCGCCGACACCAAGACCGGCCGGCCGGACGACGAGGACGTGCTCTACGGCCCGCTCAACAACGCGAACCAGCTCAAGCAGGTCTCCGGGTTCATCGAGCGCCTGCCCGCGCACGCCAAGGTCGAGGCCGGTGGCCACCGAGTCGGCGACAAGGGCTTCTTCTACGCCCCGACCGTCGTCTCCGGCCTCAAGCAGGACGACGAGATCATCCAGAACGAGGTCTTCGGGCCCGTCATCACCGTCCAGTCCTTCACCGACGAGGCGCAGGCCACCGAGTGGGCCAACGGCGTGGACTACGCCCTCGCCTCCTCCGTGTGGACCAAGGACCACGCGCGCGCGATGCGCATGTCCAAGGTGCTCGACTTCGGCTGTGTGTGGATCAACACGCACATCCCGCTGGTCGCCGAGATGCCGCACGGCGGCTTCAAGAAGTCCGGCTACGGCAAGGACCTGTCCGGCTACGGCTTCGACGACTACACGCGCATCAAGCACGTGATGACGTCGCTGGACGCATGACCCTCACCTACGAGGAAGTGGGCGCGACCCTGGCGGAGGGCGAACTCCCGCCGGGGTACGCGCACCTGGACCGCCGCGTCCGTCTCGGCTCGGGGCCCCGGTGCTTCGAGCGGGCGGGCGCGGCGGTGCTCGCGTGGGGCGCGCAGCGCGGCGCCGGACTGCGCGTCGCACCCGGCGACGACGCCCGCGAGGGCGCGGACGTCGAGCTGCGCCTGCTGTGGCTGCGCATCCCCTGCCGGGTGGTCCGCGTCGTGCGCGACGCCTCGCGCACCGGGTTCGCCTACGGGACGCTCCCCGGGCATCCGGAGTGCGGCGAGGAGGCCTTCCTCGTCACCCGGGACGCCGACGGCACCGTGTGGTTCCGCATCCGGGCGTTCTCGCGGCCGGGCCGCTGGTACACCCGGCTCGCCGGGCCGGTCGCCCGGTTCGCCCAGGAGTGGGCCACCCGCCGGTACCTGCGGGCCGTGGCCGCGGCCTGCCGGGACCTCCCTGCGTCCTGAACCGGCCTTGCCCGCACCAGGATCGACAGGGTGTCGGCTGCGGGCCCGCCCGCTCGACGCAGCGTCCATTGCCGGGGCCCCGGCGGCGACGGCATCCTGCCTGCGTGCGAGCCACTCACCTCACCTCCCCGGTCACCCGTCGGTCCCTGCTGCGCGCCCTGGGCGGGGGTGCCGGGGCGGTGGCCGCCGGCGCCCTGGCCACGGGGTGCGGGGTGCCCGCCGCGTACGTCGCGCCGGGCGAGCGGTCCGCCCGCGACCGGTCCGCCTCCGACCAGCGGCTCACCTGGGCGAACTGGCCGCTCTACATCGACGTGGACGACGACGACCCCGCGCGGCGCCCCACGCTCGACGCCTTCGAGAAGCGGACCGGCATCCAGGTCACGTACACCGAGGAGATCAACGACAACGACGAGTTCTTCGGCAAGATCAGCCCGTCGCTGATGAACCACCAGCGGACCGGGCGCGACCTCATCGTCATCTCCGACTGGATGTGCTCGCGCTTCGTGCGGCTCGGCTGGGTCCAGGAGATGGACCGGGCGCGGCAGCCGAACGTCACCAAGTACCTCGACCCGCTGCTGCGCTCGCCCGCCTTCGACCCGGGCCGCAGGTCCACCGTGCCGTGGCAGTCCGGCATCACCGGCATCGCCTACAACCGGCGCCGCCTGGGCCGGGAGATCCAGCACGTCTCCGATCTGTGGGCCGACGACCTCAAGGGCCGCGTCACCCTCCTGTCCGGCCTCGACGAGTCCTTCGCGCTCCTCATGCAGGGCAACGGCGTCGACATCACCCGATGGAGCGCCGACGACTTCCACCGGGTCTGCGACCAGGTGGAGAAGCTCGTGCACAGCAAGCACATCCGCCGCTTCACCGGCAACGACTACATCAAGGACCTCTCCAGCGGGGACGTCCTGGCCTGCCAGGCCTACAGCGGCGACGTCATCCAGCTCCAGGCCGACGACCCGGACATCGAGTTCGTCGTCCCGCGCGAGGGCGCCGAACTCTGGTCGGAGTCCCTGATGATCCCGAACCTGGCCGACCACAAGGCCAACGCCGAGCGCCTCATCGACTACTACTACGCCCCCGAGGTCGCCGCGGAGCTCGCGACGTGGGTCAACTACGTCTGCCCGGTGCCCGCCGCCAAGGACGTCCTCGCCTCGGCCAAGGACAAGGAGACCGCCGCGCTCGCCGAGGACCCGCTGATCTTCCCCGACGCCACGATGCGCTCCCGGCTGGCCATCGCCCGGGACATCCGGCCGTCGGAGCGGACGGAGTTCGCGAAGCGGTGGAACGCGATCGCGGGGCTGTAGGCGACGCAGCCGGAACCGCTCGCCGTGGCCGACACGTGGATGTCGTGGAGCGTGCTGGTGCGGTAGGCAGGAGACGAGGGCACGGACGGTCACTCGGCCGGCGGCACGTCCACTCCCCGGTGCGGACGCCGTGCCATGCCGGCCGGCGTACCGACCGCCGCGCACACCGTCGCGAGACCGGCGAGCGCGATCGCGGCTCCGGTGCCGGTGAGGGCGGCGACGGTTCCGAGGACCACCGGGCCGATGCCCTGGACCGACATCAGCCCCGCCGTGAGCAGCCCGAACGCCTGACCGCGGCGGGCCTCGGGAACAGCTTCCAGAAAGGGGCGTTGCAGCCCCAGGGCGTAGGCGAAGCCGACTCCGGTGACCAGGAGGAGCGCGGCGCACACCCCCCGGGGAGGGTCCAGCGCGAAGCCGGTCAACGGCAGCCCGAGGACCACCACCAGCGGTCCGGCCAGCCGTTCGCGCAGGGCGGGACGCAGGAGGCGGCCGACGGCCAGGTCTCCGGCGAGCATGCCGACCGGCAGGCAGGCGAGCAGGACACCGGCGGTGCCGTCGGGCATCCGGTGGTCCCCGGTGAAAGGGACCATCAGGCCCTCGGCGCCGGCGACGAACAACGGCGGCAGCCACTGGGCGAGCAGCAGCGCCCGGACCCTCCGGTCGGCGAGCAGGCCGATGCCACCGGACCAGCTGTCCCGCAGCACCGATCCGGAGCCGCGCCGCCGTGCCGCCTCCGCCGTGGACCGCTCCTGCGGCACGGGCAGGTCGGGCAGCCCCACACGGACGGCGACCGCGGCGGCCAAGTACGCGGCCGAGCTCACCAGCAGCGCATCGCCCGGCCCCAGGAACGCGACCGCGGCACCGCCGACGGCCAGGCCGAGCAGCTGGGCCACGGACGCGGAGACGTTGAGCAGCGAGCGCCCCAGAACGTACGCGTCACCGGCGAGCGTGTCGGCGACGAGCCGGTTGACCGCTCCGGTGGAGACCGGCGCCAGGGCGGCCACGGCGGCGACGAGCACCAGGACAGCCGCCACCGGCAGGCGGACCGTACCCAGCACCGCGGCCGCCCCGCACTGCAGGACGTGACCGGCGACGACCAGCCCGCGCGGCCGCACCCGGTCGGCGAGCGAGCCGAGGACCAGGGAACCAACGAGCTGCGGCAGGAAGCCGGCGCCGAACGTCACCGCGCTCAGCAGGGGCGAACCGGTCGCCGCGAACACGAGCACCGACAGGGTCAGGACACGCAGCGCGTCCGCGGTCACCGTCAGCGCCCGGGTGGCCAGCAGCAACCGGAAGCGCCGGTCGGCCAGTACGTCCCCGTACGTGGTACGGGCTGCCCTGGCGGCGGGGTCCGAGGTCACCGGCAGAAGTGTGCGGGACGGACCGGAACCGGGGCAACCCGTCGCGCCCGCGCCCCTCATGACGCATCGTCACCGCAGCCACAGCGGGACAACATTCGGGACAACGACCCCATCAAGGCGGGACGGAGGCACCGGAGAATCAGACGAACCGGACGGGAGCACGGCGACCTGCCCGGCCGGCCTCATCTCTCCACCGACGACCGAAGGGCTTGAACATGATCGTGGACACCATCGAGACTCCCGTCCTGGCTCCCGAGGCCTACCTTGACGACGAGGCCTCGGCCGTCGCGGTCGACGCTCCGGAGGAGCGCGCCTGGCTGCCGTCCTACCAGGCTGCCCTGACCGCCTGATCCGCTGCGCCACCGGGCCGGGCGCCCGGGGCCCCCCCCCCCCGGGGGGGGCCCCCGCCCCGCCCCCCCCCCCCCGGCCCCCCCCGGCCGCCCCCCCCCGGGGGGCCCCGCCCCCCCCCCCCCCCCCCGCGGGCGGCGGCCCCCGGGGGGGGGCCCCCCCCCCCCGGGGGGGGGCCCCCCCCGCCCCGGTCCCGGGGCGCCTTGTCGCTACGAGGTCACGGGGTCCGGGCGATCAGGTACCGGAAG
>NZ_JBITLI010000012.1:224371-282171 GCF_044465085.1 Streptomyces sp. NPDC049813 | reverse complement strand
TCGCGCAGTTCCCCGCGCCCCTGGAGCATGCGGCTTCGCCGCAGCCCCAGGGGCGCGATGAGGTAGCGCACGCAGTGCGCACCTCAGGGGCGCGGGGAACTGCGCGAGAAGCCCCACCGGCCCGCAGCCGAGAAGCAGAGGCGCGGGGCGCTATCGGACCGGATACCCCGCCCCGCGAAGGCTGCCCTTCACCTCACCGATCCGCAGATCACCGAAGTGGAAGACGGACGCGGCGAGCACCGCATCGGCCCCCGCCCCGACCGCCGGGGCGAAGTGCCCGAGCGCCCCCGCCCCGCCGGACGCGATCACCGGCACGGAGACGTGCCGCCGCACCGCCTCGATCATCTCGAGGTCGTACCCGTCCTTCGTCCCGTCCGCGTCCATCGAGTTGAGCAGGATCTCCCCCGCTCCCAGCTCCGCGGCCCGGTGCGCCCACTCGACCGCGTCGATCCCGGCGGAGCGGCGCCCGCCGTGCGTGGTGACCTCGAAGGAGCCCGGCGCGGTGCGGCGCGCGTCCACGGACAGGACGAGCACCTGCCGGCCGAACCGCTCCGCGATCTCGCGGATCAGCTCGGGCCGGGCGATGGCGGCGGTGTTCACCCCGACCTTGTCCGCTCCGGCGCGCAGCAGCTTGTCCACGTCGTCGGCGGTGCGCACGCCGCCGCCGACGGTGAGCGGGATGAAGACCTGCTCGGCGGTGCGGCGCACCACGTCGTACGTGGTCTCGCGGTCGCCGGAGGAGGCCGTGATGTCCAGGAAGGTCAGTTCGTCGGCGCCCTCGGCGTCGTAGACCTTGGCCATCTCGACCGGGTCGCCCGCGTCGCGCAGGTTCTGGAAGTTGACGCCCTTGACGACGCGGCCGTTGTCGACGTCGAGGCAGGGGATGACCCGTACGGCGAGGCTCACTGTGCTTCTCCTGCGTGCGCGGGCGCGGCGCCCGGCTGCGGGCGGAACGCCTCGACCTCCACCTCGACGACCAGGCTGGGGTCGATGAAGCCGGAGACGATGATCATGGATGCGGCGGGGCGGACGGCGCCGAACAGCTCCTTGTGGGCGCGACCCACGTCGTCCACGTCCCGGGCGTGGGTGAGGTACATCCGGGTGCGCACCACGTGCTCGGGGCCGAGGCCCAGGTCGCGCAGGGCCTTCAGGGCGACCCCGAAGGCGTTCACCGTCTGCTCGTACGGCGTGCCCGCGTCGATCACGCCGTCGACCACGGAGGTGCAGCCGGAGACCAGGACGAGCCCGGTCGGCAGCTCCACCGCGCGCGCGTACCCGATGGTCTCCTCGAAGGGGCCGCCCGAGGGGTACCGCTTCACCTCGTCGGCGCTCATGCGGCGACCGCCTCCAGCGCGGCCTCCAGCGTGAACGCCTTGGCGTACAGCGCCTTGCCGACGATCGCGCCCTCCACGCCCAGCGGGACGAGCCCGGCGATGGCGCGCAGGTCGTCGAGGGAGGAGACGCCGCCGGAGGCGACGACCGGGCGGTCGGTGGCCGCGCAGACGTTCTTCAGCAGCTCCAGGTTCGGCCCCTGCAGCGTGCCGTCCTTGGCGATGTCGGTGACGACGTAGCGGGCGCAGCCCTCGGAGTCGAGGCGGGCGAGGGTCTCGTAGAGGTCGCCGCCGTCACGGGTCCAGCCGCGGCCGCGCAGCGTGGTGCCGCGCACGTCGAGGCCGACCGCGATCTTCTCGCCGTGCTCGGCGATGACCTTGGCGACCCACTCGGGGGTCTCCAGGGCGGCGGTGCCGAGGTTGACGCGGGTGCAGCCGGTGGCGAGCGCGGCGGCGAGGGTGTCGTCGTCGCGGATGCCGCCGGAGAGTTCCACCTTGAGGTCCAGCTCCGCCATGCGCACGGCGACCTCGCGGATCAGCGCGCGGTTGTCACCGGTGCCGAACGCGGCGTCCAGGTCGACCAGGTGCAGCCATTCGGCGCCGGAGGTCTGCCAGGCGAGGGCGGCCTCCAGCGGGGAGCCGTAGGAGGTCTCGCTGCCGGACTCGCCATGGACGAGGCGGACCGCCTGGCCGTCTCGGACGTCGACCGCGGGGAGGAGTTCGAGCTTGCTCATGGCTAAAGGGTTCCGATCCAGTTCTTCAGCAGCTGGGCTCCGGCGTCGCCGGACTTCTCGGGGTGGAACTGCGTCGCCCACAGTGCGCCGTTCTCCACGGCGGCGACGAAGGGCTCGCCGTGGGTGGCCCACGTGACCTGGGGCGCCCGCAGGTGCGGGTTGTGCACGTCGAGCTGCCAGTCGCGGACGGCGTAGGAGTGCACGAAGTAGTAGCGCTCGCCGGCGTCGAGGCCGGCGAAGAGGGTGCTGTCCTCGGGTGCCCGGACGGTGTTCCACCCCATGTGCGGGACGATGTCGGCCTTCAGCGGCTCGACGGCGCCGGGCCACTCGTCCAGGCCCTCGGTCTGCACGCCGTGCTCGATGCCGCGGGCGAAGAGGATCTGCATGCCGACGCAGATGCCCATGACCGGGCGGCCGCCGGCGAGGCGGCGGCCGATGATCCAGTCGCCGCGGGCCTCCTTGAGCCCCGTCATGCAGGCGGCGAAGGCACCGACGCCGGGCACGAGCAGCCCGTCCGCGTTCATCGCCGTGTCGTAGTCGCGGGTGATCTCGACGTCGGCGCCCGCGCGGGCGAGGGCGCGCTCGGCGGAGCGCACGTTCCCGAAGCCGTAGTCGAAGACGACGACCTTCTTGGTCGTCGCGGTCGTGGAGGAGGTCATGGTCAGTTCCAGTAGTCCAGCCGCAGCACGCCCGCGATCAGGCAGAAGGCCGCGCTGAGGGAGAGCAGGGTGATGAGGCTCTTGCCCATGCCCTGCTTGGCGAACGAGTAGACGCCGCCGAGCAGGAACAGGCCGACGACGATGAGGACGGTCGCGAGGCCGTTCATGGCTAGAGGGCGCCCTTCGTCGAGGGGAGGATGCCGGCGGCGCGCGGGTCGCGCTCCGAGGCGTAGCGCAGGGCCCGGGCGAGGGCCTTGAACTGGCACTCCACGATGTGGTGGGCGTTGCGTCCGTACGGCACGTGGACGTGGAGCGCGATCTGCGCCTGCGCGACGAAGGACTCCAGGATGTGCCGGGTCATCGTCGTGTCGTACTCGCCGATCATCGGCGCCATCTTCTCGGGCTCGGTGTGCACGAGGTAGGGGCGGCCGGAGAGGTCGACGGTGACCTGGGCGAGCGACTCGTCCAGCGGGACGGTGCAGTTGCCGAAGCGGTAGATGCCGACCTTGTCGCCGAGCGCCTGCTTGAAGGCGGCGCCGAGGGCGAGGGCGGTGTCCTCGATGGTGTGGTGCGAGTCGATGTGCAGGTCGCCCTCGGTCTTGACGGTGAGGTCGAAGAGGCCGTGCCTGCCGAGCTGGTCGAGCATGTGGTCGTAGAAGCCGACGCCGGTCGCCACCTCGACCTTGCCCGTCCCGTCCAGGTCGATCTCGACGAGGACCGAGGTCTCCTTCGTCGTCCGTTCCACGCGTCCGATGCGGCTCATGCGCCACGCTCCTGATCGTCCATTGGGGCTTTCTTCACTGCGCGGGCCGCGTCGAGGAACGCGTCGTTCTCCCCGGGGGTGCCGACGGAGACCCGCAGCCGTCCGGGCACGCCGTTGTCGCGGATGAGGACACCGCGGTCGAGGAAGGCCTGCCAGACGGCGTGGGGGTCCTGGAAGACGCCGAACTGGATGAAGTTGGCGTCGGCGACGGTGACGTCGAAACCGAGCTCCTCCAGCTCGGCGACCACCCGGTCGCGTTCGCTCTTGAGCTGTTCCACGTAGCCGAGCAGGGTGTCGGTGTACTCCAGGGCGGCGAGCGCCGTGGCCTGGTTGACGGCCGACAAGTGGTAGGGCAGGCGCACCAGTTGGACCGCGTCGACCACGGCCGGGTCGGCGGCGAGGTAGCCCAGGCGCAGCCCGGCCGCGCCGAACGCCTTCGACATGGTCCGCGAGATGACGAGGTTCGGGCGGCCCTCGATCAGCGGCAGCAGCGAGTCGCCGTGGCTGAACTCGGTGTACGCCTCGTCGACGATCACCATGGCGCCCGGGCCCGCGGCCTCGTACAGCGCGAGGACGTCCTCGGCCGCCACCGCGTTCCCCGTAGGGTTGTTCGGGCTGGTGACGAAGACGACGTGCGGCTCGTGCGCGCGGATCGCCTCGACGGCGGCGGGCACGTCGAGGGAGTAGTCGGCGGTGCGCGGGGCGCTGATCCAGCCGGTGTTGGTGCCGCGCGCGAGCAGCGGGTGCATCGAGTACGAGGGCTCGAAGCCGAGGGCGGTGCGGCCGGGGCCGCCGAACGCCTGGAGCAGCTGCTGGAGCACCTCGTTCGAACCGTTGGCCGCCCAGACCTGCGCGAGGCCGACCTGGTGGCCGGTCGTGCGCGTCAGGTACGCGGCTAGCTCGGTGCGCAGCTCGACCGCGTCCCGGTCCGGGTAGCGGTTGAGGTTCCGGGCGGCGTCGGCGACGCGCTCGGCGATCCGCGCGACGAGCGGCTCGGGCAGCGGGTAGGGGTTCTCGTTCGTGTTCAGCCGGACGGGTACGTCCAACTGGGGCGCGCCGTACGGGGACTTGCCGCGCAGCTCGTCCCGGACGGGAAGGTCGTCGATGCCGGTCACTTGGTGGGCGGGACCTTCCACTCGAAGCGGGCCTTGAGCGCGGCGCCGTGGGCGGGCAGGTCCTCGGCCTCGGAGAGGGTCACCACGTGCGGGGTGATCTCGGCGAGGGCGTCGCGGCTGTAGTCGACGACGTGGATGCCGCGCAGGAAGGACTGCACGGACAGGCCCGAGGAGTGGCAGGCGCAGCCGCCGGTGGGCAGGACGTGGTTGGAGCCGGCCGCGTAGTCGCCGAGCGAGACCGGGGACCAGGGGCCGACGAAGACCGCGCCCGCGTTGCGCACCTTTTCGGCCACGGCGGCCGCGTCCGCGGTCTGGATCTCCAGGTGCTCGGCCCCGTAGGCGTTGACGACGGCGAGGCCGTCGGCGACGGAGTCGACGAGGACGATCGCGGACTGCTTGCCGGCGAGGGCGGGCTCGATCCGCTCCTCGCGGTGCTTGGCGACCGCGACCTGCGCCGCCAGCTCCTTGGCGACCCCCTCGGCCAGCTCCTCGCTGTCGGTGACGAGGACGGAGGCGGCGAGCGGGTCGTGCTCGGCCTGGCTGATCAGGTCGGCGGCGACGTGCACCGGGTCGGCGGTGGCGTCGGCGAGGACGGCGATCTCGGTGGGGCCCGCCTCGGAGTCGATGCCGATGACACCGGTGAAGTAGCGCTTGGCGGCGGCCACCCAGATGTTGCCCGGGCCCATCACCATCGGGGCGGGCGGGCAGGACTCGGTGCCGTAGGCGAACATCGCGACGGCGGTGGCGCCGCCGGCCGCGTACACCTCGTCGACGCCGAGCAGCGCGCAGGCCGCCAGGATCGTCGGGTGCGGCAGGCCGCCGAACTCCTTCTGAGCCGGTGAGGCGAGCGCGATCGAGGGGACCTCGGCCTCCTGCGCCGGGACCACGTCCATGATCACGGAGGACGGGTAGACGGCGCGGCCGCCGGGCGCGTACAGCCCGACGCGGTCCACCGGGACCCACTTCTCGGTGACCGTGCCGCCCGGCACGACCTGCGTGGTCTCGGTGGTGCGGCGCTGGGCGCGGTGCACGATCCTGGCGCGCCGGATCGACTCCTCCAGGGCGGCGCGGACGGCGGGGTCCAGGGTGGCCAGGGCGTCGGTGATCGCCTCGGCCGGGACGCGCACGCTCTCAAGCGTGACGCCGTCGAATTCGGCCGCGAAGTCGATCAGCGCCGCGTCGCCGCGATGATGCACGTCCTCGCAGATCGGCCGCACCTTCTCCAGGGCGGCCGTGACGTCGAAGTCGGCACGGGGCAGCAGCGAGCGCAGGGCCTGACCCTCGGGGAGGGCGGCGCCGCGCAGATCGATTCGAGAGATCACACACCAATTCTCGCAGACGCCCGAGCGGCACCGGCCGCCCGTATCAATGGCTGATACACGGCGGCTTTCGGCCGTTGTCGCGCAACAGGCTTGCGGGCACTCACTTTCAGTGTTCGAGCCGTCACCCAGCGGGCATGAACGGTTGTACGAAACCCGCGAGTAGCAGGTGCCCGAGGGGTCCATGGGGAGGAGGAACAATCGTGGTCGACGCGGTGACCGGCAGCGGTGACGGGGACGTGCCCGAGGGGCTGACCCCCACGGAGGCGGGCATGTGGCTGGCCTTCCGCAACGGCACGGTCTACGACCTGCGCAGCGGGGTCGTGGCGGCCGACGACCCGCACGGCGGGCAGCCCTGGGGACCCGAGCGGAGCGTCCGGGCGCGGGTCGTGGCATGGCTGCTGCTCGACGGGCCGCCCGCGCTCTCCGGCCGGGTCGCCTCGCTCAAGCTGACCGGCCTGCAGATCACGGACGTGCTCGACCTCGCGGGCGGCTCGGTCGGCCCGTACGTGGAGCTGAAGCAGTGCCGCTTCGAGAAGGAGGTGCTGCTGCCCGAGGCCCGCTTCTCGACGGTCCGGCTCGTCGACTGCTCGGTGCCGCGCCTGGAGGGCGCCCGGGTGCACACCGAGGGCGACCTGCACCTGCCGCGCTGCCGGTTCCACCACGGCATCCGGCTGACCGACGCCCACATCGGCACGGACCTGCTGCTCAACCAGGCGGTCGTCTTCCGCGACCGGCGCGGCAAGTCCGTCATGGCCGACGGGCTGACGGTGGGACAGGACCTCCAGGCCGAGATGGTGGAGACGCACGGCGAGGTCAGCCTGCGCGGCGCCACGGTCGGCGTCTCGCTCTCGCTGCGCGGCTGCCGGCTGAGCAACACCCAGGGCCGGCTCGCCCTGAACGCCCCGCAGCTGACCGTCGAGCGCACCCTGTACCTGACTCCGGCCGGCCTCGGCGTGCCGCTCCTGGCGGGCGGGGTGACGCCCGCGCGCGGCACCCAGGTGCAGCGCTTCAGCTGCGTCGGCGGGATCCGGCTCGACGACGGCCGGTTCGGCGACGCGGTCGACCTGGACGCGGCGCTCTTCGTCCTGGAGGACGACCAGGAGATATCGCTGCGCCGGGTGCAGACCCCCGAGCTGCGCTTCCTCGGCGAGCGGCCGCGGCGCGGCCGGATCGTGCTCTCCGGCGCGAAGGTGGTCAACCTGGTCGACAAGGCGGCCGGCTGGCCCGGGCCCGGGCAGTTGCGGATGGGCGGGTTCACGTACGAGAACCTCATACCGTTCGGCCCCTTCCCGCTGGCCCAGCGCCTGGAGTGGCTCGCCGCCGCGACCCCCGAGTACAACCCGGAGCCGTACGAGCGGCTCGCCACGGTGCTGCGCAACAGCGGCGAGGACTCCGACGCCCGCGCGGTGCTGCTCGCCAAGCAGCGCCGCCGCCGCGAGACGCTGCCGCCCGCCGCGAAGGTGTGGGGCTACCTCCAGGACTGGACGGTCGCCTACGGGTACCGGCCGGGCCGGGCCGCGGTGTGGATGGCGGTGCTCTGGGCGGTCGGCGCGCTCGCCTTCAGCCGCGCCTCGCACCCGCCGATGAAGCCCGGCGAGGGCCCGCAGTGGAACGCGACCCTGTTCGCCCTCGACCTGCTGCTCCCGGTGATCGACCTCGGCCAGTCCAGCAGCTGGCAGCTGCGCGGCGGCTGGCAGTGGGCCGCGGCCGCGATGATCATCCTCGGCTGGATCCTGGCGACGACGGTGGCGGCGGGCACGACGCGATTGTTGCGGCGCAACTGAGGCGGGGCGGTGAGCCCCGGGGGGGGGCGGGGTGCCGGGTGCCGGTGCCGGGTGCGGGTGGCGGTGGCGGTTCCGGGTGCGGGCGCCGGTGGCGGTGCCGGGTGCCGGTGGCAGTGGCGGCGCTGGTGCCGGTGGCGCTGCCGGTGCCACTGCCGGTGCCGGTGCCGGTGCCGGTGCCGGTGGCACTGCCGGTGCCGATGCCGGTGCCGGTGGCACTGCCGGTGCCGATGCCGGTGCCGGTGGCACTGCCTGTGCCGGTGGCAGTGGCGGTGCCGGTGCCGGTGGCACTGCCTGTGCCGGTGGCAGTGCCGGTACCGGTGCCGGTGGCACTGCCTGTGCCTGTGGCAGTGGCGGTGCTGGTGCCGGGAAGCGCAACCCGGCGCCAGGGAGGGCGGACTCGGTGCTGAGGGGTGGGGCCGCCGAATTGTTACCGGTGCGTAGGCAACTATCGGGCCGCCCACGCCGTCATTCCAGCGCCACCCCCGTTCCCGTACGCGCGTAGAGGAGGCAGCCGTGCCGTTCCTGCGTGCCTTCATCCGCACCGCCCGCATGATCCGCCACACCGGAGCCCTGGCCGCGGGCCTGCCGCCGGACGACGAGGTGCTGCTCGACGCCCCGGACGAGCGGCTGGCGCCCGCCCTGGTCGCCGCGGGGCGCGGCGAGTTCCGGGCCGCCGCCGAGGTCCTCGCCCGCACCCGGGAGCGGGCCGAGTGGGAGAACCGCGACCGCTACGTGCTGCGCCTGGCCGCGTTCGCCGCGTCCCGCACCGAGTGGTTCGACGCCTGGCAGCGGACCGCGCCGCACGACCCGGACCTGCTCCTCGTCAAGGCCGAGCTGGCGGTGGCCCGCGCCTTCGCCTCCCCGGCCCGGGCCGAGCTGCTGCGCGAGGTCGCCCCGCTGATCACGGCCGCGGCCGAGGCCTACCCCGGCGATCCGGTGCCCTGGCGGGTGGCCCTGGACCACGCCCGCGGCACGAACGCCCCGCACACCGCCTTCGAGGCCGTGTGGGCGCAGGCGGTCCGCCGCTCCCCGCACCACTACGGCTGCCACGTCGCGGCCCTGCAGTACCTGTCGGCGGCCTGGTACGGCTCGCACGCCGAGTGCTTCGACTTCGCCGAGCGGGCCGCGCAGGACGCCCTGCCGGGCTCGCTGCTTCAGGCCCTGCCCGCCCGCGCCGCCTTCGCGTACCTGACGGCGCGGGTCCCGCAGGGCGTGCCGCGCGCCCGGCTGGACGCCGCCGCCGACCTCGCGATCGGGCTGTCCCGCCGCTACGACGCGGCCGACCCCTGGCCCGCCGAGGTCCGCAATCTGCTGGCCTGCGTCCTCATCGAGCTGGAGCGCTGGCCGGACGCGCTGGAGCAGCTGCGGCTGCTCGGCCCGTACGCGACGTCGTTCCCCTGGGACCGGCTCGCGGACGACCCGCTGGAGCGGTTCCTGGAGCTGCGCGACGGCGTCCGCATCGAGGTCGCGGCCACGCTCCCGCTGCGCGGCGGACCGGGCGGCTGCGACGCCCATTAGGCTTGAGCGTCGTGACCACCGTCCGGCTTCCGCTCTTCCCGCTCAACTCGGTGCTGTTCCCGGGGCTCGTGCTCCCGCTGAACGTGTTCGAGGAGCGCTATCGCGCCCTGATGCGCGACCTGTTGAAGGCCTCACCCGCCGATCAGTCCGGCCCCGACGCCGACCCGGCCGTCTCCGACGAGCCGCGCCGCTTCGCCGTCGTCGCGATCCGCGACGGGCACGAGGTCGCGCCCAGCGCGTCCGGCATGCCCGACGACACCACCACCAAGGAGGCGGGCGCGGGGCCCGCCGCCGGGTTCGGCGACGACCCGCTGGCGTCGTTCCACGACACGGGGTGCGTCGCGGACGCGGCGACGATCCGCGAGCGCGCCGACGGCAGCTTCGAGGTCCTCGCCACCGGCACCCGCCGGGTCAAGCTGCTCTCGGTGGACGCCTCGGGCCCGTATCTGACCGCCGAGGTCGAGGAGCTGCCCGAGGAGGACGGGGACGAGGCGGGCGCGCTCGCCGAGGGCGTGCTGCGCGCGTTCCGCTCCTACCAGAAGCGGCTGGCCGGCGCGCGCGAGCGCTCCCTCGCGACGGGCGCGGAGCTGCCCGACGACCCCTCGGTGGTGTCGTACCTGGTCGCGGCGGCCGCGATGCTGGACGTGCCGACCAAGCAGCGGCTGCTCCAGGCCCCGGACGCGGCGTCCCGGCTGCGTGACGAGCTGAAGCTGCTGCGCGCCGAGACGGCGATCATCCGGCACCTGCCGTCGCTGCCCGCGGCGGATCTGACGCGACAGGCGACCAGCCTCAACTGACGTAGGGATTCGGCACGGTGGCGAAGAAGGCCAAGAAGCAGCAGGCGGCGGGGACGCCCGCGACGGTGGCGCTCACCGCCGCGGGTACGGCGTTCACGGTCCGTGCCTACGAGCACGACCCGGCCCACCCCTCGTACGGTGAGGAGGCCGCCGAGGCGCTGGGCATCTCGCCCGACCGGGTCTTCAAGACGCTGGTCGCGGACGTCGACGGCCGGCTGACCGTGGCCGTCGTGCCGGTGGCGGGCCAGCTCGACCTGAAGGCACTGGCCGCCGCGGTCGGCGGCAAGCGCGCCGCGATGGCGGACCCGGCGCTCGCCGAGCGGACCACCGGTTACGTCCGCGGCGGCATCTCCCCGCTCGGCCAGCGCAAGAGACTGCCCACGGTGGTCGACTCCTCGGCCCAGGAGCACGCGACGGTCTGCGTCTCGGCGGGCCGCCGGGGCCTGGAGGTCGAGCTGGCGCCCGGCGACTTGGCGGCCCTGACCGACGCGGTCCTCGCCCCCATCGGCCGCCCCTGACCCCGGCCCCGGAGCGGGCCCGCCCGGTGCCCGTCCCCGAGCCCCTCGGCCGCGCGACGCCCCGCCGTCGTTCACCCAGCGTTCCCCCGCCCGACGCCCCCTTGACACCGCTCGAACCGGTGCCGCACTGTCACCCTGGACATGGGACGTCCCATGTCCAGGGTCATGCCCTCGCCCGCTCGCCGAACCACGCCCCGGGAGACCACCGCCATGCCGCTGCGCGCCCCGTTTCCCGCACCGCTCCGCGGCGTCGTCCCGCCGCTGGTCACCCCGCTCACCGCCGAGGGCGACGTGGACGTCGCGTCGGTGCGGCGGCTGGTGGGGCACCTCGTCGGCGCCGGGGTGCACGGCCTGTTCCTGCTGGGCTCCAGTGGTGAGGCGGCGTACCTCACGGACCTCCAGCGCCGCACGGCCCTGGAGGCCGCGGTGGAAGCGGCGGCGGGCCGGGTGCCCGTGCTCGCGGGGGTCATCGAGACGACGACCGCCCGGGTCCTGGAGCGGGCGAAGGACGCGGTGAAGGCGGGCGCGGGCGCGCTGGTGGCGACCGCGCCGTTCTACACCCGCACGCACCCGGCCGAGATCGAGACCCACTTCCGGCGGCTGCGGGCCGGCGCGGAGCTGCCCGTGTTCGCGTACGACATCCCGTCCGCGGTCCACAGCAAGCTGCGCCGGGACACCGTCCTCGCGCTGTCCGCCGACGGCACGCTCGCCGGGCTCAAGGACTCCAGCGGCGACGAGGGCTCCCTGCGCCGCCTGCTCGGCCCGCTGCGCGCCGCCGCCCCCGCCTTCACCGTGCTCACCGGCGCCGAACTCACCGTGGACGGCGCCCTGCTGGCCGGGGTCGACGGTGTCGTCCCGGGCCTGGGCAACGTGGACGCCCGCGCGTACGTACGGCTCTACGAGGCCGCCCGCGCCGGCGACTGGGCGGCGGCCCGGCGCGAACAGGACCGGCTCGCCGCGCTGTTCGCGATCGTCGACGCCGGCGACCCGGCCCGGATGGGCGGTTCGTCCTCGGCGCTCGGCGCGTTCAAGGCCGCCGTCCACCTCCAGGGGATCATCGCCTGCCCCGCGACCGCGGCGCCGCAGCTCCCGCTGGACGCCGCCGAGACCGCCCGGGTACGGGACCGGCTCACCGACGCGGGCCTGCTACCCGGCGGCCCGTGACCCCCGCCCTCCCCGGCCTGCCGTGACCCACAGAGCTCCCCGGGCCCCTCAGGCCTGCGTGCCCGGCGGCTCCTGCGCGGGGCGCGGGGCGTGGTCGTAGTAACCGGCGTACGGGTCCGGGTCACGGGGTCCGAACAGGCCGGTGAGCCCGAGGTGGACGACGAGCGCGGCCAGCGGCCAGGCGAGCAGCGCCCCCTTGGCCTTCAGTTCGAGCGGCGCGTCGAAGACGACCCCCTTACCGACCTCCTTGGCGTGCGCGGCCACGTCCTGCGCGGGACCGAGCCAGATCCCGAACCGCCAGGCCAGCACCCCCGCGAGCAGGCTGCCGAGGGTGAGCCCCACCACCAGCGGGACGCCGCCGCGCCTGCGCCACAGGAAGACCCCGAGGCCGGTCACGACGCCGAACGCGAGACCGAGCAGGGTGAACGTTCCGTCGACCCCGATGGCCTGCTCGCCCTCGGTGTCCTTGAGGTAGACCGCCGTACTGTCCGACACGAGCGGGATCCGCGGCGCGAGCCACAGCCACACCGCCCCCAGCAGCAGTCCGGCGAGGGCGACCGCCACCGTCACGAGGGCGGCCTCGCGCAGCTCTGTGCGGAGCCCCGGCCCGTCCTGCGCCCGCTGCGGCGCGGGCGGCAGGTGTCCGGTCATCGGGTCGGGGGCCTGCCAGGGGTCACCGTGCCCGTTGTTGTGCGGAGGTTGATGAGGCGGCGGCGTCAGCGGTGCGGTCACCCTGCCATCGTGCCAGGCGCGTCCGCCGGGCGCGTCACCGGACGGCTGCCCGGCGGTAGGCCCAGGTCGCCACGGCCAGCGAGGCGGCGCCGACGGCCGCGCAGACGCCCAGGTCGAGCAGGACGGTGGACCAGTCGGGGTGGCCGCCGAAGGTCCGCGCGAAGGCCTCGACGCCGTACGTCGAGGGCAGCAGGTCCCGCGCGTACTGCACGAACTGCGGCATCCGGTCGGCCGGCAGCACCCCGAGCAGCAGCGCCGCCGACATGCCCAACTGGCCGAGCAGCGTCGCCAGTTCGGGCCGGGGCGCGAGCAGCCCGAGCGCGGCGCCGAGCCCGGCGAGGGCGGCCCCGGCCAGCGGGATCACGGCGGCCAGCACCCACAGGTGGGTCAGCGGCAGGTCGAACATGGCGCAGCCGGCGACCGCGGTGACGACGGTGCCGGGCACGGTGAACGAGGCGTAGGCGCCCGCGGCGCCGAGCACCACGGAGGCGGGCGGCACCGGCAGGGTCGCGTAGTGGTCGAGGCCGCCGGCCGCGCGCAGCTGCCCGAAGTACTGGGCGAGGAGGTTGAGCGCGACGAACGCGACGACCAGCACCGCGGAGCCCGCGACGACGGCCCGCGCCTCGGTGCCGCCCTGGTCGACGACGCCCCGCATGAGGATCATGATCCCGATGGACTGGAAGGTCGCCACGAACAGCAGCGGGATGCGGGCCACCCGGGCCCGGGAGAGCTGGGCGCGGTAGACCGCGGCGAGCGCGGGCAGGAACCGGGCCCGGGGCGCGAGCCCGTCGTCGAGGGGCAGGGCCGGCGGCCGGTGCCCGCGCTCGTGCTCCCGCACGGCTTCGGCGGATACGGCGGTCATGCCTTCACCAGGCCCTTCACGCTGCTGCGGCTGCCGCCGAGCGCCAGATAGACGTCCTCCAGGCTCGGCGTGGCGAGCGTGAAGTCGTCGAGGGAGTCGAAGGCCGGGCCGCCGGTGACCGCGGCGACCGCGGCGCGGGCCGCGTCCGGCGCCAGCCGCAGCGACCAGCGCCGCCCGGCCTCCACCGCGTGCTCGTGCAGCCGGGCCACCTCGGGCAGGTGCAGGGGGGCCTGCTCGCGCCACACCAGCTCGACCCGCACCTCCCCGGCGACGCGGTCCTTGAGCCCGGCCGGGGAGTCGCAGGCGATGACCCGCCCGGCGTCGAGGACGGCGACGCGGTCGAGGACGGTCTCGGCCTCGATGACGTTGTGGGTGACCAGCAGGACGGTCGTGCCGCGCTCGGCCCGCCGCCGGTCCACGGCGGCCCAGACGGCGCGCCGGGCGACGGGGTCCATGCCGGTCGTCGGTTCGTCGAGCACGAGCAGGGGCCGGTCGCCGACGAGGGCGGCGGCGAAGCAGGCGAGGCGCCGCTGGCCGCCGGAGAGCTTCTTGAGCGGGCGGGCGGCCAGCGGGGCGAGCCCCAGCTCCTCCAGGACGGCGTCCCGCTCGGCCCGGGCGTCGCGCAGGGCCAGTCCGCGCAGCCGCCCGGTGGTCTCGGCGGCGAGCGACACGGTCAGCTCGTCGAGGGCGGTCGACTCCTGGCCGAGATAGGCGAGGATGCGGGCGGCCCGCTCGGGGTGGCGCACGATGTCGTGGCCGAGGATCTCCACGCTGCCGGCGTCGGGCCGCATCAGCCCGGTCAGCTGGCGGACGAGGGTGGACTTGCCGGCGCCGTTCGGCCCGAGGAGGCCGAAGATCTCCCCCCGCCCGATGTCGAGCCGGACGTCGTCGGTGGCCCGCACCGGCGGGGTGCCGGGGGCGCCGCGCCGCCCGCGGACGGCGGGATAAGTCTTGCTGAGACCGCGCACCGCGCACACCACAGCGGCCCGTTTGTGGTCCGGGGCGGCATCATCGGTGCGCGTACTCACGAGGAACGAGAGTACGGGGTCCGGGCCGCCTCATTGCGCGCGGGGCCGGACAAATGAGGCGGGTGGCGGCGCCGGGGGCGACCCGGCGCCGGTCGGGGCGGCGGCCCGGCGGCGCCCCCCGCCTGCGGGGTCGTCACTCCCCCGCGGTGGCGTGCTCCGCGGTGCGCACGTCGATCTCGCGCCAGAATCCGGCCCGGATCGCGTACCGGTCGTGCTCGTCGATCTGGTCGTCCTTGTGGGCGAGGAGGCCGAACCGTGCCGCGTAGCGCAGCAGCTCCCCGTCGATGCGGTGCGGCACCCGCGGGTACATGCCGCCGAGCTTGCCGAGCCGGGCCGGGTCGGCGAGGCGCGCCATCCACCGGCGGGCGAAGACCTGGCCCACCTCGTACGGATCGCCGCTGACCGCGGTGATGTCCTCCTCGCGGTCGGCCCAGCGCTGCTCCGCGGTGGTCAGCTGGGCCAGGGTGGGCAGCGAGGCGGCCTCCGGGGGCTCGCCACCGCCGCCGGGCCGCTCGACCCAGCCCTTGTCGGAGGACCAGCGCAGCGTCGCGCTGGTGGGGTGCTGCGCGGCCGCTGGGGCCGCACCGGCGGGCCCGCGCAGGGCGGCCAGGTCCTTGGGGGTGGGGACGCCCTTGACGGCGGCGGCGCGCTCCTCGGCGTCGTGCTGCGGGCGCGCGGCGGGCTCGTGCTGGGCGGGCTGCGTGTCGGCGCCCTCGTCGACCGCGCGGCCGGCGCCGGTGTGGGCGGACTCGGGCAGCGGCGCGGAGAGGATCGCGGCGATCTCGGGGCGCGGCACGGGCTGCGGGGCGCAGATCCCGCCCGGTTCCTTGGCGCGGACGGCCTGGGTGATCCAGGCGCGGTCGAGCACGCGCCGCTCGTCGGCCTCGGCGACGAGGTCCTCGGACTGGTTGTAGTCGCCGTCGGCGGCCTGGACGGCCCAGAGGTGGACGGCGACGCCGTGTTCCTTGGCGGCCATCATGCCGGGCAGCAGATCGCCGTCGCCGGTGACGAGGACCACGTCGGAGCAGGCGCGGTTGCGGGCGAGCTCGGTCAGCTCGGCGTGCATGGCCGCGTCCACGCCCTTCTGCGCCCAGCGTCCGTCGCTGCGGGTCAGGGCGCCGAGCCGGACGGTGACGCGGGGCATCACGCGCAGCCTGCGGTGCTCGGGCTGCGGGACCCGGTCGGGGGCGCCGTCGAACCAGTAGATGCGCAGCAGCTGGCGCTCGGTCTCGGCCTCGGCGCGCTCGCGCAGGCCCTGGATGAGGGCGGCGTGGTCGACGTGGATGCGGGAGCGGGAGGGCTCGCCCGCGAGGAGGCTCGCGGCGGCCCCCAGGAGATACCCGGCATCCACCAGGACGATGCAGCGGTCCACGCGATCCACCCTCTTTCGCCGACTTACGACAGTCCGGACGCGCTCACGGGGCGGCGCCCGCGGATTCGCTTCGGGTTTCCTTCGAGTCTGCCCGACGGCACGGGGGTTAACGGCCCGAACTCGATCTTCGGCGTGGCGGATGCGGTGAAGGCGCGGCGGGTGCGCCCCGATCCTCCGTGTCACGCACGGTAATTGCCCGATATGCGATCTTTATCAGGCTATGTGAATCTGAACGCGAACCTGGCCCCGAGATCTCCCAATCTCCCCCCAATAGGAGGCAGATCAATATGGCCAAGAACAAGAATCGCAAGCAGTCCGGCGACCAGAACCGCGCTTCGGGTGCGGAGCGCGGCCGCGAGGAAGCCCAGAAGTCCACCATGGAGGCCCAGTCGACGTCACAGGCGACGCTGGAGCCGCAGGCGATGGGCAGCCCGTCGGACGTCGCCCGTAAGCACAAGAAGCGCTTCGGGCACAACTGACGCACCGCTCAAACACAGTTGGTACGTGCCGAGGGGCGCACCCAGGATCCGGGGTGCGCCCCTCGACGTACGTACGGCGGTGGCGCGGGCCGGGTCAGCCGGCCAGGCAGGCCGGGCCGAGCAGCACCTTCAGGTCGCCGTAGAGCGCCGGGTCCGGCTTCACGCGGTGCCGGTCGAGCCGCAGCACCGTGGTCTTGCGCGGCCCCTGGAGCCTGATCCGCACCTCGCTGTCGCCCCGGTGGTTGCTGAGGATCTCGCCGAGGCGGCTGATCATCGGCGGGGTCACCTTGAGCGCCGGGATGGTGAGGACCACGGGCGCGTTGGTGCCCGCGTTCGACAGGTCGGGGACCTGCATCTCCATGGCGACTAGCCGCGGCACGTCCTCACGCTTGTCGAGGCGGCCCTTGACGAACACCACGGCGTCCTCGACCAGTTGGGTCGACACGAGCTGGTAGGTCGCCGGGAAGAACATGCACTCGATGGAGCCGGCGAGGTCCTCGACGGTGGCGATCGCCCACGCGTTGCCCTGCTTGGTCATCTTGCGCTGGAGGCCCGAGATGATGCCGCCCACGGTGACGACGGCGCCGTCGGAGAAGTCGCCGCCGGTCAGCTGGCCGATGCCGGCGTCCGCCTTGTCGGAGAGCACGTGCTCCAGGCCGAAGAGCGGGTGGTCGGAGACGTACAGGCCGAGCATCTCCCGCTCCTGGGCGAGCAGATACGTCTTCTCCCACTCGTCGGCGGAGAACTCCACGTCGAGGCCGAAGCCCGGCTCGCTGCTGTCCGCCTCGCCCATGCCGCCGAAGAGGTCGAACTGGCCCTCGGCCTCCTTGCGCTTGACCGCGACCACGTTGTCGATCATCGGCTCGTACTGCGCGGTGAGGCCCTTGCGGGTGTGCCCCATCGTGTCGAACGCGCCCGCCTTGATGAGCGATTCGGTGGTGCGCTTGTTGCACGCGGCGGCCTCGACCTTGTCGAGGTAGTCGGGGAACGAGTCGAACTTCCCCTTCGCCTTGCGCGAGCGGATGATCGAATCCACCACGTTCGTACCGACGTTGCGGACGGCCTCCAGGCCGAAGAGGATCGTGTCGTCGCCCTGCGCGGCGAAGTTGTGGACCGACTCGTTCACGTTCGGCGGGAGCACCTTGATGCCCATGCGGCGGCACTCGTTGAGGTAGACCGCGGACTTGTCCTTGTCGTCCTTGACGGAGGTGAGCAGCGCCGCCATGTACTCGGCCGGGTAGTTGGCCTTCAGGTAGGCGGTCCAGTAGGTGACCAGGCCGTACGCGGAGGAGTGCGCCTTGTTGAACGCGTACCCGGCGAACGGCACCAGGACGTCCCACAGGGCCTGGATCGCCGCGTCGGAGTAGCCGTTCTTCTTCGCGCCCTCCTGGAACAGGACGAAGTTCTTCGCCAGCTCCTCGGGCTTCTTCTTGCCCATCACGCGGCGCAGGATGTCGGCCTCGCCGAGCGAGTAACCGGCGATGATCTGCGCGGCCTTCTGCACCTGCTCCTGGTACACGATGAGGCCGTAGGTCAGGCCGAGCGTCTCCTTCAGGGGCTCTTCGAGCTCCGGGTGGATCGGCGTGATCTCCTGGCGGCCGTTCTTGCGCTCCGCGTAGTTCGTGTGCGAGTTCATGCCCATCGGGCCCGGCCGGTACAGGGCCGAGACGGCGGAGATGTCCTCGAAGTTGTCGGGCTGCATCTGGCGCAGCAGCGAGCGCATCGGGCCGCCGTCGAACTGGAAGACGCCGAGGGTGTCGCCGCGGCAGAGCAGTTCGAAGGTCTTCGGGTCGTCCAGCGGCAGCGAGAGCATCTCCAGGTCGATGCCCTTGCCGGCCCGGACCATCTTGACGGCGTCGTCCATGATGGTCAGGTTCCGCAGGCCCAGGAAGTCCATCTTGAGCAGGCCGAGCGACTCGCACTGCGGGTAGTCCCACTGCGTGATGGTGACGCCGTCGGTGTGCCGGGTCCACAGCGGGGCGTGGTCGACGATCGGCTCGCTGGACATGATCACGCCGGCCGCGTGCACGCCCATCTGCCGGACCAGGCCCTCGACGCCCTTGGCGGTGTCGATGACCTTCTTGACGTCCGGCTCGTTCTCGTACATCCCGCGGATCTCGCCCGCCTCGCCGTAGCGGGGGTGCTGCGGGTCGGTGATGCCGGACAGGTCGATGCCCTTGCCCAGGACGTCGGCGGGCATCGCCTTGGTGAGCCGGTCGCCCATCGCGTACGGGTAGCCGAGCACGCGCGCGGAGTCCTTGATCGCGTTCTTGGCCTTGATCTTTCCGTACGTGCCGATCATGGCGACCTTGTCGGCGCCGTACTTCTCGGTCACGTACCGGATCACCTCGACGCGCCTGCGCTCGTCGAAGTCGATGTCGACATCGGGCATGGAGACGCGCTCGGGGTTGAGGAACCGCTCGAAGATCAGTCCGTGCGTGATCGGGTCGAGGTCGGTGATGCCCATGGCGTACGCGACGATCGAGCCGGCCGCGGAGCCACGGCCGGGGCCCACCGCGATGCCGTTGTTCTTGGCCCACATGATGAAGTCGGCGACGACCAGGAAGTACCCCGGGAACCCCATCTGGATGATGATGTCCATCTCGTACTCGGCCTGCTTCTGCCGGTCCTCGGGGACGCCGGCCGGGTAGCGGCGCTCCATGCCGACCCGGACCTCCTCCTGGAACCAGGTGACCTCGGTGAAGCCCGCCGGGATCTCGAACTTCGGCATGAGGTCGCGCTTCTCGAACATGCCGGTGGTGTCGATCTGCTCGGCCACCAGGAGCGTGTTGCGGCAGCCCTCCTGCCACGCGTCCGAGGAGTCGACGGCGTACATCTCGTCCGTCGACTTCAGGTAGTAGCCCGTCCCGTCGAAGCGGAAGCGGTCCGGGTCGGAGAGGTTCTTGCCGGTCTGGATGCACAGCAGGGCGTCGTGGGCGGTCGCCTCGTGCGCGTACGTGTAGTGCGAGTCGTTCGTCACCAGCGGCGGGATGCCGAGCTTCTTGCCGATCTCCAGCAGGCCGTCGCGGACCCGGCGCTCGATCTCGATGCCGTGGTCCATCAGCTCCAGGAAGTACCGGTCCTTGCCGAAGATGTCCTGGTACTCGGAGGCGGCCTTCAGGGCCTCGTCGAACTGGCCGAGGCGCAGGCGGGTCTGCAGCTCACCGGAGGGGCAGCCGGTGGAGGCGATCAAACCCTCGCTCCACTGCGCGATCGTCTCCTTGTCCATGCGGGGCCACTTCTGCAGCCAGCCCTCGGCGTACGCGTCCGAGGAGAGCTTGAAGAGGTTGTGCAGCCCCGTCTTGTTCGCCGCCCAGATCGTCTTGTGCGTGTAACCACCCGAACCGGACACGTCGTCGCGCTTCTGGTGCGGCTGGCCCCACTGGATCTTGCGCTTGTTGCGCCGCGACTCGGGGGCGACGTACGCCTCGATGCCGATGATCGGCGTGACGCCCGCCTTCTGGGCGGAGTGGAAGAAGTCGTACGCGCCGTGCAGGTTGCCGTGGTCGGACATCGCGATGTGCGTCATGCCCATCTCGTTGCACGCGTCGAACATGTCCTTCAGCCGCGCGGCACCGTCCAGCAGCGAGTACTGGGTGTGGACGTGCAGGTGCGTGAAGGGCGGCTTGGTCACGGGTGGGGCTCCAATGGCGAACAAGGGGCGAACGCGGCGGGGACAGCTTGGAAGTCTACGACCGCGATGTGACAGCCGACGGGCACTCCGGAGTACCGTCGGGCGTTGGACGGGGCAGAACACCCGTCCTGCGTGTCACATGAGCCCACGCACCATCCGTACCAGGAGGCACCCGGCGATGTCGGTCCCGCAGCCCACCGCTGAGCAGCGCGGCGAGGAGATCCTCGCCGTCTTCGACACCGCCTTCGGCGAACTCCTCGCGGCGGACCCCGCGGCGTTCCGGGTCAAGTTCCGCAAGATGGCCGCCTCGGCGTTCGCCTTCTACCGCGGCACCGCGTGCCTGTTCTACCGGGACGTGGAGCGCGAGCAGCACGGCGGCCCCTACCTGGACGACCGCACCAGCCGGGTGTGGATCCACGGGGACCTGCACGCGGAGAACTTCGGCACGTACATGGACGCGACGGGCCGGCTGATCTTCAATGTGAACGATTTCGACGAGGCGTACGTCGGCCCGTTCACCTGGGACCTGAAGCGGTTCGCCGCCTCGGTGGCGCTGGTCGGCTACGCCAAGGCGCTGGGCGACGACCAGATCACCGACCTGGTGCGCACGTACGCGGCGGCCTACCGCGAGCGGATCCACGCGCTGGCCACGGGCGCCAAGAGCGACGAGGTGCCGCCCTTCACGCTGGACACCGCCGAGGGCCCGCTCCTGGACGCGCTGCGCGACGCCCGCTCGCTGACCCGCTTCGGGCTGCTCGACTCGATGACGGTGATCCGCGACTTCGAGCGCCGGTTCGCCGACGGCGGCGGCTCCATCGAGCTGGACGCGGCGACCCGGTACAAGGTCCTCGCGGCCTTCGACGGCTATCTGGAGACGCTGCCGGAGTCCTCCCTGACCCGCCCGGACTCGTACCGGGTGAAGGACGTGGTCGGGCGCCGCGGCATCGGCATCGGCTCGGCGGGGCTGCCCTCGTACAACATCCTGCTGGAGGGCAACAGCGACGCGTTGGAGAACGACGTCGTGATCTACATGAAGCAGGGCCAGACCCCGGCCGTCTCCCGGCACATCACGGACGCGGCGATCCGGGGCTACTTCCAGCACGAGGGCCACCGCACGGTCATCTCGCAGCGCGCGTTGCAGGCGCACGCGGACCCGTGGCTGGGCTGGACCGAGCTGGACGGCTCCGGCCAGCTCGTCGCCGAGGTGTCGCCGTATGCGGTGGACCTGGACTGGGGCGACATCGACGACCCGGAGGAGATCGCGGCGGTCGTCGCCGACCTCGGCCGGGCCACGGCGGCGATGCACGCGGCGGCGGACGACCAGTCCGGCGAGTCGCTCGTGCCGTTCTCCACGGAGCGCGCCATCGACGCGGCGATCGCCGCGGACGAGGAGGGCTTCGCGGGCCTGCTGGTCGACTTCGCGCACACGTACGGGGCACGCGCGCGCGGCGACCACCAGATCTTCGTGGACCTGTTCCGCAACGGCCGCATCCCGGGGCTGCCCGCCTGACCGCCGCGGGGGCCCTCGCCCCCGCACGATTCCATAACGCACAGGCACCCTTTAGCCATCGCCTACCACCGGTCATGGCACACTCTGCCGCGATGGACGACATATCCGGGACCCAGCTCAGAGCCGTGCGCGCGGCGCTCTTCACGGCGCTCGTCGTGACGCTCTCCGCCGCGTCGCACGTGCTGCTGTCCCGGGCCCCGCTGCCGCTCACGACGGTCGCCGCGACCGCGGCGGCCGTCTTCGTGCTCGCCCACGCGCTGGCGGGCCGCGAGCGCGGCTTCGGCCGGATCGCGGCGCTGCTCGTCCCGCTGGAGCTGGCCGCCGACACGGTCTTCACCACCGGCCAGCACGTCTGCTACGGCGAGGCGGGCGGCCCGGTCGCCGGTCCCCTGCGCTCGTTCGGCCTCGACGTGCTGTGCGGCGGGAGCGTCGGCACCCCGCTGGCCCGGATGACCGGCGGCACCGGCGAGCGGGCCGCCACCCTGCTCGCCCACAGCGACCCGGCGGCGTCCTGGCTGCTGCTCGGCGCGCACGTCGCGGTCGGGCTGCTCGCGGCCGGCTGGCTGCGCCGCGGCGAGCAGGCCCTGGCCCAGCTGCTGCGCGCGGTGGCCGCCTTCGCCTTCCGGCCGCTGCTGACGGCCTGCGCCGCCGACCGGGTCCGCCTGGAGCCGCTCCCGCGGCGGCCGCGCCCCGCCGCCCGGGTGCCCGCCGCCCGCGCGCGGCTGCGGCTGCACTCCGTGGGACGGCGCGGACCGCCGTGCCTGGCCGCCTGAAGCCAGCGCACGACAGTCCCCGAACCCCTCTCTGACATTCCACGGAGCAGACAGATCATGAGTAAGCGCAACAGCCAGCAGGCGAAGTCGGCGGCCCGCGAGCGGCTGCGGGCCGAACGCGAGCGGCAGGCCAAGAAGGACAAGGCGAAGCGGCAGGCGGTCGTCGCCGGCTCCATCGTCGCGGTCCTCGCGATAGCCGGCGTCGTGAGCTACCTGGTCGTCCAGGGCAACAAGCCCGACTACTGGGAGGCCGCCAAGAAGGACGCCCTCGTCGCGCCCAAGAACACCAGTGGCAAGAACAACACCACGGTCGTCCTCGGCAAGGACTCGGCCAAGAAGACGATCATCGCGTACGAGGACTCGCGCTGCCCGGTCTGTGCCGCCTTCGAGCAGACGGTCGGCCCGACGGTCAAGAAGGACGTCGACGCGGGCAAGTACAAGCTCCAGTACGTCGGCGCGACCTTCCTCGACAACAACCTCCAGGGCGAGGGCGCCAAGAACGCGCTGAGCGCCCTCGGCTCCGCCCTGAACGTGTCGAAGGACGCCTTCTGGGACTACAAGGAAGCCCTCTACTCCAAGAAGTGGCACCCGGAGGAGACCTCCGACAAGTTCAAGGACGACGCGTACCTGATCAAGGTCGCGAACACCGTCCCCGAGCTGAGGAACGACAAGGCCTTCCAGAAGGACGTCAAGGACGGCACCTTCGACCGGTGGGCCCTGGAGATGTCGAAGAACTTCGACAACAACAAGTACGGGGTCGAGGGCACGCCCTCCTTCGTCGTCGACGGCAAGAAGCTCACCGGCTCCGACGGGCAGAACGCGCCGGGCACCGTCGAGGAGTGGAACGCCGCGGTGGACAAGGCCCTCAAGGGCTGAACCGCGCCGAGAGGGCCGTCGTCGCCTGCTGAAGGCCCCTAGAGCGCGTCCAGGAAGCCGAGCGCCACCCGCCAGGTGGCCTCGGCGGCCTGCGCGTCATGGTCCGGCAGCTCCGGGTCCGTGTAGAGGTGACCGGCCCCCGGATACCGGTAGACCTCCACGTCGGCCCCCGCCCGCCCCATCTGGAGATACCAGGCACTCAGCCAGTCGTCCGTCTCGAACGGATCGGGCTCGGCGACGTGCAGCTGGACCGGCAGCCCGTCCACCGACGCGTTCGCGGCCAGGTCGGACGTGCCGTGCAGAAGCAGCAGCCCCCGCGCCTTCTCGTCGCCGAGGGCAAGCGTCTGCGCGACCGCGGCGCCGAACGAGAAGCCCGCGTACACCAGGCCGCGGTCGGAGTAGGGCGCGGCGGCCAGCACGGCCCGCTTGAGCAGTTCGTCCTTGCCGATCCGGTCCCGGTGGGCCATGCCCTCCTCGACGGTGTCGAAGGTGTGCCCCTCGAAGAGATCCGGGGTCCACACCTCGTGCCCGGCGCCGCGCAGCCGCTCCGCGGCGGCCTCCACGGCGGGCCGCAGACCGAACGTGGAGTGGAAAAGCATGATGTTCATGGGGCCCATGGTGCCAGGAACGCCACAGGTTAGAGCAGGCCGATCCCGGTTACGGTCGAGGGATGGAGAACGTACTGCGCCCGCTGATCGTTGTCGGTGGCTCGGTCGTGCTCACACTCCTTCTCGGGTGGGCCGTCGACCGTCTGCTGCAACGTACCGACCGACGCCATCACGAGACTCCTCTGTGGGGACTGCTGCGCCGCTGCCGCCTGCCCTTGCAGTTCACGCTCTGCGCGGCTCTGCTGAGAGGCTCCTACGACCAGGCCGAACTGACGAAGGAACACTCGGCCGGGGTCGGCCAGGCGCTGACCCTGGTCCTGATCGGCGCCACCGCCTGGCTGATCGTGCGGATCGCGACCGCCGTCGTCGAGTCGTCCTACGCCCGCTACGCCACCAGCCACCGCGACGCGGCCCGGGTCCGCCGGGTGCGCACCCAGGTCACCCTGATCCAGCGCATCGTCATCGCGGTGGTGGGCGTCGTGGCGGTCTCCGCGATGCTGCTCACCTTCCCCGCGTTCAAGGCCGCGGGCGCCTCCCTGCTGGCCTCGGCGGGCATCCTGGGCATCGTCGCCGGTGTCGCCGCCCAGTCGACGCTCGGCAACCTCTTCGCGGGCTTCCAGATCGCCTTCGGCGACATGGTGCGGATAGGCGACACGGTCGTGGTGGACGGCGAGTGGGGCACGATCGAAGAGGTCACCCTCACCTATCTCGCCGTGCGGACCTGGGACGAGCGCCGGATCACGATGCCGGTGTCGTACTTCACGTCCAAGCCGTTCGAGAACTGGTCGCGCGGCGGCTCCCAGATGACCGGCACCGTCTTCTTCCACCTGGACCACAGCGCCCCGGTGCCGCAGATGCGCGAGAAGCTGCACGACATCCTGCTCGACTGCGCCGCCTGGGACGGCCGCGACTGGAGCCTGGCCGTCACCGACTCCACGCCCAGCACGATGCAGGTCCGCGCGGTGGTCACGGCCAAGGACGCGGACGACATCTGGACCGTACGGGTCCGGGTCCGCGAGCAGCTGCTGCGCTGGCTGACCGACCACCACCCCTACGCGCTGCCCCGGATCAACACGGCGACGGCCCTGATCGGCCCCGGAGAGATCGGCACGACCCTGCCGGCGCACGACCTCATGCGGGACGGGCACGCGCCCCGCACCGGCCGGGGCTGAGCGCCCGCCGTCCACCCCGCGGAGCCTGCGCTCAGCGCAGGCTCCGCACGTCCAGCTGGCGCAGCACCCGGTCGACGACCTCCGGGACGGCGCCGGGCTCGCTGCGCGCCGCGAGCACCTCGTGCCGGGCCGCCGAGAGCATCTCGCCCTGGATCCGGCGCACCCGCTTGATCCGGGCGAACCGCTTGGCCTGCGTCGCCCGCCGCTCCTCCGCCCCCAGCTCCGGATTGATCCGCAGCCCGATGTCGTAGGCCCGCCGCAGCATCTGCTCCTGGACGTCCTCGGGCAGCTCCTCGACCTCCTCGATCTCCTTGAGGCGGCGTTTCGCGGCCTTGGCGGCGCGCAGCGCGAGGCCCTTCTCGTACTCCTGCTCCAGTTCGGTGTCGGCCTGCACCCCGAGCTTCTTCACCAGCCACGGCAGGCTGAGCCCCTGGAGCACCAGGGTGGCCATGATCACACCGAAGGCGATGAAGACGATCTCGTCGCGCTTGGGGAAGGGCGAGTCGTCGTCCATGGTCAGCGGGATGGCGAGGGCCAGCGCGACGGAGGCCACACCGCGCATTCCGGACCACCACATGATGACCGTCTCGCGCCAGCTGACCGGGATCTCCTCGGCGACGTCGCGCCGCGCGTGCAGCCGCTGCGTCACCCAGGTCATCGGCAGCAGCCACAGCAGGCGGACGACGATGACGACCCCGACGACGGCGGCCGACCAGCCGAGCATCTGGCCCCAGTGGCCCTCGGCGGTGCGGACGACGTTGTGGACCTCCAGGCCGATGAGGCCGAAGGCGACACCGGTGACGAGGGTGTCGACGACGTCCCAGAAGGCGCGGCCGGTCAGCCGCGTGAGCACGTCGTCGGCGTCGAAGGCCCGCTCGGCCAGGAACATCGCGGTGGTCAGGACGGCCAGCACGCCCGAGCCCTTCAGCTCCTCGGCCAGCACGTAGGAGGCGTACGGGACCAGGAGGGTGAGCCCGATCTGGAGGGTGGCGTCGCCGAGGTAGCCCATCAGGCGGTTGGCGGCCCAGCCCAGCGCGACGCCGACGGCGACGGCGACGACGGCGGAGAGCACGAGCTGGAGCGCGGCGTGCGGCAGCGAGAAGCTGCCGCTGACGGCGGCGGCGATCGCGACGTGGTAGAGCACGATCGCGGTCACGTCGTTGAACAGGCCCTCGCCCTCCAGGATCGACACCAGGCGGCGGGGCAGGCCGAGCTGTCCCGCGACGGCGGTCGCGGCGACCGGGTCGGGCGGTGCCACGAGGGCGCCGAGCGCGACGGCGGCGGCGAGCGGCAGCCCCGGCACCACGGCGTTCGCGACGAAGGCGACCGCGGCGGTGGTGACGAAGACGAGCGCGACCGCGAGCAGGAAGATGGGCCGTTTGTTCGCCGCGAACTGCCGCCAGGAGGTGCGGTGCACGGCCGCGTACAGCAGGGGCGGCAGGACCAGCGGGAGGATCAGGTCCGGCGGGATGTCGACGTTCGGGACCGCGCGGATCAGGGCGAGGACGATGCCGAGCAGCGTCATCAGGACCGGGGCCGGCAGCCCGAGCCGGTCGCCGAGCGGCACGCTCAGGACGGCCCCGAGCAGCAGCACGAACAGCAGGGCCAGTTGATCCACGGGTGCTCCGACCAAGGTCGACGATCAAGAACGTTCGGCCTCCAGAGTGCCACGCAACCCCGTCCCGACCGGTGATCATCCGGGCCCCGTCATATCGAGGCGCGCCACCGGACGCGCCCCTGGAACGGCGCACGCGGTGCGCGTTTCAGGGGCGCGGGAAACTGCGCGACCAGCCACGACGAAAGCGGCACGCGACCGCTATGCCAGGGACTTCCTCATCGCCAGATGAGGAATCCCGGCGTCCGGGAACTCGGGGCCGTACGCGACGTACCCCAACCGCTCATAGAACCCGAGCGCATGCGTCTGCGCGTGGAGATCGACCGCGGCAAGACCCCGCGCGCGGGCAGCGTCCTCGACGGCCCGCACCAGGGCCGCGCCCACGCCAAGACCCCGGGCCACCTTCAGCACGGCGAGCCGGCCGAGCGCCCCGACATCCGGTGTCCCGCCGTTCTTCGCCGCCGCGGCGGCGCCCGTCAGCAACCGCCCGGCCCCCAGCGGCAGCCCGTCGTCCCGCACCGCCAGCACATGGACCGCCCCGGCGTCGTACGCGTCGTACTCCAGCTCCTCCGGCACGCCCTGCTCGTCGACGAAGACCTCCCGGCGCACGGCGAAGCAGGACTCCCGGTCCGCGTCGGTCCCGGCGACGCGGACGGCGTAGCCCGGCGCGGAACTCATTCGCTCTCCGCCCGCACCCGGTCCAGCGCGACCTGGAGGTCCTCGGGATACTCGCTGGCGAACTCGACCCACTGCCCGTCCGCCGGGTGCTCGAACCCGAGCCGCACCGCGTGCAGCCACTGCCGGGTGATGCCCAGCCGCTTGGCGAGCGTCGGATCGGCGCCGTACGTCAGGTCGCCGACGCAGGGGTGCCGGTGCGCGGACATGTGCACGCGGATCTGGTGCGTGCGGCCGGTCTCCAGCTTGATGTCGAGCAAGGAAGCGGCCCGGAACGCCTCGATGAGGTCGTAGTGCGTGACCGAGGGCTTGCCCTCCGCGGTCACGGCCCACTTGTAGTCGTGGTTCGGGTGGCGGCCGATGGGGGCGTCGATGGTGCCGCTCATCGGGTCGGGGTGGCCCTGCACGAGCGCGTGGTAGCGCTTGTCCGGCACCCGCTCCTTGAACTGGCGCTTCAGCGACGTGTAGGCGCGCTCGGACTTGGCGACCACCATCAGTCCGGAGGTGCCCACGTCGAGACGGTGCACGATGCCCTGCCGCTCGGCGGCGCCTGACGTGGAGATCCGGTACCCGGCGGCGGCGAGCCCGCCGATGACGGTCGTGCCGGTCCAGCCGGGGCTCGGGTGGGCGGCGACGCCGACCGGCTTCACGATGACCACGATGTCGTCGTCGTCGTGCACGATCTCCATGCCCTCGACGGGCTCGGCGACGATCTGCACGGCGGCGGGCGCCTGCGGCATCTCCACTTCCAGCCAGGCCCCGCCGTGCACCCGCTCGGACTTGCCCACGACCGAACCGTCCACCGTCACCTTCCCGGCGGCGGCGAGCTCGGCGGCCTTGGTGCGGGAGAAGCCGAACATGCGGGAGATGGCGGCGTCGACGCGCTCGCCCTCCAGGCCGTCGGGCACGGGCAGGGTTCGGATCTCGGGAATCGTGCTCACCCGTCGAGTATGCCGGAGCGCACCGGGGGCCCCGCACCACGGCCCCCGGCACCGCGCGCGCGGTGCGCCGGCGGGCCGTGACCCCGGTCACCGGAGCCCGGCTGGGGCCCGTCAGTCCTTGTGGACGGTCCCGTCCGGGTCGATGCCGCGGAAGGAGAGCAGCACGATCAGGATGCCGCCGCAGACGATCGCGGAGTCGGCGAGGTTGAAGACCGGGTAGTTCTTCGGCGCGATGAAGTCGACGACGGCTCCTTCGAAGACGCCGGGGGCACGGAAGATCCGGTCGGTGAGGTTGCCGAGCGCCCCGCCGAGCAGCAGCCCGAGGGCGATCGCCCACGGGGTGCTGTACAGCTTCTTGGCCAGCCGCGCGATGACGACGATCACGGCCGCCGCGATCACGGTGAAGACGATCGTGAAGGCCTCGCCGATGCCCCAGGCGGCGCCGGGGTTACGGATCACTTCGAGCTGCAGCCAGTCCCCGAGGACCTGGATGGAGTCGCGGTGCTCCAGCTTCGCGACCACGAGCAGCTTGCTGCCCAGGTCCAGGGCGTACGCCAGTACGGCCACGGCGAACAGCGCGGCGATGCGCCGCCTGCCCCGGGCCGGCGCGGCCGACGAGCCGGCCCCGCCGTCCTTCTCCGGCTCCGCTGCCCCCGCCTCGGGGGAATCCGGCGTACCGATGATGCGCTCCGCCTCTGCCACGTGAGTCCCTCAACCTAGGTACCTGACTGAGGACGAGAGTACGGCACACCCGGGCGGCCCCACAGGGACGGTGCGGCCCCCGGGCCTCAGTACCGGCGCTCCTGCTTCTGCTTGCACTCCACGCACAGGGTGGCCCGGGGGAAGGCCTGCATCCGCGCCTTGCCGATCGGGTTCCCGCAGTTCTCGCAGAGCCCGTAGGTGCCCGCGTCGAGCCGGTCGAGGGCCCGCCGGGTCTGCTCCAGCATCTCGCGCGCGTTGGCGGCCAGCGCCATCTCGTGCTCGCGCGTGATGTTCTTCGTCCCGGTGTCGGCCTCGTCGTCCCCGGCCCCGTCGCCCGAGTCCCGCATGAGACCGGCGAGCGCGGTCTCCGCCGCCTCGATCTCGCTGCCGAGCCGCAGCGCCTCGCTCTGCAGTTCGGCCCGCGCCTCGCCGACCTCGTCCGGCGTCCAGGGGTCCTCGCCGGGCCGGACGGCCAGCTCCCCCGGTTCCACGGCGGCCTCCCGCGCCTTGGGAACCGCGCCGGGCTGCTGCGCCGCCGTGGCCGTGCCCTGAGTCTTCTTCGCAACCACCGTCGTGGCTCCCGTCGTCTTCGCGGCCTCGGCCGCGCCCTCGGTCGCGGAGGCGACCGACTTCTTCACCGCACCCTTGCGCCCTGCGGGCCGCTCACCGGCACCACGCTCCGTGGTGTCGGCCTTCTTGGCCACCCGGCTCGCCTTCTTGGTCGTACGTTTCCCCGCGGGGGCCTTCTCGGCACCCGCGGCCGCACTCTCGCTCTTCCCTGTAGACGCGGCATCGGTGCCCGCCGCCTCCTTGGCCGTGCCCGCGCTCGCGGTCTTCTTCTCGGCCGCCCGTTTCGCGGCCGGTGCGGCCGTGCTCTTCTTCTTCGCCACCATGGCCGCGGCCCCTTCACGAATTGTGATCTTGCACGCGAATCGTGCTGGGACGATAAATCGACTTCCGGCCCGCGGCAACGGGGCGCGCGGCCCGTCCCGGTCCCGCCTGTGGCCCCCGCACGGCGCGCGGGCGCGGGCCGCGGGCCGCTCCCTGCCTGCTGGGCCCGGCGATCCGCCCGTCCGGCGACCGGCGCGCGGGCGGCCTGGACCGGTCACCTTCCGCATCGGCATTCGGGTCAGCGCGTACGGCCCGGGGGCCGTGCCCCGCACCCCGCCGATATCCGGTCGGCCCCCGCGCCCCGGCGCCGTACACTGGGCGCAGCGAGAAGCGTGGATGGGGCCGAGTAGCGGCGTACGCAGCCAAGAGCGATCCGGGGTCGGTGGAAGCCCGGGGGCGAGCGCGACGTGAAGATCACCCCGGAGCCGCCGGAAGAACGCCGCAGTGCGCGCGCAGCGGTCAGTAGACCCGGCATCGCGACCCCAATGAGGGGGCTCACCGGAGCACACCACGCCCCGGGGGCCAAGGAGGGTGGTACCGCGGGAGCGCGCCGCACACGGCGCAGCAGCTCTCGTCCCTCCGACGGAAGAGCACGTCCGCCGGAGGAAGACTGATGACGCAGTACCGCCAGGTGCCCGCCCAGGTCGATCTGCCCGCCCTCGAGCACGCGGTGCTCGACTTCTGGCGCGAGCAGAAGATCTTCGCCAAGACCCTGGAGCAGTCCGAGGGGCGCCCCGAGTGGGTGTTCTACGAGGGCCCGCCGACCGCCAACGGGATGCCGGGCGCCCACCACATCGAGGCCCGCGTCTTCAAGGACGTCTTCCCGCGTTTCCGCACCATGCGCGGTTACCACGTGGCCCGTAAGGCGGGCTGGGACTGCCACGGCCTGCCGGTGGAGCTGGCGGTCGAGAAGGAGCTCGGCTTCAGCGGCAAGAAGGACATCGAGGCGTACGGCATCGCCGCGTTCAACGACAAGTGCCGCGAGTCCGTGACCCGGCACACCGACGCCTTCGCCGACCTGACGACCCGCATGGGCTACTGGGTCGACCTCGACGACGCGTACGTCACGATGGACCCGCAGTACATCGAGTCGGTGTGGTGGTCGCTGAAGGAGATCTTCGCCAAGGGCCTGCTCGTCCAGGACCACCGTGTCGCCCCGTGGTGCCCGCGCTGCGGCACCGGCCTCTCGGACCACGAGCTGGCGCAGGGCTACGAGACCGTCGTCGACCCCTCGGTCTACGTCCGTTTCCCCCTCACCTCCGGCCCGCTCGCCGGCCAGGCCTCCCTGCTCGCGTGGACCACCACCCCCTGGACCCTGCTGTCGAACACGGCGGTGGCCGCGGGCCCCGACATCACCTATGTCGTCGCCACCGACGGCCAGGAGAAGCTCGTCGTCGCCGAGCAGCTCGTCGAGAAGGCGCTCGGCGAGGGCTGGGAGCCCACCGGCGAGGCCTTCACCGGCGCCGAGATGGAGCGCTGGACGTACCAGCGCCCGTTCGACCTCGTCGAGTTCCCGGCCGAGGCCCACTACGTGGTCAACGCCGACTACGTGACGACCGAGGACGGTACGGGGCTGGTGCACACCTCCCCCGCCTTCGGTGAGGACGACCTGAGGATCTGCCGTGCGTACGGCCTGCCGGTGGTGAACCCGGTCCGCCCCGACGGCACCTTCGAGGAGGACATCCCGCTCGTCGGCGGCGTCTTCTTCAAGAAGGCCGACGAGGTGCTGACCGAGGACCTCGGCAACCGCGGCCTGCTCTTCAAGCACCTCCCGTACGAGCACAGTTATCCGCACTGCTGGCGCTGCCACACGGCGTTGCTCTACTACGCGCAGCCGTCCTGGTACATCCGCACCACGGCCGTCAAGGACCGTCTCCTTGAGGAGAACGAGAAGACCAACTGGTTCCCGGACACCGTCAAGAACGGCCGCTTCGGCGACTGGCTGCACAACAACATCGACTGGGCCCTGTCCCGCAACCGCTACTGGGGCACCCCCCTGCCGATCTGGCGCTGCGAGGACGACCACCTCACCTGCGTCGGCTCCCGCGCGGAACTGACCGAACTGACCGGCACCGACCAGTCCCGGCTCGAACCCCACCGCCCCTACATCGACGCTGTCACCTTCCCCTGCACCCACGACGGCTGCACACACACCGCCACCCGCGTCCCCGAGGTCATCGACGCCTGGTACGACTCGGGTTCGATGCCCTTCGCGCAGTGGGGCTACCCCTACAAGAACAAGGAACTCTTCGAGTCCCGCTACCCCGCCCAGTTCATCTCCGAAGCCATCGACCAGACCCGCGGCTGGTTCTACACCCTGATGGCCATCGGCACCCTCGTCTTCGACAAGTCCTCCTACGAGAACGTGGTCTGCCTGGGCCACATCCTCGCCGAGGACGGCCGCAAAATGTCCAAACACCTCGGCAACACCCTCGACCCCGTCCCGCTGATGGACCGCCACGGCGCCGACGCCGTCCGCTGGTTCATGGCCGCCGGCGGCTCCCCCTGGGCAGCCCGCCGCGTCGGCCACGGCACCATCCAGGAAGTCGTCCGCAAAACCCTCCTCACCTACTGGAACACGGTCGCCTTCCAGGCCCTGTACGCCCGCACCGCGGGCTGGGCGCCCAGCGCGGCGGACCCGGCCCCGGCCGAGCGCACGGTCCTGGACCGCTGGCTGCTGTCCGAGCTGCACCAGCTCACCGACGAGGTCACCACGGCCCTGGAGGCGTACGACACCCAGCGCGCCGGCAAGCTGCTCTCGGCCTTCGTCGACGACCTGTCGAACTGGTACGTGCGCCGCTCGCGCCGCCGTTTCTGGCAGGGCGACGAGGCCGCGCTGCGCACCCTGCACGACGTGGTGGTGACCGTCACCCAGCTGATGGCGCCGCTCACGCCGTTCATCGCGGAGCGGGTCTGGCAGGACCTGGTCGTCCCGGTCACCCCCGGGGCCCCGGAGTCGGTGCACCTGTCCACGTGGCCCGAGGCCGACCGCTCGGCGGTCGAACCGTCCCTGTCCACGCAGATGGACCTGGTCCGCCGCCTGGTGGAACTGGGCCGCGCCACGCGCGCGGAGTCCGGCGTCAAGACCCGGCAGCCGCTCTCGCGCGCGCTGATCGCGGCCACCGGCTTCGAGGCGCTCTCCCCCGAGCTGCGCGCGCAGATCACCGAGGAGCTGAACGTCTCCTCGCTCGCCACGCTCGCGGAGGTCGGCGGCTCGCTGGTCGACACGACGGCGAAGGCGAACTTCCGGGCGTTGGGCAAGCGGTTCGGCAAGCGCGTCCAGGACGTGGCGAAGGCGGTCGCAGCGGCGGACGCGGCGGCACTCTCCCTCGCCCTGCGCGAGGGCACCGCGTCGGTCGAGCTGGACGGCGAGAGCGTCCCGCTCGCCCCCGACGAAGTCATCATCACGGAGACTCCGCGCGAGGGCTGGTCGGTGGCGTCCGACTCCGGCGCCACCGTCGCGCTCGACCTGGAGCTGACGGACGAGCTGCGCCGGGCCGGCCTGGCCCGTGACGCGATCCGCCTGATCCAGGAAGCCCGCAAGAACAGCGGCCTGGACGTCGCGGACCGCATCGCCCTGCGCTGGACGTCGACGGACCCGGCGGTGATCTCGGCCCTGTCCGAGCACTCCGGTCTGATCGCGGACGAGGTCCTGGCGACGGACTTCGCCCAGGGCGAGGCGGAGGACACGTACGGCGAGCCGTTCACGGACGAGGGCCTGTCGCTGACGTTCCGCCTCCGCAAGGCGTAGCACAGCCGCGGGCAGCAGCTGCAACCCCATGGCTGAGGGGGAGGCCCCGCCGGAGACATCCGGCGGGGCCTCCCCCTTTTCCCGAATCCTTTGGCGCTCCCGGTGACGCAAAAAGGCCGCGGCCCGGATCGCTGTACACGATCCGGGCCGCGGCCTGAATGAACGCCGGCGCCTGCTACAGGCGCGGAGCGCCTTAGTTGTCGTCCTCGTCGATGAGGAACCCGCGCATCGGCGAGGGCGCCTGCTGCATCGGCTGCGGCGCCTGCGGCCGCACCGGTGCCATCGGCTGCGTCATGGCCGGCGACATCTGCTGCTGGCCGCCGCCGTACGACGGTCCACTCTGCTGATTGCCACCCATGCCCTGGTTCCCGCCGTAGGACGGGGCACCCGCGCCGGCCGGAGCCATCGAGGGCGCCGGGGACGGCGGCAGCGAAGCGGTCGCCGGGGTCCGCGGCGGGGCCAGCGAGTCGTCGGCCTGGGTCTCCAGCTGGCGCAGCTGCGACTCCAGGTAGGACTTCAGCCGCGTGCGGTACTCGCGCTCGAAGCCGCGCAGGTCCTCGACCTTACGCTCCAGCGTGGCGCGGGCGGACTCCAGGGAGCCCATCGCGACGCGGTGCTTCTCCTGCGCGTCCCGCTCCAGCGCGTCGGCCTTCGCCCGGGCGTCCCGCTCCAGACCCTCGGCGCGGCTGCGGGCCTCACCGACGATCTTGTTGGCCTCGGAGCGGGCCTCGGCGATCGCCTGGTCGGCGGTCTGCTGGGCCAGCGAGAGGACCCGCGCGGCGCTGTCGCCACCGGGGCCGCCCTGGCCGGGCTGCTGCATCTGCGGAGGACCGCCGTGGCCGCCCATGGGGCCGCCCATCGGTCCGCCCAGCTGCGGCTGGCCGCCCATCTGGCCCTGCATCGGACCCTGACCCATCGGGCCCTGGCCCATCGGACCGGGACCCTGCGGGCCGGGTCCCTGCGGACCGTGGCCACCGGGACCGGCCGGAAGCTGCGGAGCGCCGCTCGGCAGCTGCGGCGGGCCGCCCATGGGGCCGCCCATCTGCTGCTGCGGCGGGCCCGATATCCCGGCGGGCACCGGGGCGCCGGGACCGCGCATACCCTGCGGGGGTCCCTGCTGGTCCTGGGGTCCGCCCTGGCCCTCGGGGCCACCGGGACCGCCGGGGCCCTTGCGCATACCGCCCTGCTGCTGGTTCTGCGCGGCGGCGCGGGTGGCTGCGGCCAGCTTGGCGCGCAGGTCCTCGTTCTCGCGGAGCAGGCGGGTCAGTTCGGCTTCGACCTCATCGAGGAAGGCATCGACCTCGTCCTCGTCATAGCCTTCTCGGAGGCGGACGGTCGTGAACTGCTTGTTCCGCACGTCCTCGGGGGTCAACGGCATCTCTTCACCTCAACGTAGTCGTCGGCATTCGGCAAGACCGTATCGTTCACACAGACACCGACCTGACGACGGTGATCAGGATGTAGACGATGATCATCAGTACGAAGAAGGACAGGTCGAGCGCCACGCCCCCGAGACGCAGCGGCGGGATGACCCGCCGCAGAAGCTTGAGCGGTGGATCAGTGACAGTGTAGGTGGCCTCCAGAACGACCACCATCGCCTTGCCGGGTTGCCACGAGCGGGCGAACTGGAAGACGTAGTCCATGACCAGCCGGAAGATCAGCACGATGAGGAAACACATCAGCGCGATGTAGACCACATCCAAAACCACGCTCATGTCGGTGGTTCCCTCTCCCCTGTTTCTCGTGCCTCACTGGCGGTGAGCCAGCCGTCGAACCGATGCTGCGTCTCAGCTCTGGTTGAAGAACCCACCCTCTGCGATACGGGCCTTGTCCTCCGCCGTGACATCGACGTTAGCAGGAGACAACAGGAACACCTTCTGGGTCACCCGCTCAATGCTGCCGTGCAGACCGAAGACGAGACCGGCGGCAAAGTCGACAAGTCGCTTCGCGTCGGTGTCGTCCATCTCCGTCAGATTCATGATCACCGGAGTGCCCTCACGGAAGTGTTCCCCGATGGTACGGGCCTCGTTGTAGGTCCGGGGGTGCAGCGTGGTGATGCGGTAGGGCTCCCGCTCGGACACGACCTTGGGCATGATCACCGGTGCGTTCTTCTCCAGGCTCTGACGTTCAGGTGTGATGGATGCCACGGGGGCGATTCGCGCCGGACGTCCGGAATCAGCAGGGACCGACGCGGGCTGGCGCACCGGCTCGCGCGGGGCGGGCGGCTGTACTACTCGTACCGATTCGTCCGCTTCTGCGGCGCGGGAGTTGTGTGACTGATGCGACGGTTCGTGCCGGTCGTGCCGTCGAGGGGCACGCTCGGGCTCAGGGTCGAGCTCGGGTTCGAAGTCGTCGTCGGGGTCGAACCCCCGGCCGTCGTACCCATCGTCCTCCACGAGGCCGAGGTAGACCGCCATCTTGCGCATCGCGCCGGCCATGCTCTGAGTCCTCCGCTCTGTGGTGGATCGGCTGACGTCAACCAAAGTGCCCGCGATCCACGTGATCTCCCCGCTCATCAGCGAGAATGACCATATTTTCTGCTGTGGTCCGACTTCTTGGCGACGTTACCCGAGCCTGGGTCGGACTCCGAGTACCGCCGTACCGACGCGCACATGTGTCGCTCCGGCCGCCACGGCCTGCTCGAGATCCGAACTCATCCCTGCCGACACCATGTTCGCAGCCGGATGAGCCGCGCGCAGGACAGTCGACAAATCCATGAGCCGCTCGAACGCCGCCTGTTGCCGCCCGGCGTAGGCCCCGGTGAGCGGGGCGACGGTCATCAGTCCGCCGAGCCGCAGGCCCGGCGTCGCGGCCACCCGCGCGGCCAACTCCTCGACCCCGCCGACGCCCACGCCCCCGCGCTCGCCCCGGCCGTCCTCCTGCGCGTCGAGCGCGACCTGGATCAGGCAGCCGACCTCGCGCCCCGCCCGCTCGGCCTCCTTGCCGAGCGCCGTGACGAGCTTCACCCGGTCCACGGACTGCACCAGATCGGCATAACCCACCACGGAACGCACCTTGTTGGTCTGCAACTGCCCGACGAAGTGCCAGGTGAGCGGCAGGTCCGCGCACTCCTGCGCCTTGGGGGCGGCGTCCTGGTCGCGGTTCTCCGCGACGTGCCGCACCCCGAGTCCGGAGAGAATCCGCACATCGGAGGCGGGGTAGGTCTTGGTGACCACGATCAGGGTCACGTCGTCGCGCCGGCGGCCGGCCGCCGCACAGGCCTTGGCGATACGTTCCTCCACCGCGGCCAGGTTCGCGGTGATTTCTTCCGTGCGTCCCTGAAGGTCCGTCATGTCGTATCAATCCAGCCAGACATAGCCCGCGAGCCGGCCCGTGGTCCGGTCACGACGGTAGGAGAAGTGGTCGTGCGACTCGCGCGTGCAGACCGGCGACCGCTGCCGGTCGCGCACCCCGAGCCGCTCCAGCTGGGCGTGGACGCCGGCGCTCACGTCGACGGCGGGGGTGCCCCAGCTGGTCTCGGCGTACGCCGCCGGTTCCACCGCGGCGACCTCCGCCCGCATCCGCTCCGGCACCTCGTAGCACCGGCCGCAGACCGCGGGGCCGGTGCGGGCCACCATCCGGGCCGGATCCGCGCCGAGCCCCACCATCGCCTCGACCACCGCGGGGACGACTCCGGCGACCATGCCGGGCCGTCCCGCATGGGCGGCGGCCACGACACCGGCGACCGGGTCGGCCAGCAGGACCGGGGTGCAGTCCGCGGTGAGCACGGCGAGCGGCAGCAGGCGCCGGGTGGTGACCAGGGCGTCGACGGCCGGGATGTCGGCGTCCGTGGCCCAGGGCCCGTCCACCACCGCCACGTCGGGGCCGTGCACCTGGTTCATCCACACGGTCCGGGACGCCTGGAGGCCGAGCGCCTCGGCCGCCAGCTCCCGGTTGCGCAGCACGGCGGCGCGGTCGTCGCCCACCGCGCCGCCGAGATTGAGCTCCTCGTACGGAGCGGCGCTCACCCCGCCCCACCGGTCGGTGAAGGCGAAGTGCGCGCCACTCGTCGTACGTACGGTCTCCCGCTGACCTATCACTGCCGTGCGGTTCCCCTCGTGCCCGGGAACGTCACTTCAGGAAGTCCGGGACGTCCAGCTCCTCGGCCTGGCTGTCCGGGTAGGACGGCCGCGGGACGTGGGGCTGGGTGACCGGGGCGGCGGGCGCCTCGCTCACCGGGGCGGGCGCCTCGGTGGGCTCGGCCGGCTTCTGCTCCTCGCGCTGCGTGACGCTGCCGAGGCCGCCGAAGGCCGGACGGGCCGGTTCCGGGGCCGGCGCCGGACGGGAGGCCGGTACCGGGTCCTCGCGCTTGGCCGACGACGAGCCCATCACGGTGTCCCGCTTGGCCGGTGGCTGTCCGCCGTCGAACCCGGCGGCGATGACCGTGACCCGCACCTCGTCGCCGAGGGCGTCGTCGATCACGGCGCCGAAGATGATGTTCGCCTCGGGGTGCGCCGCCTCGCTGACCAGCTGGGCCGCTTCGTTGATCTCGAAGAGGCCGAGGTCGCTGCCGCCGGAGATGGAGAGCAGCACCCCGCGGGCGCCGTCGATGGACGCCTCCAGGAGCGGCGAGGAGATCGCCATCTCGGCGGCGGCCACCGCGCGGTCGTCGCCGCGGGCCGAGCCGATGCCCATGAGCGCCGAACCGGCCTCGGACATGACCGACTTGACGTCGGCGAAGTCGAGGTTGATCAGGCCGGGCGTGGTGATGAGGTCGGTGATGCCCTGGACACCGGAGAGCAGGACCTGGTCCGCCGACTTGAAGGCGTCGAGGACGGAGACCTGGCGGTCCGAGATGGACAGGAGCCGGTCGTTCGGGATGACGATGAGGGTGTCGACCTCTTCGCGGAGCTCGGCGATGCCGTCCTCCGCCTGGTTGGCCCGGCGACGCCCCTCGAAGGTGAAGGGGCGCGTGACCACGCCGATCGTCAGGGCGCCGAGCGAGCGGGCGATGTTGGCGACGACGGGTGCGCCGCCGGTGCCGGTGCCGCCGCCCTCACCGGCGGTGACGAAGACCATGTCGGCCCCCTTGAGGACCTCCTCGATCTCCTCGCGGTGGTCCTCGGCCGCCTTGCGGCCGACTGCCGGATTGGCTCCGGCGCCGAGTCCGCGGGTGAGTTCACGGCCGACGTCGAGCTTGACGTCCGCGTCGCTCATCAACAGAGCTTGCGCGTCGGTGTTGATGGCGATGAACTCGACGCCCTTGAGACCGACCTCGATCATCCGGTTGATGGCATTGACACCACCGCCGCCGACACCGATGACTTTGATGACTGCGAGGTAGTTCTGCGGTGCTGCCACGTCGAAGGCCTCTCGCCTCGAGTTACGTGTCGCCGCCTCGCGTTCTGCCGAGGAGACGACTGATGTCGAATGGGGACGGTCCGGACTACTAGTCGACTGCCGACCCGAACCCTAACGGTGAAGTTTAGGGTTACCAGTGTGTCTGTTCCCTGGACTCTTCCGAACCTGACACTAAGTCGACAAGTGGCGCACGTTCAACGAACACGCCGAACCTCCCGTTTTTCTTTTCACCCTATGTGATCAGCCGTAGCGCTGCCCAACCAGGGTGCTGGCCTGCACTGATGTGCGTCAACTCCCCGATGAGGCAGGGGCGGTGGGCACACTCACGTCATAGTGCCGGGCCTTGGGAGCGGCTTTCATGAGGAGGGTGAGCACATGCGCCTTGCGTTCCCCTTCCTCGGCGCTTCCCCAGACCACCTCGCGCCCGCCGGTGAGTTCCAGCGCGATGTCGTCGTACGAACGGGCCTTGACGGTACGGGTGTCCCGGGCGACCGCGCCGGGCAGGCGGTCCGCGACCCGGACGGCCTCCCGGACCAGCCGGTCGGGTCCGAAGCGTCGCAGACTCGCGGCCGCGCCGCCGCTGTTCGGCGTCAGTTCCAGCCGGGGAACGCCCTTGGGCGCCTTGTCGACTGTCGCGAAACGCACGCCCTCGTGGTCCACCTCGACGAACTTGCCCGCGTTCGCCGCGCTTTCGACGACGAGGACAGGTTGACGCTCCGTCACTTTCAGCCCGATCTCGTGCGGCCAGGAACGCTCCACGTCCACCGCGTCGATGCGCGGCAGCTTCCGGCGGATCCGCTCCGCGAGGGCGTCGGTGTCCACGGTCACCAGCGGGGCGCCGACCGGTGCCGCGGCGGCGGCGCGCACCTGCGCGGGTGTGATGACACCGGTGCCGGAGACGGTGACGCGCTCCACGCGCAGCCACTGCGAGCCGTACAGGAGCCAGCCGCCGCCCGCGCCGGCCAGGACGAGCAGGACCCCGGCCGGCAGCAGGACCCGCAGGCCGGGCAGGCGCAGCCTGCGGGGCGGCGGGGGCGGGCCGGATGCGGACGCCTCGGCGTCGTCCCGTTCGCCGCGGTCCGCGGTGGTCGCTCCGGCCACGCTGCCCTGCCTCACCTGTCGTACGCCCCTAGCGGCGTGAGTTGATCGCCTCGTACACCATTCCGACGAGCAGGTCGTCGGCGTCCCGGCGGCCGAACTCCGAGGCGGCCCGGGACATCTCGTACAGCCGGTGCGGGTCGGCCAGCACCGGCAGGACGTTGCCCTGGACCCACTCGGGGGTCAGTTCGGCGTCGTCGACCAGCAGGCCGCCGCCCGCCTTGACCACCGGCTGGGCGTTGAGCCGCTGTTCGCCGTTGCCGATGGGCAGCGGGACGTAGGCGGCCGGGAGCCCGACGGCGGAGAGCTCGGCGACGGTCATCGCGCCCGCGCGGCAGAGCATCATGTCGGCCGCGGCGTACGCGAGGTCCATCCGGTCCACGTACGGTACCGGGATATAGGGGGGCATTCCCGGCATCTGCTGCACCTGCGGCAGTTCGTTCTTCGGGCCGACCACGTGCAGGATCTGGATGCCGGACTGCTGGAGCAGCGGCGCGACGCGCTGTACCACCTCGTTCAGGTGGCGGGCGCCCTGCGAGCCGCCGGAGACCAGCAGCGTCGGCAGGTTCGGGTCGAGGCCGAACGTGGCGCGCGCCTCGGGGCGGACCGCCGCCCGGTCCAGCATGGCGATGGTGCGGCGCAGCGGGATGCCGATGTAGCGGGAGTCACGCAGCTTGCTGTCCGGGGTGGAGACGGCGACGCCCGCCGCGTACCGGGAGCCGATCTTGTTGGCGAGGCCCGGCCGGGCGTTGGCCTCGTGCACGACGATCGGGACGCCCGCGCGCTTGGCGGCGAGGTAGCCGGGCAGCGCGACATAGCCGCCGAAGCCGACGACGCAGTCCGCCTTCGTGCGCTCCAGGATCTGCTCGGCCGCCTTGATGGTGCCGCGCAGCCGCCCGGGAACCGTGATCAGCTCCGGGGTGGGTTTGCGGGGCAGCGGCACGGCGGGGATCAGGGCCAGGTCGTAGCCGCGCTCCGGTACGAGACGGGTCTCCAGGCCGCGCTCCGTGCCGAGCGCCGTGATCCCCACGGTCGGGTCCTGCCTGCGCAGGGCGTCCGCGAGGGCGAGCGCCGGCTCGATGTGGCCGGCGGTCCCCCCACCGGCGAGTACGACATGCACCGAAATTCACCGCTCTCCGGACGTACGCGCCGAGGCGCGCCGTCGCATCGTGTTCCATCTCATCCGAGGCTGCCGCATGGCCAGGGCCGCCCGCGCCGCGGGCTCGTCCCGCGCGAACGCGATCAGCAGGCCTACGGCGAACATGGTCGGCAGCAGCGCGGACCCCCCGTACGAGAAGAGCGGGAGCGGGACCCCGGCGATCGGCAACAGGCCGAGCACCGCACCGATGTTGACCACGGCCTGCGCCGTGATCCAGGTGGTCACGCCTCCCGCGGCATATCTCACGAAGGGGTCCTCCGTGCGTCCGGCCACGCGGATACCCGCATAGCCTAGAGCCGCGAACAGGGCGAGCACCGACAGCGTCCCGGACAGGCCCAGTTCCTCACCGGTGATGGCGAAGATGAAGTCGGTGTGCGCTTCGGGAAGTTGGCCCCATTTCTCCACGCTGGCGCCGAGGCCGGAGCCGAAGAATCCGCCGGACGCCAGGGCGTAGATCCCGTGCAGTCCCTGCCAGCACATGTCGTCGGGGCCCGCGTCGGCGCGGCCCAGGCAGGCGAGCCGGGCCATCCGGTTCGGGCTGGTCTTGATGAGCATGATGCCGATCGCGCCGGCCACGGACAGGACGCCGACGAAGAGCCGGGTGGGGGCGCCGGCCAGCCACAACAGGCCGAAGAGGATGGCCGTGAGCAGGATCGCCGTGCCCATGTCGCCGCCGAGCATGATCAGGCCGAGCAGCAGGAAGGCCATCGGGACCAGCGGCACCAGCATGTGCTTCCACTGGTTGAGCAGGCGCTTGTCGTGCTTGCGCGCCAGCAGGTCGGCGCCCCACAGGATGAGCGCCAGCTTCCCGAACTCGCTGGGCTGGAGCATGAACGGGCCGCCGAGCGAGATCCAGTTCTGGTTGCCGTTGATCGACACTCCTATCCCCGGCACCTGCACCAAAACCATCAGGAAGACGCTGACGGCGAGGATCGGGTAGGCGAGGGCCCGGTGGAGCTTGACCGGCATCCGCATGGCGAGCACCAGCAGGAGCGAGCCGAGGACGGCCGCGACGAACTGCTTGCGGAAGAAGTAGGAGCTGGACAGGCCCATCTGGAGGGCCGTGATCATGGACGCCGAGTAGACCATCACCAGGCCGAGCCCGGTGATGAGCAGCGCGGAGCCGAGGATCAGGTAGTACGCGGTGAGCGGCCGGTCCCAGGCACGCCGTGCCTGCGTGTACAGGCGGCGGGCGGGGTTGGCGCGCGCCCGGTAGACCCGGCTGGTCCTGCGCGGCGGCGCCGGGGGGCGCTTGGTGGTGCGTGCGCTGCTACCGGCCATGGCCGCTCCCCCACGGTGCGCCGTACTGCTTGCTCGGCGTGCAGGCTTGTCGGTGGTCCGCTGCCACGTTCCCCTCCCAAGGGGTGCCCGGCGTCACCGGGCGCCCGAAGGTACCGTCAGACGCCGGCGGCGCCGAGTTCGCGCACCGCTTGTGCGAACGCCTCGCCGCGCTTGTTGTAGTTGGTGAACATGTCCATGGACGCGCAGGCCGGGGCCATCAGCACGGTGTCCCCCGGACGGGCGAGCCGTGCCGCCTCCTGGACCGCCGCGGACATCGCCCCAGTGTCGGTCCGGTCGAGGTCGACGACCGGGACTTCCGGCGCGTGTCGCTCCAGGGCTTCGCGGATCAGGGCCCGGTCGGCGCCGATCAGGACGACGCCCCGCAGCCGCTTCGCGGCGTCCGCGACCAGCTCGTCGAAGGTCGCGCCCTTGGCGAGGCCGCCGGCGATCCACACGATCGACTCGTACGCGGCCAACGAGGCCTGCGCGGCGTGGGTGTTGGTCGCCTTGGAGTCGTCCACGTAGGCGACCTCGGCGACGTCGGCGACGTGGGCGATGCGGTGGGCGTCGGGGGTGAAGGCGCGCAGTCCGTCGCGGACGGCGCCCGGCTCGACGCCGAAGGCGCGGGCGAGGGCGGCGGCCGCGAGGGCGTTGGCGATGTTGTGGGGGGCCGCCGGGGTGACGTCGGTGACCTCGGCCAGTTCCTGGGCGCTGGTGCGCCGGTCCTCGACGAAGGCCCGGTCGACCAGGATGCCCTCGACGACGCCGAGTTCGGAGGGGCCGGGGGTGCCGAGGGTGAAGCCGATCGCCCGGCAGCCCTCCTCGACGTCGGCGGCGCGGACCAGGCGCTCGGTGGCCGGGTCGGCGAGGTTGTAGACGCAGGCGACCTGGTTGCCCTCGTAGATGCGGCCTTTGTCGGCGGCGTAGGCCTCCATGGAGCCGTGCCAGTCCAGGTGGTCGGGCGCGAGGTTGAGGACGGCGCCGGAGTGGGCGCGCAGCGAGGGCGCCCAGTGCAGCTGGTACGAGGAGAGCTCGACGGCGAACACGTCGTAGGCGGCGTCCCCTTCGAGGACGACGTCGACGATCGGTGTGCCGATGTTGCCGACGGCCGCCGTGCGCAGGCCGGCCGCGGTCAGGATCGACGCGAGCATCTGCGTGGTGGTGGTCTTGCCGTTGGTGCCGGTGACGGCGAGCCAGGGCGCCGCGTCGGGGCCGCGCAGCCGCCAGGCGAGCTCGACGTCGCCGATGACGTCGACGCCCGCGTCGGCGGCCGCCGCGAAGAGCGGCGAGGAGGGCTTCCAGCCGGGCGAGGTGACGACCAGTTCGGTGCCCTCGGGCAGCGTGGTGGCGTCCCCCAGGCGGACGGAGATGCCCTCTTCCTCAAGGAGAGCCGCCTTGTCGCGCTGGGCGGGGCCGTCGCCGCCGTCCACGACGGTGACGGACGCGCCGAGGCCGGCCAGGGCGCGGGCGGCGCTGAGGCCGCTCACGCCGAGACCGGCGACGGTGATGGCAGTCCCCTGCCAGGAGCCCTGACCAGATGTCACTTCTTGGCTGCCCATCCTGCGTAGAAGAGGCCGAGTCCGACGATCACGCACATGCCCTGGATGATCCAGAAGCGGACCACCACAAGGACTTCGGACCACCCCTTGAGTTCGAAATGGTGCTGGAGCGGCGCCATGCGGAAGACGCGCTTTCCGGTCATCTTGAACGAGCCGACCTGGATGACCACGGACATCGTGATCATCACGAAGAGGCCGCCGAGCAGGGCGAGCAGCAGTTCGGTGCGCGAGCAGATCGCGAGGCCGGCGAGGGCGCCGCCGAGCGCCAGCGAGCCGGTGTCGCCCATGAAGATCTTGGCGGGCGAGGTGTTCCACCACAGGAAGCCGAAGCAGGCGCCCATCAGGGCCGACGCGACCACGGCCAGGTCCAGTGGGTCTCTGACCTCGAAACACGCCGCTGGGTTGGTGAGGGTCTGCGCGTTGGCGCAGGACTCCTGGAACTGCCAGACGCCGATGAAGGTGTAGGCGCCGAAGACCATCACGGAGGCGCCGGTGGCGAGGCCGTCGAGGCCGTCGGTGAGGTTCACGCCGTTCGACATCGCGAGGATCATGAACAGCGCCCAGACGACGAAGAGCACCGGGCCGATCGTCCAGCCGAAGTCCTCCACGAAGGAGAGCCGGGTGGAGGCCGGGGTCTGCCCCCGGGCGTCGGCGAACTGCAGGGAGAGCACCGCGAAGGCGATGCCGACCGTGAGCTGCCCGGCCATCTTCGCCTTGGCCCGCAGACCGAGCGAGCGCCGCTTGACGATCTTGATGTAGTCGTCGAGGAAGCCGACCAGGCCCATGCCGGCCATCAGGCCGAGCACGAGCAGGCCCGACAGGGTCGGGGTCGCGCCGGTGATCAGCTTCGACAGGAAGTACGCGATGAGGGTCGCCAGGATGAAGGCGATACCACCCATGGTCGGCGTACCGCGCTTGGCATGGTGCTCGCGCGGGCCGTCGTCGCGGATGTACTGGCCGTAGCCCTTGCGCGCGAGGAGCTTGATGAGCAGCGGCGTACCGATCAGGGTCAGGAAGAGCCCGATCACGCCCGCGAAGAGGATCTGCTTCATCATCGGGCATCGACCTCGCCCTCGAGCAGCGCCTGTGCCACGCTCTCCAGGCCCACCGACCTGGAGGCCTTCACGAGCACGACGTCACCCGGGCGCAGCTCGCTGCGCAACAGGTCGATCGCCGCCTGTGCGTCGGACACGTGCACCGACTCCTCACCCCACGAACCCTCGTTATAGGCGCCCAGTCGCAACCAGGACGCTTCCCTGCCCCCGACTGCCACGAGCTTGCTGACGTTGAGCCGGACGGCGAGCCGTCCGACCGCGTCGTGCTCGGTCAGCGCCTCGTCGCCGAGCTCGGCCATCTGCCCGAGCACCGCCCACGTCCGCCGCCCCCGGCCCATGGCCACCAGCGCGCGCAGGGCCGCTCGCATGGACTCGGGGTTCGCGTTGTAGGCGTCGTTGACGATCGTGACGCCGTCCGAACGCTCGGTGACCTCCATCCGCCAGCGGGACAGGGAGCCCGCCTCGGAGAGCGCCAGCGCGATCTCCTGTACGGACATGCCAAGGTCATGGGCGACGGCGGCCGCGGCGAGCGCGTTCGACACGTGGTGCTCACCGTACAGGCGCAAGGTCACTTCGCTGCACCCGGTGGGTGTGTGAAGGCTGAAGGCAGGCTGTCCGTTCTCCGTGAGCCGGACATTCTCGGCACGTACGTCGGCTTCCGCGGCCTCCCCGAAGAGCAGCACCTTCGCCTTCGTACGGGACGCCATGGCCCGTACGAGCGGATCGTCCGCGTTGAGGATCGCGGTGCCGTCGGCGGGCAGCGACTCGACCAGCTCGCCCTTCGCTTGTGCGATCTGCTGCTTGCCGCCGAACTCGCCGATGTGCGCGGAGCCCACGTTCAGGACGACGCCGACCCGGGGCGGGGTCAGGCTCGTCAGGTACTGGATGTGGCCGATGCCGCGGGCACCCATCTCCAGGACGAGGAACCGCGTCTCGTCGGTGGCGGACAGGGCGGTCAGCGGCAGGCCGATCTCGTTGTTGAACGAGCCGGGCGTGAAGATCGTGGGGGCCTTGCGGCGCAGCACCTGGGCGATCAGGTCCTTGGTGCTGGTCTTGCCGGCCGAACCGGTCAGCGCGACGAGGGTGGCGCCGAGCCGCTCGACGACGTGCCGGGCGAGGGCGCCGAGCGCCGCCTGCACGTCGTCGACGACCACGGCGGGCACGCCGACGGGGCGGGACGCCAGGACGGCGGCCGCGCCCTTGTCCACGACCTCGCGCGCGTAGTCGTGGCCGTCCACGCGCTCGCCGGCGAACGCGGCGAACAGGCTGCCGGCCTCGACCTTGCGCGAGTCGATCACGACCGGCCCGGTGACCTGGACCTGCGGTTCCGGTATGTCGTACGTCTGCCCGCCGGTGACTGAGGCGATCTCGGCGAGGGAGAGGGCGATCACAACTTCATCCCTGGGTTTGCTCGATGGCTTCGCGAAGCACCAGGCGGTCGTCGAAGGGACGCACCACCCCGGCGATGTCCTGGCCCTGTTCGTGGCCCTTGCCCGCGACGAGCACCGTGTCGCCGGGCCGGGCCCGGGCGACGGCCGCGGCGATGGCGGCGGCCCGGTCCTCGAAGACGGCGACGTCGCCGCGCTCGTGCGCCGGGACGTCGGCGGCGCCCGCCAGCATGGTGGCGAGGATGGCGAGGGGGTCCTCGCCGCGCGGGTTGTCGGAGGTGAGGATGGCCGTGTCGGCGAACCGGGCGGCGGCGGCGCCCATCGGCATCCGCTTGGTCCTGTCCCGGTCGCCGCCGCAGCCCAGCACGATGTGCAGCTTGTTCTCGGTGACCTTGCGCAGCGCCCGCAGGACGGACTCGACGGCGTCGGTCTTGTGCGCGTAGTCGACGACGGCGAGGTACTTCTGGCCCGCGTCCACGCGCTCCAGGCGGCCCGGCACCCCGGGGACGGCGGCGACGCCGTCGGCGGCGGTCTGCGGGTCGATCCCGGCGACGGCGAGGGTGACGACGGCGGCGAGGGTGTTGGCCACGTTGAAGGCGCCCGGCAGCGGGGCCCTGGCGGCGATCCGCTGCCCCTGGGGGCCGACGACGGTCAACGTCGAGCCGAGCGGGCCGACTTCGACGTCCTCGGCGCGCCAGCCGGCGTCGGGGTGGCCCTCCGCGGAGAACGTGACGACGGGGTACCCCGCCGCCGCGCACTGGGAGACCAGCCGCCGCCCGTACTCGTCGTCGAGGTTCACCACACCCTGTTTGCTGCGTGCGTGTGTGAACAGCTGCGCCTTGGCCTGGAAGTAGTCCTCCATGCCGGAGTGGAACTCCATGTGCTCCGGGCTGAGGTTGTTGAAGACGGCGACGTCGAAGACGCAGCCGTCGACCCGGCCGAGCACGAGGGCGTGGCTGGAGACCTCCATGGCGACGGCCTCGACGCCGCGCTCGCGCATGACCGCGAAGAGCGCCTGGAGGTCGGTGGCCTCCGGGGTGGTCCGCTCGGACTTGATGCGCTCGTCGCCGATGCGCATCTCGACGGTGCCGATGAGCCCGGTCGAGCGGACCGACTTCAGGCCGCCCTCGACGAGGTACGCCGTGGTGGTCTTGCCGGAGGTGCCGGTGATGCCGATCTGGAGCAAATCCGTGCCCGGGTGGCCGTAGATCGTGGCGGCCAGCTCGCCCATGGCGGCGCGCGGGTTCTCCACGACGAGCGGCAGCAGCCCGGCCTCGGCGACGCGGTCGGCGCCGGCCGGGTCGGTGAGGGCGGCGACCGCGCCGAGGGTGGCGGCCTGGGCGGCGAAGTCGGCGCCGTGGGCGCGGGCGCCGGGCAGGGCCGCGTACAGGTCGCCGGGGCGCACGGCGCGGGAGTCGTGGGTGATGCCGCGGACGCCGGGGAGGCTCGCTGCCGCGTCGGCCGTCCGGGGCACGGGGACACCCAGCTGAGCTGCCAGTTCCGCGAGGGGGGTGGCGGAGACCTCGACCGGCCGCGGCGGCCCGGGATACGTCACGGGTGCGCCCTTCTGGGTGGTTTGGGACTGATCAGCGTGTGGCACGGCGGTGAGCGTACCGGGCGCACCCCCCGCTGGGCTAAAAGAGGGCCCTCGGCGCGCAGCACCGTCGTTCGAAGGCGGTGCCGGGCGGCGGGCGGGAGAGGGGTGCGGCGGCCGGTGGTTCCCGGCGTCCGGGGTGTTGGTTGTCACGAGCTCTTCAGGGTGTCTTCACCGGGTGAGGTGATCATGGTCACGGCAGGTACTGGCCGTCATGGCTTGAACGTGACGGGCAACCGTGCGGACTTGGTGCCCGTGGGCGGGACTTGGAGGGTCTTCAGGGCGAACTCCATGACCTGCTTGTAGATGGGCCCGCAGATCTGACCGCCGAAGTAGCTGCCCCGGGTCGCGTTCTGGATGGCGCAGTAGACGGTCACGCGCGGCTTGTCGGCGGGCGCGAAACCGGCGAACGAGGACGTGTACCCCTTGTAGCGGCCGGTGTCGGGGTCGACGCGGTTGGCGGTGCCGGTCTTGCCGGCGACGCGGTAGCCGGGGATGCGGGCCTTGGTGCCGGTGCCTTCCTCGTCGTCGACGACCGACTCCAGCATCTTCGCGACCGTCTTGGCCGTCCTGGCGCTGACGACCCGGGTCTCCTTGGGCCGGGGCGCGGGCGTGAACCGGCCGTCGGGGCCCTTCTCGCCCCGCACGAAGGTCGGTTCGATGCGGACGCCGTCGTTGGCGATCGTCGAGTACACGGAGGCCGCCTGCATGGCGTTGATGGAGAAGCCCTGCCCGAAGGGGATCGTGTACTGCTGCGACGTCGACCACTTGCCGGCCGGGGCGAGGATGCCCGCGGTCTCGCCGGGGAAGCCGAGCCCGCTGGGCCGGCCGATGCCGAACTTGCGCAGGTAGGAGTAGAGGGTCCGGTTGGCCTTCGGCTGGGTGGCGCCGAGCTGGCCGGTGGCGAGGATCGTGCCGATGTTGCTGGACTTGGCGAGGACGCCGTTGAGCGTGAGGTGCCAGGTCGCGTGGTCGATGTCGTCCTGGAAGAGCCGGTCGCCGCGGTGCAGCCGGTTGGGCACCGTGACGTGGGTCAGCGGCGTGGCCGCGTTCTCCTCCAGGATCGCCGCCATCGACATGACCTTGGCGGTGGAGCCGGGCTCGAAGGCGTCCTGGAGCGCGGCGTTGCCCAGGGCCGTCGCGTTCGCCTGCGACAGGTCGTTGGGGTCAAAGCCGGGCGCGTTCGCCATCGCCAGGACCTCGCCGGTCTGCGTGTCCTGCACTATGACGTAGCCGCGGTCCGCCTGGGACTTGGCGACCTGCTCGCTGATCGCGTCCTGCGCGGCCCACTGGATGTCACGGTCGATGGTCAGCTCGACGTCCGAACCGGCCACCGCGGGCTGCTCGGTGCTGCCGGCGGTCGGCACCTGCTGCCCGCCGGACTGGGCGTAGCGGATCTTGCCGTCCTTGCCCGCGAGCTTCTTGTCGAGCTGCTGCTCGACACCGCCGCCGCCCTTGCCGTCGGCGTTGACCCAGCCCAGTATCCCGGCGGCGAGGTCCTTGTTGGGGTACACGCGCTTGCTGCTGGGGTCGGCGAGGACCCCGGCGAGCACGCCGCCCGCCCGGCCCTCGGCGTTCGCCTTGTCGTTCAGCGTCGACCTGAGGTCCTTGATCTGCTTCCAGACCTGCGGCGTCTGCCGGGCGGCCAACCGCACGTACCGGGTGTCCTTGGTCCGCAGCTTCGCGGCCAGCTGGCCCGCGTCCACCCCGACGATCGGCGACAGGAGCGCCGCCGCCTGCTCGGGCGCGTCCTTGAGCCGGGTGGCCTTCTCGGTGAACAGCGTCGGGTCCGCGGTGATGTCGTACGCGTCCACGCTCGTCGCCAGGGAGACGCCGCTGCGGTCGGTGATGTCGCCGCGCTCGGCGGCGATGGTGTGGCTGACGTACCGGTTCAGCTCGGCCTTGGCCGCGTACGCGCTCGCGTCGACGCCCTGCACCTGCAGGAGCCGTACGACGAAGACCAGCAGGACGAGCGTGAGGCCCAGGCTCACCATGCGCAGCCGGGGCCGGGGGCTGCCCAGGCGCAGCGGAGCGCTCGCCCGGCCCGCCCCGGCGCGCGGGCGCCGCGCGGCGGGGCGCCCGCCGGGGCCCGGGCGCCGCTGGGGAGCGGGCCGGGACGTGCGGGCCGAGCGCGCGGGTCCTGGCACGCGGCGGCGCGGGGGCTCCCTGTCGGTCATGGCGTCACCTGCCGGGGTTCGAAGGAGCGGGGGCCGCGGGCGTCGCCGGGGCCGGCTGCGCGGGCACGGGGGTGGGGGCGGCGGGCGGCGCCGTGGTCGGCTGCGGCGCGGCCGGGGACGTGGCGAGGGCCTCCGGCGGGGGCGCGGGCCGGTACGCCGGCGCGGTGAGCGCGGCCTTGCTCGGCACCCCGCGGACCGTGCCGTCCGGGGCGAGGAAGGCGGGGTCGCCGCCCGTCACCATGCCGAGTTCGCGGGCGCGGCGCCGGAGGGCGTCGGGGGCCGAGTAGGAGTCGACGTCGCGCTGGAGTTGCTGTTCGTCGTCGGTCAGCTCGGTGGTCTGCTTCTTGAGCTTGCTGAGCTTGAACGATCCTTCGTTGAGCGAGGAGTTCAGCAGCAGCAGGGTGATGAGGCCGCCGCCGAGGAGCAGGACGACGAGGAGGACGAACGGGGTCCGCGCGGCCTGCGCGCCGCCGCCCGGCGCGACCGGCAGGAGCCGCGCCAGCCGGGCGGCCCGGCCGGCGGGCGGGGCGCCGGCGCCGCCGGGTTTCCTGGGTTTCCCGGCCGGGGGTGCTTGGGCCGCGGGCGCCTTCGCCTTGGGGGCGGGAGCGCGTCCGGGACCCCGGGCGCCGCGGGCCCCTCGCGCTCTCCCGGCCTCGTTGCCGTCCTTCGAGCCGCTCCTGGCGGTCATGACCACCTCTCCACGCGCGCGTGCCTCACTCGGCGACCTCCTCGCGGATGCGCTGCGCACCCCGCAGCCGTGCCGGAGCGGCCCGGCGGTTCTCGGCGACCTCTTCCTCCGTGGGGAGTTCGGCACCGCGGGTGAGCAGCTTGAGCCGGGGCTGGTAGCGCTCGGGGACGACGGGCAGTCCGGGCGGCGCCGTGGTGGCGGCACCGGCCGCGAAGACCTGCTTGACCAGCCGGTCCTCCAGCGAGTGGTACGACAGGACGGCGATCCGGCCGCCGACCGCGAGCGCGCCGACGGCGGCGGGGACGGCCCGCTCCAGCACGCTCAGCTCGCCGTTGACCTCGATGCGCAGCGCCTGGAAGGTGCGCTTGGCGGGGTTGCCGCCGGTGCGCTTGGCGGCCTGCGGCAGTGCGTCGCGGATCAGGTCGACGAGCCGGGCGCTGTTGCTGAACGGCTCCTTCTCGCGCTCGCGCACGATGGCCGAGACGATCCGCTTGGCCTGCTTCTCCTCGCCGTACTGGCGCAGGATCCGCACCAACTCGCCCGGCGCGTACGTGTTCAGGACCTCGGCGGCGCTCACCCCGGCGCTCTGGTCCATGCGCATGTCCAGCGGCGCGTCCTGCGCGTAGGCGAAGCCGCGGTCGGCCTCGTCGAGCTGCATGGAGGAGACGCCGAGGTCGAACAGGACGCCCTGGACGCGCGGGATCTCCAGCCGCTCCAGGACCTCGGGCAGCTCGTCGTAGACGGCGTGCACGAGCGTGGCCCGGTCGCCGAAGCGGGCGAGGCGCTCGCCGGACAGGCGCAGCGCTTCCTTGTCGCGGTCGAGGGCGACGAGCCGGCACGAGGGGAAGGTGGCGAGGAGGGCCTCACTGTGCCCGCCGAGGCCGAGCGTGCAGTCGACGACGACCGCCCCCGGCTGGGCGAGTGCCGGGGCCAACAGGTCCAGGCAGCGCTGGAGCATCACCGGAACGTGTCGCTGACTCAAGGGGCCCTCTCAGGTCCGGCGGGCGGTCGTACGCACTGCCGGGTCCCCGCCCGCTCCTGAAGGGGATGGGGTCCGTCGGCGCCGGGGAAGGGACGCCGGCCGACCGGAGCGGGAGGAGGCCGAGCCGTACGTACGCGCCGCGCACGCGGGGAGCGTCCGGCGGCGCCGGGATCTCCGTGTTGCTTCGTTATTGGGGTTCGGCGTCACTTTAGTCCACGGTGCCCCTCGGTCAATCAACCGCCCTGCGCGTCGCGGACCGGCGGGTGGGCGCCGCGCGGCCGGCCGGTTCACCCGTTCGGACGCGGCCGGGCCCGGCTGTGGAGTGGCTCACAACAAGGCGCGATCACGTTCTTTGTCCCCTCCCACAGCGGGCTCCGGGCGTCCCCGCCGACTACCGTCGTCACCATGACGACTTCTCCTGCCAGCTCCTCCGACAACGCCATAGCGGGCGCCGCCTCCGTGACCGACCGCTGTGTCGAGGCGAACGCGCGGTACGCCGCCGCGTTCAGCGACCCCGGCCTGAGCGCGCGCCCCGCCGCGCGCGTCGCCGTCGTCACGTGCATGGACGCCCGCCTCGACCTGTACCCCGCGCTCGGCCTGGAACTGGGCGACTGCCACTTCATGCGCAACGCGGGCGGCGCCGTCACCGACGACGTGATCCGGTCGCTGACCATCAGCCAGCGCGCGCTCGGCACCCGCAGCGTGCTCGTCGTCCACCACAGCGGCTGCGGCATGGAGGGGCTCGGCGAGGAGTTCCGGCACGAGCTCGAACTGGAGGTCGGGCAGCGGCCCAGCTGGGCCGTGGAGGGGTTCGCCGACGTCGAGCAGGACGTCCGGCAGGCCGTCGAGAAGGTGCGCACCTCGCCCTTCCTGCCGCACACCGACGACGTGCGCGGCTTTGTCCTCGACGTGAAGACGGGCGAACTGCGGGAGGTCCAGCCCCGCTGACCTCACAGCAGGCATGCCCTCAAAAGGTCGTAAGGCCTGACATATCGCGGCCAGTTGTCCACAGGCGAGTGACACGAACCGGTTACGGCAACAAGAATGCGTGTGTGGCACCCCGCGCGAGCGACGGAACTCCTCGCGCGTGGTGTCCGTGTTTCGGGGTGGGCCGGTCACGCATCGCAGAGCGTCGGCCCGGGAGCGTAGGGCCGAGGAGGGCCGGGTGACGACCTATGACGATCGAGCGAGCCTCACTGATCTGACCACCACCGTGGAGCGGGTGCGCGAGTCGGTGGAGGGTGTGATCGAGGGCAAGCCGGAGGTCGTACGGCTTTCGCTGACGGTGCTGCTGGCGGAGGGGCACCTGCTCATCGAGGATGTGCCGGGTGTCGGCAAGACGATGCTGGCCAAGGCGCTGGCGCGGTCCATCGACTGCTCGGTGCGGCGCATCCAGTTCACGCCCGACCTGCTGCCCTCGGACATCACCGGGGTCTCCATCTGGGACCAGCAGCGCCAGGACTTCGAGTTCAAGCCGGGGGCGATCTTCGCGCAGATCGTGATCGGCGACGAGATCAACCGGGCGTCCCCGAAGACGCAGTCCGCGCTCCTGGAGTCCATGGAGGAGCGCCAGGTCACCATCGACGGCAGGACCTACGAACTGCCGAGCCCCTTCATGGTGGTGGCCACGCAGAACCCGGTCGAGATGGAGGGCACGTACCCGCTGCCCGAGGCCCAGCGCGACCGCTTCATGGCGCGCGTCTCCATCGGCTATCCCAGCCCGGAGGCCGAGTTGCAGATGCTCGACGTCCACGGGGGCGCCTCGCCGCTGGACGATCTCCAGCCGGTGGCGCACGCGCACGACATCGTGAAGCTGGTCGACGCCGTGCGCACCGTCCATGTCGCCGACCCCGTCCGGCGCTACGCGGTCGACCTGGTGGCGGCCACGCGCACCCACCCGGACCTCAGACTCGGCGCGTCGCCGCGCGCGACGCTGCATCTGCTGCGCGCGGCCAAGGCCGCGGCGGCGCTCGGCGGCCGGGAGTACGCGCTCCCCGACGACGTGCAGGCGCTGGCCGTCGCGGTGCTGGCGCACCGGCTGCTGCCCACCGCGCAGGCCCAGTTGAACCGGCGCACGGCCGAGCAGGTCGTCCACGACATCCTCCAGCGCATCCCGGTCCCGGCGGCCGAGACCCGCGCGCCCCAGGGCTATCCCACGGCTCCTCCGCTCTACGGCCAGCAGCCGCCCGGCGCCCGGGGCCTGTGATGGCGGCAGGGGGGTACCCCGCGGCGGACCCCGGGGGCGGTTTCACGGGCGGCGACAGCGCGCCGGACGGTACGGGCGGCACGACGGACGGCACGGGCGACAAAGGGGACAAGAGCGGCCTGCGCACCGCGCTCGCCGGGCTGACCACACGCGGCCGGTCGTTCCTCGCGGCCGGGATCGCCGCGACGGTCTGCGCGTACGTCCTGGGGCAGAGCGATCTGCTCCGGGTCGGTCTGCTGCTGACGGTCCTCCCCCTGGTCTGCGCGGGCGTGCTGTACCGCACCCGCTACCGGGTCGCGGGCAGCCGCCGCCTCTCCCCGGCGCGGGTGCCCGCCGGTTCCGAGGCGCGGGTGCACCTGCGGATGGACAACGTCTCGCGGCTGCCCACCGGCCTGCTCATGCTCCAGGACCGGGTGCCCTACGTGCTCGGGCCGCGCCCCCGCTTCGTCCTGGACCGCGTCGAGGCGGGCGGCCGCCGCGAGGTGTCCTACCGGGTCCGCTCGGACCTGCGCGGCCGCTACCCGCTGGGCCCGCTGCAACTGCGCCTCACCGACCCGTTCGGCATGTGCGAGCTGACCCGGTCCTTCGCCACGTACGACACCCTGACGGTGATCCCGCACGTGGAGCCGCTGCCGCCGGTCCGGCTGGCCGGCGAGGCCACGGGGTACGGGGACGGGCGGCAGCGCTCGCTCGCGCTGGCCGGTGAGGACGACGTGATCCCGCGCGGCTACCGGTACGGCGACGACCTGCGCCGCGTCCACTGGCGCTCGACGGCCCGCTACGGCGAGCTGATGGTGCGTCGCGAGGAGCAGCCGCAGCGGGCCCGCTGCACCGTGCTGCTCGACACCCGCGGGCCGGCCTTCCAGGGCGCGGGCCCCGACTCGGCGTTCGAGTGGGCGGTGTCCGGCGCGGCCTCCGTCCTGGTCCACATGCTGGAACGGGGCTTCTCCGTCCGGCTGTTGACCGACAGCGGCAGCGCGGCACCGGGCGAGGGCACGGACGGTTTCGCGGGCGTCGGCCAGGGGTCGGCGGACGCGGCGGGCCTGCTGATGGACACGCTCGCCGTCGTCGACCACTCCGACACGTACACGCTCTCCGCCGCCTACGACGTGCTGCGCGGGGGCAACGAAGGACTTCTGGTCGCCTTCTTCGGCGACCTGGACGAGGAGCAGGCCGCGGTGGCCGCACGGATGCGGCAGCGCAGCAGAGGGGCGATCGCCTTCCTCCTGGACGGCGCCGGCTGGTCGCAGGGGCCGGGCGCGCCGGTCTCACCGCAGTGCGCGCGGCGGCTGCGTCTGCTCCAGGAGGCGGGCTGGACCGCGGTGGCCGTGCCGCCGGGCGCCTCGGTCGTCTCCATGTGGCGGCAGGCGGACCGCGAGCGCACCGGGACCGCGGCGCCGACCAGCACGGGAGGCCGGTCATGAGCGGCGGTGCGCGGCTGACGGTCTGTGCCACGCTGGCCACCTTCCTGGCCTCGTGCGCACTGCTCCCCCTTGTCGACAGGTCGACATGGATCCTCCAGGCCGGGATCCTGCTGGTGATCCAGGCCGCGGTGGGCGCCGCGGCCCGCAGGGTGCCGCTGGCGCGGCCGCTGACGGTCGCGGCCCAGGCCCTGGTCTCCCTGCTGCTGCTCACCCTCGTCTTCGCGCACGAGCAGGCGCTCGGCGCGATCGTGCCGGGCCCGGAGGCCTTCGGGCGGTTCGGCGCGCTGCTGGAGGCGGGCGGCGACGACATCGGCCGGTACATGATCCCGGCGCCGCTCACGGACGGCATCCGGCTGATGCTGGTCGGCGGCGCGCTGGTGATCGGCCTCATGGTGGACGCGCTCGCGGTCACCTTCCGCAGCGCGGCGCCGGCGGGCCTGCCGCTGCTGGCGCTGTACTCGGTCGCCGCGGGGCTCTCCGACAGCTGGATCGACTGGCTGTGGTTCCTCGGCGCGGCCGGCGGCTATCTGCTGCTCCTGCTCGCGGAGAGCCGGGACCGGCTGTCGCAGTGGGGCCGGGTGTTCGGCGGCACCGGGCGGGTGCCCGGCGGACCGGGCCAGGACGGCCGGACCGGCGCGCTCGCCCCGGTGCGCACCGGCCGCCGCATCGGTGTGCTGGTGCTCGGCATCGCCGCGATCGTGCCGTACTTCCTGCCGGCCATGGACGGTGGCCTGATCGGTCCGTCCGGCTCCGGTGTGGGCCCCGGTTCGGGCGGCGGCGGCACCATCTCCGCGGTCAACCCCCTGGTCTCGCTGCAGAACAGCCTGAACCAGCCGGAGGACCGCACGGTGATGTCCTACCGGACCGATGCCGAACAGACCTCCGACATGTATCTGCGGATCGTCGCGCTCGACGAGTTCGACGGCACGACGTGGCGCCCCTCGGTCCGCAGCATCACCGACGTGCCGTCCCCGCTGCCGGGCCCGCCGGGCCTGGACGCGGGCATCGGCAGGACCGAGGTCAGGACCCGGATCTCCGCGGCCGACTGGTACGCGCAGGACTGGCTGCCGATGCCGTACCCGGCCACCCGGGTGGCGATCGACGGGCGCTGGCGCTTCGAGCAGGTCGGCCGGACCCTGGTGGGCGACCACGGGCAGACGACGCGCGGCAAGTCGTACACCGTCGACAGCCTGATCGTGCGGCCGACCGCGGAGCAGTTGCGGGACGCCGGGGCGCCGCCCGCGGACATCGCGCGCGAGTTCACCAAGGTGCCGGGCTCACTGCCGGACGTGGTGCGCAGGACCGCGCAGCGGGTCACGGCGGGCGCGACGGACAACTACGAGCGCGCGGTCGAACTGCAGGACTACTTCGCCGTGAACGGCGGCTTCACGTACAACACCGAGGTGCAGGCGGGCAGCGGGTCCGCGGCCATCGCCCGGTTCCTGAAGCAGAAGGAGGGCTTCTGCGTCCACTTCTCCTTCTCGATGGCGGCGATGGCCAGGACGCTGGGCATCCCGGCCCGGGTCGCGGTCGGCTTCACGCCCGGCTCCCCGGCGGGCGGGGGCTCGTACACGGTGGGCCTGCGCGACGCGCACGCCTGGCCGGAGCTGTACTTCGAGGGGGTGGGCTGGACCCGCTTCGAGCCGACGCCGAACCGCGGCTCGGTCCCGGAGTACACGCAGGACACCGCCCCGGTGGGCGGCCCGAGCGACCCGGCGGCGCCGAGCGCGTCCGCCTCCTCGGCGCCCTCGGCCGCGCAGCCCTCGTCGTCGGAGAGCTGCTCGGCGGCGCAGCGCCGGGACGGCAGCTGCGGTGACACGTCTCCGGCGGTCGCCGGGGAGACCCCGGACGACGGCCCGCCGATCGGGGGCATCCTGCTGGTGACCCTGGCCGCCCTGGTGGTCGTCGTGGTGCCGCTGCTGCCGATGATGTGGCGGCGCCGGGTCAGATCGCTGCGGCTCGGTCCGGCCGGGCGGACGGACACCGACATCGGCGCGCGCACGCTGGCGGCCTGGCGGGAGGTCACGGACACCGCCTGGGATCACGGCATCGCCCCGGACGAGGCGCGGACCCCGCGCCGGACGGCGGACCGCATCGTGCGGCTGGGCCAGCTGGAGCCGCCGGCCGCCGCGGCCCTCGGCCGGGTGGCCCGGGCGGTGGAGCAGGTGCTGTACGCGCCGCGGCCGGTGCCGGTCGCGGGCCTGGGCGAGGACGTGCGGCACGTGTACGCCGCGCTGCACGCCAAGGTGAGCGGCCCGGCGCGGCTGCGGGCGACGCTGGCGCCCCGCTCGGCCGTCCGGGTGGTCTGGGCGCTCTCGCGGCGCTGGGAGTCGTTCCGGGTCCGGCTCCGGGAGCGCTGGTCGGCGGTGCTCGCCCGGCGCTCCCGCCCTCACCCGACGGGGCAGGAGAGTTGACCGCGGCCGCTGAGCACGGCGTGGGGCCCCGCCCCCCCCGGGGGGGGGGGGCCCCCGGCGCGTTGCCGGACCTCAGTGTGCCGGGGCGGCGACATGCCCGGGCAACCTAGGGACAATGCTCCGGGGAGCGGGTCCAACCCCCCCCCGC
>NZ_JBITLI010000012.1:212887-224361 GCF_044465085.1 Streptomyces sp. NPDC049813 | reverse complement strand
GGGCGGGGGGGCGGGGGGCCCCCCCCCCCCCCCCCCCCCCCCCCCCGCCCCCCCGCCCCCCCGCCCCCCGCCCCCCCCCCGGGGCCCCCCCCGCCCCGGGGGGGGGGCGGGGCCCCCACGTCTGTGTCCCGTACGTCTGTGTCCCGTGCCTCCGTAGTCCCGTGCCTCCGTCGTCCCATGCCTCCGTCGTCCGGTGCATCTCCGCACCGGCCCATTACGCACAAAGGGTGACCGCCCGGGGCGGTCACCCTTCACACCTGCGCAAAGACCGGTGGCGACGGATCGCTCAGCGGCCGCCCTGCTCGTCGCGGCGGCGCTGCCAGCGCTGCTCGATCCGGTCCATCACCGAGCGCTTGGGTTTGCTCCCCCGCCGGGCCGCGGGGGCGCCTGGCACCGCTCCCGCCGGCTGTTCACCCGGTTTGGGCGCCTTGCGCCATCCGGTGACCGCGAGCACCGCACATCCGAGCATGACGAGGAACCCCACCACGCTGATCCAGATCTGCTGCGCGACCATTCCTGCCATGAGGAGCGCGATACCCACCAGGAAGCCCGCGACTGCCTGGTAGACCCGACGTCGGGTGTACGTACGCAGCCCGCTTCCCTCAAGCGCTGTCGCGAACTTGGGATCTTCGGCGTACAGCGCTCGCTCCATCTGCTCGAGCATTCGCTGCTCGTGCTCCGAGAGCGGCACGGAGTCCTCCTCATCGTGCAGTCGCCGGGGCGACCGGGGGTCCCCTTCAGGATAGGCAGGGAATCGCCCCCGTGAAACCCGCCCCTCTACGCCAACTTCACCATTCCGGACCGCGCCACGCCGCTCCGGCTCACTGAGCGTCATTCCCCAGCGGCCGACCCGTCATGCCGGACGGTCTACCCCGATCATACGGCGACAGACGCCCGATCGGGGGGCCTGTGGCGTACTCCATCCGCCACTGCGTCGCTGATCAGCGGCGGATGACCGCGGGGGTCAGGCCCCGTCCGTCTCCCGCTTCACACCCAGCACGTGCAACTGGGTCGCCACGGCGTGGAAGGCGGGCAGCTCGGCGGCGGCGGCCTCCAGCTGGAGAAGCTCCTGGAAGGCGCCCGGCTCGGTGTCGACGAGGACGCCCGGGACGAGGTCGGCGAAGACCCGCACGCCGTGCACCGCGCCGACGTCCACCCCGGCCTGCCCGACGAGTTCGGCGAGCTGCTCGGCGGTGAAGCGCCGGGGCACCGGGTCGCCCTCGCCCCAGCGACCCGCCGGGTCGTCGAGCGCCTGTCGAGCCTCCTTGAAGTGGCCGGCGAGGGCGCGCGCGAGGACGGCTCCGCCGAGGCCGGCGGCGAGCAGGCTGAGCACCCCGCCGGGGCGCAGCGCGCCCACCGCGTTGCGCACGCCCTCCGCGGGTTCCTCGACGTACTCCAGGACCCCGTGGCACAGCACGGCGTCGTAGGCCTCCCGCTCGACGACGTCGAAGAGGCCCGAGACGTCGCCCTGGACACCGCGCACCCGGTCGGCCACGCCGGCCTCCGCGGCCCGGCGCTCCAGCGCGAACAGCGCGTTCGGGCTGGGGTCGACGACGGTGACGCGGTGGCCCAGACGGGCGGCGGGCACCGCGAAGTTGCCGCTGCCGCCCCCGGTGTCGAGGACGTCGAGCGTCTCGCTGCCCACCGCTGCGGCGCGGCGGTCGAGGGCGCCCTTCAGGACCTCCTGGACCACGGCGGTGCGCAGCGAGGCGCGGGAGCGCGAGGGGTCGGTGTGCGGCGACGTCGTGCGAGGGTGGGCGACGGGGGGACGCATCGGGTCCGGCACGGCAGCTGACTCCTCGGCGTGAACAGGTTCGGGCGCCTCCACCCTAATGGGCGCCGACGGGCGGCCACGCCATCCGTGTGTGTCGCCACAACCGCTGGTCACCCCGCGTCGGGCACCTCCCGCTCCGGCATCCGGGCGTCGTCCTCGCGGCGCGGCTGCGGAAGCGCGGGCTGCAGGACGAGCATCCGCTCGACGAGGCGCAGGAACATCGCCACGTCGCGCAGCAGGTCGTCGGCGTCGCGGGCACTGGCGGCGCCGCGTATGCCCGCCTCCGCGCGGGCCCGGCGGGCGGCCCCGGCCTCGAACAGGGCGCTCCACTCCGCCAGTTCGGGCGCGATCTCGGGGAGCACCTCCCAGGCGCTGCGGATCTTGGCGCGGCGCTTGGGCGTGGTCTCGGGCCTGCCGCGGGCGGCGAGCACGGCCGCGGCGGTGCGCAGCGCGGCGAGGTGGGCGGTGGCGTACCGCTCGTTCGGCTGCTCCAGCAGGGTCGCTTCGTCGAGTCCGGCGCGGGCCTGGGCGAGCAGGTCGAGTGCGGCGGGCGGGGCGCCTGCCCGGCGCAGCACGGGGTGGACGTCGGTGGCGGGTCCGGTCAGTGAGGGGGCAGGGCCGGTGGCGGCGCGGCGGCGTGCGGCTGCTGCGGGGTACCTGGCCATGACGAACCTCCTGTCGTCTGTGTGACGGCGCAGTGGCCGTATGTGCCCATCGTGCGGGACGCCACTGACAATCCGCCCTGACCTGCTGTATTGCCCCGATCGACAGTTCGGGATACTTTTCTGCACTGACCAGTCAGTACAAAAATGGCGAGCAGCAGGGGGCCATGGCATGGACGGTCCGCAGGGCGGGGCCGCGCTCACCGGCGCGGGGCTCGGGGTGCGGGGCCCGCGCGGCTGGGCGTTCCGCGGGGTCGGCGTCGACGCGGCCGCGGGGGCGCTGGTCGCCGTCGAGGGGCCGTCCGGGAGCGGCCGTACGTGTCTCCTGCTGGCCCTGACCGGGCGGATGCGCCTCGCCGCGGGGACGGCCACCGTCGGCGGTCTCGACCTGCCGCGGCGGATGGCGGCCGTGCGGCGGATCAGCGCGCTCGCGCACGTGCCGGGCGTGACCGATCTCGATCCGGCCCTCACCGTGGCGGAGCACCTGCGGGAACGGGCCCTGCTGCAAGGGCGGTTCGACGGTGGGCTGCGCGCACTGCTGCGTCCGCGCCCCGAGCGCGCGGCGACGGCGAGGTCCCGGATCGACGGCGCCCTGGCCGCCGCCGGCCTGGACCCGGACTCCCTGCCCAAGGGGCCGCGCACGGCCGTCCGGGACCTGGAGCGCGTCGAGGCGCTGCGGCTCTCCCTGGCGCTCGCGCTCGTCGGCCGGCCGCGGCTGCTCGGTGTCGACGACACCGACCTGAAGCTCGCGGAGGCCGAGCGGGCCGAGGTCTGGGGCCAGTTGCGCTCCCTCGCGCAGGCGGGGACCACGGTCGTCGCCGTGTGCAGCGAGGCGCCCTCCGACGTGGACGCCGTCGTGACCACCGCCGCCCCGCGCGCCGCCGTCCCGGCCGACAGTGCCCCGGCCGACGGCGCACCGACCGGCAGCGACCTGACCGACACCGACGAGGAGACTGCCGATGCGCTCGCCGAAGCTCGCCGCGCTTGAACTGAGGCGCTTCGGCCGGGGAAAGCTGCCCCGCGCCGCGCTCGCCGCCCTGCTGTTGCTGCCGCTGCTCTACGGCGCCCTGTACCTGTGGTCCTTCTGGGATCCCTACGGGCGCCTCGACAAGATCCCGGTGGCGCTCGTCAACGAGGACACGGGCGCGTCCGCCGCCGGGAAGAAGATCACCGCGGGCGACGACATCACCGCGGGGCTGTACGACAGCGACACCTTCCAGTGGCACGAGGTCGACGCGGCGCAGGCGCGCCGTGGCGTCGAGGACGGCACGTACTACCTGTCGCTGACGATGCCCGCGGACTTCAGCAAGCGCGTCGCCTCCAGTTCCGGTGCCGCGCCCGAGACCGGCGCCCTGCGCGTGCGTACGAACGACGCGAACAACTACATCGTCGGGCAGATCTCCCGGACGGTCTTCTCCGAGGTGCGGGCCGCCGCGTCCACGGACGCCTCGCGCTCCTTCCTGGACAAGATCTTCATCTCGTTCTCGGACATCCATGACGCGACCCAGAAGGCGGCGAAGGGCGCGGACGACCTGAAGGGCGGGATCGGCAAGGCCAAGCAGGGCTCGAAGGACCTGGCCGACGGTCTGAAGGACGCCAAGAAGGGCAGCGGCGACCTGGCGAGCGGCCTGAAGAAGCTCGACAAGGGTGCGGGCGACCTGGAGACCGGCTCCCGGCAGGTCTCCGCCGGCACCCAGACCCTCGCGGACAAGGTCAACGGGGCGGCCGCCCAGGTACGGCCCTTCCTGAAGGGCAACAAGAAGCAGATCGGCGACACCGCCCGGCTCGTCGCCGACTCCGCGCAGGGCGTCCGCGACAACCTCGACGCTTTGGTGAGACTCGCGCCCGCCGCCCGCACGGGCGCCCACGCAGGCGCCGACATCCTCGACACGGTCTACGAACGGCGCTGCGCGAAGCCACTGGCCGGCGACCCGGCCTGCCCGGACCTGAAGAAGGCGAGGACCGCCGCCAGGGACGTCGCCACCGTTTCGGACGACCTGTACACCCTGATCCGGGACGAGCACGGCGACCTGGACCTCATGGACAGCCACCTGGCGACCCTCCAGAAGCAGGCGGCGGCCCTCGCCGAGCGCGCTCCGACGCTCGACAAGGACGTCGAGAACGCCGTCGCGCAGATCAACCGGCTCAACAAGGGTGCGGGCCAGGTCGCCACCGGAGCCGCGAAGCTGCACACCGGCCTCGGCACGGCGAAGACCGGCTCCACCGAGCTCGACGCCGGGGTGGGCAAGCTGAGGACCGGCGCGGACGACCTCCGCGGCGGCATGGTCAAGCTGGCCGACGGCTCGGGCGAGCTGGCCGGCGGGCTGCACGACGGCGTGCAGAAGATCCCCGACTACGACAAGAAGGACCGCGATCAGCGCACGGAGGTGATGGCCGACCCGGTGCGGCTCGCCTCGCAGTCGCTGCACCAAGCACCCAACTACGGGACGGGATTCGCCCCGTACTTCATCCCGCTCTCCCTGTGGGTGGGGGCGATGGTCGCCTACATGCTGATCCAGCCGCTGAACCGGCGCGCCCTGGCCGTCGGCGCCTCCTCCTGGCGCGTGGCCTTCGCGGGCTGGCTGCCGGTCGCCGCGCTCGGCCTCCTCCAGGTGGCCGCCCTGATGTCCGTCCTGCACTGGGGTCTGGGGCTGCGGATGCTGCACGCCGCCGGGACCGTCGGCTTCCTGTGCCTGGTCACGGCGTGCTTCGCCGCCCTCGTGCAGTGGCTGAACGCCCGCTTCGGAGCGGCCGGCCGCATCCTCGTCCTCGCCCTCCTGATGCTCCAGCTCACCTCGGCGGGCGGCACCTACCCCGTCCAGACGAGTCCGGGCTTCTTCAACGCGATCCACCCGTACCTGCCCATGAGCTACGTCGTCGAGGCCCTGCGGCGGCTGATCACCGGCGGCGGGCTCGGTCCCGTCTGGCAGGCCTGCGCGGTGCTCGCCGCCTTCACCGCCGGCGCCCTCGCGCTCACCGCCCTGACGGCACGGCGCCGGCAGGTGTGGACGCTGGACCGGCTGCACCCGGAGCTGAGCCTGTGAGCGCCCCTCCAGGGCGGCCTGTGAGAATCGGGGGCATGGAAAGCAGCACACGGCGCCAGGCCACCCGGCAGAAGCTCTACGAGGCCGCTGTCACGCTCATCGCCGAGCAGGGATTCTCCGCCACGACGGTCGACGAGATCGCCGAGCGCGCCGGCGTCGCCAAGGGCACGGTCTACTACAACTTCGCCAGTAAGTCGGTGCTCTTCGAGGAGCTGCTGCGCCACGGCGTCGGGCTCCTCACCGCCTCCTTGCGCGAGGCGGCCCAGAAGGCGGACGAGTCCGGCGGCAGCAAGGTCGACGCCCTGGACGCGATGATCCGCGCGGGCCTGGTCTTCATCGACGAGTATCCGGCCTTCACGCAGCTCTACGTGGCCGAGCTGTGGCGCACCAACCGTGCCTGGCAGTCCACCCTCGCCGTGGTCCGCCAGGAGGCGGTGGCGGTCGTCGAGGGCGTGCTGCGCGGCGCCGTGGAGAACGGCGAGCTGAGCGACGAGATCGACATCCCGCTGACGGCGGCCGCGCTGGTGGGCATGGTGCTGGTCGCCGCGCTCGACTGGCAGGCCTTCCAGCCGGAGCGCTCGCTGGACGACGTGCACGCCGCGCTGTCGCTGCTGCTCCAGGGCCGGGTGGGCGGCGGACAGCCGCTGACCGGCCGGGCCTGACCGCCGGGCCTGACCGTCAGGACCCGACCCACCGCGCCCGGCCCCCACGGACGGAGCGCCGGTCCGGCGAGGCCTGTGGTCGATCTCAGGCCTCACCGGACCGGCGCGTCCCCCGTCACCCCGTGCGGACCCCCGTCGGGTCTCCCCCGGGTCCCCCGTGCCTCACTCCCACCCGGTGCGGGCGAGAGGAGCGGCCAAGGGCGCCGCGCCCGTTCCGCCGCCCCGTGTCGGCGGTACCGGAACCGCGCCCCTCTCCGTGCCGACCACTCTCCCGTCCCCGCAGGTCGCGGCCCATCCGTGCACCTACTCATCTCCCTGTCTGAGTACGCGTACTCAGTCCCGCGCACGCGGCCTCGGGCGCCCGGCGCGCGCCCCTGGTTACGATCGGACCCGTGTCCGTACTCCCTCTGGTCTTCACCAGTGGCTGGGCCAGCGGCATCAACGCGTACGCGGTGGTCCTGCTGCTCGGCGTCTTCGGCGCGACCGGGCTGACCGACGAGGTCCCCGAGTCGTTGCAGCGCCCGGACGTCCTGATCGCGGCCGGGGTGCTCTTCCTGTGCGAGGCGGTCGCCGACAAGATCCCCTACGTGGACTCGGCCTGGGACGCCGTGCACACCGTGATCCGGCCCGTGTCGGGCGCCGTCGTCGGAGCGCTGCTCGCCGGGCAGAGCGGGTCGCTGTCCGACCTGGCGGCGGGCGCGGTCGGCGGCTCCACGGCGCTGGCCAGCCACGCGGTGAAGGCCGGTACCCGGATGGCGGTCAACACCTCGCCCGAGCCCGCGTCGAACTTCGTCCTGAGCACCGCCGAGGACCTCGGGGTGGCCGGGGTCGTGACGTTCGCGATGTTCCACCCGGAGGCGGCCGCGATCATCGCGGCGGTGCTGCTGGTCCTCGGGCTGCTGATGCTCTTCCTGCTCGTCCGGCGCATCCGGCGGTTCCTGCGCGGGCGGGCGCAGCGGCGCGAGGAGAAGCGGCTCGCCCGGCAGGCCGGGCCGCCACCCTGACCTGCGGGCCGCGGTGTCGGTGGCGGCCGATACAGTCCCTGCCATGGCACGAATTGCGGTGATCGGCGCGGGGATGGGCGCCATGGCGGCCGCCGCCCGGCTGGCCGTGGCGGGCCACCGGCCGGTGGTCTTCGAGCGGGCGGCGACGTACGGCGGGGCGGTCGGCCGGATCGAGCGCGACGGCTTCGCGTTCGACACCGGCCCCGGGCTGCTGCCGCTGCCCGCGGTCTACCGCGACCTGTTCGTCAAGACGGGCAAGGAGCCCCTGGAGGACGTCGTCGGTCTGACGCAGGTCGAGCCCGCGGTGCGGCACGTCTTCGCGGACGGCACGCGGACGGACCTGCCGAACGCGCGGCGGGCCGGGGTCGCCGAGGCCCTGGACGCGGCCGTCGGCGCGGGCGCGGGCGCGCGCTGGTCGGCGTTCATGGACCGGGCGCGGGAGGCCTGGGACCGCTCCCGGCGCCCGCTGCTCGAAGAGCCGCTCTGGCCGAACTGGCGGGTGCTCGCCGACCGGGAGCCGTACCCGGCCGTGGCCCGGCGGCGGCTGCTGCGCAAGGACCGCGCGGCGCGGACCCTCGCCGAGATCGGCGCGTTCGAGCTGGACGGGGAGCCCCGCCTGGTGGCGCTGCTGGAGCAGTACGCGCTGGCATACGGCCTGGACCCGCGCACGGCACCGGCGAGCGCGGCCGTCCTGCCGTACATGGAGCAGACGTTCGGGACGTGGGCGGTGACCGGCGGGATGCGGGCGCTGGCGGACGCGGTGTACGCGCGCTGTGTGCGGCGCAAGGTCGAGTTCCGGTTCGGTACGGCCGTCACCGGCATCGTGGTGAAGGACGGCCGCGCGGCCGGTGTCGCGCTCGCCGGACAGGCGGCGGAGGACGCCGACTTCGTGGTGGCGGGCGTCGCGCCGGGCGTGCTGGCCGGGCTGCTGCCGGGGCGGGCGGCGCACGGCGAGGTGCCGGCCCGGTCCGAGGCGGCCCTGCCCAGCAGGCTGACGGTCCATCTGGCGCTGCGCGGTCCCCGGCCCGAGGGCACACCGCACCGGACGGTGGTGCACGGCACCGCGCGGGACGCCGAGCTTGCCTGGGTCTTCGACGGCGGCCCCCGGCCCGGGCGGCCGACGGTCACGGTGCTGCGGTCCGGGGAGGCCGGCCAGGTCCCGGACGACGGCCACGAAGCGGTCACCGTCACGGTGACGGTGCCGTCCCACGCGCGCGGGGAGGCGGCGGACGTGGACGCGGTCCTCGCGCAGGCCGGGCAGGCCGTGCCCGGCCTGCGGGAGCGGCTGCTGTGGCACGAGGTCCGGGCGCCACGGGACATCGCCGAGGCCACCGGGGCGGAAGGCGGCGCGGTGCCCGCACCCGCGCTGGCCGCGGCCGGGGGGCGGCTGCTGCACCCGGCGAACCGGACGGAGCTGCCGGGCCTCTTCGCGGTGGGCGGCTGGTCGCACCCGGGCGGCGGGCTGCCGCACGCGGGGATGTCCGGGGCGCTGGTGGCGGGCCTGATCGTGGAGGGCCCGGAGTTCCGCGGCTCCCAGTGAGCCGCGCAGACGGGGGCTGCGGACCGGGGCCCCCCGGCCCCCGGACGGGCTCTAGTACCGGTACTGCTGCTGGTTGTCGTAGCCGGTGTCGTACCCGGCGTTCGGGTCGTGCTGCGGGTAGGCCGGATAGGGCTGCTCGGGGGGCAGTTCGCCGCCGTAGCCCTGCTGCTGCCCCTCGCCGTTGCGCTGCTGCGGCACCCAGACGCCGCCGGGGGGCGTGTCCGTGCCGTACGCCGCGTCCGTCGCGTACGGGTCGCCGTACTGCTGCTGGCCGCCGGTGGCGTACGGGTCGCCGTACTGGGGCTGCGCCGGATAGTTCTGGTTGCCGATGTACGGGTCGGAGTACGGGGCGGCGTACTGCTGCTGCCCCGTGTCGTAGCCGTAGCCCTGCTGGTCGTAGCCGTAGGCCGTGGTGTCGTAGCCGTAGCCCTGGCCGCCCTGCGCGGTCGCCGCGTACGCCGCGTCGCTGTAGACGCCGTACTGGCCGGTGTCGTCGGGCATCGGCTCCGTGGTGGCGTACACCGCCGTGGACTCCGCGGGCGTCTCGGGCTCCGGCTGCTGCTGCGCGTACTCCTGCTGCGGGCCCTGCTCGTACTCCAGGTCCGAGACCTCGAGCGTGGGGTCCTGACGGACCGGCTCCCTCTTGCGCCGCTTGCTGCCGCCCTCGGACGCCCCCGGAGCGTTCTTCAGGGCCCAGCCCGCCGCGAAACCGCTGCGGAACGACAGCGTGACGTACGTCTGCCCGACCGCGAAGGCGACGGCGCCGATCCCGATGACGTACACCGACGGCATCAGGACGCCCAGGACCACCCCGAGGAAGCCCACGAAGGCGAGCAGCCGCCAGCGCAGCCGCGCCTTGTACTGCAGCAGCACCTCACCGAGGAGCCAGAGCGCCACCAGCCCGAACGCGATGTAGAGGACCGCCCAGCCCATGTACGCCCCTCTCGTACGGCCGTGACCCCGTGCGGGTACGGCCCATCAGGCCCGCTGTTCGTGCAGGCCCAGATTCTCGTAGATCTCCAGCGTCGCAGTGGAGTTGTTGAGCGTAATGAAGTGCAGACCCGGGACACCCTCGTCAAGCAGCTTCGCGCAGAACTCCGTGGCGAACTCGATGCCAATGGAGCGTACAGCGGCCGGATCGTCTTTGGCTGTGAGGATCCGCTCTTTCAGCGCGGGAGGGAAGTCCGCGTTGCTGAGCATCGGCAGCCGCTCCAGCATCCGCACGCTCGTCACCGGCATGCATTCGGGGATGATCGGCGTCTCGCAGCCGGCCGCGGCGACCCGGTCGCGCAGCCGCAGGTACTCCTCCGGGTAGAAGAACATCTGCGTGATCGCGTAGTCGGCGCCCGCCCGGCACTTGTCGACGAAGTGCCGCACGTCGGTGTCCCACTCGCTGGAGCGCGGGTGCATCGCGGGGAACGCGGCGACGCCGACGCAGAAGTCGCCCGACTCCTTGATCAGCGCGACGAGTTCGGCCGCGTAGGTCAGCCCCTCCGGGTGCGAGATCCAGTCGGCCATCGGGTCGCCGGGCGGGTCGCCGCGGACCGCGAGCATGTTCCGGATCCCGGCGTCGGCGTACTGGCCGATGATGTTGCGCAGCTCGGCGACCGAGTGCTCGACGGCGGTGATGTGGGCGACCGGCGTCAGCGTCGTGTCGGCGACGATCTGCTCGGTCTCCTTGACCGTGCCCGCGCGCGTGGAGCCGCCGGCGCCGTACGTCACGGAGACGAAGTCCGGTGAGACGGCCTCGACCCTGCGCAGGGCGTTCCACAGGTTGCGCTCGCCCTTCGGGGTTTTCGGCGCGGAGAACTCGAACGAGTACGTCGTCTTCCCCGCCGCGAGCATGTCGCGCACGGTGCGGGCTCGATCGGTCCTGGTGGAAGCGGTGCCAAAGGCCATACGGGCAGGTTACTGACGGAATCCGGTTGCCCCTAATCCCCGTCCACCTTGCGGACAGCCCCCCGCGGGGGACCGTCCCCGCGCAGGTCAGAGCGCGCGCAGCCGCTTGGCGAACTCGGCTGCCGCGGCGGCCGGGTCGTCCGCCTCGGTGAGGGCGCGCACGACGACGACGCGGCGGGCGCCTGCCTCCAGGACCTCGTCCAGGTTCTCCAGGTCGATGCCGCCGATGGCGAACCAGGGGCGGTCGGTGCCCAGGCCCGCGGTGTGGCGCACCAGGTCGAGGCCGGGGGCGTGCCGGCCGGGCTTGGTCGGGGTCGGCCAGCAGGGGCCGGTGCAGAAGTAGTCCACGCCCTCCTGGGCGGCGGCCGCGTCGGCCTCCGCGCCGGCGTGCGTGGAGCGGCCGATGAGCACGTCCTCGCCGAGCAGGGCGCGGGCCGCGGGGACGGGCAGGTCGCCCTGGCCGAGGTGGAGCACGTCCGCGCCACTGGCGTGCGCGACGTCCGCCCGGTCGTTCACCGCGAAGAGCTTGCCGTGACGGCGGGCCGCGTCGGCGAGGACCGCGAGGTGCTCCAGCTCCTCACCGGCCTCCATGCCCTTGTCCCGCAGCTGCACGACGTCCACGCCGCCGGAGAGCACGGCGTCGAGGAACTCCGGCAGGTCGCCCTGGCGCTTGCGGGCGTCGGTGCAGAGATAGAGCCGGGCATCGGCGAGCCGGGCGCGCTTCGAAACGGCCATGGGACATCCCCCCAGGGTGTCGAGGGCGTGGGGCCCCCCCGGCCCCCGGGGGCGCCCCCCCCCCGGGGGGGGGGCCCCCCCGCCCCCCCCGGCCCCCCCCCCCCCGCGACCGCCCCCCCACTGACGCAAGGGCGGCCCGGGGGGGGCCCCCCCC